>CAYVZG010000048.1:0-32675 GCA_964455805.1 uncultured Desulfobacula sp.
ATCACAAAAATACCCAAAAAAAGACTCTACGTCGACATGTAATGAAATATCCGGGTTAGGCCGGAACCAGATTGGCGATGACCATGCTCTTTCCTGAACAGTTTTCTTTAAATGAGGATTTGTGGGAACTTTTGCCCTGATTGCATCCCAGGTGGACCAGCGGCAGGTAGGATTTTCCAGTACCCTTATATAATAAACAGCACTTTGATCGGGTTTGAATGTTGGATCGTCCCAAATTGTTCTGAGTTCAGCATTTCCCTTATCGGTTGAAAAACGGCAATCTGACAGATCGACCGTGGCTCCGTTATCTGGACACCGATGTGTCCCAGGGTCTGGTTTCAGGCCGTCGGAGCAGGCAATGTCAAATATTTGTTCATAAGCTTTGCCTCCCTGGAACCAACCCTTGATCATCTGTAACCGCTGCAACCGGCCGCCATTGGGATCACGAACAGCCCACGCCAGAAAACGGGGGGATTGCTTCCCTTTGGCCTTGAGGTCACTCCCCATGGGCACACCGCCTTGATAGGCTTTGGCAAGTATATCTCTCTTGTCAATCAGGGATGGGTTATAATCGTATCCGGCAAAGAATATGATCCGAATCCGTGGACCGCTGGTAGCAAAGGTTTCTTTTCGTTGCAGAGCCTTGAAAATTGCATCACGAGTATTCTCTTCCGCCCACACTCCAGCCAATCCCGATGCGCCCCATTTTGCAAAAACGGGATCAGCATTAAAAGTATCCCAGGTTTTCTTGTTTTGACGAGGAACTGAACCCCTTTTGACAGGGGTTCCATCAAATATGCCTATTTTACTGAAATAGTTGTCTTCACAGTACCCGGCTCCTCCGTTATGGGTGTCGCTGGAACCGATCAGCCCAAACCGGTACGGGTTGAACCCTTTGGTTTCCTGGAGTGCCAGGCCTGTCAGATAGGCTTCTCTGACATAGCTGCCCGAGATATTGGTATGTTTTAGTTTCCGGTGTATTTCGAAGTCTGCCCATTCATCATTGGGTGACAGCAATGGGTGGGTTTCTGAGGTCCCTTTCACCTGTGTGATTTCAACCAGAGGTTCATTCCGCATCCGCTGCCGGGCATACTCACTGTTAAAAGGAACACCTGATCTGGTTTTCTGTTCATCATCAAAGGCATTGCCGTTGCTCAGATTCGGATTGTGCGGAATGGCCAGGGCCATGATCCCCTCAGCCCTTTTTTTATCCAGCCATTGCCAGAGATCCTCGGGATCATTTGACATCAGTGCGCTGAATGGAAGTTCCGGTGCTTTGTCGCTTCTGAAAATGACATTCCGGTGGAAAGTAAATCCCGGGCTGGAAGTGAACTCATAGCCATATAAAGTGGTAAATTTACCCGGTTGATAGTGTCTGTCAGCACTCTCGATCACTCTTTGCCATGTAGAGCGAATGACATCCAAATCGTAATATTCTGTGATTGGTCTTCCCAAATACAGACCCCTGCCCAAGGCTTTGAAAACAGATAGGTTGATTTTTGGTTTTGGACTCCTAAGCTTTTTAGCTAGAGGCAGTTTTGATAGCGGGTGATCAGGATCCGCCATGGCCGGTACAATCCCCATATACTCGGCGTGATCCGTCACAGCCATGAAATCCAGGGACGGGCCTTTGAGTCTGATCGGATAGCCGGCAGCGTGCATGATCTGCTCCCCCTTTCCATATCGATAAGCATCGTCTGGTGAATTTCGTGTTTTAAAAATAAAGGCATCAAAGGAATATTGTGTGTGGACGTGAAGATCACCAAAGTATGCATTCTTTTGCGGATTATATCCAGCGGTTGATCCTTCGGCCAGTAGACCATCCGGCAACAGACCCAATACCACTAGGAACAGGCCGATTAAAATCCAGTAAAGCTTCATTTCCATACTCCTTTAATTTAAAATTCTTTCTATCAACCAGAAAGCAGAAACTACGCCCATACCGTAAATCGGTACTCTGGTGAGAGAAAACGGGATCTGTTTTCTCCTGGGTTTTGTGCCGTGTAGAATAAGCAGTATGACGGTGACAAGAATCAACTGACCGATCTCAACTCCGACATTAAACAGAAACAGGGCCTGAATCGCACCTGGTTCAGGCAGTCCGATATTTGACAGGACACTGGCGAACCCAAACCCATGTAACAGCCCAAACACAAAAGCAATCAGCCACGGATATTGTGCGGTTATATTTTTAGCCGGTTCCTTCCGGGTCAACTCGAAAGCCAGGAACAGGATGCTGAGCGCAATCAACGCTTCAACGGGCGATTGGGGCATTAAAATCAGGCCCAGCGCCGAGAGACCCAGGGTGATACTGTGTGCGACGGTAAAGGCGGTAATTGTTTTAACCAGCAGCATAGGCCGTCGCACCAGGTACATCAATCCGATCACGAAAAGGATATGGTCAAAACCAGACAATAGATGCATGATACCCAGCTGGAGATAATCCCAGGGAACCTTTGCTTTTTCTTGAAAAACCACAAAGGAAACCTTATCGGCTGAAAGAACTTCGGATGTCACATTCCCATTTCGATACTGAATACGCACCATCACATTTGTTAGCGTACGGTTTAGTCCCACAATGGAGATCTGCAGGCCGTTGATGCCATCCGGGCTGCAATCAACGGTCCAGCGTTTAATCAATGCATCGGGTGTAACATCAGGCCGGTGCATTCCAAGAGATTTACAACTATCGGGTAGTTTTGGAGATACGTTCAGCCCTCGTCCTTGTCGTATCGGTTGTTTCCAGAGAATATCAAACCGTCCTGCCGGGATTTCGGTTAATTCCAGGTAAGCGGGTCTGATTTCATGAGCCAGCAACTGCTGATTATTGGCCTGTATCAGGAATGGTGACAATAGGAGTCCGAAAAACAAGAATCGGGTAAAAAAAGGCTTCATAATTGATTACCTTCACTGCTGTAGACATCCATGAATACCTGATATTTTTTCCGCAGCTTTTTTTTCATATCCCTATCAACCTTTTCTCGTCGGGCTTTTTCAAAGTCAGCAGAGACCTTATCCCGGACTTCTTCAAAACTGGGATGTCTGGCAGCCGCGTAACTGGAAACCATCACCAGGTGTGCTCCATATCCGGAAGCCACCGGTCCGTGCCATTGGTTATCTGCTTTGAGTTTAAAGATGGCGTCCGCAAACGCACGACCAAACAGATAGGCTGTCTTGTCCGGTGTTATTTGGTGATAGGCGAAAGGAAGCATAAAAGGATCTCCGGCACCCGTCAGGTTGATTTTGGATGTGCCTCCATGAATTGCTTCTTCATTCAGTTTTGCCTTCATCAATCGCAGGTCCTTATCTGTTGTTGTCCCTGGTTTTTTCCTGTTGAAATAAAGATGTGAAAACGAGATCCGGGGAGAAAGGGTATACTGATCCAGGTGTTTGTTGAAATAAGGTTGAAGCGTTGACGTTGTTGGGAGGTCTTTATTTGATACATCTTCAACAAGGAACTGCAATTTCTGGACGAGGCGGCGGCGTATGATCACATCGTTTTGATCGAGTTCGAGCCGGACAGCCTCCCGGTATAAGATTTCTTCCAGCACAAAATCTTCGAGCAGTGATCTCAGCTCTATCTCTGATAATGGTTTTGTAGACTGTGCTTCCCACTGACTACGAATGCGGGAAACATCATTCTGTGTTACCCTGATCTGATAGTCACCCTCTTCCTTTAACCAGGTATATTTCAGGAAAAAAATAATAGCTCCGAGGAGCATAAACCAAACAAGTGGCTCTCCAAACACTTTTTTCAACATCATGTTTCTCATGTTATGTTAGTTGTTTCAGAAAGCTGGGATTCTATTTATTCCAAACTTTCAGTGGTCTCTGGATCTATAAGACGTTTAACTGTATTAAAGGCAATTGCAATTTCAGCTATAATATTATCAATACAAGTATCAAAAATTTGCTCAGAGTTCTGTGCAATAATACTTGATATGGTGTTCCTATAATCTTTGAACTTTTTGTTCTGGGGTTATTTAATCACCCCGTCAAATCAGGCAGCGTTTGTTTTGAGATATCAATTATATACAAATCGTATCTGCAATATGCAAGGTAATTTTTGATGGTTTTCTAGGCAAAATCTTACTCAAAGGATTAGTATCCAACAATAGCGATCACAGGCCTTAAAATTATTAAAAATATCAGGTATAATCTCAACCGTTCAAGGCTGAAAAACTCAAGTGCCGGTGTGACTATATTGTCTATGACGAATAAGTGTGCGGTCTTGTTTGAGTTCGTTCGTCAACATCTTTGTAAATATGATCTCAACCTTTGCACTTGCAGGCCGCTTTTATTGTATAACAGCACTTCTAACCACGAGGAATCTGAACAATTAAATGCTTAAGTTTTTCCTTTAAGACTTTACCCATTGTATTTCTGGGTAATTTTTCAGTGAAAATGATTTTTTTGGGGCATTTCCAGTCGTGAAGATGTTTTTTGCAAATGTCAGTGATTGCTCCTGAAATATCACCGGAATTAGGCGTTTTCACAACGGCCGCTACAATTTTTTCACCCCATTTTTTATCGGAAATGCCAAAAACACAGGATTCAATAACCTCAGCAAGCGTGTTAATTATTATCTCAATTTCATGGGGAGAAACATTTTCCCCTCCTGTAATGATAATATTTTTTAGCCGGTCAGTAAGATAATAATATCCGTACTTGTCTTTTTTCCCCAGATCCCCTGTTCTAAACCAGCCTTTTTTAAAGGTTTTGGCAGTTTCGGCGGGTTTTTCCCAATAACAGGATGTGATGGAGTCTGATTTTAACCAGAATTCTCCTATCTCGCCTTGTTCCACATCCAGTAAAGTATCAGGATCCACAATTCTAACCTCAACGCCGGGAAGTGAAAGACCAATGGAGCCCGGTTTTTTTTTCCCGTTCAACGGGTTGGAAAAATTCATGCCGGTTTCTGACATACCTTCCCTTTCAACGGGCGCTTTGCCAAAGGTCTGTTTTATCCTTTGAAAATCATTGACGGCAAGGGGGGCGGATCCTGATGTCCACAATCTAATGTGGTCAAAACAGAGACTTTTATCCTCAATCGTGTCAATTAGTTTTGAATACATGGCCGGAACTCCCATGAATATGGAGCAGGAAAGATCTGTTTTGTTTTCTTTTAAAATATCAATCACTGTTTCAGGGGCAAAGCGGTCAAGTAAAATCACATGCGCACCTGAAATCAAAGCCGTGTTCAGGGCAAAACATAAACCATGGACATGGAAAAGGGGCAATGCATGGCATAAGGTATCAGAATCTGAAATCTCCCATATTTGAATAATATTTTTGGTGTCGTTCACCAAATTTTTTTGAGTCAGGACAGCCCCTTTTGGATCGCCTGTGGTACCGGAAGTGTAAATGATAAGACCGGGATCATCAGGAGTCAGATTTATTTTTTTAAGAGAATCAGAACTCGATTTTAAAAATGGAATTTTTTTATACGGGATCTTGGTATTAATTTCCAGGCAGGCGAAGCCTGGATGAATCTCTTTGATAATTCTTGACAGATCAGGGTTTGTAATCACGAGCGTGGGTGAGGCATCATTTAACAGATAGCTTAACTCGGATTTTTTAAATCCGGGATTCAGAGGTACACACACGGCTCCTATTTTTTGAAGGGCAATATAGACAATAACAAAAACAAGTGATTTATCAAGGAGCAAGACAATATTGTCGGATTTTTTAATCCCTTGTTTTAAAAAAAAGTTAGCCGCTTTGTTTGAATCCAAATCCAGATCCTCAAAAGACAAACGGGTCTCTGCTTTATTACCCCTTAAAAAGGACAGGGCGGTTTTTTGACCCTGTTTTTTAAAAGAGTTTTTTAATAGTTCTGCAATAGATACCATTTGTTTTGTTCTTCCTCGTCATTGTCATTTTTTTCTGACAGAAAATCAGAGCATAAATCGTCAATTTATTATTAAAATTTAAGAAATCATAATATAAAATTTCAAATTAGGAAATAAACTTATTTGACCATTGTTGTCTGATACTTATTTTCCCATGGTGAGAGTGTTAAAAAAAAGTGATTATTTTGTTGGATCTTGAGTTTAAGTCTTGAATCGGCTTATTGCTTAAATTGTTTATGATGGGAAAAAATGATATAAAATCAGGGTGTCTAATTTGGAAACAACACGTTTAAAAAGGAAACTGGAGGCTTTATACAGTCAATACAATAAAAAAAAATATATAGATCCTGACCCGCTTTTGTTTCTGTATAACTATCCTGAGAAAAAAAATCGTGAAATTGTGGGTTTTATTGCAGCCTGCCTTGCATATGGGCGGGTGGAATTGATAATGGAAACTGTGGGGAATATCCTTTTAAAGCTCGAGCCCAGTCCGTTTGATTATCTCACGAGTAAATCAATTAAAGACATGGCAGATGATTTTAAAGGATTTCGATACAGGTTTGCAAAAGATGTCCACCTGGTTAGGCTATTAAACGGAATCAGCCGGGTTTTAAAACGGTTCTCATCCCTTGAAAACTGTTTTTATGAAGGGATGGCACCTGACGATAAAACCATAATACCCGGCCTTGTCTTTTTTTATAACCAGATGAATACACATAACAAAATAGGACATCTTATGGCTGATCCGCAAAAAAACAGTGGTTGTAAAAGAAGCCTGCTTTTTTTGCGGTGGATGGTGAGAAAAGACCAGATAGATCCGGGAGGATGGGACAAGATAAATCCTGCCCAGTTGATTGTCCCTTTGGACACGCATATGCACAAGATAGGAGCGATGCTTGAGTTTACCAAAAGAAAAAGTGCAGATATGAAAACAGCACTTGAAATCACAAAAGGGTTTAAAAAGATCTTAAATCAAGACCCGGTCAAATATGATTTTTGCCTGACCCGGTTTGGTATCAGGCGAGAGTTGAGTTTGGATGATTTGGGTAGGGAATGTACTAAGTAGATAAAAGGAAATTAAGATATGTCATACAAAGGGTTTGAGCTGCCTTTGTTAATTAGGGGAATATTGATAAAGCGCTACAAACGGTTTCTTGCCGATATTAGGCTTGATACCGGTGAAAAGGTAACGGCCCATTGTCCAAATTCCGGTTCAATGAAAGGGTGTGCGGTTCCGGGTTCCATGGTCTGGCTCTCGGAAAGCAACAACCCAAAGCGAAAATATAAATATACCTGGGAATTAATTAAAACGCCGGAAACAATGATCGGTATTAATACCATGATTCCCAATAAGCTTGTGAAACAATCCATTGAAAATGACCTGATTGATGAGCTATCCGGTTATGATAAAGTAAAGGCTGAGGTGAAGACAAGCAGTCATACAAGGCTTGATCTGCTTCTTGAAAACAAGGACAGAGAAAAGTGTTATGTGGAGATCAAAAACTGTACCCTGGTGGAAGAGGGAACAGCCATGTTCCCGGATGCAGTGACCACAAGGGGGCAAAAGCATCTTGACGAACTAGAACACCTGGTGTCTTTGGGTCATAGAGGGGTTATATTCTTTTTGATCCAGCGTATGGATGCAAAATTATTTAAACCTGTGGACATGATTGATAAGGTCTATGCAGAAAAATTAAAAAAAGTTGTGGCAAATGGCGTTGAGATTGTTGTAAGGGATACATTCATTAATACGAAAATGATTCGTATTAGAAATGCCGTACCGGTTAGATTGAATTAAAACTATAATTTTGTGAGCAAAATACCAATTAAAAGGCATGGCTCACATTGACAATCTACCACTTTGTAGTATAGTAGAAATATAAAATAAAAATAACTAGTTTATGCCTATTGAGATTTGAAGAAGGAGACCATTAATGTGGGATTATACGGATAAAGTTAAAGATCATTTTTTAAAGCCCAGGAATGTGGGAGAGTTGGAAGGAGCAAATGCTGTTGGCGAGGCAGGCTCATTAAATTGCGGAGATGCATTAAAACTATTTTTGAAAGTCAACGAGAGCGAAAGAATAATTGATGCCACTTTTATGACCTTTGGATGTGCCAGTGCTGTAGCATCTTCATCAGCCCTGACTGAAATTATCAAGGGAATGACCCTTGATGATGCTGCAAAACTGACCAATGATGATATTTCAGATTATCTGGGAGGATTGCCAAAAGCAAAAATGCATTGTTCGGTCATGGGACAGTCTGCCTTAAAAAAAGCCATCGCAGACTATCGAGGGATCCAGATATTAGCAAAACCAGGTGAAATGGTATGCGAATGCTTTGATGTTACCGATCTTGAGATCATTGACGCCGTAAAGGCAAACGATCTTAAAACAACTGAGGATGTGACCAATTACCTGAAAGCCGGTGGTGGATGCGGAGGGTGCCTGGACAGGATTGAAGAAGTGATTGAGTCAGTTAAAGCTAAAGGATAATTTTAAAAAAATGAAAATTGTATATACTGATAACAATGCAACAACAAAAGTGGCTGATGAAGTTATAGAGGAAATGCTTCCCTATTTGGGCGAACTATATGGTAACCCCTCTTCAATGCATACCTTTGGAGATCAGGTTGATAGAAAAATAAAAGAGGCAAGACAGCGTGTTGCAGATTTTATAAATGCTGATCCAGATGAAATTGTTTTTACAAGCTGTGGAACAGAAAGTGATAATACCGCTGTTTATTCTGCCATTAATGCTTTTCCTGACAAAAAACATATTATTACCTCCAATGTAGAACATCCCGCCATTAATAAGCTTTATCAGCATCTTCAAAAGGAAAGGGGTTACGAGGTCACCTTTGTTCCAGTGGACAAAAAAGGATTACTCGATTGTGACCGCTTGTATGAAAGTATGACGGATAATACAGCCATTGTTTCCTTGATGAGGGCAAACAATGAAACAGGGGTTTTGTTCCCCATAGAAGACATTGCAAAAAAGGCCAATGAAAAAGGAATATTGTTTCATACGGATGCCGTACAGGCAGCAGGTAAAATTGCCATTGATGTCAAAAAGATGGGTGTGGATATGTTGTCGCTTTCCGGTCATAAAATCCATGCTCCCAAAGGGATCGGCGTCCTCTATGTTAAAAAGGGTTTTAAGCTTTCACCCTTTCTGATCGGGGGGCACCAGGAAAATGGACGGCGCGGCGGCACTGAAAATACCGTTTCTATTATAGGGATGGGAAAGGCCTGTGAACTTGCCCAGGAGAATCTGACTTTTATGGACACAAAAGTCAGGGAGCTTCGGGACTACCTGCAAAATCAGCTTTTGGAGAAAATTCCCGGCGCATCAGTTAATGGCGACCTTGAGCAAAGACTGCCAAACACATTATCCATAGGATTTGATGCAGTGGAAGGAGAATCTATCCTCCTTTTGCTGGACAGAGAAGGTATCTGTGCGTCTTCAGGGTCTGCCTGCACCTCGGGCTCTCTTGATCCTTCCCATGTGCTCATGGCAATGGAAGTACCCTTTAAGTCAGCCCATGGATCCATAAGGTTCTCCTTATCCCATTATAATACAAAGGATGAAATGGATATCATTATTAACACCCTTGTTCATGCCATTAAAAAACTCAGGGATATGTCGCCTTTCTGGAAGGATGGAAAAGTGATATGAAAAATCTGGATGGCAGCCATCAGGATCTTGCCGATGAAATCAAGGCAGGTACGGGAATTGATTTTAACTCCTGCCTGCATTGCAAAACCTGTGCAAATGGCTGTCCTTTTGTGGAGGGGATGGATTATGTTCCCCACGCTGTTATCCGCCTAATACAGTATGGAATGGAAGAGGAAGCATTGAATTGCTCCACCATATGGGTGTGTGTGGGATGCGATACCTGCAGCAGTTGTTGTCCCATGGCCATTGACATACCAGGCATCATGGACGGCCTCCGTCATAAAGCGATTAAAAAAGGTATAAAAATTGCCGAGCCCGATATTTTAAATTTTCATACCGAAGTAATGAACACTATAAAAAAATACGGCAGAACCCATAAGCTTGAGATTATGATGCGGTATAAACTCAAGACAATGGATCTTCTCAGCGATGTAGGGATGGGCCTTAAAATGCTGAAAAAAAGAAAGCTGGATTTAACACCGTCAAAAATTCAGGATAAAAAAGCCATTGGGAAAATCTTTAAAAAGAAATGACAATACATATCCGTCCGAAAGAATAAAATTTTCGTTCTTTCCTGGATGCTCACTTAAAGCGTCCGGTCATGAAAATACAATGTCTCTGCTGAAATTTTGCAATCAGGTGAACATTGACCTTATTGAACTTGAAGACTGGAATTGTTGCGGGTCATCATCTGCCCACAGCATTGACCATATGGTGTCCCAAAATCTACCCATGAGGAATATTGCCCTGGCACCAAAGGGAATCCCATTAATGATAGCCTGCCCAAGCTGTCTGATTAGAATCAAATCCATGTATTTTAAAATTAAAAACGACGAGAACCTTCAAAAGGAATTTGAAGCCCTATGGCAAAAACCATTTGATGAGGAATTGGAGATCATTCATTTTTTTGAGATTTTTGATAGAATTTCTCTAAAAGATTATCTTGATAATCCCAAGGGAAAATTAAAAAATATCAAAATTGCCCCTTATTATGGCTGCATGCTTTCCATGCCGCCGGATTTAAGACTTGAAAAAAATTATTACGGTGTCATGGAAAAGACGCTGTCAAAGCTTGGGGCTGATATGATTCCATATGGTTATGGTGCAAGGTGCTGTGGCACATACCTGTCGGCTGCAAAACCAAAACTGGCTGAAAAGGTTGTGAATGAAATCGTATCTAAAGCTATGGAAGCCGGGGCCGAGTGTCTGGTAACCGCCTGTTCAATGTGTCACCTCAACCTTGAAATCAGGTGTACTCTTAAAAATCCAATTCCGATTCTGCATTTTTCCGAATTGCTCTCAATGGCATTGGGCGCCCAGGATCAGAAAAAATGGTTTCCAAGACATATTGTGGACCCTGTCCCCCTCCTTAAAAAACGGGGGCTGATATCATCCTGAAACTCCTTTAATTCAGGAATCCTTAAAAAGATCTGTACTCAAATATCTTTCACCCGTATCCGGGATAATAAAGACAATGGTTTTGCCTTTGTTCTCCGGACGGGATGCAATGATATTTGCCGCTTGAAATGCTGCACCAGATGAAATGCCGCAAAGAATACCTTCGCTTTCGGCAAGATCTTTTGCTCCTTGAAAAGCCTCCTCGTTTTTTACCTGAACGATTTCATCGAGAATATCCACATTCAAATTTTTAGGGATAAATCCTGCCCCAATGCCTTGAATTTTATGGGGGCCTGGATTTCCACCGGAGATAACAGGTGAGTCTGCAGGTTCCACTGCCACTGAAATTAAACCTGGTTTTTTTTGTTTCAATACCTCTGATACACCGGTTATCGTCCCGCCGGTTCCAACGCCTGCTACAAAAATATCAATTTTACCATTTGTATCATCCCAGATTTCCAGAGCAGTTGTTTTCCGATGAATCTCAGGATTGGCAGGATTTGAAAACTGGTCCGGCATAAAGGCATTGGGCATTTCCGTTACAATTTCTTTTGCCTTTTCAATGGCGCCTTTCATGCCTTTAGATCCTTCAGTCAACACAAGGGTGGCACCCAGATGTTTTAACAGCGCCCGTCTTTCAATACTCATCGTTTCCGGCATGGTTAAAATAAGTTTCAAACCTTTTACCCTAGCCACAAAGGCAAGAGCAATGCCTGTATTGCCGCTGGTGGGTTCGACAATGGTTGAGTCCAAATCAATTTTTCCTGTTTTGAGAGCATCTTCAATCATGGAAAGGCCTATCCTGTCTTTTACGCTGGAAGCAGGGTTAAAAAATTCAGGTTTTCCATATAAAAATGCCCCTGTTTTATCGCTGGCAGCTTCAAGATAAATCAAAGGTGTGTTGCCGCATGTTTTTGTAATATCAGGTTTGGTATTCATGTTTTAGCTCCTTTTGGGTGTCCTGGTGTTTGTAGATAAGACCGGGTGATTCCATAAACACTTTAGTGTCCGGTGGAACAGAATTTGTGAGCCAGACATTTCCCCCTACTATAGATCTTGCGCCAATCGTGGTTTCGCCTCCCAGGATTGTGGCCCCGGAATATATAATGACATCGTCCTCAATAGTGGGATGGCGTTTGGCCCCTCTGAGTTTTTCTCCGGCATTTGGAGGAAGAGACAGCGCACCAATGGTGACATTTTGATATACTCTGACATTATTGCCAACAACACTGGTTTCACCAACAACAATTCCTGTTCCGTGGTCAATGACAAATCTTTCACCGATTTTGGCCCCTGGGTGAATATCAATCCCGGTACGGCTATGGGCATATTCAGTCATGATCCTTGGCAGTTGGGGTACTTTTAAGTTGAATAGGATGTTGGCAATCCGGTAAACGGTTATGGCGAATAGCCCTGGATAAGAAAAAATGACTTCATCATGACTTTTTGCAGCAGGGTCTCCATCATATGCGCCTTTAACATCTTCAGCCAATGAAACGCGGAGGCCGGGAATTGCTTCTATCACTTTTAGGGCAACCCCATTGCCGCTGCTTTCACACTCAGAGCAGGCCTGTCCGTATCGGAGACAGTCATGCCTCAGTACATGAATGATTTGTTCAGACAGGATATCATAAAGCTGAGAAACCGCCTGGCCGATATTGTAAACCAGGTTAGCACCGTCAATTTTTTCGCTTGAAAAATAGCCGGGAAACAAGACCTCTCTGAATTTGTGAATCATTTCTTTTACGCTTGTAGAAAAATGAATCGGTTCATCCCCTATATGTGCAAAACATTTCTCATCATCCATTGATGTAAGTATTGAATTAATAACATGGGGTAATCGTTTGCGATAATCCGTAGCATTATTTCTTTCGGTTTGGCAAATGCTGTGTATTATAAAATCATCCATTGGTGTTAAATCCCTTTTTCTGCGTTAAAAAAATTGTTGAACACTTTGCAGGCACGGCATTCCTCCATTTTATCCTCCCATGAATTGTGCGCTTCTCCATTGCATTTGGTTCCATTAATGAACCAGCACAAATCTCCTGCATTAAATTCCCAGGCCGGACATTTTTTTAGCTTTTTGTCCGGGCATTTCTGGATATCCCAACATTTTTCTAAAGATCTGTTGTCCGTTATAATTGTCCGGGACAGCAGAAAAAGCAATTGGCGCTCAACATGATGAGGTATCTTACGCCAGCCTTGTTCATAGCTATGAATTGCCTTTGTGGAGACGCCAAGAAGCTGTGCGATTTCTTTTTGGGTCTTGCTCAGTTTTGTTCTGATATCTTTGAATGTGCTGCTTTTCATCCTTGCATATCTTTATATTAAAGGGTTATTAGTTATTAAAAATTGATTTAGTTAAAAGTATACCACAGAGTAGGAGTTGTCAATGGAAAAACCATGTGCAATGAGAAGGTTGAAAAAACGGGGGAATAACTTGACGCGACATTTTGATGTATTACTTTCTGTAATAAAATACAAAAAATAATATCAAAGGTGCTTTATGAAGTTAGACAAGTTAACTATCAAATCACAGGAACTATTACAATCAGCACATGAAATAACCAAAAAGTATGGGAATCAAGCCATTGAGCCGATCCACTTCCTAAAGGTTATGGTAGAAGATGATAAGGGGATTGTCCTGTCGATATTTAAAAAGATCGGCGTTCAAGTGGATACCTTAAAAAAAAGCATACATGACAGTGTCGAGAAACTTGTAAAAGTTTCCGGATCAGCAAGTATCTATCTTTCACAAGATAGTAATAAGGTTTTGGATCTTTCATTTTCAGAAGCCCGGAAAATGAAAGATCTATATGTGAGTCTTGAACATATCCTCCTCTCCCTTGCCACAATTAAAGGGGAGGCTTTAACCCTTTTGAAACAAAATGGAGTCACCAAAGAAGCCATTTTAAAAGTATTGAAGGATATTCGCGGTAACCAGACGGTGACAGATCAAAATCCGGAAGAAAAATATCAGGCCCTGGAAAAATTCGGCCGGGATTTAACAACCCTTGCCCGTGAGGGAAAGCTTGATCCTGTCATAGGAAGGGATGATGAAATCAGGCGGATTGTACAGGTACTTTCAAGAAGACGGAAAAATAATCCCGTATTAATTGGTGAACCCGGAGTCGGTAAAACAGCTATTGTAGAGGGACTGGCCCAGAGGATTATTGAAGGGGATGTGTCAGATACCTTAAAAAACAGGCGTGTAATCGTTTTGGATATAGGGTCCCTGCTGGCAGGAGCCAAGTTTCGTGGTGAGTTTGAAGAACGGCTTAAGGCAGTATTAAAAGAAGTGGAAGCCGCCCAGGGTGAAGTAGTCCTCTTTATTGATGAGTTGCATACCGTTGTCGGTGCTGGTGCAGCTGAGGGGTCTGTGGATGCATCCAATATGCTGAAGCCGGCTCTAGCCCGGGGTTCTCTGAGATGTGTCGGTGCTACCACACTAACTGAATATAGAAAATATATTGAAAAAGATGCAGCACTTGAAAGACGTTTCCAGCCTGTTTTTGCCAAAGAGCCAACAGTGGAAGATACGATTTCCATTTTAAGGGGGCTAAAAGAGAAATATGAAGTTCACCACGGGATACGCATTAAAGATTCGGCATTAGTGGCTGCAGCCACATTGTCCAACCGGTATATTTCAGATCGGTTTTTACCGGACAAAGCCGTTGACCTTATAGATGAATGTGCTTCACGGTTGAGAATTGAGATTGATTCCATGCCAAGGGCAATTGATGAGCTTCAAAGAAAAATTACCCAGGCCCAAATTGAAAGGCAGGCATTGCTGAAAGAAAAAGACAAAGCCTCATTGGAACGACTTGAAAAGCTTGAAATGGATATAGCGGCGATGCGAGGGGAAGTTGCCCCTTTAAAGCTTCACTGGGACAGCGAAAAAAAGCTCATTCAGAAGATCAGCAGCATCAGGGAGGACATTGACAAATTCCAGACCCAGGCACGCGTGGCAGAGCGAAATGGAGACCTTGAAAGGGTGGCCCAGATCAGATATGGCACCATTCAAGAATTACAAAAGGATCTTGAAAGCAAAAAGCGGGTTTTAAAAGAGTTTCAGCAAGATAAAAGAATGCTCAAAGAAGATGTAGAAGAATCAGATGTAGCAGAGGTCGTATCGATATGGACAGGGATTCCCGTGTCGAAAATGTTAGAAGGGGAACAAAAAAAACTGATTCACATGGAAGATCAAATTAAAAAAAGGGTCATTGGTCAAAAAAAGGCAATTGATGCGGTATCAAATGCTGTAAGAAGAGCCAGATCAGGGCTTCAACCAGAGGACCGCCCCATCGGCACCTTTATTTTCATGGGTCCCACAGGAGTTGGAAAGACCGAACTTGCAAAATCCCTTGCACAATTTATCTTTGATAGCGAACAAGCCATGATCAGAGTGGATATGTCAGAATATATGGAAAAGCATTCTGTGGCAAGGCTGATTGGGGCACCACCGGGATATGTAGGGTATGATGAAGGCGGTTTTTTAACAGAGGCTATACGACGGAGACCCTATTCGGTCATTCTTTTTGATGAGATTGAAAAAGCGCATCAGGATGTATTTAATGTGCTTTTACAGGTTTTAGATGATGGCCGGATGACAGATGGACATGGCCGGACTGTAGATTTTAGAAATACTATCATTATAATGACATCCAATGTAGGGTCACGGTTTTTACAGGAGTTTGGAACCGATAAACTTGAGAATAAGGATATTCAGCAAAAAATAACCCTTGCCTTAAAAGAGGTTTTCAGACCGGAATTTTTAAACCGGATTGATGAAATTATTACCTTCCATGCGTTGACAATGGAAAATATAAAAGAGATTGCCGCTATCCAGGTGGAAAAACTCAACCATCGGATGACATCCCGGGATTTGAAAATTTTTCTGGATGACAGGTCCATGGCATATTTGGCGCAAAAAGGATATGACCCTACTTTTGGTGCACGGCCGTTAAAAAGGGTTATTCAACAGGAACTTGAAAATCCGTTGTCCATGGCCATCCTTAAGGGAGAACTTACGGAAGGTACTATTATTAATTTTGTTAAAAAAAATAATGGCTTGGAGTTGATTGCAGCTGATGGCCAAACATGATTGGCCTGTGGTGGCTGGCGGAAAAAAAGGATTTTATTGTGTACGTTTTCACCACAATAAAGATAGCCAAATCCAAAAGGCTGCAAAGGCAATAAGAGAAGCTAAAAATCTTCGAAGCAAAAGGACAGATATTTTTGAACTGACGTATCCACCAAGGGCTGCAAAGGGAATTACTGTGATTATAAGAGGAAGTGTCATTAACCATTGGATCTGACCGGTTATTGCCTTGGAAACAAAAGCGGCCAGAGATGATAACATCACTATGGCCAGGTTGCTGCCAATGGCAATTCTTGTTGGAATCTTAACATAAGAACTCATTAAAGGAATAAGTATAAAAGAGCCGCCCTGTCCGACCATACCGCCGAGCAGGCCAACGCCAGTAGAAACGCCGACTGCTCTTTTCCACTTGAAATGTAGATTGGCGGCATTTGGTCTTTCCAAATCATTTTTTACCGGTTTTATCATCAAAAAAGCGGCCGCAAATGCCAGACAAGCAAATATAAAAAGCAACATGTCATTGGAGATAAATCCTGAGGCAGCTCCGCCAATACCGGCAGCAACAAAAATCGTGGTTCCCATTATCATGGAGAGTTTATCACTTACAAATTGGAATTTTTTATGTACAATCACCCCTCCAAAACAAGCCAAAAGTCCCTGAACAATTGTAAGACCCGCAACAGTTCGCATACCAAGCGGCTCAAAGCCGAAAAGAGGGGGTATATATAAAAGAAGGGGGGCTAGAACAATGCCTCCGCCAATGCCGAGCAGGCCTGACAAAAAACCGGTTATCAGACTTAAACAGCCTATAATTAAATAGATTTCCATTGTTTATACAACGGTAATTCCGGCCGGTTCAGCAACCACATGTCCAATTTTTTTGGCATCAGTTATCCCCTCAGTATTCAACGCCTGAATAAGATCAGAACTTTGAGAATCCGGTACAGACAGCAAAAGGCCTCCTGATGTCTGGGGGTCAAACAGCAGCTCCTCTTCCTTCTTGGACAAAGCGGTTTGTAACTCATAGCTGCGGGCGGTCACCATCAGCCGGTTGTTCTTGTTACTTCCGGTGGTCTCTCCTTTATTGTACATTTCCAAGGCATATGGATAGATGGGCAGGGTATTGAAATCAACCACCACCCTGGCATCGCACCCAAGGGATATTTCAAGGAGATGGCCAAGTATACCAAATCCGGTAATATCGGTGCAGGCATGCAACTCAAATTTAAGGGCTGCTGTTATGGCAATGTCATTTAAAGATGCAAGGACAGGCAATACATCCTGTTCCAGTTTCTTAAACGGCAGTTTTCCGGAACGTACTGCATTAAATAGTACTCCGGAACCAATTGGCTTTGTCAGAATCAAAGCATCGCCGGGTTTTGAACCTGTATTGGTGATCACCCTGTTTGGATCAACAATACCATTAACGCAAAGGCCGTATTTCGGTTCTTCATCGTCAACAGAGTGCCCTCCAACCAAAGAGGCCCCCGCCTCGACAACCTTATCATGCCCCCCTCGCAGGATATCATGCAAGATACCCATATCAAGAATTTTGGAAGGAAACATGACCAGATTCAATGCGGTGAGAGGTCTGCCGCCCATTGAGTATATATCTGAGATGGAATTGGCCGCAGATATCTGGCCGAACCAATATGGGTCGTCAACCGGCGGGGTAATGAAATCAACCGTATTAATCATGGCCATCCCATTGGACAGTTTATAGACCGCTGCATCATCAGAGGTTTCTATGCCCACTAAAAGATTAGGATCAGATGACGGCATAATGCCCTTTAACGCATCCGACAGATCCGTCGGACTAATTTTTGCTGCTCAGCCGCAGGTCCTGGCCAGACCGGTCAATGTCTTTTTTTTTAAAAATTGCATTAATTTTTCCTCTTAAAATATTAAATACCTACACAATCTTAAAAGACGTGTAGATTATTTTTATAAAATAACAATTACTCATGTAATCGCAATGGATTTTGTCCGGGCACTATTCAGTATACCCTATTTTTTCTAAACTGGGAATTGGGTTGGGAACTTTTATCATACGGGGGTCGTTTACCTCGGGGTTGTTGAAAAAATTATCTGCTTGATACATCATTTTGTGGAGCAGATGGTCAAGCTTTTTTCTACAATTTTCACACTCTTCCCTGGAAGCATCGGCAGGGACATGAATGAACTCATCTCCGTAAATGTATATAATTTTGGAAAATGGTTTTGGAATAATAGATCTGTCCCAGCTTTTAAGGTGCCAGCATCGGTCCACGTTCCATATAACCGGAACCAATGGAAGTCCGGTTCTTTTTGCGAGAACAATCACACCAATTTTAGAGATATAAGGAGGGCCTGTGGGAGCATCAACAACCAAACCACCACGATGTCCCTTTTCTAGTAGTTCCTGCATTTCCACAAGCGCCTCAGATCCTCTACGGCTGGAGGAACCCCGCACCGGAATCCAGCCAAATCTTTTTGTCGCCTGAGCAGCCAATTCGCCATCTTTGCTTGCACTTGCCATGACAACAAATTTCAGATTTCGGTAAATATAAACAAAATAGAAAAGTCCTCTATGCCAGGAAGCATATAATAGGCCTTTACCGGGATTTTTAATTAAATACTGCTCTTCAATTTCCCTGCCAAATACCCTGACCCGGCAAGTTAAAAATAGCAATGTTGCTAATGTTTTGGCAACCCATCCAAATGCGTAGAATAAAAAAGTTTTAAACATATTCATAGGTTCAATTTAATTGAAAAGCGTCATTTATTTAACTTTTATAATCCAGGAATTCCAAAGGGGCCAGGCAGATCAGGTATACCGCATCCTGAAAACATGGTCATCACGATCAATACAAGCAAAATAATTGCCAGGTGGTACATGTTGATTCCTTTTTAAAAACTGGCTGTTTATCAAATTCCAAATGATTGAAACATTCAATCGGTAAATTACTATCAATGATTAGAATTTATGTAAAGGGATAATCAATTCAACCTATTTACGTTTATTTAAGAATTGTTTTTAGTAACCGGTTTGCTATGAAGAAGCCATATTTTACATTTGTTGGATATAAAGTAAGATACTGTTTATGGCGGCAAGTGAATGGCTCATACCTTTCAGGGGGGAAATAAAAAATTCGTGTTGCATTGATTCTAAACTTCATGTCATTTTGTAAGAAAGAGAGTTAAAAAATGAGAACCCTACGCTAAAGGGAGTGTCATGGTTTAAAATATGACGTTTTAGCAATTTTATTGGATGTGGAATATTCTGGGGAAAATACAGATAAGTTATGACCGGAGGAATTGAAATGAAGGACATGATCAATTTAGTCAAGTTTGAAGAGGAATTCAGGATATGCCCGGAATGTGGTTACAAGGACGGATTTCATACCATGTTAAAGCAAGGCCATGATAGTGTGAAATGGTTATTTATCTGTCCGTCCTGTCATGAGATATTTGATATCGGTTATACCGTAAAAAGCCAGGATGGTGGATAATTTTTCGGGCAGACATGGCCATATAATCCTGTATCTATCAAAACTGATCCACGTAATTTTTTATTTCTTGATTTTGAGCAAGGAATCTGTAGAGGGTAGCTCTTCCCACACCAAGCACCCTTGCGGCTTTAGATTTGTTACCACCGGTTTGTTTAATGGCGGTCTTAACCGATTCAATGTCCAGTTTGCCTTTGGTAAGGATGATCTCTGGCATAAGTGGTCTGTCTGTGAACCGCGACGTAACATTTGCATCCTGGATTATTTCCCTAGGCAGATCTGAAGGTAATATTTTGTTTCCCCTTGAGCGCACCACGGAAAACTGGATTACATTTTTCAATTCCCTGACATTTCCCGGCCAATGGTAGTCGAGCAACATATCCAGTGCATCATCGGCAATTTGCGGAACTAAATTTGGACTTTCCTGTTCAGCTTCCTTTAGAAAATGCTTAGCCAAGAGGGGGATATCGCTTTTGCGCTCTTTTAAAGGAGGTAAATGGATGGGGATAACATTGAGCCTGTAAAAAAGGTCTTCTCTGAACCTGCCGGCCGAAACTTCTTCTTTAAGATTTTTATTGGCTGCACTGATAATTCTGACTTCAACACTAATTTTTTTTTCCCCGCCAACTTTTTCAAATGAGCCTTCCTGCAAAAATCTTAAAAGCTTGACCTGAGTTTTTAAGGGCAGGTCAGCCACTTCATCCAGGAACAGGGTCCCCTTATGAGCCAGTTCAAATCTGCCTTTTCTTTCTTTGATGGCCCCTGAAAAAGCACCTTTGACATGTCCGAACAATTCGCTTTCAACAATCCCCTCGGGGATGGCTCCGCAATTTACCGGAACAAATGCACCACTCCCATATGAGCTGATATCATGGATGGCATAGGCCACCCTTTCTTTGCCTGTTCCGGTTTCACCGGAAACATGTACGGGATAATTGTAAAGGGCTACATCCCTGATTTGCCTGAAAATTTCCTGCATGACTTTATCTTTGCCGATGATACCGGCGAAACAGGAAAGGTTTTCAGCCTTAAAGGACAGGTCAAAAGATTCAGTCATATCCCTGAATGATGCCAGTACACCCTTAAATATCTGTTCTTGATTGACAATAGCTGAAACGGTCATTTCAAGATGGCGGGTGGAACCGTCTTTTGTAATAATGTTCAATGGATATTCTTTTGAATCATTGGGAAAATCCGGTGAGTCATCGCAAAAAGAACATTTTCCGCCGCAAAAAGGTGTCTGAAAAACTTTATGACAATCTTTTCCGATAACCTCCTGTTTTTGATATCCGGTAATTCTCTCTGCCTCCTTATTAAAAACAGTAATTATTCTATCGGGAGTGTGGGCGATAATGCCTAACTTCAGGCTGTCCAGGACAAGATTAAGGTTGTCATGATCAAGTATGGGCGTTTTCAAGTCTGTCATAGTTTTGTTTCCCAGATGCAAAGTGATATTTATATTTGCAATTATTGACCAGGTAAATGACACATTTGTGTATCATGCGCAATGATTTTTTTATAATTGGGAAAATAATTTTAATTTCTCATACATTTTTCAAATGGTAAAGCCGATAGACTTGGAAGAAGCAAGAAAGGCAAACCTTAAGGTCAGAATAATTTTTGGGTTATAAAATTATTCCATGGTGATACAGTCTTTGGGACAATTATTTAGGGCTTCCTGAATATTTTCATCTGAATACTTGTCAAGGTAAACCACATCAATATAGCCTGCATCATTGAGGATAAATGCATGGGGTGCCACCTCAACGCATATTTCGCACAGAATACAGCTACTAAAATCAACAACAGGAGTTTTCATGGATAATAAAATTTCCTAAGAATATAATTAAAAGCGACTAAGCAGAACTTGAAATGAAGGGTTGTGGCGGATTTTGTCACTGCTCCTGGCATAACTGCATGCCGACCCAACATAAATGTTCATTAAATCAGCTCCACTTTTGGGTTATTCCCACCAGCCTTTTTGCATATGCGTATGCTTTTCTTTTTGTGCCAGATCAAGAAGCCTGTATCCAGAGTCCAGAAGAATACCATAAAGGACGCCGCAAGCCGGGTCTTCTCTCTGTTCGTACCCTGCTTGAGCAAGTTTGATCATTTCCTGTGCAAGGTCAATGGTCCGGGCGATATTTATGTCACATTTTTTTTTAAGCATATGTCCATCGTCAATCTTTGTTTCACATATGTCAGGCTAATTTGGGTTTTAAAAGTTGGTTTACAATAAACATGCCAAAAAAATAAGCTATGCAAATATTTTGCTGCTTTCACATGTCAGCGCCAAGTCTGAAATGCGTGTCCGAATAAAATCCCAGTCCATAAAAACATCGATTTTATTATTGTCGGTAATAATGTTTTCCGGAACAAGACTGCAATCAAAACGTTTGGCATTAATCAAAGCCCTGACAGCATATCCTCTTTTTATGGGATCTGAAGAGTGTAAATATCCAAATAAAAGACCTTCTGATTTTTTATTCAGGTCCTGGGCGTATGTGGAAAGGTATGTTCCGACTCCCCATAATACTCCCCTTTGAAGCATTTCATGTTCAAGATAATTAAAGTCTGGATCAAGGTAGGAGAAAAGAATGGATTTAAACTCCATGGCAAGTTTTGGACTTCTGGAAAGGATTTCGCCCATGGCCTCGGGCGAACCCCAGCCAATTCCTCCGGATTCGTCATTCAGGTTCCACATGATTCGCCTGAGAATAATTCTGGCTTTTTCCATATTTTTTTGTTCAACTCTGGACCCAAGATATCCCATTGCGGTGATGCTTCGAAATTTTATCAGCTCTTCTCTATGGTAAAAATGAGAAAAAAGATGTCCGACCAATTGCTCATCTGCAATCAGTTTTAACTTGTCCAGAGCTTTTTCCCGTGAGGGTTCACAAAGAATTTCCCCCACTTTTTGTTTAATTTTTCTGCCATAAGGTTTTGTCATTGAACACCTTTGCTTTATTTAAATAAAAACACTATATTTTAATTTAAAAGCATAAACTATGCCAGATCTTGACGCTTTATAAAAGATGGGAATAGGCGGGGAAGTCAGGTGCTGATAATATGCTTGTGTCTCAAATTATGGGACATTTTTGTTTCGAGATACAATTGAGTTGCCCTTTTTTTTAAATAATTTCATTTTTGATCCATAGGTGCTATAGAAAAAAGATATGTTTAAAAAAATGAATTAGGATCAGATGTGAATAATGGAAGAATATCTAAACCCCACATTTTATATTGACAGTAATCACCCGGAAGTGGTTGAGTTTGCAGATAAAAATACCCATTCCGGCCAGAACCAAATTGAGAAGGCAATTCAACTCTATTATGCAGTGCGGGACGGCATCAGATACAACCCATATAGTATGGAACCTTCCAAAGAATCCATGAAGGCAAGTTCTGTTCTGGGTAAAGGCCATGGGTATTGTGTGGCTAAAGCAGTCCTTCTGGCGGCCTGTGCCAGGAACCAGAAGATACCAGCAAGGCTTGGATTAGCAGATGTTAAAAATCATCTGACCACAAAACGGCTAATGAAATTAATGGGTACGGATATTTTTATTTACCACGGATATACAGAGTTGTTTTTAAATAACAAATGGGTGAAGGCAACCCCTGCATTTAATCTTGAGCTTTGCAATAATTTTAACGTAAAGCCGCTTGAATTTGACGGAACAAAAGATTCTATATTTCACCCCCTTGATAAATCAGGGAACAAACATATGGAATATATAAAGGATCATGGCGCTTTTGCTGATCTTCCATGGTCAATAATTCTTTATGAGTCAAAAAAAATATATCCCGCTTATTTTGAAGATCTTGAAAGACGATCCAAGGATTTTTCAGAGGAAGCCTTAAAAGAGAACCAGTAAGTTCAGTATTGTCTTATTTTGTCTGAAAGCCTGTGACACCTGTTGGATCAATTTAAAAATGGGTTATACCTGGTTAACGATTGAACTCATGGCCGCTGACCCACAACGAGGGAACAAGGGTTCTACTAAATTTTGATAAGAGAAACACTGTTCAAAAGTTGTCACAGACTTTGAAAAGGCCGACCCTTGTGGTCCGCTGTAACGATTGGTTATCTTTTTTAGTAATTTACACCGAGTTTAGATGCCGCAGTAATAAGCCTTTTATCTGCTGTCCAAAGCTTAGTTTGAGCAAGTTTTGATGAAGCCAGAAGATGGATATCAACGAAACCGATTCCTATACCATTCAATTGATGCTTCTCAACAAAATATAAATATTCATTGAATTCGATTAATGGCGCTGTAGGTAGCGCCTTGAGAAAAGTAAGGATTTCTTTACGATTTTTAATGTTCCCACATGCAAGCTCCCCAATAACGTGGGAATGGCACATTACATTACCTTTAAGAAGCAGTTGCTTTAAATGCTCATCGTTATCCCTCAGGTGATTGATCCATACTGAGGTATCGACAAGAATCATTTTTGTTTAGGCCATCCTGCGTCGTGGAATATCTTGTAACCCTTTTTCAGCGCCACCTAGTTGAGCTAAACGTTTGCTGCTTTCTAATGCAATTAAGGCCTCAAGGCCAAGTCTAACTAAAGAAGTTTTTTCTTTGACGCCTGTAAGCAGGGATGCTTTTTTTAAAATTTCTTCATCTATATTTAGTGTAGTTCTCATATGCATATATATGTATCAAATGTATGCTAAAGTCAACAATAATTAAAAGTGACTAAAAGATAACGGTTGAGATCAGGGCCGCCAAGCGGAGGGATGGGACAAGGGTTCCACTAAATTTTGTAAGAGCAACACTGTTTCAAAATTGTTGCAAAAGGTAGAAAAGCCCGCCCCTTGCGGTCCGTTGCATTGATGGGTTATGATATCAATCTACTTCGAATTCATTCTTTGATTCATACCATTCTTTAAATTTTTTTGCCCAATCTATAACTTCTACATTTCGATCTCCATGTTCAGAGAAAGAACTTGCCAATTCTTTGTTCGTATCTCTTAGGCTTTTGAAAATTATTGAAAGTGGTTTAGCGATCCAAAAAGCCAATTTTAATTCATTAGTATATTTTTTTGGAGTAGTTGTAAGGATTTTACAGACATATTTATAAGTTTTGTCTTCATTCTTTTTTTCAAACCAATATTTGCAAGCAAGTAGTAACATGTCAAAATCATTAGGGTTTATAGCAAGTACCTGATCGGCAAAACTGTAGGCATTTTCTAAATCACCTTTCCAGTCGTAACATTTTGCAATACCTCTTAATAAAGACAAATCATTTTCTTGCTGCCTCAATGCTTTTTTATAGATTACAATGGCCTTGTCATAATCTCTTACTTTGATAGCTTTAGTTGTACCAAAAACTAAATCTTTAAATTCGGCAATATTTTTTTTTGTCTGATTCATAACGGTTGAGTTCAGGGGGCACCGACCGCAGGGAGGGAACACGAGTTCCACTAAATTTCGTTACGAGCAACACTACTACAAAGTTGCCTCAGATTTTGAAAAAAGCCGCCCCTTGCGGTCCGCTGAATTGATGGGTTATGTGTAATTATTTCAATTCTAAGGTTCCATTTTGTTCGTTATCAAACCACTTGATTTCGAGTTCTAAACTGTGTTGGGTTCCTTTTGATCTTTTGTCTTCATCCTCTACCTGCACCTCAAGTATCAAATTTTGTGGGAGTTGAAGTGTGATTTCCTCGGCACCTTGAGCCAACACAATTTTCCCATTTGAAATTTTATCAGCAAGCTGACGAAAAAAATTGCTTACCTCTTCTCGTGATTTACGTTCTTCAGTTTTGAATAGTCTGATTTCTCTTCCCATATTTACCTCCGACTATAAAGGATTCCCATGTTGAAATTATTCATGCTTGATAAATAAAGTAAAATTCAACCCAGTTTTAGTCAAGTCTTCTGCTTCTGACACATAACGGTAAAGCTCACGGGCCGCAAGGGTTTCCAGTTAACTTAGTTGACAGTATCATTATCTTAAAGTTGTTTCAAATTAAAAAAAGCGGCCTCTTGCGGTCCAGTGGAGCGCTGGGTTATCTTCGGAAATTATGTTTAATTTAAAATGGTCTTGCCTGCATTTTTTTGCGCAACTCGATTGCTGTACGAATTACAACAAAAATATAATAACCTAAACAAAGTTCTACTAATAAAGGTCTAAGGAGAAACCTGCCATCGACATAATAAAATAGACCAATCCAAAAGGCAAACTTGAAAATTGGCGACGAAAAAAGTCCATTTTTTTTATGATAAATGAAATATTTTGATTCCAAGTCAACTTTATTTTTACGTGCACTTTTTATAGTTAACACATCAATCAAAAGAAAAATTAATGATACATAAACCGTAAATTTGGCGGAAAGTAAAAAAAAATCTCTAAAAAGCAATATTCCAGTAGTTTCCATTTGGTTAATTATTTTGGGTGTCTACATATTCATCATTTAGATTGTGCTCGTTGAACGATAACGTTTGAGTTCATGAGCCACCGACCGCAGGGAGGGAACAAGTGCTCGCCTCTTGTGGTCCGCAGCAATGAAGGGTTATGTCGAGTTTTTCTTACTAACTTGAAGATTTCTTGCATATTTTTTGTATTGTGCCTTTAATTCGTCTGGAATATTCAGCCAATCACAATCCCGGATAGCACCTTCCAAAGCATAAAGGTAAGCTGCGTTATAATCTCCGTATGAATCGCCTTGGGCATATATTTTATTGAAGGCTTCCTTTGCTCCCAGTTCTCTCAATTTCTCTGGCGTATCAATTCCAGATTCAACTAACTTTTCTGCCAGTTTAGGACCGACATTTTTAAGTTGTTTTGATAATTCTTTGATTTTTTTATTCATATTTCAATTTGCGGACATAACGGTTGAGCTCAGGGACCGCCGAGGCAAAGCCGAAGGGATCTGGGATTTAAGGCAGAAGGCCGCCCCAGTGGGTCGCTGCTATGATTTGTTACATTTTAAGTTTCATGGATTAGCACGGATTGTCCTGATTCTTGACCTTTAGAAATATTATATCGGGCCGTGGGCGTTTGATACGAATTTTGAAAATACCTCAAATTATCTTCAAGTTGGGATAGCTCCGCCTTTTCAGTTCCAAACGAGAATTGAATCTGGTTTGTGGAAAAGTATACAGAGCATCTATACAAAGCCTATTTCAGAAAATCAATTAGGGAAAACCCCTTTTTTTGAAGAAAAATGAACCTTTTGATAGGTATTTTGCTTTTTATTTCATACTGCGGGATTTGTTCGAATAGCATCAATAGTCTCTGAAAGCCTGTGACACCTGTTGAGTCAATCTTAATACGGTTTTGGCAGAGTCAAGATCTAAAGAGCCTGTACCGCAACTGGGGGTAATAAAAGCCTGCGATATGATGGTCTTTTTATCAATTCCTGTTTTGTCAGCTAAATCATCCATTTGGGCACTGAGCATTTGTACGAGTCCCTGGCTGGTTTGTGCAGCAACCACCTCTGCTTTGGAGGTTGGGACAATTCCCCATGCAAGAATTTTTCCGCTTTCCAAATAGGATTTAATCATTTCAGGGTATAATATAAATTTATCAAAAAAGGAAAATGCATCAAAACTTATAATATCGACCTGTGAAGCCAGAAGCATATCCCATTCTGTATTGGCACAGACATGTACACCTGCCAGACCATTTTCAGCATGTATTTCCTCTATGATTTCTTCTATGCTTTGGACGACATCTTCTTTTGTGATGGTAATATAGACAGAAGTTCCAAATCCGGCCAGTGCAGGCTCATCTATGAAAATAATGGGGACAGCCCCTCTTTTTGAAAATTCACTGGCCTGCCATCTGGCATTCATAGCCAGCTTTTTTATTGCGGCATCTTTTAATTGGTCGTTATAAAAGATGTCTTTATCAGTTTCATCTTTTACCGCAGTTCCAAATGTTATGGGGCCTGTAACCTGTCCTTTCAATGCGAGAAAAGAGTCTTCTTTTTCATCCACCTGTTTTAAAAATTCAAAAAACCCCTTTCCCCTTTTGCCAGCAAGGGCAAACCTTGAGGCGGCAGGGTCTGCTCCGGATTCAGTTATTGATAAATAGTCTTCAAAAAAAGATAGGAATTCCTTTTCAAAATCAGGTGTTGACGTATCAAGAAGATTTTTATCGGATGCACTAGTAAATCCGGGTAGTCCGGGAAGAAATTGAGGGACCATACCTTCTTCTTTGTAATGGGGCAATTGCACCCAAAGGGGTATTTCCGGTGTGTATTCAAATACTAGTTTTACTGCTTGCTCATGACTTTCCATTGGAAGGCTTCCGATTAAAAGGGGCAGGCTATTTGCTTTAAAATTTTTCATCTTGCGTTTTCCATCCTAAATTATTTTTAAATCCCGGGATTAATCTATCATTAAATTGCATAGAAAAAATGAGTATATCATCTTTGGAAATAAATGAGAATAAAAGATAGTAGGCAAGATATTTGCCATAAGAAATTGTAATTACCCTTCCACTGGAAGGAATAGCTATTCATAAGGCTTGCCCGGGTTGAGAATTTATTATTAAGAAGATTTGCCAACCGGACAGGCCATTTCACAGTTCCTGCAGAATTTTACCTCACGGCCTTTTTTACCACTGCCTGCAATGTCAACAACCCTGCCGTTTCTTTGATTTTTCTCCATCTGAAGATTGCATTCAGCCCGGCTGTAAACCCCTGTTCTTCCCGGCAATGCATTCAGTTTGAGTTCCTGGTGTGAATAAATTTTATTATCAAAGGCGTGTTGAGGGCACGCTTTTCTGCAATATTCTTTGCAGTCAGTACAGGGATCAAAATCCAGGATTCCCAAAGAAGGCAGGTCTTCATAAAGCAGCATGACCCTGAGGCGAATTCTTGGCCCGAACCGGGGCGTCACCAGCAGATTGTTTTTACCTATACATCCGAGCCCTCCCAAAACAGCAGCATCTTTCATGAAGACAGCCCCATGTTCGATATGGTAGGCAAGCTTGATACATTGAATCTTTTTTTTATTTTCAAGCCAGTCAGCCAGATTGGAAAAGACAGCGATCAATTTGGCATTTCCCTTTGTTCCACCTTTGGAACCCTTGAGCCACCAGTCCATATCAGGGGAACCTTTAGGATGCTCAACTGCAATGACAATGGCGGACTTAGCTTTATCAGGCCAATGGATTTCACCCTCTTTCTTACCATCAACCTGATTCGTCCCCGTGTTGAGGAATCCGGGGATTTTTTTGGATATGGCATGGGAAGGCGATTCCTTGAGTTCGGCAACATTGGCAATTCCAGCCGCAGAAGCGCCGAATTCAAGAGCTTTATTGATAATCTGAAGACTCAAATCATCTGTATTGTTTAGAGTCAATTGTTCTTCCTTGTTTAGGATTGTTGTTTTAAAATTTTAAAGGATATCATTGGCAAGCCCCATTGCATTTTTGGAAAACAATCGTGTATCCATCTCTTTAACATTATCTGCCACCATCGGGCTATATTCCATGTGAGCCAGGATGTCCCTTTCAATGTCAATTCCCGGTGCAACTTCAGTGAGCATGAGTCCTTGATCGGTCAATATAAACACACATCTTTCCGTTATATACAGAACCGGCCGTTTTGTATCCAGGGCTTGTTTGGCACTAAAAGTAATCTGTTCCACCTCGTTTACAAACTTTTTAACCTTTCCTTCACTCTTAATGGTGAGAAAGGTATCATTTATCTCTACGTCAAGGCCGCTGGCGGTAAATGTTCCTAAAAACACCACTTTTTTAGCATTCTGGGAAATATCAATAAATCCGCCGGTTCCTTGAAATTTAGGTCCGAACTTGCTGACATTGCTGTTGCCAATTTTGTCCACCTGGGCCAGCCCCAGAAAGGAGATATCAAGACCTCCGCCATGATAAAAGTCAAATTGCGAGGGCTGTGCAATGATGGCATGGGGATTCATGCAGGCACCAAATGCCGGGCCCCCGGCCGGCATGCCGCCGATGATACCGGGTTCTGCCGTCAGGGTAAATTCATCAAGTACACCTTCTTCATTGGCCACATTGGCAATGCCATCGGCCATGCCAATCCCCAGATTTATCACATCATCCGGCCGCAATTCCATGGCCGCACGGCGGGTAATTATTTTTCGAATAGTCAGGTCAAGTGCGGGAACCAATGCCATGGGTGCTTTTGTTTCTCCGCTGTAGGCAGGGTTATAGGGTTCTGCATAGGTCTGCCAGTGGTTTTCAGGTTTGCTTATAACAACAGCATCCACTAGAATCCCGGGAATTTCAATATCTCTCGGGCTTAAGGTTCCTTCTTTTGCAATACGTTCAACCTGAACAATGACTTTTCCACCTGAATTTTTAACAGCCATGGCCTGGGCCTGGGATTCCAGAGTCAGTGCCTCCCTTTCCATGGAAATATTCCCCAGTTCGTCTGCAGTGCTCCCTCTTAATATGGCGATATCAATGGGAAACGTTTTATAAGATAGATATTCTTTCCCATCAAATTCGATCAGGTCAATCATATCCTCTGTGGTAATTGAATTCACTTTGCCGCCCTGGAGCCGTGGGTCTACAAAGGTTCCAAGACCCACGGCAGATATGGTGCGCGGCTTATGGGCGGCAATGTCCCTGAACATTTGAGACAGTACCCCCTGGGGAAAATTATAGGCCTGAATTTTGTTGTCCAGGGCGAACCGGGAAAGCCGAGGTGATCCGCCAAAATGACCGGCAATTATTTTCCCAACCAGTCCCGGGTGTCCCAGGTTGCTGAGCCCTGTTGTTTTAAAATCTCCCTGGCCGGCACAATAAACAATGGTCAGGTCCTTTGGTGTTTGATGTTTGACATACTCTTCACCCAGAGTGATAATCAGGTCTTCCGCAACTACTGAACCGTGAAATCCACTGGTGGTTACCACATCTCCGCTTTTTATGAGCGCGAGTGCCTCAACTGCGGTCATGATTTTGCTGGTTTTATTTTTCCTTTTAGACATACATCCCCCCGTTGATGGATAACACCTGTCCTGTGATATACGCTGAATTGTCCGATGCAAGAAAAGCAACTGCATTGGCAATTTCTTCCGGCTCTCCCATTCGGTTTAGCGGTATCTGTCCGATAAGATAATTAACCACTTTTTCAGGCACGGTCTCTGTCATGGGTGTTCTGATAAACCCGGGTGCTATGGCATTCACATTAATTTTATATCTTGCCAGCTCCTTGGCCAGGGTTTTGGTGAATGAAATAACACCGCCTTTGCTGGCGGCATAGTTTGCCTGGCCAATATTTCCGATTTGACCCGATGCAGATGAAATATTAATAATTTTACCATACTGCTGTTCCGACATCATCAATGCGGCATACTTGCAGCACAGGAACACGCCTTTTAGGTTCACGTCCATCACCTGATCCCACTGGTCTTCCTGCATATCCATCAACAGGGAATCTTTTGTGATTCCTGCATTATTCACCAGGATATCTAAACGGCCAAATTCAGACGCAATAGATTCAAACATTTCTTTTACGTCTGTGTTTTTAACCACATTGGTATTTGAAACAATGGCTTTTCGGTTTTTGGATATAATGTCATCGGCTGTCTTTTGTGCATTTTCAAGAGAAACATCATTAACCACAACATCAGCCCCCAGGTCAGCCATAAGTAATGCAATAGATTTGCCGATACCTCCTCCAGATCCGGTTACCAAAATTTTTTTCCCTGTAAAATCCATTTTGTATGATCCTTTCATGTTATTGTTTGAAGGAAAAGCCTGCGCTTTTTTGTCCTCGTTTTTTATTTGCGCATACCATTATTTATAACATTTCAATGGCAGTAGCCATTGCAACACCCCCTCCGCCACAGAGGGTTGCAAGACCAAGACCCTTTTTCTGATTTTTTAATGCGTGAACAAGGGTTACGATGACCCTTGCTCCGGTTGCACCGACTGGATGACCCAGGCCGATTCCCGATCCATTCACATTTGTTTTGTTTCGGTCCAGACCAAGCTCTTGTTCACAGGCAATGTATTGTGCTGCAAAGGCTTCATTGACCTCTACCAGATCAAAATCTGAAATTTTAAGATTGCCTTTTTCCAAGAGTTGATTCACAGCAGGCACCGGGGAAAGTCCCATGACTGAAGGGTGACACCCACCCTTTCCTACGGCCTTGATCCTGGCTAAGGGTTCAAGATTTAATTCTTTTGCTTTTTCGCCGGACATTAACATCAGTGCAGCAGATCCATCATTAATGCCTGACGAATTGCCGGCAGTTACCTTGCCTGTTTTAGGGACAAATGCAGGTAGTAATTTTTCCAGTTGTTCAAGGGTCATCCCAGGTCTGAAGTGCTCGTCTTTATCAAATTGAATAGGATCTTTTTTCCGCTGCGGAATCATTATAGGAACAATCTCCTCTTTGAATAGCCCGTCCCTTGTGGCCCTCTCAGCGTTATTATTGCTTCTTAATGCGACTTCATCCATTTGAGCACGGGTGATATCCTTGTGTTGGGCGATAAACTCAGCAGTATGGCCCATGATGTAAGGTTTGCCTACAAAATAACTCAAAGGGGCTTTCCCAGAATCCACAGGTCCGTCTTCAGGATGGGGAACAATATGGGAGCCACAGTGAAGTGCCTGGATCATGGCATCTCCAAATACCTGATCCTGGAGTCTGCATCCCCAACGGGCTTTTTCTACGATATAAGGGACCCCGGACATATGTTCCACACCACCGGCCAGAACCACATCGGACATACCCGCCTGAATCATTGCCATACCTGAAATGACAGCTTCCATGCCGGAAATACAGACACGATTTATAGTGACAGCCGGTACGCTGTCCGGAAGCCCGGCAAGCAGTGAGCCCACACGCGCCACATTGCATGAATTAGCAGGTTCCATGCAGTTACCATAACGAATATCATCAATGATCTCAGGATTAATATTGGATCTTTTAACAGCTTCTTTCATGGTTGCGGCGGCAAGCTTTGCCGCATTGCTTTTTTTCAGGGTTCCGCCAAATGCACCGATGGCTGTTCTACAGGCAGAGACTATTACGACATCTTTCATAAAAAATTCCTTTATTTAAAGGTTTTTCGATATTTTAAACCTGGTTTTATTCACTTTGTAAAGACCTATTAATAAATTTCTTATAATGGTTTAAGGCTAACTTTTCATAATGGATTTTAGGGGATCTTAATGCAATGGACAATAGGGAGTGCCCC
>CAYVZG010000049.1:0-31551 GCA_964455805.1 uncultured Desulfobacula sp.
TCTGCTTTTACTTCCTTTACCGGTGCCAGAAAAAACCAAGTCTGCGGGTAAGGCTATTCTGGCACCGGTAAAGGAAGTAAAAGCAGATGGCAAGCATATTGTGATTTTCACCTTGGATTCGGGCAATGCGGATTTTCCAGCCGTATTAACTGATTTCCATTACCCGATTTTTCCTTCCGGAACCCAGGGTGCTGATTTTGAGAAAGGCATAGGAACAGGCCCTTATGTACTCAAAACCTGGGAACCGGGTGTTCGGTCTCTTGCAACACGCAATCCCAATTATTGGAAAGAGGGAAGAGGGCATTTTGATGAGGTTCAAATGCTTGGCATCCCGGATGTGAATGCAAGAACCAGTGCCTTATTATCAAAACAGATCGATTTTATGAACCAGTGCGAACTGAAAACTGTAAATCGGCTGGAAAAAGCGCCTGGAATAAATATTTTGAAATCACCCGGCAATTTTCACTTTACCCTGCCTATGATGGTTGATAAAGCCCCTTTTAACAATAATGACGTTCGCTTGGCCTTGAAATATGCCATCGACCGGGAAAAACTTTTAAAACAATTTTTAAACGGATACGGCAGGGTGGGAAATGACCACCCCATTTCTCCGAACTACAAGTATTTTGCTAAAGATCTTCCGCAGCGCCAGTATGATCCGGATAAAGCCAAATTTCATCTCAAAAAAGCCGGGATGGAAGGGACAACCTTTAAACTCCATACCTCAGGGCTGAACAATATTGTTGATGCGGCCATCCTTTACAAGGAGCAGGCATCCAAGGCAGGTGTCCAGATTGAGACGGTTCTGGAACCCACAGATGGTTACTGGGCAAATATATGGTTGAAAAAACCATGGGTATCCTGTTTCTGGAATGGTAGAGCCACCGTTGACCTGATGTTTTCAACAGCCTATTCAGCTGAGGCCAAATGGAATGATACCCATTGGAAAAACCCCAGGTTTAATGAATTGCTAAAGGCTGCCAGGGCAGAGCTTGACGAAAAAAAACGTGGGGACATGTACGAGGAAATGCAACGACTCTGCAGTGATGACGGCGGTCAGATTGTTTATTTATTTAAAGATTATGTTGAAGCCACAAATAAAAAAGTCGGTCACGGCACCTTATCCGGAAACCTGGAAGCTGACGGCTGCAGGAATGCTGAACGATGGTGGTTTGAGTCTTAATAGATACTGCTATATCCTATTGGGGACTATTATGGACTATTTTCCAGGGCTTGCAAATTTAGAATAAATTCTATTGCAAAGCCCTGGTAATCGTTCTGTTGTGATATGTGCTAAGAAACCAGCAGAATAGGGTTGAATGTCTCCGAAGGATTATAGTTTCATTAGAAGCTCTATAATCGCTAACCTTAATTTCAGAGGAAAAAACCATGGAAAAAATCATTGCCTTGTGGGTGCACCCAAGATCTTTGTCAACCGTTATGGAAAGGATTTTCATCGAACGCGGTGATTTTAAAAGTTTTCATGAACCTTTTGCTTATCTTTATTATGTTCATGATAAAAAAGGGTCTGTACCATATATGAAGGTAGACCCCAATCACCCTACCTCTTATGAAGACACTAGAAAAATGATTCTGGATGCTGCTGATGCAGAAGCTGTATGTTTCAAAGATATGGCCTATTATGTGGGTGATTATATCTTTAATGATGATGATTTTTTAAATAAAATGACCAATGTATTTATGATTCGGGATGTTGAAAAAACAATACTTTCATATTACAAAGTAGACCCGGATGTGGACCGTGACGAAATCGGTTTTGAGCACTTGTGCAAACTGTTCAAAAAAGTTTCCGGATTGAGCGACAGTACTCCCGCAGTTATCACGGGAGAAGATCTGGAAAATAATCCTGAAGGAACCATAAAAGCATTATGTGAAAAAATTGGAATCCACTTTATTCCTGGATCTTTATCATGGGGAACTCGGCCACCTGAAGAAATGAAAGACTGGGATGAATGGCACAAGGATCTTTTTGCCACCACAGGGATTCAAAAAAACATGGAAAAATTTGATATGGCCATAGATGACGTACCCAGACTTCGATCATATTATGACCATCACAAACCATTTTATGAAGAATTGTACCAACACCGCCTGAAACCATAATCTTTAATATTTCAAAGTGATACGGGTTCATGCCTGTATCTTTTTGCATGGGTGTTAATATTTGTAAAGAATCAAAAACCTTGTTTTTTAGGATACCGCTATTTTAAAACCATCGATATCATTTGCTAGTTGCCCATTGTAATATTTGAATCAAACAGGTTGGAAATTCTCGATGGCATTTGTCAGTGGTATTCCTTTACATGTTGATGGGGGCTAAACTGCCCAATAATTTAAATCTAATAAAATTTTTGTTTTCAAATTTTATACTGTTTTAAAAAATACGTTCCAAAAAGAAGACTCTTGTGCCTTATCCAAAAAATGTTTATGGTCAAACAATTGAAAAATATTTAGCGGCAAACAAATATCATGGTTATTAAAAAAAATGAAAATAAGTACCCGAATAATGATGGCGAAAAGGATCCCGCCAACCCGCTTTTTTATAACCAGAAAATTTTCCCTTCTTCACTGAATCTTTCTTACCTGTCTTATCTATTGGACAACCTTCCAGGAATTGCCTTTGTGTGCCGCAATGACCCGGATACCACCATAGAATACATCAGCATGGGGTCGGTTCAACTATTGGGCTACACCCCTGAATTTCTATTAACCGAGAGGGCTTTTACAAAAATCGTCCACAGAAATGACAGGGCCAACAACAAAAAGGCCATGGATTCTTTGACGCCTGAAAAATCAAGCTACACCATCACTTACCGCATTCGTAAGGCAAATGGTGAAGACAGGTGGGTCAGTGAACAGGCTCAAGGTCTTTACAACAGCGAGGGAGAACTTCTGGTTGTGGTGGGTCTGATAACCGATATCCAGGATCAAAAAAAGCTTGAATATCAACTAATAGAAGAAAATCGACGACTGAAAGCCTCCATAAAAGAGCGGGGCGGTTTAGTTGATCTTGTAGGCAGAAGTACAGGCATGCAGAAAATCTATGATTTGATTTTAAAAGCGGCTGAATCCGATCGCCCCGTTGTCGTCACTGGAGACTCGGGTACTGGGAAAGAGCTGACTGCCATGGCCATCCATGAATTAAGTGACCGGCGGGAAGCACCCTTCATACCCGTCAACTGCGGAGCCGTACCGGAAAATTTATTTGAGAGCGAATTTTTTGGCCATAAAAAAGGATCTTTTTCCGGTGCCCACCAGGATACCAGGGGATATCTGGAAATGGCCCATAAGGGTTCTTTGTTCCTGGATGAAGTGGGTGAACTGCCTCTTCACATGCAGGTTAAACTTCTTCGTGCTATAGATGGCAACGGGTTTACCAAAGTGGGTGATGGGAAAACCAGATTTTCCCAATTCCGTCTCATCACTGCCACCAACCGTGACCTGGTCGAAATGGTTGAACAAAAAAAAATGCGCCAGGATTTTTTTTATCGGATCAATGTATTGCCTCTGCGTATGCCTCCCCTGCGTGACCGTGTTGAAGATATCCCCATGTTAATTGATCATTTTTTAAATAAATGGTTTGGTGAAGACAAAGTTCCCACAATCCCGGATACCATCATGCTCAAAATGATGAAACATACATGGCCCGGAAACGTGAGGGAGCTGGAAAATGTTATTTCACGTTATATTACCTTTAACCGTTTAAAATTTACCAATCACATTGTCGAACCCAATCAGAACCAATTGAATAGTTCAAAAAACATTCCCCAAAAAACCAATGATCGTCTCGTCGATGTCATGGACCGGGTGGAAAAACAAGTCATCCTGGATACATTAAACAAGCATGCCTGGCGCATATCGGAAACCGCCCAAAACCTTGGAATTAATATCCGCACCTTACAAAGAAAAATAAAAAAACATACCTTAAGATAATTGTCCCCGGCCATATTCTATATTTTTAAGCGCATATCATTTCTCCTGACACCTTAAATTGGCCTGGTCAAAAATCAAATATCCGTATAGGCCTTTCTGTAAAGGCCTTCCAATTTTTCCTGGCTTGGAATACGCGGACTTCCATAGGTGTTATCGTTTTCAAGAGTTGTTTTAGCCATTTGTGGGATCATTGACGGATCATGTTTTTTCTTACTCAAAGAAACCGGTAAATCAAGGGATAAGGCGAATTTTTCCATGGCTTCTGCCGCCTTATAGGCAGCATCAAGTCTTCCTAGCCCCTGGACATTTTCCCCCATGGCTTTTGCCACGTCAATCATGCGGTCTGCACAGGCCATGGTATTGAATCGCATAACCGGACCCGCCATAATTGCAAGGGTTTCCCCATGGCTTAACCCAAATTTAGAAGTCAGTTGAAGCCCTGACGAATGGATCAGTGCACAGCCGGTATTCATTGCAAATCCGGCCTCCATTGCGCCTAAAAGCATCTGCTCACGGGCTTTCATGTCGTTTCCATTTGCCACAGCCCTTCCAAGAAACCTTACAATTCTTTTAATAGCAGTAAGGGCATACATATCTGTCTGCGGCATTTTGTATCGGTGATAATAGGCTTCAAGACCATGAATCAAGGCATCAAATCCTGATGCAGCAGTCAGTTTTGGTGGCATACTGACTGTCATATCAGGATCCAATAATGCAATCTTAGGCATGCACATCCATCCCCCGCAAAACCCTTTATAATTTTCAACGGTATTTGTAACCACTGTCCATGCTCCTACCTCACTGCCGGTTCCAGCCGTTGTCGGGATCATAATGGTCGGCGGAATTGCATTTTTATTAGGTGTGTCATAGGGATCAGTTACATAATTCATGACAAAATTATCTCTGATCGAACCGGGATTTGTTGCTATAATACCGATTGATTTAGCTGTATCCAGATTGCTACCACCCCCTACCCCGATAATAACGTCACATTTTTCCTGTTTGTATATTTTGCAGCCGTTGTCAATCTGTACATCAGTTGGATTGACATCACTTCCAGTATAAAGATAATAGTCAATATTTTTATTTTTCAAAGCGTTTTCAATTGATTTGAATGCCTCAAGATTGGCGATTACTTCATCTGCCACTAAAAAGACTCTTTTACCACCCAGCTGTTGGGCGTAAATACCTGTGTCATCAACCACACCACAACCAAAGATTACCCTTTCCGGACCCATGAACAAACTTCCTTTACGTGCCATTCATTTTCTCCTTTATTTGTCAGATATGGTGAAGTTTTTTAATTGTGGCTGTTTTAATAAAATCATCCCCTAAGGTATTATTTACCTGCAAGTGTGTCATCAATTGGCTAATATTTTCCAATTTGTCAAAATTCAGAATCATTTTAAAAGTCTTTTTTATCTTTTTGATATTTCTTTTTTTCGTTTGTCAACAAATGCCTTTAACTCCTTTTCAATATCCGGATCAAGAAATGGCTTTTCATAAGACAAAAGGCGTTGGGTTTTATATTCTGAGGCTCTTTCCCAAATCTGCTGTTTCCCTTTTTTATGCCAATTGTCATAACCCCCTCGTACAGCTAACTTTGGGATAAAAAATTCTTTTTTGAACTGGTAAAATGTTTCCGGAAATGTCAGGAATGAGCCTCCAATGCCGGCCTTTTTTATTTGATCCATGGCAATGGTGGTATCGCTCACTTCAATGGGCCTTAAAATGTTTCTTACATATCCGCAGGTTTCTTCGTCAATTAAAAATTTTTCATAGCTCATGGCATTGAAACAGGCTAAAATTCCACAGGCCTGATCCATCATGTTAACCCCTGATGTGAGCGCTGTAAACAGACTGATGGAAGACTCAATACCCGCCTGCATATCCGGGAAAAAAGAGTCAGTGACAGATCCGCCGGATTTACAGGGCAGACCGTAAAAATTTGCGATCTGGGTTATGATCTTGGTGTGAATCATGGCCTCGGAACCCCCCAGGGCCATGCCGCCGGTGCGCATATCTGTCGAACAGGAAACGCTTCCGATCACACAAGGGACCCCTGGATTGATTATCTGGGCAAGAACAATACCTGCCAGTGTTTCTGCGGATAGTATGGCTAAACAGCCGGGTATGGTAACCGGTCCTGTGCTTCCGGCCTGGACCACACTGGGAAACTGCAAAGGCTGCCCCAGACGGGCATATTCAATAAGGGATCCAGCCATTTCTTCAGAATAAATCAAAGGAGATATGGGATTAATTTTAGACACCGTGACCGGTCTGTTTTGGATTTTATCCCTTCCGCCCCAAAGGATACTGAGCATTTCAATGTTGTCAATGGCTTTTTGTCTATCCTGGGGGCTTGCCATGGTGGCTTTATCTGTATACAAAAGGTTGGCCATAAACATGTCAAGATGGGAGATATCCGGAGAAATATCAGAAGGCATTACCATCAGATAACCCATCATATCAAGGTGTTCGGATGTATGTATCAATTTGCAAAAATCAATATAATCTGCCATCAGCGCATTCCGCTGATCCCCATTATTATCGATGATAAAAGGTGCTCCCCATCCGGGAAGCAGTGCAAAATCCTTCCCCCCTATGGCCACGTTCTTTTCAGGATTTCTTGAGCGAACAACAAACCGGGAGGGTGCCGTTGAAAGATATTCCATAACCTGTTTTTCTTTAAAAAAAACGGTTTTATCTTGGACGTTAAAACCGTTTTCCCTAAAAATTTTTAAGGCTTCAGGATCATGAAAGGCGACCCCGATATCCCTAAGAATTTCCATGGCTGCATCGTGAATCTTATTGATCTCAAATTTACTGAAGTCTGTCATTCGTTGAAACATGAAAAATCTCCTTTGTTGAAACTTTTAAAAATATTCCTTGATCTCAAAAATTATTTTAAGGAAAAGCAAACTATGTGCCATTTGTCTGGCCGGTGATAAGACCCTGATTTAAGAGGGTTTATTTGATGTTCCAGCCAAGGCAGATCCATGTCTGATTCAGATATGCTTTGAGCGGGGTTGGATAAAGGCCTGAAATCAAAGATTAAATGTTAATCATCCCTTTTATTTAAAAGTGGATTTATTAATATTATTCTATAATATCAAATAGTTACTTTAACACAATAAATTGAGAGTCAATAATGACTCAATGTTTCGGGTCCATGCCTTAACCATGACCTGGATTGGCAAAAACTCTTGTTCGGCTGTTAATCATGGTATGCGCTATACGTTTTTAGTCCACTAACGCACTAAGCTCTTTTAGGATGGGATCGAAGTGCTGGTTTACTTTTTTGTACACATTGCCATTCAGCATTTTATAAAACTGGGTGTTTTCAAAATTGGGCTTGAATTCATCTTCCTTATGAACCATTTTTTCTACAGCTTCTTCATATGAATGAAACGCATGGACTGCCATTCCAGCGTTGATCACACAGCCGATGGCTGCCGAACCTTTCATTTGATTGCGACTGGTGGGCACACCGAATATGTCGGCAAAAATCTGCATAAATACATTGCTGTTAGCTCCCCCACCTGAAATGATCAGGTGCTTAATCGGCGTGTCCAACTCACGGTTCATTTTATCCATATGGTTTTTCACCGTAAATGCGATTCCTTCCAGAATGGAGCGATAAATATGGCCACGGGAATGACGCCCGTCAAATCCAAACATCACGCCCTTTCGATAAACCGCTTCTGGGGGAGGCGCCCAATCGTGGACAGTTAATAGCCCTTCACAACCGGCAGGAATTCTCTCTGCCTCCCTATTAAATAATTCTTCAATGGTTATCCCTTGATCTTTTGCCTCATCGATAATGCCTTCTCCAAATTGATCGCAAAACCAGGATATGGTCCACATGCCACGGCGAACACCCATGCATTCATACAAATAACGACCGGGAACAGATGCCTGGAATGCCCAGAAGTTTTCTGCGTCTTTCATGTTTTTGTCGCCATGGACCAGAGCACCTATGTAGGTTCCCAGGGATATCAATCCTATACCCGGTGCAAGAGATCCAGCACCTAAAGCTTCCACTGCTTTGTCATGGGCCGTGGCAACAACGGGAATCCCTTTGGGCAGACCAATTGTTTCGGCCGCATCCTGGGTCAGGTAACCCAGTATTTCACCTGGTTTCACCACATCAAAGAGCATGTCACGGGTTAGATTACACTGTTTAAATAAATCATCATCATCACTCCAGGAAAGGGTATCATCATCCATTGGCCACCATCCGATATAGTTGGCACAGGTATCTTTGAACTCCCCTGTCAGACGATGGGTAATATAGCCTGAAGTGGTTGTGACATATCTCACATCACCATAGGCAGGCGTATATTCATAGGGAGTATTAAGACGCTTATCCATCCAGTCAATAACAGGATAGGCAAGCTCCCCGTTTTCCTTGAGAAGAACCCGGCAGCAGCGAATGATACAGATACCCATGGACAGGATATCTTTTGCGTCTCCCCTAATCTCTTCATTAAACCGTGTCATCACCCTATGAAAGGCCATTTTTAAGGAATCCCAGAGGTCATCATCTGGGTGCTCCGCCAGCTGTGGAGCAGGAATATCCATTTTTTGTAAAGCGTGACAGCCTGAACAAACAGTATTGCCATCCAAATCGATTATAATCACCTTGGCACTTTGGGTGCCGACGTCCACTCCCATTAGATATTTTTGAGTCATTCTTTGATTTCCAATCAAATTATTGTTTATCTTGGTTATTACTATTCCTGTAAATCATGTAAATTGCCTGGATTCCATAAACCGTCAGGGTCAAGCTGTTGTTTTACCCTGCAGATAAGGTTCAGACGCTGGGGTAAAGGAATGGATCCAAATAACGCTTTTTTGAGTTTACCAACACCAGGCGCTGACACGGTTCTGCCTTTTTGGTTTTGTATTTTTTTGCTCCACTCTTCAAGCAGTCTTTTACCTTTGTCAAATTGCTGATAATCCTGTGGCAGCAAATTGATATCAAGTTTTTCGCAAGCGGCATGTCCGAAAATGGCCGCCTTAAGTTCATTGGATAACAGATCCTTTCTAACCATCTCAAATACATCAGATAAAAAAATGTTTTGGAGTCGAATGTTCATCCCAAGCTTAGTGATTCTCTGATCTTTCAGCCTTGCCTTGTCAATGAAAAAGTGAACAGATTCAGCAGCCGCATGAAGGAAAATATGAGGCTGCTGTATCTCAACATCGTTGCAAAAGGCCCAGGTATTGTCAGGATCAGCACCACATTGGGCCGCTGTTTCCAACAAGATTCCAGATAAAGTCTCAACTGTTCCAACGCTATTTCCATGAATTTCCACATACACTGCCGTGGTGATTGTTTTGTCCAGATCAGGAAACCCCTTTAACCTTGTACTCTCCTGTTTATAGTCGTTGATACATTCAAGTGTAGTTTGATCCATAAACTCAATGGCGGCAATGTCTGCGTGGGATTGCATGCCCTGTCTCTTTTCTCCAGGTTTAATCCTGAAAATAAAATCAATGGCCCAGGGCTGGTGCTCAAAGAAAAAGACAATGCCCCATAGCTCTTTGGACGACGGTCTGAGGGATAGGGTCAATTCGGTAATCACGCCAAGCATTCCCTCGCTGCCCAGGTACAGATCCATTAGATCGAATGGATCTGATAACTGATGGGAATATTGTCCCTGAAATATGGCCGGATCCAATACCAGTTGCCTGCCTCCGGGTAATGGGCAAAACCCTTTTGAAGAAATATATTGGCCCCGGGTAATTGTATGAATATCTCCATTGGTATCAACCACACGGATATTTTTGATATGAAGACGGGCAGGCCCGTAATGAAACGAGCAGATGCCCCGGCTGTTGTTGGCGGCAATCCCACCAATGGATGCTGATCTTTCTGTGGGATCTGGCGGCCAGAAAAATCTGCCTGCCTTTTTAAAGTCCACCAGAGCTTCCAGCGCTTTATTATCCCAGCCATCTTTGTCAAAGCGGCCAGTAAAAAGCTGGTCATTCAGTTCTGACAAATGGACTCCCGGTTGAACCCTTATGGAAAACCCCTGTTCCGGATCAAGTTCCAAACCCGTTATCCTGTTCATTTTTGACAGGTTTAAAATATGTCCGCACAAGGGTACTGCTCCGCCCGTAATTCCGGTCCTGCTGCCTTGAATAGTTATGGGAATTTTTTGTTTTATAAGATGATTTACAATGAGTTGAACCTGTTTTTCGCTTTCAGGGAAAGATATGCTGTCAGCCATTCCAGATAACCGGGACTCATCTTTTAAATAGTCCTTGTGAAAATTTTGCAATGGCTGAATTAAATGGCCCAAATCTTTGGCTTTGTTCATTTCTCAATCCCTGATCCGGCCTGACTGTGAAATCCATTTTTCCCATTACCGGCCTTGATCACCTTTTCCAATTCAAAAAGGATCTCATGCATGTCGCCGACAATACCGACATCTGCTATATTAAAAATAGGAGCGTTGGCATCTATGTTTATTGCCACTATAAATTTGCTGTTTTTTATGCCAACACTGAAAACACCTGTACCGGAAACACCTGCTGCTATGCAAATCTTGGGCGATATGATCAACCCGGATGCACCGATCAACCGGTTCATATCAATCCAGGCATTCATCACCACCGGACGGCTGGCGCCAAGGTGGGCACCAATGGTATCTGCAAAGCCCTGCAAAACTTCCACGGCTTTTTTATTATTTGCCCCCTGTCCAACCACTAGCACCAGATCTGCGATCACCAAACCGGTTTCAGGTTCATCGCATATGATCCTGGTTTCCTTTACCCAGGCCGGTTGAGCCCGATCAAATACGCACTCTTTTATGTTCTTTAATTCATGTGGGATCATTTTTACAGGACTATTGGCTTTTTTAGCCACTGACAATAAATAGGGAGACGATTCCAAAACAAACCGTGCCGTCAGATTGTTCCCGTACACGGGTTTCTTAACCTCCAGTCTATCTGATTTCAAATGACATTCTTCAACCTTAAGACAGGAACTGCCATTAAGTCTATAAGCCAGTCGGGTCGAAAGTTCTTCTCCTAATCCATCTCCTGCAAATACCAATATATCCATTGGATATTGTCCCATTAAACGCTCAAGCAATTGCAGACAAGATTCCGGATAATAAACACTTTCCTGCTTTATCAGTTTAATAGACGACAAAGAACCATTGATCTCTGGGAATAATTCAGGTTTTTTATCACGGTAAAACAGCCACAACTCCAGACGGTGAATCCCTGCCTCAATAGTGTTCAGAATGCTATTTATTTCATGGGCCTGCTGCTGTAATGAAATACTTCCGGCATTTAACACTATTGCGGCTTTCATAATGGCAACCGCTCTTTTAAGTATTGATCGTAGAGTTGCCGGGCCTGATCCCGGGCCGTTTTACCTTCCAGAAAAATGCAGGACTGGTCTGTCTTTTGTCTTTGTAAGTCAATAAGGGTTTTGTCTGGGATGACCATTTCCTTATCGTCCTTTTTGAGATCATGCTCAGACAAGAGAGTCACCTGCTTTTTTTTTGCATCTAATTTCTGTTTCAAGTTTGGAATACGCAGATAGGAAGAATTCGGAGAATGACCCATAATAAGCACCACGGGCAACTTGATTCTCTGCAAAAGACCTGCGCCTTCAATGCGGCTTGTAACTTTCAAAAAACCGGGTGACTGGGTTTTTTCTACATCGGTTACCTCTCTAATACAGGGCCATCCCAATTGTTCGGCAACAAGGAACCCGGTTTGACCATTGTCGCCTTCCCCTCCCTGCTTTCCAAAAATAGATAGCTGATACTCACTGAGATTCATATAGGCTGAAATCAAACGGGATACGGACAAGGGGCTAAATCTCAGGTCATGCCGCTTGCTGGGACAAATCCGAACGGCATGGTCATAACCAACCGCCAACAAATGTTTGAGAAAAAGATCCCCCTGACCATTATCAATGGTCAGGGCGGTGAGTTCTGTCTTATCTGACGGTTTTGCCAAAAGCCTGGAAAGTTTTAAAGCTATTTCCAAAGCACTTTCTTCAAAGCAATTGAAGATGCTGCGGACAAAGCTTGTGTCAACACCATGGTGTTCATCCCATTTCCATTCTTTTGGAGACAACCTGTCGTAATCAGGCAAAATTTTAAAACAGACCGCAATTTTCATTATTCCACCGGATAAATGGTTCCTGTATTCATAATACCATTTGGATCAAACTGATCTTTTAATCCCTTTAAAATATAGTAAGCAGAGCCATGCTCCTTCCTGGTCCATGGTGTCCGGTATTTGCCGATACCATGATGGTGCACCATTGAACCGCCTGCTTTCAGGGTTTCCTCCACGATCAAGGCATTTAAAGCAATATGGTACTTATTGATTTCCTCCTCGGGTTTGCAATCCTTTACATCGTAGTCGTACACAAAGTATAGATTGGTTCCTGTCTGGTAACTATGGGATGAGTGGCCTCCCAACATGGTCAAATCATCAATATAGGGATAGTCGTTTTGTATCCGTTTAATGGCGTTCTCATAAATGGTGTTGATGCAATCCCAGTTACCGGAAACTTCTGTGGTGTATGCCAGATGCTGAGTTTTTAGTATAAACTCACGCTCCTGGGCAATCTTATCCGGCCCCCAGTTCAAATGATTAAACCAGTTTTCAATAATTTTACCATCAATTGGCGTACAATCCTCATATGTTTCAACAACAGCTGCAATACCGTTGGCTGTGGCCTTTGCTATACGCTCATTGCCTTCTGCCATAAACATCAACACACATTTGTCCGGGGCAAACTGGTCAAAGCTGTGTTGAGCGCCATCTTCAACATCATAGAGACGGGCTACTGAAGGTCGATATCCTTCCACCATGACTTCACGGAGAATCTTAAAACCCATCGACATCTCATCCAACGCCCATGCCAGGAATTGATTATTTTCAGGAAAGTATTTGTAAATTTTAACCGTGACTTCCGTGATAAAGCATAATGCACCTTCATTACCGATAATCACATGACGGATATCAGGCCCTGCGGCCCTGCGGGGCACATTTTTAATCCGGGTAATCCGGCCATTGGGGAATACGGCTTCAATGCCTACCACCATGTCCTCAATTCCGCCATAAAGTGTGGAAAACTGTCCAATACTTCTTGTTGCAACAAGCCCTCCCATATGGGCAAGCGGTTTGGATTGGGGGGAGTGACCCGTTGTAAATCCTTTCTCCCTGAGACGGTCTTCAAACTCACCCAGATTTACCCCGCACTGGGCTGTTGCCTGCATATTTGTGGAGTCAATCTGAATGATTTGGTTCATTTGCGAACCATCAAGAACCACTGAATTTTCAACAATGGTTTCAAGACCTCCTTCAGTGGCTGTCCCACCGGTGCGTGCCACGCTGTTTATATTATTCTCGTTTAAGTATTTCAGCACATCAGAGGCCTGTTTTGTGTCCTTAAGTTTCACCAGTGCCGCTGGAATGGGAGTTGTGTATATACCGAAAACCGTTTCCAATTTTTTATACCGGTCATGGCTGTTTTCCTTTAATACCTGCTCATCTGTGATCACACGTTCCTCACCTGCGATATTTTTCAGACCATCAACAATGGCTTGCCTGGCTAGTGTCATTTCAAATCCTTATAAAAAGTGTTATGAATAATCGTATTTTAAAATTGTAGGGTTCCCAAAAATGCTATCGCACAAGGTAACCCCCATCAACAACTAGGACATGCCCATTTACATAATCAGAGGCCCGGCTTGCCAGAAACACAGCAGTTCCCATCAAGTCCTGTAGTTCGCCCCAGCGGTTGGTCGGGATATGATCCAGTACCACTTGATTTGTTTTGGGATTGCTCCGGGTCTCGGTTGTCAGTTCTGTGGCATAATATCCTGGTGCAATCCCGTTTACCTGGATATTATACTGGGCCAGTTCATCGCAATAGGCTTTGGTCAACCCGGCGATACCGTGCTTGGTTGCGGCATATGCTGCAGATCTTTGCCCCCCCAGATAAGAAAAAAGAGAGCAGACATTAATCATCTTACCGCTTTTTTGGGGAATCATTATTTTGGCAGCTTCGTGACTTAACTCAAAGGCAGCGGTCAGGTTGACTGCTACCATCGGGTCCCAGTCGCTGCGACCAAATTCCAATACTGAATTTGATTTGCATATGCCTGCGTTGTTAACTAAAATATCAATGGTTTTAAAATTTGCCTCACAGGTGTCGATGATTTTTTTCGCCGCACCGGCTTCTGTGATATCGATCTCCATCAATTCAACGGCCACGCCCTGTTTTTCAATTAATTGCCTGGCTTCCCCATCATCCACGACAGCACTTGGGATAAAAAGGTTGGCTCCGGCCTTTGCCAAAGCCGTTGAAAAAGCTAGACCGAGACCGCTGTTCCCTCCTGTCACAATGGCTGTTTTCCCTTTTAAAGAAAAAAAATCCATGGAAAAATCATCAATATTCATTGGTTTAAACTCCATTATAAAACCGATTTAAATCAAGAATCCTTTGTTATGGGTTTAATAGCCTATGTTCCCTCATGGGCTTAGGATTCACCCGTCTTCAAAAAACAAAATGTCCTATTTATCCGCAACAAATATTCCATCGTTTGATTTTTGTAAAGTACTTTCCTAAACTAATACATAATAGGGGCTGAAAAGACTTGTTTTTTGATACCTCTTTATGAAATTCTATATAAAATTGATTATCGTCAATAAAAATCACAGGAGCACAATGAGACTAGTAGATGCCGCTAAAACGTTTGACCTGGTTATCATTGGAGGAGGAGTCACGGGTGCTGGTGTTTTTCACGAAGCCGTTAACTTGGGCTTTAAAACTATTCTCCTGGAAGCCAATGATTTTTCATGGGGCACTTCCAGCCGTTCTTCAAAAATGGTTCATGGCGGACTTCGCTACTTAAAACAGGGCAAATTTCTTTTAACAAAATCTGCAGTAAAAGAAAGAGAACGTCTTTTAAAAACCTATCCAGGCCTGGTCAACCCCCTTGAATTTTTAATGCCTATTTATACAGATTACGGGCCTTCAAAATCATCCATGAAAATCGGTCTGTCCATTTACAGTTTTATGGCACGACAAAAGCAGCACCAAAGCTTTACAAAAGATCAGACCCTTGAATTTGTACCGCATTTAAGGAAAGATCACCTTGTTTCAGCCGTTGGTTTTAAAGATGCCCAGGTGGATGATGCCAGGCTTGTTTTAAGACTGATTAATGACGGGCGCCAGGCAGGGGGGATCGCATTAAACTATACAAGAGTTATTGGAATTGAGCGGGACAAGCAGGGCAAGGTTGCAGCAATAAATGCCCTTGATACCCGAACCGGACAAAACGCTGAGCTTAAAACAAAGGCCGTGATAAATGCCACAGGGGCCTGGGCCGAACAATTTCATAAATCCCCTGAAAAAGGCTTTCATTTAAGGCCCTTAAAAGGCAGCCATCTGATTTTCCCTAAAACGATTATACCTCTTAACCGGGTCATCAGTTTTGTCCATCCTGAAGATTTAAGAGCTGTTTTCATGTTTCCCTGGAATGGATTCAATATTTTAGGAACAACTGAGGTTGACTATGGAAACAACCTTGATATAGAGCCCTTTGTCACAAATAAGGAAGCATCTTATCTTATTTCCGGCTTGCAGTTCATTTTGCCGGATCTTGATATTTCCTTGAAAGATTGTGTTTCATCCATTGCCGGCATAAGGCCGGTTCTCTCCAAAAAGAAAAAACGAGCTTCTAAAGAAACAAGGGAACACGTTGTATGGGTGGACAAAGGCCTTGTGACTATAACCGGGGGAAAGCTCACCACCTTCCGTCTTTTAGCTTTGGATGCCCTGAAGGCTGCAAAAAAATATCTTCCGAAACATTTAAAAACAAAGACACCTGGTTTCAATCCCCAAAAAAAGACGTGTGATGATTTTAAACAGGTTCCTGAAATTCTCAAAAAAAGACTTTACGGCAGATATGCGCAAATGGCGGAAACACTTTTAAAAAACAGTGATAAGGAGAGCCTTTCTCACATAGGAGACACATCTAGTGTATGGGCTGAGGTCTGTCATGCCGCAGAGCATGAAAACATTCACACGCTTTCTGACCTTATGCTACGGCGGCTAAGAATAGGGCTTTTTCTTCCCAATGGCGGCAAAGCATACCTTGATAAAATTGAAAATTTATGCAAACCATTTCTTTCCTGGGATACAGATCGCTGGGCAAAGGAAAAACAAGTGTATATGGACCTTTGGCAAAAATTTTATTCTCCACCCAAAACAAACAGATAGGTCTTAATAGGCTGATAAACGTGCCATAAAATTTAAGGAGCCTTATTTTGGCGGATAAGACAATACTTGCAATAGATTGCGGAACCCAGAGCCTCAGGGCTATCATTTTCTCAAAAAAAGGGGAACTCCTTGAGAGTGTGCAAATTGAATATGAGCCCTATTTTTCCAAACACCCTGGATGGGCGGAACAGGACCCTGAACTGTATTGGAATAGTCTTGCCAAGGCCTGCCAAAAGCTTAAATCTATAAATCGCGATCTTTTTTCCAGAATTGCCGGTATCGGGATCACCTCCCAGCGAGGCAGTATGATCAATGTTGATGAAACAGGAAACCCTTTAAGACCGGCAATCATTTGGCTTGACCAGAGAAAAGCAAGTCCTTTTTTTGCTGTTAAAGGGCTATTGAATCTGGGGCTGAAAATAGTGAACCTTGAAAAGCTTATTGTGGGAATTCAAGCAGAGTGCAAATCCAACTGGATCAGGCAGAATCAGCCTGAGATCTGGGATAAAACCCATAAATATCTTCAGATTTCCGGATTCTTAAATGTCAGGCTTACAGGAAATTTTATCGATTCTGTTGCTTCCCAGATTGGGCATGTTCCCTTTAGTTACAAAAAACAGGTCTGGGCAAAAAAATATGAGCTGCCGGCAATACTTTTCCCCATAGAAAAAGAAAAACTGCCTAAGCTTGCCATCCCGGGTGAAACCCTTGGAGCCATTACTTCAAATGCTTCCGAAGCAACCGGTCTTAAGAAAGGAATCCCCGTGATTGCATGCGGTTCTGACAAGGGCTGCGAAACCCTCGGTGCAGGAGTGATAACCAAGGATATGGCAAGTCTTAGTTTCGGGACCATTGCAACCGTACAAACCACTTCTGACAAATATTTTGAAGCCATAAAATTATTGCCTGCTTATCCTTCCCCCGTACCTGGTTCTTTTAATTCTGAAATTGAAATCTTCAGAGGTTTCTGGATGATCACCTGGTTTAAAAAGGAATTTGCCCAAAAGGAAGTTGAACAGGCAAAGTTAGCCGGCATCCCTGCTGAAGAAATTTTAAACCAATTCTTAGCCGACACAGACCCCGGTGCCATGGGTCTTGTGGTACAACCCTATTGGAGCCCCGGCATTGGCCAACCAAAAGCAAAAGGAGCCATGATCGGTTTTGGAGATGTGCACACCAAATCCCATATCTATCGTGCAGTTATTGAGGGCCTTGGATTTGCACTTTGTGAAGGCAAAGAAAAAATAGAGAAAAAAACAGGGGTAAGGATCGAAAAAGTGGCTGTTTCAGGCGGCGCATCCCAGAGTGACGAAATCTGTAAAATCACTGCAGATATTTTTAATATCCCCATGGTAAAAGGAAGGACCCATGAAACCTCCGGACTTGGAGCTGCTATTATCACCGCCAAAGGCATCGGCATGTATTCAAACCTTGATGAAGCCATTGACAATATGATTAAAATCAAAAGAGTTTTTGAACCAGACCAAAACAATGTTCAAATATACAAGGAACTTTACACAAAAGTGTATAGTAAAATGTACCAAGCCCTTGAGCCATTATATTCTCAAATCCAACAAATCACGGGATACCCAAAATAGGTTTATGAAAAAAACACTCACACCCGATTGGCAGAACAAGGCCCCTGAAAAAGGATCGTTCAGATCTATCTTGAAATGGGGTGACCCAGATGTTTATAAAAACCCGGGTACAGGCTTTTTAAATATTATAAAACAGGAACTGGGTCTTTCTGATTCAGATTTTAAAAAACCACAGAACACAGGTAAAGAAAAGATTAGAGATACCAGTGTCTCCCGGATTTCCAAGAGCGACATCCGTTTGTTTGAAGGTATTGTGGGAAAAGAAAACATTTTTGTTGATACCTATGAAAGGATCAAATATTCGAGCGGCAAGGCCATGGAAGATATCTTCAGGTTGAGGCGCCATATTATTGATAAGATATCCGATCTTGTACTGCACCCGAAAGACAAAGAAGATGTGAAAGACATCGTGGCCCTATGCAATAAAAAAAAAATACCTGTTCATGTATATTCCGGTGGAAGCTCTGTAACCTTTGGCCTTGACTGTCCAAAGGGTGGAGTGACCCTTGTTATGTCAACCCATATGAATCAAATGACAGGATTTAATGAAAGAAACCAGACCATCACCGTGCAGCCGGGTATGATGGGACCTTATTATGAAGACCTGTTGAACCATGCCCCTGAAAAACTGGGTTCAATAAAAAGATACACCGGAGGGCATTATCCCCAGTCATTTGAGTATTCTTCCGTTGGTGGTTGGGTGGTGACTCTGGGATCTGGTCAGGCATCTTCATATTATGGCGATGCATGCGATCTTGTCATCAGCCAGGAATATGTCACCCCGAGAGGCGTTTTTAAAACCCATGAATATCCTGCTGCAGCGACAGGACCTAAAGTCAATGACCTCATGAAAGGATCTGAAGGCTGTTTCGGAATTCTTGTGGCCGTCACCATGAAAGTATTCCAATACTATCCTGAAAATTCAAAAGCATTCACATTCATGTTCCCTGATTTTGAAAACGCTGCAACCGCTGCCAGAAAAATCTCCCAGGGCGAATTTGGAATGCCATCCATTTTAAGAATTTCCGATGCTGAAGAAACAGATGTGGCAATGAAAATGTATGAAATTGAAGGCGGTATTATAGATAAATTCATGGGATTTAAAAACCTTAAACCAGGCAAAAGATGCCTTTTAATGGGCAAAACAGAGGGAGAAAAACATTTTTCAAAAAATGTAGCCAGGCAAATCAAAAAGATCTGTAAAAATAATAAAGGTCTTTCTCTTACAGGGTATCCCATGAAAAAATGGTATAAGGGACGATTTTTGGACCCCTATATGCGCGATGCCTTAAATGATTTTGGCGTGCTCATTGACACCCTTGAATCATCTGTCACCTGGGACAATATCCATGAACTTCACAAACAGGTCCGGGCATATATAAAGCGCTTTCCCCTCACCATCTGCATGACCCATGCCTCTCATTTCTATAGTCAGGGGACAAATCTTTACTTTATCTTTATCACAAAGATGAAGGACATTGACGAGTACAGGTCATTCCAGCAAGGGATCATAGGGTGTATTGAGGCAAACGGCGGATCTTTAAGCCACCATCACGGCATCGGAAGAATGATGGCGCCCTGGATGGAAAAGCACCTTGGAAAAGAACAGATGGATGCATTGAGATCCATTAAAAACCATTTTGATCCCAACGGAATTATGAACCCCGGGATCCTTGGCCTTTAACCGCAAGCCAACCCTATAAACCTGTGGGATAATTATTTCTGGTGGAAATAGGATTATTCTTGCCATGGCAAACCCTTCCGGTCTTTTCATCTGTTAGACCGGATAAGCTCGAAACCTGAAATAGAACTATTTAATGGAAACTTGATCCTTGTTTTATTAAAGAATGAGTATGGGGGGGCTTTTTAATCTTTTAAAAATACTGAAATAACCCTATAATAAAGCACATAAATTGGGATTGGAAAACCTAAGACAAGGAAACTAATGGCAGCCTGATAAATCGACTGAATTCTGAGAGGACTCTGAGGTTACTGTGAATATTTCATCAAAAATTAAAACATTAACTGCAATTCGATTATTCTTATTATGTGTTTTTTCTTCTGTCATTATGTCCTGCATTATTTCCGGAGGTATGAGTTTGTTTTTTTATGGTGTTGTGAAATACGATTATATTATTACAGGTTTCATAGCCTCTCTTTTTATCGCAACTATTATTATTTACATCATTCTAAGTTTGACCAAAGAAATTAATTCTGGAAATAATGCCTTACAGAAAAAGAACCATGAGCTCACCATTGCCATTTCAGAATTAAAACAACTTAAAGGATTGCTACCCATTTGCAGTCATTGTAAGAAAATCCGTGATGACAATGGATATTGGAATCAGATAGAGTCATATATACAACAACACTCAGAAGCTGAATTTAGTCATGGTATGTGTCCTGATTGTTCAGACAACTTATATAGTGATCAGGATTGGTATATTGAGATGAAAAAGGAACAGTAAAACAAGCAAAGTTAGATTGTCCTGTTGACCTTCCCCCGTCCGTCAGGCCACACAAGTTTTTGGAAGTCATGACCCCATCCCCACCGGTTTGCTCATCATTTATGATACCACAATTACACAGAATGGAAATATTTGAGAATTTTGTTAATAACTGCTATTAGCATCGATATTGATAGACCCATTTTTAACACTATGTTTACCTTTATAGGAATTCATGTAAATGAATGTTATAAAACTATCACCGCTTCAGAAGAGAAATTTTTATAAGATTATACCCTTTGGCTTTGCCTTCTTTTTTTTTGGTATCATTTGGGCATTGATCGAAAGAAGTTTATTGGGTGATTTAAATTATTATCCTGCCACAGGTATTCCTTATAACTTCGGCAATTCATTGTTGGCCGCCGGCATTGGATCGCTATTTATGGGATGGTGGTTTGGCATTTTTGAAATATTCTTTGTAAACCGTTTTTTTGTCAATAGCTCTTTTGGAAAAAAACTCATATTTAAAACGATTATATATATCATTGTACTCTATATGTTCCTTATCAAACTTACCACCATTGCCAGCATGATCACCCATCACGTTCCCTTTTTTGACGAAAAAGTATTACGTGATGTGGGGCTTTTTTCATCATCCATCTCACTTTGGGGACCTCTTATTTACATGGGAACGGTCATTTGTATTCTCCTCTTTTTTTCTGAGATCAGTGATAACCTTGGACAGGGCGTGCTTAAGAATTTTTTTGTCGGAAAATATCATACCCCGAGGGAAGAAAAACGTATTTTTATGTTTTTGGACATGAAGTCATCCACAACCATTGCCGAAAAACTGGGGCATGTAAAGTATTATCAGTTGCTCAATATGTATTATTCAGATATAACCCATGCCGTTCTCTTGACATCCGGTGAAATATATCAATATGTGGGAGATGAGATAGTTGTTTCTTGGAAAATGAAAAATGGTTTAAAAAATAATAATTGTCTTTCCTGCTTTTTTACTATTAAAGATATTTTCAAAAAAGCGTCACCTAAATATTTAAGTGAATTCGGATTAGTGCCTGGGTTTAAGGCCGGACTGCATTACGGAAAAGTTGTCACAGGTGAAGTCGGCGTGGTTAAAAAAGAGATCATTTTTACCGGCGATATCTTGAACACTACTGCAAGAATACAAAGCAATTGTAACCATTACAATGCAGACATTCTAATCTCATACAATTTAACAAAAATTTTAAAAGACAAACACAATTACATTTTCAACGATATCGGGGAATGCAAGTTAAAAGGCAAGGCTCGGAAAGTGATCCTTCAAGCGGTCAAAAGAAGTGAAAACTGATTAATGGTTTATCTTACAAATGGCATCTTGAAATCAGACGATTTGCCAGGATTAATTTAGAAGCAATTAAGCCTTTATTTGAGAGGATAAAACATATCCCCAGAGGATATGCACAGGCCATCGTGCAAAGAACTCCAACGAAGAGGCAGTAAATATCTGAGTTCCTTCCATCAGGGTCCATCACTGTCCCTGGGCAATTTCTCATGGTGGGATGTTATGCTTTAATTTCATATATTTCGATATTGACAGAATTTGTATATCCATATATTTAGGTTCTTAACCCGCTAAAACTATTTATTTATATTCAGACCGCCATTCTTAAAACTAAGTATCAGGGAGGTCGTTCATGGAGGATTATCGTTCAAAAAGCTTCTGGCTTGAATCTTTGCCTCAAACCATTACCCCTAATCCGAGCCTTTCGGGTTCAAAAAAAACAAATGTGGTTGTGATCGGAGGCGGTTATACAGGACTTTCAACCGGATACCATCTTAAACAACTCCAGCCTGGCTTGGAGGTCAGCGTTCTGGAATCCGATATCTGTGGTTATGGGGCTTCCGGAAGAAACGGCGGCTTCTCCATGACTTTGTTCGGACTGACAAAAGGGATCACAAAATTCAGATTTAATGACAATAAAGCCTACTCAGCCCAGATATACATGGATAATGCTGTGGATTATCTCCATGATTTCATTGAGGAGAACCATATTGACTGTGATTATGAAAAAAGCGGTTACCTCCTTGTGGGTACCAGTCCTGCCCAGGTAAAAAGGATTGAGCATGATTTTAAAATAATGGAAGATTGGGGGTTAAAAGGGGTTGAACGCTGGGACCTCAGCCGTCTGAAAGATGAATTTAACACCTCTTTTTATAAGATCGGCTGGTTTGAAAAAAGATGCGGTATTTTAAATCCAGCAAAGCTAGCAAGGGAACTGAAGCGTCTAACACAGGAAAAAGGAGTTGTAATCTATGAAAATTCCCCTGTAACTGACTTTAAAAAAGTACCCTTATCCAAATTTCATGTCAAAACCGGTAAAGGTGAGATCACAGCAGATTACCTCGTATTTGCAACCAATGCCTATTCCATTTTATTTCCACAACTCAAATCCATTCAGAAACCGGTGTTTACACATATTGTCATGACAGAACCCCTTTCCGATTCCCAACTTGAAGAAATCGGTTGGAAAAACAGGGCAGGAATTGAGGATGCTCGTGATCTGATTCACTACTACCGCCTGACCAAGGACAACCGCATAGTAATGGGGGGCGGTGACGTGTCTCTGGGGTACGGTAAACAGCTTAACAGGGATTTAAATGAAAAAATATTTATCCACCTTCAGAAACATGTTCTGGAAATTTTTCCCCAGCTCAAAGGGATCCGGTTTACCCACAAATGGGGCGGCCCTGTTTCAGTAACTTTGGACATGGCGCCGGTGATCGGTTATTCGGGTGAAGCCAAAAACGCCATTTTTTCAATGGGGTGCTTGGGCCACGGGGTATCCATGACCTTCACCAATGGAAGGGCCATTGCAGAAATGATCTGCAAAAAAGAAACCAAAAGAACTCAGATGTTTTTTGTGGGCAGAAAAATTATTCCATGGCCGCCAGACCTAATATCATTCGGTGCTGCCCATGCCATAAGAGGATTTATGAAAATGGAGGATGCCATCCTGTACAAATAAATAAAAGGAGACACGGGAATAATTTTGATACCCTTAACCCTGCCAACCGGCTTAATTATGGGTTTCGACCTTTTTTAATATTTCCACAAACTTTTCCGTTTGAAGCGGATCTTTATATGGCAGTTTTTGTTCCCAATTCTCATGCATAATATTCTTATTTGCTTTCAATACTTTTTTTGCCGCCAACGTGAATTGTTCTTCCATTCCTTTGGCATCGTAGGATGCTGCCATCAAAAAGTGTGACGGCCAAAAATCCGGATCTTGATCAATTGCTTTCTCAAGGTTTATAATCGCATTATCATAATCCTCTATCAAAAAATATGCATGGCCCAGGCCATACAAATACCATACAGGATATTTGGGATCCAGACGCATGGCCTTGCTAATTAAGTCAATCCCCTGTTCAGGATTATTTGAATAGGTCAGCAACTCTCCATAGGTGGCCAACCATTCGGCATTATTCGGATCAAGGGCAATTGCTTTTTTTATCTTTTCAATGCCGGCCTCATGCTGCTTGGTCCAAAGATAATAATGGGCCAACTGGCTGTAACCGGACGGTTCTTCCGGATTGATATCAATTGTTTTTTTACCCCATTCATAAACCTTATCCAAAATTTTCTGATCCTTGTCCGGCCCGAAAATCCATTCTGTAAAATAGGTTTTCCCCATTGCCGAATATGCTTTTGCAAAATCCGGATCAAGCCGGATGACTTCCCGGAGGATTTTCCTGCCATTTTCCAATTTCCCAGGATCAGTTGTATTGCACAAATCTTTTGCCTTAAGGTAGTAATCATAGGCTTCGGGATTATCGGTTTTCTTCCTTGTGATTCGTTTTTTATCGTTGTTTGTTACCTGAACGGCCAGAGCAGTAACAATTTTTTCACGTACCTCATCCTGCACCGTAAAAATATCCTTTAAATCACGGTCATATCTTTCCGCCCAGACATGGCCCTCTGTTTTCGAATCAATGAGCTGAGCCGTTATCCGGACTCGTTCGCCCACCTTTCTGACGCTGCCTTCAAGAACATATTTTACGCCCAGTTCACGCCCGATCTTATCAATTTTTACATTTTTCCCTTTATAAAAAAACACGGAGTTGCGGGCTATGACAAAAAGCCCTGAGACCTTGGAAAGATCTGTGATCAAATCCTCGGTAAATCCATCGGAAAAGTATTCCTGTTCTGCGTCACCGCTAATATTCATGAAGGGTAAAACTGCTATGGAAGGCTTGTCTGGAATTCTTAGTTCCAATAATTTCTGTTTGATAATCTTTCTGCGTTCTGTATGATCAAAAGAGGCATTATTCTTAAAAAGGATATTGATGCCCCCAATCAACAGGACTAAAACAAGCCCTATGGTCAACCATTTTTTGCGTTTATACAAAGGATCATCTTTTATGCATTTGTATTTTAGTTTTCCAGCCAAAGCCGGATCGGTAAGAATTCTGTACACTGGAACAGGATCGATAATATTTTTAAGTTCCTGATTCCCCAAAAACTCATATCCTAAGGACAATTTGTTTTTTACCTGGTCATATATAGATCCTGAAATGCATATACCTCCGCCTTCAGCAATGCTTTCAAGCCTGGCGGCAATATTAATACCGTCTCCGTAAATACGTTCGTCGTCCTCGATAATATCGCCCAGGTTGATCCCAATTCTGAATTCCATTCTTCGATTGTCCGGAAAATCCTTATTATGTTCCTGCAGCACATTTTGGATTTCTACAGAACATTGCACCGCATTAGTAACACTTGAAAATTCAGATAAGATATTATCGCCTGGAGAATCGACAACCCGGCCGCCATGGGCTGAAATTTTTTGAAAAAGTAATTTACGGCAGGATTTGATGGCGTTTATAGTTTCAACCTCGTTATCTGCCATGAGCCGGCTATAGCCTTTGACATCAGTTGAAACAATGGCAGCAAGTCTGCGTTTTACATTGTGGTCGTCCATAATGGCTCCCTTTTGTCCAGATCAGTCATATGACACAAAATTCATACTAATAAATTTACCAGCAAATAACAAGACGAACCGGGTAGGGTCAATCAAGCATGTCTGGACCGATCCGGCACCAATTCAATAAATCCCTGCAGCCGGCCACAATATGTCTTTCTATAGTGATGTAAACACGCTGATTTGGTTCACATTTTTTTCAATGATTGATAATCTAAATGGTTTCCACACTATACTATTTGGCAAATAGTAATTAGGGAGGTTCTATTTGTATATTATTCCTTTTCACCGGAAAAAGGTTCAAGGGGGTATCAGGGGAGGAATAAAAAGGCGGTTCAACCGCATTCAGGGAAAATGGCGATAATACCAAATTCCCTAAATAGCGATTTCGCCTTTTATTTTACGATTGTACGAATGGCGCAACTTTACTGGATGAATCATCGTGTCTCTATTAAACCGTAGTCAATTGATCAGGCAGTGACGTTCAAAGCTATGGGTATCGTCGTAACGGGAACATTGGAATTTTTAATAACCTTTTCTGTTACAGATCCAAAGTTAAAGTTTCCTTTTTGACCATGGCTTGCCATTACAACCAGATCAATGGATTCAGATTCGATGACTTTTATGATTTCGTCGGCAGGATCGCCAATAGCAATATGTTTTATATATAAAGGACATTCATTTAAATATTTATTACATACTTGATCCAGTCTTTTTTTTGCAGATTTATCTGCCCATTCCATTAGTTCTTCTATATGATTTTTTCCAAATTCGCCATACCAGGATTCATGATGCGCAATATCCTGAATCACATACAGAACATGGATTTCCGCATTGTATTGCTGGGTCAGTGAATCAACATATGGCAGAGCCTTTTTAGCGTTTGAAGAGAAATCTGTTGGCCAGAGTATTCTTTTAAATTCCATGACACCTCCATTTCATATTATTTGTTGGTGGTTAAGATTTTCCTTAGCTATAATTTTAAAAATAAGTACGATATCAGTGGATGCAAACGAATGAAAATAATTGTACGATAAGAAACAGGCCAGTGCATTATCGGCCCTGGCCTGTTATTTATTTTAGGAAAATTTATTTTAACACCACGTATCAGGTATGGATATTAAAGGTATTTATTTAATGGATAGTCACATTGTAAGCGTCTTTCCAGCGATCTTTCAACGGTATATTGATAAGAAGGAGCCCATTTTCATATTTGGCTTTAGTATCACTGATTTCTACTGGACAGCAAAAAGAACCTGTAGAAACATATTCAACATCATTTTTTTCAGCCCTTAAGCTGAAACTGTCATCATTCAGTTTAAGATTAATATCTTCTTTTTTTACACCAGGCACGGTGAATTCAAGATGAAGGGTAGAATTTTTGTCATCAACGCAGGAACAAAGTTCTGCAGGCAATTTTCTTTTTTCAGAAATTGATTTTCCCATTATATTCACCTCCTTAAAATTAAGGATAGTTTTTAAAAAATTTAGAAATGTATGACCAGAAAGGGATTTCTTCCTCCTCATAACACCCAGAATGTAATGCCGATTATAAAAAAAACAAGCCAGATGTCTGCTTTCACTTTAAAATTGCCTGGTCAGAAATATTTTCTGGAAAGATCAGGATTTCACAAATTGAAATAAAACCATGTTTCTTACAACATTTTTCTTTTAAAAACAGAACTGTACAAATATGAAATCCGTATTATTTTTAAGGCATGCCATGGGAGCTTATTAATTATCATTCACATGTTCCATGGGAGGAGAATAATATGTATAACAAAGACCAAATCTGTGAACAAATCAGAAAAACATATCCAGATATAGGAGAGTGCGGAATCAACCTGAATGTTGATTTTGACAAAAGTAATAAGGCATGGGTTGTGTCACTAAAAAAAGATCATCATGAGCTTAAAACCTACCTTGAACCGGAAGATGCGGACATGTGCATGGATGGCAAGCAATGTATTGGCCTTGGCCTCCAGATTGCTCAACTTAGAGACAATATAGGACAAATAAAATATTTTTAATTAAATTTTATGAGGATCTCAATTTAGTGATGTGATAATGGCAAAAGAGGATGGCCAAAAGCCATCCTCTTAATGTCTGATTTATTGTTTATAGCAAGAACAATCGCAGTGAGCCCGTTTCATATTACAGACTGACTCATGTTCTCCTTTATTGATGCATTCAAAATATTCTTTATTGCATTTGATTGAACAACTATAATCTTTTTCTTTAGATTTTTTTTCCATGACACCCTCCTGGGATAATTTATATTCCACCTAAACTGTTGTAAATTCAAAATCAAAGAGACAATATCCTGGTTTTTAATTTATCGTTTTGCCCGAAATTGATATTCCACCAACTATCGGATATACCGATAAAATAATCATCAACTTTTTTTTGACAATTTTTTTTTTATATCAAACCATAATTTACATATCAGTTTGAATCAGACGGTATTGATAATTGAATTTGACTTTACGGGTGGGATGCATATTTTTTTAATTACGATTCGCGTTTATCTTTTCAAATTATTATTTTCGTTAGGAGGGAATATGACTACTTATACGTGTAAATCATGTGGTAAGATATCATCCGTAGGCGGACATTTATGCGATCCAACAGGTGCAGGAGAGCTATATAGCTGCGGGGATTGCGGACAACAAGCCAAAAAGAAAAAACATCTTTGTAAACCTCAGGTGGCTAAGTTTGAATTTTTTTGTGGCAGTTGCGGCAGAGGTTCTGTTAAAGAAGATGAGGTATGTGATCCTCAACCGATGAAATAGAAAAGGCCAAATTATTTACTTTATCGTTTATCAAGAATTGATATGCGAATTTTGGACAGGGTTGCTCCTGTGCCATAGGTAAATGGCAAGTATGGGATTATTTTTATCTTAGAATTTCACCAATTTTAAGGGCAAGCTCTTTCATACCAATGGGCTTTAATAAAAAGCCCTTGATTCCTATGGATTCAGCCTTTTCTTCATACATTGTTTCGCTGAATCCAGTACATAGCAGTACAGGAATGTCAGAACGTATTTTGCTCAATTCAGCAGACAATTTATCCCCTGACATGTTCGGCATCGCCATATCTGTTATAACAAGGTCAAATTTGTCCGGGTTTTCGCGAAAAGCATCAAGTGCCTCAAGACTGCTGGTGTATGACATGACCTCATATCCCAAACGTTCTAACATACTTCTTTCCATAGTAATGATGGCTTTTTCATCATCCACAAGAAGAATTTGTCCGGCACCGGTCTGAACATGATTTTCCACATGATTATTTTCTTCTTTTAAACCCGTTTTTACAATGGGCAGATATACACAAAACCGGGTCCCTTTACCCGGCCTGCTGAAAATTTGTATCGCACCGCCATTGCTAATCACTATGCCATGTACTACGGAAAGACCCATTCCAGTACCCTTTCCTTGTTCTTTAGTGGTAAAAAACGGATCAAAGATTTTTTTTATTAAGTCCTCATCCATTCCCACACCGGAATCAACAACAGAAACACATGCATACATTCCGGGTTCCATATCCGGATTGATTAAGTTTTGCCTGCCTATTTCAACTTCTTTAAGGCTTACTTTTAATTGTCCTCCGGTTTCTTCCATGGCGTGGTAGGCATTTGTTGCAAGATTCATTATAATCTGATGAATTTGTGTCGGATCAGCCTGGATTATACCGCAGTCTTGGTTAATATCCTTATCAATTTCAATTGTAGTGGGGATTAAAGACCTTATGAGCGTTAATGCTTCGTTAATAACCGGCTGCATTCTCATTTGTTTTAATTCTTTATTTTCCTGGCGTGAAAACGCAAGGATTTGTTTAACCAGATCCTTGGCTCTAAGCGCTCCCGTATAAATTTCATTAAGGCTCATGTGTAAGGGACTGTCTTCCGGCAAATCCATCATCAACATTTCACTATGACCCATGATCGGGAAAAGGATATTATTAAAATCATGGGCGATGCCGCCGGCAAGGGTTCCTATTGCTTCCATTTTCTGAGCCTGCAGCAGTTGGATTTCAAGTCTTTTCTGCTCTGTCACATCCAGTATAAACCCTCTGATATGGGTTAAATTACCCTCTTCATCAAACACGCCTGTAGCATTTTCAAAAATATGAATGGGTGTTCCATCTATTTTTTTTACAATTGGTTCGTATCCGGTTACCCGCTTTTCGTTTTTAATACGCTCCAGGAATTTCTCTCTCTCATCATTGCTAATTATTATTTCACTAATCGGTGTATTCCTGGCATGTTGAATACTGTCCAAACCAAAAATATTTATATATTCCTGATTACATGCAAGCAATTGTCCTTCAGGAGTTGAAATATAAGTTCCTGAAATATTTTCTTCAAAGTACTCCCGATAAAGTTCTTCACTTTTTCTTAATTCTTCTTCCGTGCGTTTTCGCTCAGTTATATCCGTAGCAATTTGAAGCTTGACCATTTTCCCGTCTGTCCATTCTATGGCCCGATCATAGTTAATGTACCACTTATTGGTGATGGGATTTTTATCATGCCACACACAAACGTCTGTGGGTTTTCCGTTTTCATCAATTAATTCAACATTTTTACAATGTGAACATGGCTCAGATTCTCCTCTGAAAACCTTCCAGCAAATTTCGCCGGTCATATCCCTGCCAAAACTATCAATCATGTATTTATTCATAAAAAGAATTTCATATGTTGTCATATCCGCCACATAAATGGTGGCATCAAGACTGTTCAATACCATAAGAAATCTTTCATGAGATGCCCTTAACACCTCTTCAGAATTCTTTAATTTGGTAATATCCCGGGTTACTGAAAGAATAGTTTCTTCACCCCTGACCTGTATCATATGTGCGGACATCTGACCCAATTTGATCTTTCCCTCTTTATCCACAAATTGGGCCTCCATATTTTTCACATGGCCGTGCTTTAGTAAACTATTGAGCAATCGTTTTCTGTCATTGATATTTTTCCAGATATTAAGAGAAACAGACGTCTTTCCGACAACCTCTTCCCGGCCATATCCCATTAATTTGGTAAACCCTTCATTGCAGTCTATATACATCCCGTCAGACGCCCTGTTAAGATTGATGGCGTCAGGGCTTGTCTGAAATGCTAACCTGTATCTTTCTTCGTTGTATTTTGCTTTTTTCTCAGACCGCTCTAATTTCTGAATTCTTCTTTCTAAATCTTCATAGGTGGGTTTTGACGTCATATGGATCCTCTTTAGTATCCGGTTGAGACAAAATTCTATTCTTTAATAGCCTTTATTAAAATCAACACAATATTTTAGCGGGACACCTAATTGATATCGTTTTAAATTTTCAATGAAGATAGGAACAATATCTCTGGGAAAGCTTATGGCAGCCGTATGGGCAGTAATTAAAATCCCTTTGGTTTTCCAGAAAGGGTGGTCACAGGGGAGGGGTTCTGTCTTGAAAACATCCAGCACAGCTCCTGCTATCTGCCCATTTCTGACGGCATTCAAAAGCGCTTTTTCATCTAAAACATTTCCCCTTCCCACGTTGATAAGTATAGCTTCCGGCTTCATGGCCTTGAAAACGCCTCTGTTCAGCAACCCTATTGTTTCAGTCGTATCAGGCAAAGTGGAAACCAGATAATCAAGATCCTGAACAAAACAGATGAGATCATCTGTGCTTGTAAATCCCTCATCGATATATTCACAGTCAATCGTATTTCTGGCAAATCCCTTTGTTTTCATTTCGAAAAATTTACATGCCCTGGCAATGGATTTTCCAATGGAGCCCACACCCAGAATACCCACGAATTTGTCTTTTAATTGGCCAGGCATTATGGTCTCCCACTTTTTTTCCTGCTGGGCAGTATAGTGTTTAAGGGATTGTCTTTCATGCATGAGCATATGGCAGCAGACATATTCCGCCATTTGGAGACCAAAAACATCCCTGACGTTTGTAAGCTGATAATTTTTTCTGCAATTTTCCCCTAACAGGGGACGGACCCCTGCCCAGGTTGATTGTATCCATTCAAGATTTTTCAAACGGGACAAAACCGGCTTTATCAGATCCGGCTCTCCAAGCACGATATTCACCCTTTCAATATCATTTCCGATCTTTTCCGGTGTATCAAAAGCAAATATCTCAAGATTTTTTAAATCCGCATTCTGAAGAATTCTGACGTAGACATCAAAATCTCTGGCTAAAATGAGCAATTTATTATTTATAGGTGCCATAATGAGCGGAACTATATATGCTCATACTTTATGCGGTCAAGTGAAAACAGCCACTTTTTCCGATCCAATATTCTTATTAT
>CAYVZG010000050.1:0-31042 GCA_964455805.1 uncultured Desulfobacula sp.
GGCAGATTTCCGGTATAGGAAAAATGGCAGTTACACAGAATTATTTACAGGGTCTGTTCAAGTATATTATTAACAGATTTTGCTATGTAATATTCATCAACGGCTAAAGGCCATTTGCCTAACCCTTTAAATCTGGCATAAATTCCAATACCCAGTATTACAACGAATAACGCCTGATAGAAAAAAGTGCGATCATATTTGTTTTTTATATTGCTTTTGAGATTGAGATCTTTAAATTTCCAGTTGATTTTATTCATGGCTTTTCAAGCATGCTTTCCTGACTTTCCTGATATTGCTTGCCGTATCTTATTTTTTCAATGGTATAATCTTTTTTAATCCGGCCACGGGTAAAGGTGATAATCTCTCCCAGCAGACCGACACCTGCGACTTGAACTCCTATTGTCACAAGCAAAATAGCCAACAACAATAAAGAGTTGTCTCCTACAGGTATAGACATAAAAACCTTTTGAATTAAAACGTAAAAAGTAAAAACCAGGCCTGCGGACATAAAAGCTAAACCAATGGAACTAAAAAACCTCAAGGGTTTTTTTGTAAACTTTGTGTTAAAATACAGTGTCAGAATATCAATAAGTCTTGTAAAATATTCTGAGAGACCATAGAAACCTGTTTTACCACGTTCCTGGTAATGGTCACATTTAACTTCCTGGCTCCTGAACCCATTTTTATCTGCTATAATAGGTATGAACCGGTACATATTGCCGTATAATTCCGTTTCCTCAAGAACTTTTCTCCGAAATATTTTTACGGTGCAGTTTAGGTCATGAAATCCGGATCCAATCACTTTTCTGACTAACAGGTTGAACAGACTGGATTGGAACCGGTTGAATGAGGGGTCGACTCTCTGCTGCCGCCAGGGACTGATTATATCTGTATCTTTGTCCAGAGAGCTGAGAAGGCGAACAAATGACTCTTTCGTTATTTGCTGGTACGATCCGCAAACCATAATTATTTTACCGCAGCTTTCTTTGAGTGCAGCCTTCAGGCAGTCAGCCTGAGTGTACTTCTGGTCCAGCACAAACGCTTTTATTTTTCTATTGCAGTTCGGGATTTTTTGAAGTTCATTTTCCAAAAAAAGTTCGGTGCCATTTGCCATTACTAAAATCTCAAACGGGTCTTGCATTGTTGAAAAGATGTCATGCAATGTTTCTAAAAACTCTGAAAAACCGTCTGAGTTTTCTTCCAGAAAAACTATTACAGAATATTTCATACCATTTTTTTCATTCTTTTTCGATTTCAAAACCATCCGCCTTTTGCCCTTTTATTCTTCTTTTTGTAATTTCAGACATTTTAGTATGTTTAAGATCGCTGGTGCCCACAACTAATTCTCCCAGTATTCCAAGCATTATAAGATTCAAGGAGGTCATCATATTCAGCGCAGCAAAAAACAGGAAAAAAAGTGACTTTCCAGAACTCCAATGAAAAGTGATTGCTGTAATTCCTACCACTCCAAAAAATAAACTTAAAAAGATAAAAGGACAGGCACAAATAGCAAATCCTTTCAAGGGCATTGCGGAAAAATGTATAATAAGGTTTATTGAGAAGATATCACTGAGGACTTTGAGTATCCGGTCAAAGCCATACTTGGAAACACCATATTTGCGGGGGTAATGCTTGACCGGTACCTCAGTCACCCGGGCTCCTGTCATACTGGCAATGGCAGGAAAAAACCTGTGCATATCGCCATAGGCTTTAATGGACTTTATGCATTCAGCCCGGTAAGCCTTTAGAGAACAGCCGTAATCATGCAAATGCACGCCTGTGGTGGCAGAAATTATATTGTTTGCTATTTTGGAAGGAAGGACCCTTGAGAAATGATCCTTTCTGAATTTTCGCCATCCGCTGACAATATCATACCCCTCTTTCATTTTTTTCAGAAGCATTGGAATGTCTGAAGGATCATTTTGAAGATCCCCGTCCATGGTCACAATGATTTCACCTGATGAATTGTCAAATCCGGCAACCATGGCACCGGTTTGACCGCATTTGCGCTTTAGTTTAATACCTTTCAATTGCGGGGTTTTATTTTTTAATTGCTCGATTAACTGCCATGTTTTATCGGTGGAAGCATCATCCACCAGGATAATTTCATAATTAAAATCAAAACTCTTTCCAACCTCAAGAATCCCTGAAAGTAGTTTTTCAACCGATTCTTCTTCATTATAAAGGGGAACCACTATGCTTAAATAGATTAATATTGCATCATTTGTTGGGTTCATTGAATTTTAACCTTATTGCTGTAAATTATTCGTGTCTAATGACAGAAATTTTTATTTTCCATTTTCTGATGGGCTGCGTTTAAAAAAGCGCGCTTGTTGAGCAAGCCCCTTTATACGATTCAGGTCGTCCCGTTCCAGTTCCCCAAGCAAAATCAATAAAACAGGATAAACTAATAAGCAGGGCACGGTGGACAGAATGGCCCATATCCCATTCAGACTGCTGAAATACAGGGGCATGAAAACGATAATGGAGCACACGACAATTTTAGAAACGGAGATCCAGTTTACCCTCAACTTGAAAACCTTTCTTACATAGGCGCCTGCCATCAGAAAAGCGATCATCGCTGAAATGACCACTGCCGCCACCAATCCCCGGAGCCCAAAGGGGGGGATCAATAGAAAGCACAATCCCGTATGCGTGATCAAAACGGCTGCAGCTATGCGTATAGACAAAGCACCTTTTCCACTGGCCCGAATGTATGTGTCGAGCAGCTCAAACAGGGATCTGAAAAGAACGGCAGCAACAAGCGGGGCCACGGCAAAGGAGACCCGGACATACGCTTCGCCATAGAAAACGCCCATTAGTTCCTTCCCAATAAACCCGGATCCGATTACAAGAGGACACATGATAAGGAATGCATAGTAAACCGAATTGCGGATATGGGAGGCAACCTCCTGTTTTGCCCCGATTGAGAGGGAGTAGGCCACGTTGGGATACAAGGCAACGAAAAGCGGCAGGAATAATGATTCCGGCGCGGATGTGATGGCTTCTACAGCCGTGAAAAGCCCTACATCAGCCAGGTCAGAGCCTAAATATTTTAAAAGCACAAGACCCACGTAATACCAAACCGTCAAAAGGGTCTCGGCAAAGCAAATTTGAGCCCCGAAACGGAACAGTTTTTTAACATTAATACGCCGGTTGCCTGTAACTTTCCTGCAAAGGGCGCCAGACAGAACAAACGCTGCGGCCGCGGAGATCGGAAGGGCCAGGACCACTCCATCAATCCCAAAGCCGAAAATCAAAAAAGCCAGGATCGCGAACATCTTGAAAACAGTAAGGCTGCCAAGCCCCACAGCCTGTCTCCCAAAGGCCCGCATACCGTTCAAGGAGTTCGTAAATACAAAAGCACCAGCTGTAAGGGGTATCGCAAATGATGCAAGTCTCAACAGGGGCGCAAGTCTGGGATCACCCAATAGAAAGGCAATGACCGGTGCCAAAAAAAAGAGCACCATCCCGAGTCCTGAGGCAAGGGTCATCTGGCTCCAGAAACCCTTGCTCAGTATATTGGCTGCGCATCCTTGTGTTTCCGCTGTAAATTTCGAGACAGCATGGGGGATTCCCATCAGAAAGGATAAAAGAATAATTGACAGAATAGCTGATACTAATGAGAAAAGACCGTATGTCTCCGGGCCGAAGTTTCGGCCAATGGCCACATGAATGGTCATAGCTGCCAAAAAGGTCACAAACTGCTGGCTTCCAAGGATACAGGTTCCGCGGATCAGAGATTTGTTCACAATTTGCAACCTGCGATAGATGACATTTGAGGACATTCTCCTGTCAATGCGCTTTACCGATCTTCAGGGATGGCGTCCACAAACTCAATGGACACTCGGCCCTGATCCCCGATATGATTCTGAGCGAAGTTGCGGGCTTCTTCCAATTCTTCCACGTCAAGGCCCTTTCCTTTAACCACAAGAATTCGAATCGCTTCCGGACTGTCTTGAATCACACGAAACTGAAGGACCCCCGGGACATAGTCGGGCATGAAAATGTAGGGAGAAACCTTTCGTCCATCCGCCAGAACAAAATCCTCCAAAGTCCGCCCCCTGATCTTTTTTATGGAAAGAGGTTCGTTGGATTCCGGGCAGATTCCCGAACGGTCCACTTCACAGATATCACCCAGAGAATAGCGGATGAAAGGCATATATCTGGAAAAGAGATTGGTAATCACCACCTCGCCGGTTCCTCCAGGGGGGGCCGGTCGTCCCTGGTTGAGGATTTCCACTATTACAGAGTCGGAGTTAATGTGATAGGAGTGGCATTTGGGACAGCGCCAGGCGATGCAACCGGCTTCCGTGGCACCATAGAAATCGTGGACCTGTGTCCGGAACGAAGACTCAATCATCGTCTGTACCGGCTGAGAGAGTTTTTCGCTTGTGGTGAATATTAAACGGGGCTTAACTTGAGACGCTCCCTACTGTTTAGCAATGACCTCGAGAATTGAGGGGGGGCCGCGCAGGATATGGGGTCGCGCCTGCGCAAGTTTTCTGATAAGATCAGCCGGCTGCTCATAGAGGTCGAGGTATTGGATACGGAAAAATCCGAGCCGTTGAAACCATTGGGGTTTATCCACATAATGGACGTCAATGTCCAGATCCCGGATCGTTGCTTGACGATCAATAGTTCTCAGGCCGCATTTGGCCCACGAACGCAGCCAGACCACTGTTTCGTGCTCCAGGGCTTGTCTGCTCGAATAGACAGTGACCGGTTTGCCGGTGGCCCCGCCTGTACTGCGGGTCACCAGGTCGTCCGGTACCCTTTTTTTGGACACCAGCTTCGCCGATGAAGTTCTCTGGATATCATCCCGCCGGATGATGGGGAGTTTCTCAAGATCCAGTGTGCTTTGGATGGTCTCCGGCTTGACGCCGGCGCGATCCCAGCGCTCCCGGTAGAAATCAACATGGGTATAGGCATACCGGACGAGTTCTCCCAGCTTTTTCGATTGTAACACCTTTTGTCTATGCGGTAAGAGATAGTTGTTCAAATGAACCGCCACACCGCTCTTGATTGCCGACAAGGACATTGCTTTTATTGGCTCCTCATCTTCATTTCTTATGGATTCTCACCAAAGTATCCAGGCCGGCTTCAACATGCATCAACTCAGAATGTACACATTCAAAATCGTAGTCTGCTGCCAGAGGAATGATCAAGTCAACCTGTGATCCATACCGAATTTGTGAAAACCGCTGATTCTGATGATACGGCTGATGTTGTTCTGTGGAGTGAGGAAGAATAACCCTCACATCGTAATCCGCTATTTGCAGCATGTAATAACACTGGTTAATTTCCGGCGCAAAGATGCTGTTAAGCATTCGTTCATTGTAAAACAGATATTCTGCCTGCTGTGGGCCGAGTCTGCGGTTGTCAACTAAATCTTTTTCCAGTCCCAGCATCGGGAGATTACGGGGAACCATTGCGTCTAAACGTTTATAAGTCAAATACCCTGCTAACGGAATTCGGTTAATATGGACATCGTAAAAAGACATAAAAATTCCGATCACAAGGCTTCGTTTGTTATATGAGTGATTCTGCATGGCGTCATGCAGGGTATAATACCTCCCTTTAATTTCCAACAGGCACTCACCAGGATCAACAACTTTTTGATATAGAATTGTCCCATCTGCAGGGGCAAAAAAATATGCGGTATCAGAGTACTGGGGTCTGAGAGGATCTCTAAAAAAATAGTGTTCCGACAACCATCTGATGGATCGGTCTTCGACAGGCTTGACGTCGTCATCTAACCACTCTTGTATTGTTTTTGCCATCTATGTCTCCTGTTTAAAGCAACTGCCATGCAGCGGATTTGTGATAGATTAAATTGAGTCCAATGGTCATTGTTTATGGCCGTCTATGTCTGAAATTTTGCGACCTGCACTAAAGGCGCCGGTTTTTTTCCTGCATCAGATCAGGGTAACTTCATAGGATTTTCTATTCAGATGCATAACCAGACAGGAAAGTACTGCGCCTCCCTTTAAGAATTCGCTCAGATTAAAATAACAGACTTCAAGCCCCTGTTCTGCAGCAATATCTTCCAATCGTCTATTTTTGTTGAGTTCCAGTTTATACAAATCCGTCCCGGCTTTAAGCTCATGAATATTTGACGCATTTAAAATCACATTTAAAAGCCTGACACTATTTGCGATGCCCTGAAAAGCGTCATCAACGGAAACGTCTATAATGTCGGTCCCCTTTTCGATCTGTCTTATTTCCTCTTTTGTGAATAATTTGGTACAGACAAGGGTCTGGATTCTCGTGATGGGAAACACGCTGCAGTCGAGATGATACAGATACTCTTCGACCAAATTAACCTTGATAATCTGCATATCAAATTGTTCTTCCATCCATTCATAGGCACGAATATCAGACCGCGTTCCATAGCCGCCGATGTACACATTATTGTAAAGATGTTTCAACTCTGCTTCGCCTTCAAAATCATAGGGGCAAACGTGGACATCATAACCCATCATTTTGAAAAAGTTTACACCAACCTCTGTTTCTCCAAAGCGGGGAGGGGATGCAAACTTTGAGATGATTACCGTGTTTTTATCAGCAAGATGTTCCAGAACAATGCCCAGGTTGCCCGTAAACACCAGATCCTGAAGTTTACATCCTCCTGGTGTCGGCAAAACCTGCACAAAGGTCATTGAGGCCATATAAGCGTATAACTTCAAAAATTGTCTCATGGCTTTGCTCAGATTAACACGGCGGTCCGAGTCTGTATAATCTTTCATCCAAAGATTATTCGGCTCTTTTGTCGAGTATGAAAAAGGCGCATTTACTAAAAACGCCGGCACATCCAGTGTGGTCGGATTAAAATAATTTTTTTCTTGTGTCATTATCTGCCTCATCTGCAGGGTTAAGGGACATGTCCCCTGTAAACCGGGGTATAAACAAAAAAGGACTGATTCTTATTTTATGGTTTGGGTTTTTATGTCTCGTTTTTGGCGAAACTGTTTTTTGCCGGAGCCGCCGGCAACTTCACACTATTGAATTATTAAGGCATTGCTTTGAATATGCAACAAAGCGGCCGCTGATTTTGGACCATGCAAATTGTGAAACATGTTCAAGGGCCAGATCAGACAAACCTTGTATCTCAGATTCATCACGGGTCAGTCTTTCCACTGCCCGACGAATGGCATCCACATCGCCGTAGGGGGTCTTTATGGCTGCCTTGCCCACAACCTCGGCACAACCCTGTGCATCGGAGGTCACCACGGCGCAGCCATGGGACATAGCTTCCAGCAGAACAATGGGGAAATTTTCCCTGCTGGATACAAAAACAAAAATTTTGGCGGATCGGTAAAGGTCCTCTAACTCCTTTCCTCTGACGCATCCGAGAAAACGGATGGCGGGTACATTTCGGGCCAGGGTTTTCAACCTGCCCAGATAAGGGCCGTCACCTGCGACCAGGATCTCCCAGTCGGTGTCGATCTGTTCCATGGCCCGGATAAAAAACTGCACCCCTTTGCGTTCAAGCATTCGCGTAACTGCGATAATGCGGTTTTTTTTGGTGCCCTCAACAACGTCCGGCAGTTGATATCCATTTGGTATAACCTCCACCGGAACGTCAACCTGGGATTGGATTAATTGTTTGAGATAGTTTGATGGGGCTGAAATTCCATTACTGCCTTTAAGGACGCCTTTCCAAAAAGGAAGCAGAAGTTTGTGGCTGTACTGGAAGCGATCCGGATTGTAACCGGGAACGTCCGAGCCGTGGCAGGTGAGAATGTAAGGCAGACCGGTCTTTTTATTGAGAAGCCAGGAGGCAATGCCGGATGGAAAAACAAAGTGGGTATGATTATATCGATATCGATTACGACGAGTCAGCGCCAGGGCCTTGCGGTACATTGCAAGAGGCATGGTGAGCATTTCCGGCAGGTTTGTATAGTGAGGGTTCAGCCTGATGCTTTGAGTACGGTGAATGCGCACCCCATTACAGACCTCAAATGAGGGCAGACTTTTCATGCCTGAAGTAACCAGATCGACGGTATGCCCCATCCGTACCAGGTTTTCAACCAGCCCCCGGCACACAACCCCGCCTCCACCGCCAATGGGCGGGTACTCATAGTTTATACTTAAAATTTTCATAGAGCCACCTCAGGCTTTTGAAGTCAAAACGTTTACAGGGCACCATTAGATTATTAGAATCCAACTCAAAGATCTGAAATATATTCAAAATTGAATTGTTGGATAGCCTCCCCCAGCCGATGGGCTGAAACCTTGATCTCACTGGGGTGGTGCAGGGCGTCTTTGAGCATTCGATATAGGGTTTCTTTACGCTGTCCTATAACAAATTCCTGAACGTCCATAACACTGTCGGACATCTCCATCAATTCGAAAAACCCAAAAAATTTCTGATTATATGAAAGCCCGACAATGTTAGTGCCCGCTGCAGCGGCCAGGATCGCGGGGTGCATCCGGCCGCCAAACATTACGTCCAGGCGGCCGCAGACGGCCTTGTATAGAACCGGGTCGGGGATACGCAGCAGGTAACTCTGTTTTGACTGCATACGGGCCATCACTTGACGGCAGATGTCGTCATCTGCCTCGTGGCTGACATTATAGGTCGGCATAAACACAATCGAGGCATTGTCTTCAGCCACGATTCGGTCCAGGACTTCGGCTACCAATTGAATCATCTGCTTGCATCTTCTTTGCCCGGAGATTTTACGGAGACGATATTTAACAGCGTATTTGTGAGGGATAACGGCGCCTGTCTGGTGGAACCATCGGCGCAGGGAAACACCCACGATGGGCCGCTCTCCGACAGGTATGCCATGGGCCCGGAGCAGGTCGACGGCCGCCTTCCGGGGAGCTTCGGGTAATAACAGTGCCGGGTCGGGTACGAGGTAGACCGGTTTGGCTGTCAGCGGGGCAGCTACCAATCTTGCCCGTTCGTCCCGAACCGAGATGAGATCCATGTACCTGAAGGCGATTCGTGCAAAAAATTGGCTGATGGCGCGCCGTAATGGACCGACGCCCAGTGCGTAGCCAATAAACCTGGTTCGTGGGCTGATCAGTTTCAATAACAGAATACGAAGACACCAATAGGGCATTTTTATCAGACTGTCGTCATCTTGAAAAAGACCGCCACCGCCGCACAATACAAACTGACTTGTTCTAACGGAACGGATCAAACGCAGCCATCCCCGGGGGCCTCTGGGGATTGTAAGCGCATCAAAATAAGCGCGGTCAACCGCTGGCCGGCCGGAAACAAGATGGATTTCAACTCCGGTGAGCTGTGCCTTAAATTGCCTGCACATCGAATAAACAATGGCCCTGTCGCCAATATTGTCATCCGTATCTCCGGCTAAAATGAGAATATGATTATTTTGGGTGTGCTGCCGCATTTGGTACGGATTTTTTAAATAAATTGATGGAGAATATGGCCAACAGCATCAGGCCATGCGATTGCCACACAAAATGAACAAGACTATTGACATGAAACCTGTTGAAAAATTTTATCCATAATCTTACAATCCAAAATGCGGGTTAATATAGCAAAGCTCCGCACTTTCGGTTACTCTTTTCACAGGTCAAGATCGCAGAGGTAAACTAAGTTTACGAACTTATTACTACTTATATAAAGACAGGCGAAAAAACAATAGTAAAAAACGCCTGGTTTCTAAATATTAAATAGCGATATAAGATTTTGAAAAAGCTGAATATTTAAAAAGATATACCCCAAGACCCTTTTGGATCCTGGGGTATAAATTATCTTACTCATTGTTTACGAAATTTAGTGTCTTAATGGAATGGCGACCCAGCATTAAGACAGCATTAATACCTGCGAAGGAAGGCCCGGCTCACCCGGTGGATTTCATTTGTTAGATTCAAAGTTAAATTGACCTGCCCCAAGCGGTGCGCTGCAATGACTGTTTACATTTCAAGATTAGTCATGAACACGTGTTAGTTAATTGATGGCGGCTCTAGAAAATCAAGTTCTGTTTCCCCCACATTTGCAACAAAATTAGCTAGCGTGATAAATGAAACTGTAGCAATCATCTCAACAATTTCTTGATCATTGAAACCTTGTTTCTTAACCAATGATATTGCTTCATTATCAACCTTTCCGCGTTGATTTAAGACTACCTTTGTAAAGTAGAGGACGGCATTAGCTTTAATGTCTGCTGAACTCATTTGTCTCGCCTCAATGCATTCCTTTTCTGTAAGTATTTTTCCTTCAACTGCAGTAGCGGTATGTAAAGCGATACAATAATCACAATTATTAAATTGAGATACGGCAAGACTAATCATTTTTTGATATTTGATAGACAATTTAAACTGGTCAAGATTTGTGTGGAAATTAAAATACGTTTCAATCACTGCTGGCGAATTAGCCATTTGACAGATCACATTAGGAACCATAACCAATTTTTTGAATATTTTCTGAGTTTGCACATCTGCTTCCTCGGGTTCAATAATCTGCAATCTCATTTCCAAGCCTCCTTATAAGCATTCTTGTTCTTCCTGAATTCATTATACAGCTGTCTGTAAATTTTTAAATTTCAAATTAGTTTTAAGTTGGACTGAAATGTAATGTTGAGTTCACAGGTGTGTTCAAGGGCCACCCATGCGTGTCCAGGTGAACTTAGAACCTCTACGGTTTCACCCGTAGCATGTTCGTTGTTGGGAACAATTCCTATTAAGGATCCGTTCAAAATTTAAAGTTAAGCTCACGTACTTGTATATTCTAAAATAACATTCTCGATTTAGTAGTTCTATGGGATAGGCATAACAGCAGCAAAAACATCCTCGGCTCCTATTACTCGAGATATATGCCCCCTTGTTCCAGCAATGTCTTCCAGAAGCACAATCGTGCCCGGTGAAAAATCCCTCTTTTCACCATTACTTGCTTCAATTTGTAGTGTCCCTTGTAATATAAGTAAGAATTGTTTCCTTGGGGCTGGATGAAATCCCAAGCTCAAACTTTTTTTAATATGATAGAATTGCAGACCTTTCACCTTAGTTTCCGCGGTTCTGCGCCCACTTATAAACCAATACATCCATTCCACTTTCTCTGTGGAAAAAGATGTTTGCCCGGTTGAATCTGCTTTAAGCTTTGAAATTTCTACGTGATTTTCAACTTGAGGTACCGGGGGAACTTCTCTATTAAATGCAGTAGGAATACCGATAAACCAAGAGATTAAAACTGCCGTTAATGTTTTAACAAATACTGAATTGTTTCTCATTTATTCTCCTGAGTATAACATTACTGAAATCTGCGGTTTAACCCGCAGCATGTTCGTTGTTAGAAATTCTTTCAAACAAGGGCCAAAAGTAGATTTGCCCCCATATCCGGCCCTGGGCGAGCGCTTTGTCAGCTTGGGCTGCTCGCGCCCGGGCTGCCTCCACATTCATGGCCACCACGGCATTGACTTCAACGTTATATCGTTCTATTCGGCTCAGGTAGAGGTTGAGTAGCTTGCTGGAGGTAATCTCACCTCGCTGAATGGCGCTTACCAGTTCAACTGCAGATTTGTAATAAACAGGATCGACGTTACTTGTGGTTTTGGTCGAGAACTTCCTGCAACCAAGGAGAGCGCTAATGAGAATGATGATTGTACATAGTTGAAGAGTTTGCCTATAGTGCTTCATGAGCAGTTCTCCTTTTTCATTAGTTTAAATTCAGCATTCTGGCACACCTTCCATCGATCCGAAAAAATAGGTACAGTAATCGATAATCAGCAATAAATATACCGTTGATCTGCAATCCGATGATTATAGGTCTATAAGCTGTAGATTTGAGAAATTCTATAATTATATTGTCCGATAATAGAACAGATGATGTTCGTTTTTGAACGCTACAATCCGGGGAACACCAGATCTGTTTCAAAGATTTCCTGCCCAACTGTAAATAACCGGTGCAAATGGAGCGCAGCGGAATTTGCATCCGAGTTAATTTGTCTTGTTATGCATTTTTTTGAAATATTCTTTTAACGTGTGCCTGCCGTATTCAGGGGCAAGCATATCAATTGCCATGACTGTCATGAAAAATTCAACTGGACCATAAAACTTACTTCCGGTAAGTAATTTTACCATTTTGAGAATTGTAACCCTTACCCAATCTGGGATATGAGTTATTTTCGGTTTATTACCCAAAATATCAAAGGCTATCGATGCAATCTCATTTTGGGTGAGTGTTTCGGGGCCTCCAATTTCAATTTCTTTTTCATGCTTGTCGATAGCATCTACGCAAACAACTGCCAAATCTTCACCATGGATTGGATTCGCTCTCAACTCTCCATTTCCAAAAAGATATATTCTCCCCCTTTTTGCCATGTTAAAAAATTCTGACATATCTGAGAAAAATCCGTTTGGGCGAACAATACAATAATCTATCCCTGACTGTTTCAACTGCTCAACAAACAACTCTTTTGCGTCGCATATTTTTAAATTTCTCAGCTTTTCACCATTTAGGACTGAAATATAAATAAATTTCTTAACACCATTTTTTTTAGCTTCTTTCAGCAAATTCATATTGGCTTGATAATCAACATCAATATAAGTAAGACCATCTTTTTGTTTTGTGATACCAACAGTTGAAATAACGATATCGATACCTATACAGCACTCTCTGATGGACTCTGGATCCGTAAGTTCTGCTTTAAGCAGTTCGTTGGCTTGAATATCATTTTGCTCAAGTTTTTCTGGACTTCGAGCAATAGCTCTAAAAAAACAGGATCGTTTTTGAAGTTCCTTTGCAATATAGATTCCCAAGTAACCCGTTGATCCTGCCAATAAAATTTTTTTCATATTTTCCTCAATGTTGAGTTCACAGGCTTGCCCAAGTGCAACGATCGCTAATAATGTGCAATGCCGACTAATTGGTACAATTTACTTAAAAGATTAAAAAGTAAATAAATAGTAAATTCTTTCAAATCGCCTCGGCTTAAGGCATCGGCACCAATATTTTGTCAGAAATTCATGTATTATACTTAACAGCAAGCTGTTCTAAGAATTTTAAATCATCTTTTAAAACCATTGAAAAGTGTTCTTTTAATTTTCGAGCATAAAATTGCAATGTTTTTTCCAACTCATCGTATTTAGGTGCTTCAGAGCGCGATTTTTCAGTATGGCTCATGGCAAGAGCGTGTAATTCTGATAACTCATTTGATTCTATGCATTGAAGCAGTTGTTCTAAATAGAACGAGCCAATCTTATTAGGGCGAAGAACTGATGTATAAACTCGTCTGTAGAGAACAACATCAAGTTCCCATTTGCCATAATATATTTCTACATTCAAATGAGGACCAATAAATTTGTGGGTCCAATCATCTTCGGATTCGTAGACATAACCATATTCACTAATTAGAAATTGCATTGTGCTTAAAACAATGTCCTTGAATTTACTTTTCATCTTCTATTCCTAACATGAACATCTGCGGTTTGACCGTAGAATGTTTTTTGTTTGAATTAAATATGGCGTTTGAATGCATAAGTTTTTCCACCACCAAGTAACCTCCAAGAGGTATTATGGATTCGTTTTAATGGCATTGTTAAGCCAGATTTTTAGATATTTAAGCTTTTTCCGATACCAAAATCAATATATCTGCCTTTCCACTCATCTTTAAAAATATTTGTGGCCTGTTTCCCAGTACAGTGCGATGGAGCAATATTTAGTACGTTGAGCTTTTTAAGATCTGATGAGATTTCCAGGATCTGCTGTTCTGTATGTTCCATCAAATGAAATCCGCCGCCCACAAGTTTTATTTTTTTACCATGCTGATCAATAGCCTTCTCCGTGATCTTAACGATTCCCGGATGGGCACAGCCTGTCAGCAGGATCATTGAATTATTTTGTGAGATTATCACTGATTGCTCAGATATCGATTCCCAAATAGTTGAAGAAAACATCTCCCCGGTTGACCAGAGATAGTCATTTATTTGAGCAGGACCTTCAATTCCGGAAATATCTGCTTTAGAGAATTTTGATCTGATATTTTTCAAATCTGAATGCGGTACCAGAACTTTGGGGCTATATTTCAATTCTTTCAGCAGGATCGGCAAACCATTTATATGATCTTTGTGATTATGGGATATAACAATTTTTGATAGTTTCTGGATGTCAATTCCAGATTTCAATATATTGCGCCATAAAATTTTTGGGGTTTTCCCGGTATCAAATAAAACAGCATCATTATTATGCTCAATCCAGACTGAAAGCCCCCATCTCTTGGTAAATTCACCATTGCTCCCAGCATTATTGTAAATCATGAATATCTTGATTGCGTTCTGTGGTGCAGCCGATAAATTGTATGACCCAAAAGCAAGTATTCCGGAATGAAAAATCATACTTTTAATAAAAGCCCTTCTTTTCATAAAACACCCCTTTTTTAGTGGGTTAATCGCGGCGCAGCCGCCGTGTACTCAACCATCACTGGTGAAATCCAGTGCATTTTGATTGTTGATTTTTTATGCAATATCAGTGATGTGACTTAAAGGTAAAACAGAAATCTTTTTTTCTACAGGGTAGGTATGTTCTCCTGGATATACGATCCAAAGATGCTCTAGTTTTAGGTCCTCACAGGCAACTCTCATTGATTTTTTAAGTTTTGGAGCTTCATTGAACTTAAATTCAATGCCATATTTTTTACCCTCTTTAAGGAATAACAAATCCAGTTCAGCCCCGCTATAAGTCGCCCAGTAATATACTTCCCCCGGTTTGAGTATCTGTATTGTCTGTTCCATAGCAAAACCTTCCCAGGAAGCACCCAATTTGGGGTGCCCCAGAAGATTGTGCATGTTAGTAATGGTTAATAGGTGGTGAAATAGACCCGAATCTCTGAAATAGATCTTAGGTGCTTTTACTTGTCTTTTGCTTAAGTTTTCATACCATGGATGCAACTGCCGCATCATAAAAGTTCCTGTCAGGATATCCAGATAAGCCCTGATTGTTTTATCTGTGACTCCCAGGGATCGGCCAATTTCCGAAGCATTCAGTGTCTGGCCGTGATAGTGGGCAAGCATGGTCCAGAATCTCCTCATGGCCGTAGCCGGTATTTTAAATCCCAGCTGCGGGATGTCTCTTTCCAGAAAAGTCCTGATGAACGCTTCTCTCCAACTGATACTCTCTTCTGTTGAACTGGCAAGATATGAAAGGGGATATCCTCCACGTATCCAGAGATCTTGAATATTGCTTTTATCCGTTTCTATGAAATTAAAACCCGACAACTCGATAAATTCGGTTCGTCCGGCTAAAGTTTCTGATGCATTTTTTATAATGTGAGGCGAAGCGCTGCCAAGTATAAGGAATTTGGTGCGTCTGTCCGGTTTGTCTACCAAAACACGTAAAGCTTTGAAAAGCTCTGGTTTTTCCTGGACTTCATCTATAATCACAAGACCTTCAAGAGCCCCAAGGATTAATTCTGGGTTTTGAAGACGCTGAAGATCCTGGGAGGATTCCAAATCAAAGAATGTGGCATTAAATTTTCTCTCAAATATTCTAGCTAAGGTTGTTTTTCCACATTGTCTCGGTCCAAGAAGGGACGCAACAGGAGCTCTGTTTAGTGCTTTTTCCAGTGCATTAATATGTGATGGTCTTTGAATCATATTAACATATTTATCATTGAAAATTCGGAGTGTCAATCCGAATTTTCAATGATAAATATGTTATAGCCAAGGAGTTTTCCCTTTAACATAACTTTTAACAGCTTCAAACGGATTTGAATATCCGCTTTTTTCTGTTGATAGATAAGAAAAAATGCATTGGTTTATTGCCATTTCCATGGCGTTTATCCGGTCAGAAGTAAATAAGCCTGTGGTTAACCGTTTAATCTCATTAATGCTACCGTTTAGTTGTCGATTTCCGTTTTTACCAATAGTAGGCGATTTAGAACCATGATACCAGGGACACGATTTTATAATCTCGCCTGCAACACTATTCAAATTTTGAAACGTTGATTTTCGGCGAATTATAGTAAAAAGCGTATACTCATGAACGCCAGCATCAGTGGTGTTTTGAGCGTAGCGATAAACATCCACTGTATGCAGATGTTATGGAATCTATGTCCAGCATTCTCCTTCAATTAGAAGGTAGATCTATATTCAAGGCATATTTATTGTTAATCTTGGTCACCGTTTTATAGAGATGTATATGCCCCATTCGTGCATTTGTGGCAACTAATATGGCGCTTTTGTTTTTTGGGGATAAATAAATTTCTGCTTGGAACGCCCGGCTGGTGCCAGCGTGATTGAGAGTCACTTTTTCTGTTTTCCCTTTGGTAACATACCATCCCAAGGCATAATTAGCCGAAGGGAGTTGCCAGCCCATCCCTTTTTCCCAGAAGTTGAAATAATCTCTGTCATAAGCCCAGTTGGCGGTGTTCGGTGGTGTATGTAATTTTTTAAGCGATACCGGTTTTAATAGATTATTGCTTTTACTTCCATCTGACGGTAAATGTTCTATCATAAATCTCGCCCAATCTTTTATGGAAAGACAAACATTGCCAGCTGGATCTATCCAATGTGGATCATCCGTTTGAACCGCCTTTAGTGACCTCTTTGATTTGTCCCAGATATGCCCCCATGGCTGTGACGTCGGATCTGTCGCTGCTGGTGGCCCATAGCCTGCTGTTGATAATCCCAAGGGTTTGAAAATTTTCTTTGACATCAAGTCCGTAAACTCTTGGCCTGATACAGTTTCCAATATCACTCCTGCTACAATATAACCGGCGTTAGAGTATAACATTGATGACCCGGGTGAATGCGAGAGCTTGGTCTGTACCAATTGAGATAAATACACAAGCCGCCCGGCGGTGGGCGAATAATTCTGACGGGGATTGAGATCGGCAATAAAATTTTTGGGAAGTCCGGCTCTATGTGATAATAACTGCTCAATATTTATACTCTCGTATTCAGTACGCATTTTTAAACCAGGGAAAACATCTCTTATTGTCGTATCCCAATTTATTTTCTCTTCCTCAACCATTAATGCAGCTAATGCTGAAGTAAATGCCTTGCCACATGACGCTATTAAAAACCTATCGTCTACAGTCACCCAGTTTTTTGTACCATTTTTTCTCGTACCAACCGCAGCAGCAGCCAAAACCTTACCTTCCGAAATTATCGCCGCAGCCAATGCGGTTTGGTTCGCTTTGATGCGCATCTTCTCCAGTAAAAATGCAAGCTCTCTATCACCGGAGCTATCCGTAATCATTGCAGAAGGAGTATTGCAGCTAAATATCGATAGACAGAAAATTAGCACTCCAAAAAACACTGGTATACTCAAATATTTTTTTGCCTTTCTCATAAATCGTTTTTGCATTGCCGGGACAGCTTCGTTCATTTCTGGTTCCATAACGTCCGCATTCACCCGCTCGTCGGGGGCAAGGCTTGGTTGGGCGATTCGATTGAAGATTGAGCACATGTATTCAGTCTTAACAAACTAAGTATTAATCGATGTACTATAAGAAGTAATTGAAACTATGTGTGAAAAAAGAGGACCTGCCTCCGTTGGTTCTTAAATTTTATTCATTTCAATTGGTCACGAGTGGAGCACAATATTTGGTTTGCCTATCGTAACGTATCGGCAAACTGTTTCGCTTCGGAAAAGGCTTTGAAAGTCATTTCTTTCATCATATTCATGCCGATCCCGTAATCTTTTTCCGCGGTTTTGAGTAGACGTTCGGTGCCATCATCTTCATCAAAATACCGTATCAGCGAGACAAGCCGCACCGCAGGCTCTGCCGATGACTGCTCAGAAAGATCATGATGACCGGCAATGGCATGAATCAGATATTCCGGCAACCTCCACCCTTCAGCAATCAGAGCACCGATAGCCGGATGATCGTAGCCGAGAAGTTCCCGTTCCATGACATCAATATCCGCTGCTTTATCCGCATGCCATTTTTCTAAAAGATCTTTGTAAAGCTGTTTTTTTTTTTTGGAAATAAGTGGAACGGCCAGATCCTGTAGCAGAGCCGCAGTGAAACTTTCTGCCTGGGTTGCGGCGTGCAGATGGAGGGCTATATGTTTGGCAAGACAGGCCCGCCGGGCCGAGACCAGCCAGAAACGGGAGGCCTCCATACAGTCCAGCCTGGGAGGAATAGTGGTGGCGACAGCATAGGTCAGAAGAATTGCTTCTAAGCGGGAGCGTCCAAGAATGGTGACAGCATGATGGAGATTTGAAACCTTGGAGACTAGACCGAAGGCGGCGGAATTGACCAGCCGCAGTATCTTAATGTTCATGCCTTGATCCATCTGGATGTGGTCAGCGATATCCTTAATCTCGGAATGCGGATCCCGCAGCATACTGAGAACATTCATCACCCCCGCCGGAAAACTCTGCAACTCATAATCTCCCAGCAATGCTTTTAACTCTTCCTTGGGGTCCTTTTTCTTTCGTTTAAAAAAATTAAACATGATGAATCAATCTCCCCGCCTGGCCATTTTATTGGTAAAGATGGATAAAAGTCCGCCTAGCATGATGTAACCTGTAAACACCTCACAGATGGTAATGATCCGGGCAACAGGTGTGGCCGGAACAATGTCGCCATAGCCGAGGGTGGTGATGGTTACCACCGAGTAATAAAATGGGCCGATCCAGTTATCATACTTACCGTAATCGACCCCGCAAAAAGCATAGAACACACTGAAAAGAACTATAATTCCCAAAATCCACAGGCACCAGCGATTAAGACTTCTGCCGCAGTCACTGGTCATGGACCAGACACTATAAACCATGGAATTGAGTTTACTTTCATCCCTGAATTCTTTGAGATAATTTTCGTCCATAATAAAACGCCGCAGTCGGTATGCCCCGGCAAAGTTGATATCACGGATATCCACGCCGTACCATTTAACCTTTTCATAGCCTTTGATCTGCCGCAGCCGTGCATCACGCATGTCGGTGTTATTCATTGTAGCGCCGGCGAAATTAGAGAGAGACATATCAGCCCCCCGAAAATCAGCTCCGGTACAATCCGCCTTATAAAGTACGGCTTCCCTCAACCTTACCCGGTTGAGTTTGGCATGCCGTAAGTCAGCCTCCGTTAAATCTGCTTTAGTAAGAGTCGCATCGGTTAGTACCGTATTGAACATCTTGGTTTTCTTCATTGTCGCCATCCCGAGACCGGCCCTTTCGGCACTGGCATTTTCCAGATTGGCTTCCGAGAGATTGGCTCCAGTCAATTCGACATCATTTAGTTTTGCATTCACCAGACTTGTCTTGCTGAAATCAGCCTTAAAAAGATGTGCTCCGCTTAGATCAGCCTTTGACAGATCGGCTTCGACAAAATTGGCTCCTTCGAGATTCAACCCCGATAGAACCTCACCACGAAGTGAGGCACCCTTGAAATAAAGTTCAGCCGGCGGGATTCTTTCCATTGGTTTTTTGCGGAGCCGCTGGATAACCTTAAGTGCATCTTCTTTGGTAACAAAATCTATGGTCATATTTTTACTCTTCTAATGTTTAGCTCACAAGCTTGCCTGCGTACAGCGGATTTTTCATAGGCCCGGGGAGTGGGGTGGTAAATTCACCGTACTGCTGCTGAAGTTTTCCTTTGCTTTGTCCCCATAACGCAGTTATGCGGCTGTGTGAAGTAATACTTAACAGTAGCATATACTCGGATTATTTTCCAGCCCGCCCATGTGTGTTCAGGTGAACTTGAAAATCTGCGGCTTGACCGTAGCATTTGATTTGTTTGAAATTAATTTTGCAATAATCAAAATCAGACCTTCAAGATCTGCACTTTTATCTGCCACAGCATTTGTTTCCATCGAAAAATTGACAAGTTTCGCATACCAAAGGAGCAGTTGACGGTCGTGTATGTAATTTTCCAGGCAAATACGGTGCCAGAACTTTATAGGCTCGATTCAGCATATCAATATGCACGTTCACTTTTTCACCAGCCTTGATTAATTCCGCCACAACAGATTCCGTAGCCACATTGCCGGTGGCACCGGGGGCAAAGGGGCATCCGCCAAGTCCTCCGACACTGGCATCGACTACCTGTATGCCATAGGATACTGATTTAAGAACATTAGAAATTCCTCTACCATAGGTGTCGTGAAAGTGGACGGCAATGCGCTCCAAAGATATACATGATAGCAGTAAGTCCATCAAAGTTGCCACTTCGTCTGGAGTTGCTTTGCCGACGGTATCTGAAACAGATAATTCATCTATTCCTATATCTATCATCCGTTTTGCCAAATCTACAACAGCATCTGGTGTAATTTTACCCTCAAATGCACACCAGAAGGCTGTGGATATATATCCTCGTACAGGAAGGCCTAGTTTTTTTGCCTGTTTGACCACTGGCCGAAAGCGCTCAAGAGAACCGGCCACTGTTGTATTAATATTTTTCAGATTAAAAGTTTCACTTGCTGCTGTGAAAACTGAAATTTTATCTGCACCGGCTGCAACAGCACGCTCCAGTCCTTTTGTGTTGGGTACGAGCGCTGAATAAATTATACCTTTTCTCCGTAATATGTTTTGGAATACGGTTGCTGCATCCTTAAGCTGTGGCACCATTTTTTCGGAAACAAATGCGCTGACTTCAATTTCGCTTACACCCGATTCAGACAATGCATCAATAAAGGCAATCTTGGTATCTACCGGTATCATCACAGTTTCGTTCTGTAGCCCATCCCTGGGACCAACTTCAACAATTCTTATCATAAAAAAATACCTTTGCGGCTTGTTCGTCAACATTTTGATTGTTGGAATTGAATATCATAACAAGAGATTAAAACTATTGTATCTGTTTTTTGATTCTCTCAAAACTTTTTATGCTAAATAAATTTTCATTACTTTTAATTTTTTTATTGACTCAGTAATGAAACTGATTATTTTTTTTACAATAAAGTTTTCGTACAATCTGAAGGAGCATTGATCATGAATTACGATGAAATAAAAACCAGCAAACTGACAAACCTGGCCCACACTATTGCATTACTCCTGGCAATGGCTGGAGTGTTGGGGTTCATTGGATGGATGATTGCCGGATTAAACGGTATAATACTTGCCACCCTATTTTCTGCAATTTCTTTATTTTTTACTCCAAAGGTACCAGTACATCTTATAATGAAAGCTTATGGGGCAAAGCGAATACACCCCAGTTCAATCCCACAACTTTTTGACATTATCATGGCATTGTCAAAACGTGCTGACTTAAAAAAAATGCCGGCAATTTACTATTCCTCAAGCAGAGTACTGAATGCAGTTGCTGCCGGATCAAAAGACGACTCAGCCATCCTTATTACTAACGGACTTCTCAACACTCTCAATGCAAGAGAAATGGCTGGCATTATAGGCCATGAAATCACACATATCAAAAACAATGATATACAGGTTATGCTGATTGCCAATCTTTTCAGCAGAGTGACAGGGTCTATTTCATTTGTTGGACAAATGTTAATCTTAATGTCAATTCCGTTTCTAATGATCAGCGATGTAAATATTCCATTTTTACCTTTAGTGCTGCTGATGTTTTCACCAACACTAAGCTTTCTATTGAACCTTGCCCTGTCACGCACTCGTGAATTTGAAGCAGATCTGGGCAGTGCTGTCCTAACAGGAAGCCCCTATTTTCTTGCATCAGCCCTAAACAAACTGGAACGTTATAAAAGAAATTCATGGACCAATTTTTTCATAGCACGTCCCATGAATCCACAGGTTGATTTTATGAGCACACACCCAGCCACACAGGAACGTATCAAGCGCCTATTATCACTTTTACCAGAATACAAAGACAAACTGATCAAAGGAAGAGGCAGGTCAAATTATACGTTCAGGATTCCAACGGTGCTTAACATATGAATAACGATCGCTGCGGATTCCTGGAAAAACTAGTGCGCTGTGATGGGTCACGCGCCATAGCATTGGGAAAAACAGCCAAGAAACCGACTTCATCGGCTTTCTCTGTCAATCCCGTTTGCCAAATTGCGGCTTTTGCTGTGCCTCCGCCACCGTGCAACATGATAACCAGAGGAGTCGGTGTTTCTGGATTGTTGTTGGATGGAACATGCACAACATAGGTTCGTTTTAAATTTTCTACTGCTAAAGTAAGCTTATGAAGCCCCGGGTCAAGTTGATTACTTCCCGAATTTTGACTAACGCGGCAATCACTCATGTGGACTGAGCCGGAGCAGGCGACCACCTGTTTTATCCTCCAGAACCCATATTGCACCTTCTGGTCCTTGCTCAACCTCTCGTATACGTTTACCCATAGAAAAACGTTCGACCTCTTCAGCCTGATCACCTTCAATCCTGATTCGTAATAGTGACCTTGATCTGAGCCCGCCGATAAAGGCATTATTCCGCCAGTTTGGAAACATGGAGCCAGAATATATGATCAGGCCTGAGGGGGCAACGGTTGGCACCCAGTAAACCTCAGGCGCATTGAATTCCGGTCGTGTGTCATGATCGGGAATGGGAATACCGGTGTATTGATCACCCCAGGACACAATTGGCCAACCGTAATTATCTCCACCAATGATCAGGTTAAATTCATCACCGTGTCTCGGGCCCATTTCGTGTGTCCACAATTGCCCCTGTCTGTCAAAAGCAATACCAAGCAGATTGCGATGCCCCAGAGACCAGAAGGTTTTTGCAAGCTCTCCCTTATCCTGAAACGGATTGTCAGGTGGTACTGATCCGTCCGCATTTATTCTGATGACCTTGCCCAAATTTTGTGTCCAGCTTTGGGCCGGTTTCTGCTTTTGCCGTTCACCCGAGGTAATGAATAATTTCCCATCCGGGCTGAAGGCCAACCGGTGCGAGTAGTGCCCGTTGCCTGAGACTTTTGGCTTTTGCTTCCAGATGATTTCAAGGTTTTCCAGTTTTGGCTTGGCCAACGCAGGGTGAAACCGGGCTCGGACAACTACGGCTCCCCTTTTTCCTGATACATCCTGGTCAGCGTAGGACAGGTATATCCAATGGTTATCCTTATATTGAGGATGGAGAATTATATCACCCAATCCACCCTGACCACCGTAAGCGACCTTAGGTACACCTTTGACAAGCACCGAGGAGCGGTCATCCATCCGAACTTTTCGCAAACGGCCCATTTTCTCAGTTACCAGGAGGTCGCCACTGGGCAGAAAGGTCATGGCCCAAGGTTCATTGAATGTTCCAAAACTCTCGGCCAAGAGCTTTGCACCTGAATTACCATAAAAAATATTATCAGCGGATTTGGCGTTGGTGCTAAAGGAAAGCAGGATTAATAACAGAGAGCAAAAATAAACTTTGAAGTATATTGTACGCATAATTCTCTCCATTGTTATTCAAGGGATATTACCTACAACCCGGGTTTATTAAAAACACTCCCCCTGTAGAATGCCAACCTTTCTGCATGGGGCGAAAACAGTCTAATAATTTCTTTTTTTTCCGCACTCGACAAATAGTTTTGATCTCGTCCTGCATCAGCCAATTCTTTTACTTCGTCAGGATTACTGCATCCCACTATGGCGGTTGTGATATCATAAGTTAGAGCAAATCGGATCAGCAATCCTGCAGTAATACCGGATTCTTTTGCAATATAATGTTTACCACCTAAAACTTTCATCCCGATGACAGCAATACCTTTTCTTTTAGCAGCTTCAAGGGTCCGGGTTAAAAAACCGCCAATGATCTCCTCCACCGGGTTTACCGGCATCAGGACCGCATCTACAGGCCATTGCTCCACAGCCTGTCTTAAAATATCAGGATCATGATGACCTGTAACGCCAATATGTTTTACAAATCCCAATTTCTTAGCCTCTAAAAAAGCCTCCAATGCACCTCCTTTTTGGGAAATCAAATCAAGATCTCTCTCATCCCTGACATCATGAATTTGCCACAGGTCAAGATAGGAAGTATTCAGTCGGTTCAAGGTCTCGGTAAGTTCTGCCATTGCACCTTTTCGACTCCGCTGTGCAGACTTGCTGGTATGAAAGATGGTTTCACGGTGGGCAGGATTATGACCCCAATAATTCCCGTAATAAATTTCACTGTCCATATAAACCCGTGCCGTATCAAAATAGGTAATGCCCTGTTCATACGCTTCTTTAATAACACCATGTGCCAGATCTTTTTGGCTGGTTGTTCGAAGGATACCCTCTCCGCCCAGGCCTACCCGGGTGAGCCCTTTTTTAGAATTTTGAAAAAAATTAGATTTTGCGAATGGTATCATGATTTTTGCTGATAATTATTTGATGTCAATGGAGCCATCAAAGATTTATCTCCTTTTTTGAAGACCAACAATCGTTATGGTTAACTTGGATTCCCACTATCTTTCGGATTGCCTGGTGTTGTGATTTTGGGGTCAAAAAGACTGGCAATGTTATTTTTGAGAATGGTAAAAAAATTACCATGGGAAGGGCAAGAGACCATAGCAAGTTCCATGGATTGGTCAAAAGTCAGTAGGGCTTCATCCCAGGCTCCCTTCATCGTGAGAATAAGCCCCATGTTGTTCAGCAGGACCGCTTCAAGGCATTTTTTGTCCAGGCTCCTGCTCAACCACATAGCCAACTCCATGGTTGAAAAGGCGGTTTCAAAATCGCCATTGTTTCCATCCGACATGGACCTTAGGGTTAGGGTCTGCACGATTTTATCCATGTCAGCCAGATAGTCAGATTCGATATAATGGTCGTTGTTCTTTTCGGGATTGTTTTTTTGAGGTTCCATGGATCTATTCCTGAAAACATGGTTACTATATATACCAAACAATAAAAGTGACCCCATGCTTTGTCAAGGTATCCCGGGAAAGGCATCCCCCGGAGATTTTATTTCTTGGGTTAAGAAAATTATTTCAAGCAAGCGTCAACTGAAGATTTTCTCCCCCTGCATGCCCCTCCAGTTATGTGTGTATTGAACATCCAATTCTTACCCCTTTTCTTGTGACCTGATCGCAATGCTGACCGGCAGTAAAAAGAGGAGCGAGGAACGAACTTTGTTTCTTACTGTCCGCGTGCATTTGCGTTGTTGAGAATAGTCGATCAGATTTTTTATATCGCTCTTTTTGACCTCGATAAAGCGATTATAGAGCCTTCAAAAGGGTGTTTTTTTGTCTTAACCATCTTAAAATATTTCGTTTTGAATGGCTCGACTCTGTTTTCCCTTTTGCCCAAGGGTTACCGATCTATCCAAGTGGTCATTTAGTCATTTATTTAGCCCCGTCATTTATCGGTTCACCTTTTGACTCTCTGTGGGCTTTTATCATCTGCTTGGTCTGGTTGATCCGTTTGGTGATCTTGATCTGTCTGGGACAGGCCCTTGTGCATTCAAAATGGTTTTTACAGGCCCAGGATCCATCCGGATGATCCAATTGAAGCAGCCGGTCTTCAAACCCATTGTCCCTGGAATCAGCAATAAACCGATACCCTTGGGCCAACGCTGCCGGCCCAAGAAAATCCGCATTAACCTTGAGTATGGGGCAGGCAGAATAACAGGATGCACATAAAATGCAGTTGGTGGCATCATCAAAGGCCTGCCGCTGCTCAGGAGATTGAATCCGTTCTTTTTCCAGCACCGGCTCATTATTAATCAGATAAGGCTTTATCGTCCGGTACTGGCTAAAAAACTTATCCTGGTCCACAATGAGGTCCCGCTGGATTGGCAGGTGGCTTAAGGGAGAAATCTCCACTACACTGCCGTCCTGGTCAGCCACGTCTTTAACCAGGGTTTTGCACGCCAGGCCATCTTTTCCGTTTATCTGCATGGCATCAGATCCGCAGACCCCGTGGGCACAGCTTTTCCTGAACCCCAAAGTGCCGTCCTGGTATTGCTTGACTTGGATCAAGGCATCCAGCAACCGGTCTGTGGGATCTGCATCCACTGTATATTCCTGAAATACAGGTGCTTCATCTGTTTCTGGATTGAAACGCTGAATTTTGAGGATTATCTTCATATTCCCTCCTTAATAAGTCCTGGGTTTCGGATCCCAGATGGATGTATCCACATCTTTGTAGGCCAGACTGACCTTGTTGCTGTCAAGAAATGCCAGGGTATGCTTCAGCCAGTTGTCGTCATCCCGTTCCGGAAAATCCTCCCTGGAATGGGCTCCCCGGCTTTCGGTCCTGGCAGATGCAGACACAGCCGTAACCAGTGCCAGGTCCAAAAGGTTTTTAAGTTCAATGGTTTCTAGCAGATCTGTATTAAAGGGTTTGGTTCTATCCTGAACCCGGACGGTTTCATAGGTTTCCCTGAGATTCTGAATCGTCTGGACAGCCTGGTCCATCTTCCCCTGATTCCGGTAAATACCCACCTTTTCCATCATTACAACCTGCATTTCTTCTGAAATGTCACCGCCATGTGGACCGGTTTTGCCATCTGTCAGTCGGCTGATCCATTTTTTTGCCCGGCCAGCTGCATCAGCAGGTAGTTCAGGGGCGTCTGCAATTTTTACATAGTCCCCAATGTGGATGCCGGCCCGGCGGCCGAACACCACAAGATCCAGCAGAGAGTTGGTTCCTAATCGGTTGGCTCCGTGGACAGAAACACAGGCACATTCACCTGCGGCATAAAGCCCGTTGACCACTGTTCCCTTTTCATCGGCCAGCACTCTGCCGTCCAGATCTGTGGGGATACCGCCCATGGCATAATGGGCCGTGGGCAGCACTGGTATGGCTCCCTGGGAAGGATCCACTCCTAAATAGGTTTTACAGAAATCCGTGATATCCGGCAGTTTGGCATTTAGGACTTGAGCCCCCAGGTGGGTGGCATCCAGATGTACCCAGTCATCAATTTTGCCATCTCCCCGCATTCCCCGCCCGGCCTGGATCTCCGTCATAATGGCCCTGGACACCATATCCCTTGGGGCCAGATCTAAAAGGGTGGGAGCATAGGTTTTCATAAACGGCTTGCCCTCGCGGTTTATCAGGATTCCCCCTTCTCCCCTGACCGCTTCGGTAATCAAAATTCCTAAACCTTTGATACCTGTGGGATGGAATTGAAAAAACTCCATATCCTGGAGGGGAATCCCCCTTCTGGCAAGCACGGCCGGACCGTCTCCAGTATTGGCAAAAGCATTGGAGGTCACCTTGAAAATCCGGCCGAATCCACCGGTGGCAAAGAGCACAGCCTTTGCCCCAAAGGTATGCACCTCCCCTGTGGCCAGTTCAACAGCAATTACCCCTTTGCAGTCCCTGCCGTCCAAGATGACGTCAATGACCTGAAATTCATCGTAAAAAGAGACCTTATTTTTGATACACTGCTGGTAGAGGGTCTGCAGGATCATGTGGCCGGTTCGGTCTGCAGCATAACAGGCTCTGCGAACCGGTCCCTCACCGAAGTTCCGGGTATGCCCCCCAAACCGTCTTTGGTCGATGCGACCATCATGGGTACGACTGAACGGCAACCCCCGATTTTCCAGGTCGTAGACCGCCTGGACAGCATCCTGAGCCAGAATCATGGCCGCTTTCTGGTCTACCAGGTAATCCCCTCCCTTGATTGTATCAAAGGCATGCCATTCCGGCTTATCCTCCTCACGGTTGCCAAGGGCTGCGCTGATACCACCTTGGGCAGCACCGGTGTGGCTTCTCACTGGGTACAGTTTAGACAAAACTGCTGTTTTTGCCTTTGCGCTGGTCTCAAGGGCAGCATAAAGTCCTGCACCGCCTGAACCGACAATGATGCATTCAAATTCGTGCTTCAAGACATACCTCCTTGTGGCTTGTTTTTTTTTTAAATCAGGGTAACCGGTGGTCAGGAAAGGGGAATCAAGAGGAAAAAACATTAGTACAGATCATATACAGAACAGAAATGTTATAAAACGGTAAATGGCAATACCCTGACTCTTGTATGCATACCTCAATTACCGTCTTTGGATCAAGTCTATTTAAGGATGCTTTGGCATCACAAATATGAATTGCCTTTGATAACCAGCCGAATGAAATCCGCTGCTCAAAAGGTCGAACAAAGTATAATGGAAACGCTTACGTACTACGATTTTCCAAGTAAACACTGGTGCAGGATCCGGACCAATAACCCTCTCAAGAGGATTATGAAAGAAATTAGGAGAAGAACCCGCCTAGTAGGAACTTTTCCAGATGGGAACTCGGCCATTATGCTGGTTGGTGCTCGTCTAAGGCATATTGCAGGCACCAAGTAGAAACTTTTGGTGAACGACTATATCACCGGTGGCTGCAGTGATACTCAATTTAAAGGTGAATCAGCCAAAAGCTGAAAATTACAACGTTTCCCGCGCGTTCATACCATCCGGTGAATACGTATGTTAGGAAATATCATTTAACTAAGTATCTCAGTCTTGAACCTGTAACTTTAAAACCTTTGTTCTTATAGAAACTTATAGTTCTTGGTTGTTCATCCGTAGGAGGACTTCCGACTTCCAAACGTTTCCAACCTAAGTATTTACCTTTAGCAATTGCCGCGGATATTAGGAGGTCTCCAACTTTTTTTGAGCGAAAATCAGGAACAACAAAAAGTTCTGATATCTCACCAAATATGCCACCAGCATAAATAGCCGCACATTCATGAAGGGTGATTACTCCGATTAATCTTTCCTTATATTTTGCAATAAATGCCCAAATTTTTGATGAATTGAATAATTTTTTGGTTATTGAGCTTAGATTCATCTTTTGTATTTCTTCACTGGCTTCTGGTTCAAGTTCCACTAAGAGTTGGGTAACCAGTATTGAAACTTTTTGATAATCTGCTTTTGATGCTTCGACGATTTTAATATTTTCCATTTGTATATATTTTAAGCCCTGATGTTTTTAGAGTGCTGTTTTTGAGGTCAAAAAGATTAACCCAAAACGCTTCTGAGACCGGTTTTCTATCCATTATATCCAGGCCAATTCCGCACATGTATTTTGTATGATTTTACCAATTTGAATTTTTTGAGGACAAGATTTTTCAGCCCTGGAATAGTCCGCTTTAAGAAGATTGGTCTTCACATCCGCAGGCAGGCTATTGAATAGCCGTAAGGCCGTTTTTCGATCTCCATAACTGTGATTATACATTGAGTAGCGCAATATATCACAAATCGGTATGTCAGAATCAACAGCTTTTTCACAGATGGCACCGCAACCGGCACAATATCCCGACGCAGTTCGGAGTGCATATTTTTCCAAACGTTTTTTATCATTCCCGGATAAATTGTTTTTGTTCATGGCTGCTGCAATATTCGCCTGCAAAATGGTCATATTGGGCATGGCAGAGCAGATACTGGCAATGTGAGGATTTTCCCACACAACTTTGAGTTTGGCCTGTTCAGCAGTATAGCCTTTTTTTAAAAAATTCTCAGTCATTTTCAGGGCATCATCAGTTTCAGATCCGATTGACGCGTAAAAGTTAGCCGTAAAAGCTGCCTGGGTTTTCATTGCTGTCAAACCTATGCCTGCTTTAACGCATGCATCAACAGCTTTTTTCATTTCGTCTTTTACCATCAGCCGGTAATTATAGCTCATCATTATGCCATCAACCCAGCCAAGTTTAGCTGCATCCTGCATGCATTTTTCCATATTTTTATGGGAACTGAAACCGAAAAACTTTATTTTTCCCTTTGATTTAGCTTTTTCAGCCCATTTCTTAACTTCATCGGTCAACTCCTTTTTCACATTCTTAACATAGTGAATAAAGTACAAATCGACATAAGATGTGTTCATTCTTTGAAGTGATGTATTTAATTTCTCAGATAGTTTCTTCGGGTCTGATGTCGCGGCTTTCGTTACTAAAAACACTTTTTTTCGATCGTCCGGGAATTTTGCAAAATATTTACCAATGGCTTTTTCATTTTTTCCCCTTCCATATGAATCAGCTGTATCCTAATAGGTTACACCCCTTTTCAGTGCCTGCCTGAATATCAAAAGGTCTGTACTTTTCAATACACCTCCCAGTGACAGGATAGATACATCCACGCCTGTTTTTCCAAATGGCCGTTTCTGCATAATCATATGTTCGGGTACGATTGATGATGAGCTTGCATGCGCACTTTTCAACCCGTGTAAAGGGACTATGGTTGATCCGAATCCTGCTGCAGCCGTATTTTTGAGAAAGTTTCTCCTTGTAATTTTTTTTTGATTACCGGACATGCTTGACATCTCCTTCTTATAGAAAAAAATAGGGTTTGAACACTAAAAATAACCGGTGAAACCCGGTTCATTTTTTTGTTGAGATATAGAGGTTCATAGATGAGCCACAAAATGTCTTCTGGCTAGGATAATATTCTTACGCAAAACAAAAATAATCCGCTTAAGCAATGTTTTATAGATTGATTTTGAATTATGCCTGATGAGTTGCGTATTCATCCAAAAGACGGCGTATCATCTTTTGATATTGAGTATTATACTTTTTTGCTTCATTTTTAAAAAAATCCACACTCGCCTTGCTAAGAGCGATAGTAACCTTTACAGTTTCATCTTTTAAAGCTAACTGTTCAGGTGAGGGCAGAAAGTCTGAGACAACTTTTACGTTTTCCATTGGCTCGTCAGTGTATGTTATTTTCGTTTTCATAGATTTTTTTTCCTTTCCGCCAGTAACCGGCGCCAAAGATTCTGATTTTGTTTAAACGATATGTAAATCTTACAGTAAGGATGCCTTCAGAAACATTAGCTAAACAGTAGAATCGTTCTTCTTCTGCACTGTGTTCCAGATCCTTCAAGATAACACGATGGTGATCCAAAAAATGCTAACTGAGCAAGGGCAAACGATACGCCATGTTTCTTTTGGTTGGCTTTATCTTTGTTATCATCCCATTCAAAACCAGAATTATTAGTCATGACAAAACTATAAGAGTTTGCTTGCTAAAAGTCAATATTTTTATATGGTTATTTATATGGCATTAAGATCTATGATCGCGGTGCTGACCGGCAACGAGTACCGAACAAGCAAATGCAGTTTGGTTGTAAGGTGAATGGTGTCCAGTTAACGGTTGAGTTCAGTGGATGCTAAGCAGTCCGCTTATATTATTTTATAAGTCTTTATTAATATCTTTTTTAGTCAATTCCTAACTCTTTATGCATTGCTCGCCATGCTTTCCCAGATTCAATTTTTTCTTTTGCTGCCTTATGCTTTTCTTTTGGCAAACAATTGATACACGTTTGATAGGGTACACCTTTATAATATTTTTTGCATTTTGGACAT
>CAYVZG010000051.1:0-30456 GCA_964455805.1 uncultured Desulfobacula sp.
ATCAAATTATCAGGATGGAACAGCCTGAAAAAATATAGAGTCGCCTATGTGAGAGGCTGGAAAATTTATGAAAATAAAGTAAAAATGGTAAAACAACTTGAAATTTTAAATGATAAAGAAGCGCTTTTTAAGTTTCTTGATGGAGGTAGAGCAGATGTCATCCTGTTGGCAAGAATTTCGGGGCTAAAAATTATTTCTGATTTAAACCTGAAAGGAATTGCTGTTGTTGAACCACCATTGGTTGTAAAAAATCTGTATCTCTACATGAATAAAAGACATGATAATATTGCCCCGGTTTTTGCAAAAATATTGCGTGATATGAAAAAAGATGGAACATATCAGCGCATTTATGACCATATCATTGGAGATTACGTTCCATAAAGAGATGGCTGATGAAGTGGGGATCCTGTATATAATTGTGTGTAACTGCCATTTTTCCTATACCGGAAATATGCCTTCAAATTTATTGGATACTCTTCTTTTCCGGTAAAAATCTTGTCTCCACTTCTCTCAAACTCAATTCCTTCTAGTGAATATGGGTTTTGGTTTTCATACTGTCTCTCGAGATTCCCGCGAACCCCCGCCCTTTTCCCGGATAATCCCGCATAAAATTCAAATTTTTAGTTCATATGCCCCCTATATTCATCGCCGCCTTGGACTTGTCATGATTGGATCGGGAAAAAACAAACAGGGTTTTAACCTTTTCTTGACAAAAAATCTTTTTCTGTCCTATTAGTTATATCCGGGATATTAACTCATAATCAAAAGGTGATTCGGTTTGAATGATGACCAAACAATAGATAGAGACGCCTATTACGTTTTTTGCTCTAAAATTGTTTTGGAGATGTGGTAAGTTATGAAAAGAATCCTGGCTGGTCTGTTTTTTAACGCATTCTTTCTGAGTATTGCTATCTTTTCCACTAAATTAATTCCTCAGATCACTGCCCGATATCTACCGGTATTGGAGTTGTTACCTTTTATGCTGGTGTTGATTTCCATTGTCTTGGGAATAAGATTTAACCGCAGTCTTGTGATTTACAGTTCAATACTTTTTTCCCTGGTTTACGGCTATTTATTCTGGCTGCCGCAGACAGGTGTTACCCAAAACAATCTGATGCTCAATACCATTGCCATATTTCTCGTCGTAAACGTGACCCTGATTTCTTTCTACTCGGAGCGCGGTATTACAACATTTATCGGACTAACACGGTTTGCATTTATCGCCTTTCAGTTGCTATTGGTGGTTTGGTTGATAAAGACAAAAAATCAGGAATGGATTCACATTATTAATACCATTGTTTTTCCCCAGTTAGAGGTAAAGCTGCTGTTTTTTTCACAAACGGCCCTGCTTTTGATTCTGATTAGTTTGTTTATCGTGAGCCTGTCTTATTTTCAAAGGGCCAATCCCTTTCGCAACGCGATAATCACGGCTATGATTCTGGTTCTTTACGCCATTACATTCCCGGCAAAGGATCTGGCAACGATAGCGCTTTTATTCAGTTTTGTTTTGCTGTTTCCATTGTTGACATTGGTAAGTGAATCATATCGCATGGCTTATCTTGATGAACTGACCAATCTGCCTGGCCGAAGAGCGCTGAATGAAACTTTAAACAAGCTTGGAAGCAAATACTCCATTGCCATGCTGGATGTGGATCATTTTAAAAAATTTAATGATACCTATAGTCATGATGCTGGGGATGATGTTTTACGCCTATTATGCAATAAATTAAAGGCGGTCACGGGTGGTGGAAAGTCCTTTCGTTATGGCGGGGAGGAGTTTACGGTGGTATTTGCCGGTATGGCAGCTTCGGATGTTAAGGGGCATCTTGAGCGGCTGCGTGCAAATGTTGCAGATAATAGGTTTATGCTGAGGAAACAGGAAAGACGATCAAAGGATAAAAAAAAGAGGTCAAAGAAGAGTAATCGTGAGGTGAAAGTCACGATCAGTATCGGCTATGCAGAAAGAGATGAAGATGCCAAAACACCGGACCAGGTTTTAAAACTGGCAGATAAGGCACTCTATCGGGCGAAACGAAAAGGCCGAAACTGTGTTAGCAAATGAAACACTGCTTTTGCGGACGCTTTTCGCATCCTGAAGTTAAGTCTTTTCACCTTTTTTCTGGTTTATGAAAAACACATCCCAATCCGGATTTCAGGGTTAAATCAAGGCATTTATTGCAGGATATGCACAGGGCTTTGCAAGGATCTCCATTTAACCATCTATTGGCTAAATCAGGTTCTCTAATAAAGGGTCGACTCATGGAGACGGCATCTATCTTTTCCAAGGTTTTTGCAATTTTCAGCGGATCGCGCCAGCCCTCGACCGAGATCACGGGGCAATTGACCTTTTCTTTGATCTGCAGGGCATACTTGAGCAAAGAGCCTTCCTTGAAAGGCGCAGGAATAATATGATCCCAGCCCCCTTTTTTAGCACCCTCGGGTGTGCCGGCACTCACTTCAATGGCGTTTATTCCCATTGCATCCAGTGACGAGGCAACCAGGACAGCCTCCCTTGGCGTAACGCCTCCGGGAAATCCGTCATAGGCACTCATTTTGATGAAAACGGGAAAGTCTTGGCCCACCTCCCCCCTGATCGCTTCATATACCTGATACAAAAACAGGGCACGTTTTTTTGCTGATCCTCCATATTGATCCTTACGCCAGTTTCGGGAGGCACTTAAAAATTGATTAATCAGGTACCCGTGGGCGGCATGGATCTGAACCGCCTGGAATCCGGATTGCTTTGCTCTCTTTGCCGCCTTTGCATAATCATCTATAACCGTGAAAATATTCTCCCTGGTCAATTCTGAAACAGGATGTCCGGAAACAGGGTCATCCATCATCGAAGGCCCGAAAAGCGATTTTTTTTCATGCAGGATTGTTGGATTTACAGTGGAACCACAATGCAATAACTGGGCGGCAAGTATTCCGCCTTCTTTTTCAACCTGCCTGCACAATAGACTCAAGGGCTTGATAAGTTTATTGCTGTCCATCCCCGTACCTGTGTCTCCCCATCTTCCCTGGCGGCTGATATAGGCTGTTCCCGCTATGATGAGCCCCACACCTCCCTTTGCAAGCCTGGCAAGGACATTGTTTAGTTTTTCAGTGGGAGCCCCTTTTTCAGTTGACAATCCTTCATCTGTGGCACTGCGCACCAAAGCGTTTTTAATTTCAAGGGTTCCCATTTTCCAGGGCCGGTTCATTATGGTCATTTTTATATCAATGCCTATTGGTTATAAATCTTATGAAATGTATTCCCCGATCAAGGGGAAATGGAAGGTTTAAATCCACCGCTCTAGTAGATTCCCGGAATGAATTTTTTTGTGTTTTCAGCATAGCGTTTAAAGGCGTCACCATACTTATCTGACAGATAGGCATCAAGACTGGGGATAACAAAAAAAACAAAATTGAGTGCCATGGCAAGCGGAATGATCAACATGGACAAATGACGTGTGATCATGGCAAAACCGATAAAAAGCAGGATATCACCAAAATAATTGATATGCATGCAATATTTGAATAACCCCCTGGTATAGAGGCGTCCCTTATTTTTATACTGGCTTTTCCACAGATATCGTGTGTATTCAGAAAACGTATTCAACCACGAACCCACCAGATATAATACCAGACTGAAATAATCCAATAACCCAATGGGTTGGTTGGAGTTGCCGCCAACTTTTACAAGAGAAAATAAGGCAAAGGACATCAGGGCTGATACAAGAATCATCTCACCCCAGAACATTTTCCGTTTTAAAAAAACAAATACGGTCACCATTAGCCTTGAAACATAGAATACCAAACAAAACATCAGAACAACCTGGCGCTTAAAATTACCGTTTATGGCATAGGGCTTTAAAAAAGAAGACAGTTGATCTATATCGTTAAACATTAAATGGCCGGCTAAAAGAGTGACAAAAATAATGGCTGCCATAAAAAAACATTTTGGAAATAGTGAAAACTCATTTTTATCTATAAAAAACATTTAAAACTCCGTTTTTCTTATTATTCAATGATATGTTTCATCCAAGTTTTTACAGGAAACCATTGATCCTTTCTAATGTAAAAAATGATTCAGGGGAAAAACAATCCCTCATTTTTTTATTATAGCAGCTTATATAAAATTAGTTCATCCGCCTTGCCCTTAACTTTGACCGGAGCAAGCTGCACTGTTTCATATGATCCGGTTAAAAGGTTGTATGTGGTCTGGCTCAAAATGATATCGCACCCGTACTTTTTGGTAAGCCCTTCAATTCTTGATGCAGAATTAACCGTATCCCCCACCAGGGCATATGACATTCTTTCCTTGCTTCCTATATTCCCGGCAAGTACGGCACCTGAATGGATACCAATACCGTGTGCCAGGGGTTTAAATCCTTCCTTTTCCAGTTTTTTATTCAATAAAGCAAGCCTGTCTCTCATTTCAAGGGCCGCTTTTACAGCCATTTCCGGGTGGTCGTCAAATCCGATGGGTACACCAAAACCCGCTTCAATCTCATCGCCCACATATTGAAGGATAAGGCCTTTATGTTCTTTTATGGCCAAGGTCATTTCATTAAAATACTGATTGATAATTTTTACCACATGTTTGGGATGATTTTTTTCCACAAGACCGGTAAAGTTTCTCAGATCTGAAAATAACAGGGTGGCTCGTTTCATTTCACCGTCAAGGGAAGGATTTCCGGCAAGTATTTCATCCCGTATTTCCTTGCTCACATATTTGCCAAAAGATTTTCTTAGCTTCTGGCTTTCCTTTAAGCTTTTAATCATCAAATTAATTCCTTCAGCCACATCTCCGAACTCATCATTGGATAAGATTTTTACCCGGGTATCCAGATGATTGTTTTCAATATGTTTAATGGCTCTCTTGAAACCAAAAAGTGGAACCAGGATGCTTTTAGATAAAAAATATGCCAGTATTATGACTATTGCCACTAAATCCAAAGTAATGAATCCCAATTCCCAGATAAGGGAATCCATGATCTGACTTCTTGTGATGGCATCTGACATATTCATTTCCCGGATACTGGCAAAAATGGTCATACCCATCGTGGGTAACGGGATAAGGATGATACCCAGGAATACGATTAAAAATCGTTTTCTCAAGGTCAGTTTAAACACGTATCTTACCCGGTTTAAATGTCCTCCCGGGAAAAAATTGGGGATATATGAACGCCAGGCATTTTCCAAAACAAAATATAGAATGATGGAAGTGACACCTCCACCCAGAAGGCAGATTCCTAAAAATCGTCTCACACACATAATGAGATCAGGCGTCGGAACCTTAAAAATGATAGAACCAATCAAGGGTTCTAAAAAACCAAAAATAAAACCCGCAAGAATCCAGACCATAAATGAGATCACAGCAACTACCATTGGAAATTTGAGTGCTTCCCGTTGAAGGTGAAAAATTTCCGATTCTTCAAAGGAATGGATCTGGGTTTTATCAAATGCCACTTCAAACATGTTTTTCAAGGATCTGCGGAAAAGTAAAAAACCGAACAAACACAGCATTAGGGTTCCGATTGCCATAAAAAGCGGAGCAAAATAATTCGGTATATCACCCACAATTTCATTGGAAGGCAGAATGAATGAAAAATAAAAATAGCTAGCCACGGCACCTACAGAGTTGACCAAAGGTGTTAATATAAGAACTCTATTCATCCGTCCCCCTTAAGTTGTTTTCAATTAATGCAAGTAACCTTTTTTTTTCTTCCGGAAATTTATAGCCTTCGTAGCTTTGGCTTAAAAGGAGTCTTCCATCAGACCTCTTCCAAAAATTGCCGGCATGATCAAAACATATTCTGGAGCTTACATTCAGGTCTTCAAGTGTTTGTTTGACCTCTAAAAGCTGTTCTTTAGGGGTTAATCGTTCCACTTCATTTCTGGATGCTTTTTCAAAGAATATGGTTCCCGGTCTTGGCGTAAAAGGCCTGGATCTGATATAGTGTGGATTGATTTGATTTAAAATATCAGCCGTGTTTTTTGCATGGTCGTAAGACATTGTCCGTCCTCCCAGTCCCGGCATCCAGTATTCTGAAACCTGGAAGCCTGCATTGATTGCCTTTTTCCCACCTTTAACATGATCTTCGGGGGTGGCCCCTTTTTTGATTTTTTTAAGCAGGACGGCATCCCCTGTTTCAAGCCCGATATGAAGCCTGTCAAGACCGGCGTTGGCAATTTTTTCAAGATCAGCCATAGGTTTTCTTACAATGGTTCTGGATCGGCCATAGGATGTGATCCTCTGGATCCCGGGAAAGGTTTTTTTTAAGTGGTTCAGGACCTGAACCATGTGATCTGTTTTCATTATCAGGCTGTCTGCATCCTGTAAAAAGACTGTTTTCCCCCCGGCTGCCAGCCAGTTAAACAGCATGGAGATCCCTGAATGAAAATAAAGTTCAGGAGTATCTTTGATAAATTGAGAAAAAATCTGGTTTGTAAATATTTTTTTTGAGCCCTGTTTTAAAGAAATCTCTTTTAACTGCAAAAAAATATCGCGCATAATATTGATATCTTGAATGATTTCATCTGGTTTGCGCAGTTCAAATTTTTCTGATTTATACATGCCACAGAAGGTACAATGGTTCCAGGGGCAGTTACGGGTCAGTCTCAAAAGAAGGGATGCACTGCCGCCTTCACTGGGCGGTCTGTACATGCCGGTCTCAAATTCGTAGTTTTTTTTGGGTATCTGCTGCATGGATTCTCTCCATGGATTATAAATTATGGCCCTTAAAAAGGGTGTTAATATTACGGGATAGCCTTTCTTTTTTTAGGCCCGGTGTATCATCTTTTCTCAAATTTTGATCAGGATACAATAATTGGTTATAAAACCAAAGCACTTTTAAAGCAATAGGACACAACCCTGTGGAAATCCTTAACTCTGTTGCAATTGTCATGGTTTGGAGTTAAAAGATATTAACATCCCTTGCAAGTTGCACGGCCGGATGCTGTAACGCAGTACTTTAAAATCAGTGATGGCTTGCAAATCCTGAAAAAAGAGAAGGAATCATAGATGAATGATGTAAAAAGAAGGCTTCGTATTTTTCTCGTGTTGCTCATCAGTATCACAATCCTTGGCTCTATTGGGTTTATGTTTCTTGAGAGATTATCATTTCTTGATGCGCTCTATTATAATATCGTTACCATGTCGACGGTTGGTTATGGAGATATTCATCCCACTCATTCATCAACAAGGCTTCTGGCCATTTTTATTATTGTTCTTGGCAGTGGAGCCTTTATAGGCGTTATTGCAAATGCCACTGAGATGATGCTGCTGCAAAGGGAACATAAACAAAGAATGAAAAAGCAGAATATTGTTCTGGGTATATTTTTCAGTGAGATCGGATATCATCTGCTGACACTTTTTTCTTCCTATGGCCTGGGGAAAGAGAAAATGTCTGACTTTTATAAAATCGATATGGACTGGTCTGATAATAAATTGCTGGAAATGTTTAAAACCCTTGAAAAAAATGGTTTGAAAGTGGATATAACAAAAGTGAATTTAAATGGCTTGAACCAGTTTTTAAGGGGCAGACACAAATTTGTACTCAGCCTTTTGGAAAATCCCGTCCTAATTGAACAGGAAAGGTTTACCGAATTGCTTTTGGCCATTGCACACATTAATGAGGAACTGGCAAGTCGCGAAAGCCTGGATGCCCTTCCAGAATCAGATTTAAACCATCTGGCCGGTGATATCAACAGGGGGTATTCTATTTTAGTGGAAGAGTGGCTGACGTATTTGATGCATTTAAAAAAACATTATTCATATTTATATTCTCTGGCCGTCAGAAAAAATCCATTCAATCCCAATGCATCGGCTGTGATAAAAGACGATTGAGTTTAAAATTCTTCAGCAGCGGGTAAATATTTTATATTCTTTGTTTTTTCCTTTGTCTTAAGCCAATAAATAATTTAGTATAGTAGCCTAAAAAAAGGGGCCTTAATAAATAAAGGCAAATTATTTTGACAACGTATAAAAGAGAAGTAAATACATACAAGTTTAAAATACGACAAATTAATCAGATCTTATATTAGCGGAGGATAGAATGGAAATTAAAGTCAACACGATTGAGACGACCAGAACAAGGCCAAAAGATTCAGACCTTGGCTTTGGTCAGGTATTTACAGATCATATGTTTGTTATGGATTATTCCGAGGGGAACGGATGGCACAATGCGGAAATTGTACCCTTTGCTGATTTTTCCATTTCACCTGCGGCAATGGTTTTTCATTATGGTCAGGCGATCTTTGAAGGATTGAAAGCCTATAAAACACAGGATAAGAAGATCTGTCTTTTTAGACCCCGGGATAATTTTAAAAGGATGAACAGGAGTGCAAAGGGAATGTGCATCCCGCAGATTGATATTGATTTTGTTATGGATGCCTTAAAGAAATTGATAAAGGTAGAAGAAAAATGGATTCCTGAAACCCTGGGGACATCCCTATATATCCGGCCCACAATTATTGCATCCGATCCATTCTTAGGAGTGCGGGCATCTTTTACCTATAAATTTTATATTATTCTTTCTTCTGTTGGCGCATACTATGCCGAAGGATTGAATCCGGTGAAAATCTGGGTTTCAAAAGAACATGTCAGGGCTGCCAAAGGCGGTGTGGGCGAATTTAAAACCGCAGGCAACTACGCGGCTAGCCTGATTGCTTCTGAAGAAGCAAAAGAGGATGGGTATGCACAGGTGTTGTGGCTTGACGCCATTGAAAGAAAGTATATAGAAGAGGTGGGTGCAATGAACATCTTTTTTATTATGGATGATGAGATTGTGACTCCCAATCTTACCGGGACGATTCTACCCGGCATCACAAGGTATTCAGTGATCAGCCTGGCTAAAAAATGGGGAATGAACCTATCTGAGCGAAAACTCAGTATTGATGAGGTTTTTTTGGCCCATGAAAAAGGTAAATTAAAAGAGGTATTCGGCTCAGGGACAGCTGCAGTCATTTCCCCTGTGGGTGAAATAAGATATGGTGACAAGGTGATTGCCATTGGTGATGGGACACCTGGTGACATTGCAATGAAATTTTATAATGCCTTGACCGATATTCAATATGGGAAAGCCGAAGACACTGAGAACTGGATTGAAGTGTTGGATTAATCTTTTTTATATGTAAATGTTGATTTGTTTTCTTTGGCGTTTTTTATTTGCATTTGATCAAAGGTGAGCACAAAAAATTTAAACAGGTGGAGATCGTATGGCTAAAAAAAAAGGAATCACTCCCGTTGGTAAAAGAATAAAGCGGGCCCGGTTGGATAAAAAGATGACTCTGGAAACCATGGCCAATGAAACAGGGTTGTCAAAAGAATTTATCAAGAAAATTGAAGGCGGTGATCAACGGCCGTCTGTTGGGACCATTTTACAAATTTCCAGAACCCTTCACATTGACTCCAGCTTTTTGTTAAAAGAGCAGGATGATGCTGCTCAAGAAAGATCCAAAGCCTATACCAAAAGGACGGATAATTACGCCTATACGCCTTTGACGCCAACAGCTGAAAATAAACATCTCAAGGCATTTAGGATAGTGGTTGAAGCCCAAAAAAGCCATGGGGGTGTGGGGTTTCAACATGAAGGTGAAGAGTTTGCCTATGTGCTTAAGGGAAAAGTGGAAGTCCAGGTGGGTGAGCATATCAATAAATTAAAAAAAGGAGATTCTCTCCATTTTAATTCTGGTATTAAACATGACCTTAGAAATATCGGCAAAACAGATGCAGAACTTATTGTTGTGGTATATGCACCATAGCGGTTATGAGAAATAAAGGAGTCTTTCATGTTATTCAAGCTTACACCTGAACAATTGATGATTCAGAACATGGTCAGAGAATTTTCTCGAAAAGTGGTTGCAGCAACGGCATCAGAAAGGGATAAAACAAAAGCGTTTCCAGCTGAAAATTTCATGCAGATGGGTGAACTGGGATTAATGGGCATGATGATACCACAAGAATATGGCGGTGAGTCTGCAGATGCCATTTCCTATGTATTGGCATTGTCGGAAATTGCCTATTCATGTGCATCAACATCTGTTGTGATGTCTGTTCAAAATTCAATTGTGTGTGAAACGCTAAACAGATTCGGGACAGAGGAACAAAAACAGGAATTTCTCGTACCCCTTGCCTCCGGTGAAATCATTGGTGCTTTTGGACTGACAGAACCAGAGGCAGGATCTGATCCAGTGAGCCAGCAGACAATAGCTGTAAGGGATGGGGATCAGTACATCATAAATGGAACCAAACGGTTTATTACATCGGGTGAGCATTCAAAGCTGGTTCTGGTCACTGCAAAAACAGACGATAGCAAAGGCCATAAAGGGATCTCTTGCTTTATTATTCCCAAGGGAACCCCGGGTCTTATTGTTGGCAGGCTGGAAGATAAAATGGGACTGCGGGCATCGGATACAACGGATTTGATAATGGAGAACTGTACTGTCCCGGCTTCCAATAGAGTGGGCAGGGAAGGGGATGGCTTCAAGATTGCCATGTCCGGTCTGGACAGTGGGCGGATCGGTATAGCAGCCCAGTCATATGGTGTTGCAATGGCTGCTTTTGATGCGGCAATAAAGTATGCAAAAAAGAGAAAGCAATTCGGGGCAGCCGTTTCCAAACACCAGGCCATCCGGTTTCAGATTGCAGATATGGCCACACAGATCGAGGCTGCCAAACAATTGATATTTTCAGCAGCCTCCATGAAAGACCGTGGGGAAACCTATACCAAGGAAGCATCCATTGCCAAGCTCTTTGCATCTGAAATGGTCAACGAGGTGACGGCAAGGGCAATTCAAATACATGGCGGATACGGGTTTACAAAAGATTATAATGTTGAACGATTCTACAGGGATGCAAGGGTGTTTACCATTTACGAAGGCACCAGCGAGATTCAGAGGATTGTCATTTCAAATCAGATACTTAAAGATAAAAGAAAACCGTGATAAAATAAATTTTAGTAAATAAACTAAGATAAAAGAGCAGCCAATAAAACAGGTGTTAAACTGGCTGCTCTTTTGTTGTTTAAATATAAGATGTTAAAGGCCTAATAACCGTCTTTAAAAATATCAGCAGCGGATTTTACATCTTCCGGGCAGAATACAAACAGACATTTACCATCAGAATCAGAGACAGACCCGTAAACATAATTGATATTAATTTTTTCTTCTCCAAATCTTTTGGTGATTTTTGTAAATTCACCGGGTTTGTTTGTAATATCAATAGTTACCACTTCTTTTGAATCAAAAAGATAATCATTTTCCTTTAAAAGAACCATGGCTTTTTCCGGCTGGTCAACAATCAGCCTTATCAGGGCAAATTCGGCAGAGTCTCTCCTCATGGAGCTGTAGCTGGCATAGGATGCAAGTCTTTTTAAGGATTTGCCTCTGGCCTCAAAAAGGTTCTGGACATAGGCAGATGCATCCTGGATGGTAATGGCATCAATATTGATATTGTTCCCGGCTAAAAGTTCAGTTAATTTAGCAAGTTCGCCAGGTGCATTTTTAAGAAAAAGAGATATTTCTATTCTGATCATGCTGTCCCCTTATAAATGGTTAAAATAATAATATCCTATGTGTGAGAAATCCATTTAATTGTTTATCTCACAGTTCATTTACTATTATTTGCAAGTTTGACGCCTTCATCAAATGCGACCATATTCATGGGAATAATTTTAGCCTTGGCGGCAAATTCTTCCTTTATACAGTCTTTTAAAAGGTCCAGATCAACCAGTTTGCTTTTTGCAGCAAAGGAGGCCAGGGCAACAATATTGGCAGCCCTGACACTGCCGGCCTTTATGGCGACTTCGTTGATCGGTACCACAAGTTCAGTAATATCATCTCGCTCGCTTCTAACGGGAATCAGGGAGCTGTTTATAAATACAATACCTCCCGGTTTGACATCACCGACAAATTTTTCAAGGGAGGGGCGGTTCATTGCCACCAGGTGGGTTGGGTTTTTAATGATGGGAGAGCCGATGAGCTTGTCACTGATTACAACGGTGCAATAGGCTGTCCCCCCACGCATCTCAGGACCATAGGAAGGTACCCAGGCAACAAAGGATCCCTGTTTCATCGCTGCATAGGCCATAAGCTTTGCGCTTAATAAGATTCCCTGTCCTCCAAATCCTGCAAATTTTATTTCTGTTTGCATTGGTTTCTCCAAAAACAAATATAGTGTTAAAATTATGTATTCTATTCCGGGGTTTTATAATCACCCAGTTCATAATAAGGCAGCAGCTCTTCTTCAGCCCATTTCAACGAATCAAGGGGGGTAAGCCCCCAATTGGTCGGGCAGGTGGAAACCACCTCCACAAGACTGAAGCATTTGCCCTCCACTTGGTATTCAAACGCTTTTTTAATGGCTTTCTTGGTTTTATTAACCTGCTGGGGTTTTAAAACAGCTTGCCTTGTAATATAACTGGGTGTCACCAGTTCACTTAAAAGGTTTGCCATTCTAATGGGCATCCCTGTCATCTCTGTATTTCTTCCCACGGGAGCTGTTGAAGCCCGCTGACCCGGCATGGTTGTCGGGGCCATCTGACCGCCGGTCATGCCGTAAATGGCATTGTTAATGAATATTGTAGTAAATTTTTCGCCCCGGTTGGCTGCGTGGATGATTTCGCCCATGCCTATGCTTGCGAGATCTCCGTCTCCCTGGTAAGTAAATACCATCAGATCCGGGCGGACTCTTTTAATGCCTGTGGCCATGGCAGGTGCCCTGCCGTGTGCTGCTTCCTGAAAGTCAAAGTTGAAATAATTATATGCCAGGACCGCACATCCTACAGGGGCAATTCCAACCGTCTTTCCCCTGATCCCCAGTTCATCTATAACTTCTGCAATAAGCCTGTGTACAATGCCGTGGGTGCATCCAGGGCAATAGTGTGTCATAGTGTCGCTAAGGGCTTGTGGCTTTGAAAATGCTTTTCCCATTATATGCTCCTATATCATTTTTTTGATAATTTCGATGATCTTTTCCGGTGACGGGATGTCTCCGCCGCACTCGCCGTAAAACTCAACAGGCCTCTGGCCCTTAATGCTTCTTTCAACATCTTCCACCATCTGCCCCATATTCATTTCAATACTGATGACTGATTTGCAGCTTTCCTTGGTAGCCGCATCATAGACAGCCTGTTCCGGGAAGGGAAAAACGGTTTTTGGCCTGAACATGGCCACTTCAATACCCTCTTCCTTTAAATGATCAACAGCAGTCCTGCATACCCGGCTCATAGTACCAAAGCTTGTGATGAGTACTTTGTAATCCACATCTGTATTGTAAGTTTCAAACTGGATCTCTTCTTTTTTCATCTGGTCATATTTGGCTTTTAAAGCAAGATTATTCTTGTTGAGTTCTGTGGGGTCTAAAAACAATGATTTGACCAGGTTTCTTTTCTCGCTTTTTCTTGTATCCATGCCGTTTGTGGCCCAGTCATCTTTATTTGAAGGTTCTGTTTTCAGGTCATCGCGAAACTCCACAGGTTCCATCATCTGGCCGATGAGGCCGTCTCCCAGGATCATGACAGGGCCCCGATATTTTTCAGCAAGGGTAAACGCCTGCATGGTCATCTCAACGGCCTCCTGGACTCCGTCCGGTGCCAGAACCAGCATATGGTAATCCCCATGTCCACCGCCTTTGGTGGCCTGGAAATAATCTCCCTGGGCTGGAAGTATTCCCCCTAAACCCGGGCCGCCTCTGACGATATTAACAAAAACAGCCGGACACTGGGCAGCGGCAATATAAGAGATTGCCTCACCCATGAGGCTTATACCAGGGGAAGAAGATGTGGTCATGACCCGCTCCCCTGCTGCTGCCGCACCAAAAATCATATACCCGACGGCAACCTCGCTTTCCCCCTGGAGAAAAACCCCGCCCTCTTCGGGCAGTCTTTTCACCAGGTATTCAGCAACTTCAGACTGGGGGGTGATAGGATATGCAAAATAATTTGTACAGCCTGCTCTGATGGCTGCTTCAGCGATTGCTTCGTTTCCTTTCATTAACACTTTTGCCATTATATTTATCCTTTATTTTGAGTCCACAGTATTTGTTTCAACAATGGTAATGGCTACATCCGGGCACATGATACAGCACATCGTACAATAGATACAATCTTCAGGCCTTGCCTGAAATGCGGGAAAATGTCCTTTTGCATTTACTTTATCGGTGATCTCAAGAACGTTTTTGGGGCAAATATCTACACAGAGCCCGCATCCTTTACACCTTTCAGAATCAACAATATGTTCGTACGCCATTTAAATTACTCCTTATATTATCAAATGTTCTTCCAGGGTGGTACCAAAGTTCTGTCAATGGTCAATACGGGGCAGGCAAACCTGTCCATATCAAGTTGTGGTATCATCCGGGGTGAAGCGGTTATAAATTCAATTTTCAGACCGGTTGCCTCTGCCACCTCCATGACAAGATCATATCCCTTGTAAATGTGTTCGGGCAGGGTTTCATCTATAAGGTTTGCATTGGAAACAAGTCCTGTAATTTTTATTTTTGAAGATGCCTCAATCTCCTGTTTGATTTTAAGGCACCCTTCAAGGGTTTCCGTGTACGGTCGAAACAGGTTTATCACCTGGAGCATGTGGACGGTCTTTTGTTTTAAGTGATCTTCAAGGGCTGCAAGTACGGTCACACCAACATCGTCGCCACCCGCATCCAGAATGGTCAGTTCTGAAGGTTGCTGGATTATGCCAGCCACGGCGGGCGCAAGAATGGGCAGATCGGCATACATGTATTTTTTGTCCGGCAGCACCACTTCTACGCCAAGTTTTTCCAGGGGAATAATGGCTTCCCTTGATCTGAAATAGGGATTGACAAGGTCAAGATCGGCTATTTTAACATCCATTCCCTGTTGACTGGATTTTGCCGCAAGGTTCACCGCAATCTCGGATTTGCCACTCCCATAGTTGCCTGCAATAATGACAATGCCCTTAATATCAATTTCCAAACATTTTTCCTTTAATTATAATGTCCTAAGCAAACAACCTAAAACTTGAATTAAATCAAATTAGAATCTGTTTTGCAAATGATTTTTTATGGTTCCTTGCAAATAATTTATGCCAGGCACCATAAAAAAAATCGGACACATGGCTTTTTAACAGATGCTATGCCCATGTTGGTCAGACATGAAGGGTAAATTCAAATGGCGATGATGTGTTGTGAGTTGAGTCTTTTCCAGTTTTAATTTATAATATTATATATAGCCTCATACTAAAATTTGACCGGCATAAGTCTGTGATCTTCGTCAAATGACAAAGGGCCGATATCTTCGAGAAACAACAGGTCAGTTCTTTTTTTAGCCTCATCCAATAAGGCCTGTGAAATATTGAATGTTCCCATCTCAAGGGTGTTTTTAATATGAACGATTCGGGCATCGACAGGAGCCACGGCCCCTATGGTTTGAAAAGCGGCCTCAATGGCTTTCCGGTCTGTGGCAAGATATACAGGGAGCCTGGCCTTTTCAGGTGTCATGGCTGTTATGGCATTGGTGGTCATGGCCTGGTTATCCAGTTTGTCAATGACTTTTCGGGTGGTAAAATCGGCTAGGCCGATTCCGATGGCATTGCCGTGGGATGCCGGGGTCAGATCCAAAACCACAATACGGGTTATTTTCGGCATATCCGGCTCTTTTTCTCCGATAAACATGATTCTACCGATGACATTGGTATCCATGCCCGTGCCGCTGATGTTCTTGCCCATTTCATCCAGGATCAGGATATCAATTTTGTCAAAGGGCAGCCGCGCCATATAGTTTTTTGCCTTTTTCAGCAGCATGGTTTCTGTCTCATAAAACTGATCTGGTAAACACGCCTTGATAGAGGCGGTTTCATCATAAATATTTTCCACAATCCCCACACCAAAAAGTACGGGAATTGAATCTAAAATAGCAGTGCCGATTTCCGGGATGACATTATTGTATCCAAAATTAACCGTTTGTTTGTGAACCTGGAAACATCCTTTATGGTTTCCCAGTCCAATGGCCATCATTTTCATTAATCCGCTTTCAATGGTCCCTTCAAATTCGGTATGGGGTTTGATCCGGTTCATCACTACCACGGCGTCAGCTGTTGCAGCATGTTTGTCAACCAGTATGGGGAATCCATGGGAAGAGGTTCCGATCTGTACGACCTCCATTGAAGAGAGAATCGGTGCTCCCATGGTTTCCTGGGTAATATTCAGGCTTTTCAGGATCTCAATTTGTCCCTGGGCCGTGCCGTTGCCATGGCTTCCCATGGCCGGTACGATAAAGGGGACGGCTTTGTTGGCCTTCAAGAACTCGATCAGGGTTTTCAGAATCAGGTCAATATGATTGATTCCCCTGCTGCCGGCTGTAATGGCGATGCGGGCACCCGGACGTATACGGGAAACCATGTCCAGTGCGGATAACTCCTGGATGATCGTGTCTTTTAAGTGGTCAACTTTGGGGGCGTCAATTGTCTGAAGGATGCGGTGCATTCTGGGGAAGTCCATCATTACCTCTTATGGAAAAAGGGTTAATAGATCAGCCGGTGATCACATATACGATCATTTGTCTGGGCCCATGGGCGCCATGGACCATGACAAGTTCTATATCACCAGTTTTGCTGGGGCCCGAGATAAAGGTCATGCAATTGGTCAGTCCGATTTTTTGTTCTTCAGGATCCCATTTGAGACGAAAATAGAGTTCTGAAAGATTTTCTACGATCTGGTCCAATTTGATAACTGCCACATGGATGGAAGGGACAAGGGAAACGGCCCTTGGCTGGTGAGGCCGTGTCCTGAGTACCAGAGTGGCTGACCCTGCCACACAGAAATCTGCTGCTGTAATACCGATATATGAGTCGATCAGGTGTTTACGGATGTGTGCCCGCTCCTTTGAATCCGGTGCAAAAGAGGATCGGGTGGTAAAAAGGGTAACACCATCGACCAGGTTTTTTTCAAGATTCAACTGCTCGATCAAAGGGTGGTGCCATGCAATAACTGATTTTTGAGTTCCCCATTCCGGTTCTGATTGGGCAATAAATTTTTGGATGGCGCGGCCTGCCTGGGACACATTTTTCACGGGCCTGACCGCGAGGTTTAATAATCCGGCCTGTTCAATAAAGAGGTCAAGCAGTGCCATTCGATGGGTTTTATGCTTATTAATATATGCGTTTAGACGGGTATCAATATCCTTTGGCGGGGTTCCGAGAAGTTCAGGATCAACATTAGAGGTTGATTGGCCAAGTGCCTTTTTAATGGTCATGATAAATTCATGTTCACGGGTGTTCTTGGTTCCGTTATTTTTAAACCCTGTCATGGGCGCTGCTCCCTGTTTTTCCATTGGGTTAAGAAACTGGTCTTGGCAAGGGGTTTTATATCACGGCTCTGGGTCCATCCCTTGAAAACAAATGGCAGGTAAGGGATCATGCCGTTCTTTGTTGGCAATAGGCTTTGAATCATGGATCCTGCTCTTAATGCCAGGTCGTAAACCCTTCTGTTCCGGATAAGAAAAGACCAGATCTGAAAGGCTATTTTTTCCATGGGGTTGGCCCGGGTGACCCCCCATTGGGGATCGCCGTCTGCCAGTTTTGCCCTGAGCGCTAAAAGCATCCGTGGAAGGTCAATATCCACGGGGCATGCTTCTTTACAGGCCCCGCACAAGGGTTCCCCACAGCACAGGTCCTTTGCCCGGTTAATCCCCACAAAAAGTGGAGTGATTACCGCACCAATGGGTCCTGAGTAAGGATAACCATAGCTATGTCCTCCGATTTTTCCATAGGCAGGGCAGACATTGAGGCATGCGGCGCACCTTATGCACAATAGGATTTCCCTGAATTCAGGATCGGCCAGAATCCGGGATCTTCCATTGTCCAGGATGACCAGGTGAAACTGGTCCGGTCCATCCAGTTGATCTTTTGTACGGGGACCGCCGATATAACTGACATAACCTGCCATGTTCTGGGCTGCCGCACCCCTGGAAAGAAGTCTGAACAACGAATCATGATCTTCCAATCTTGCCACTACCCGTTCCATGCCCATGAAGGCCATGTGAATCTTTGGCATGGTGGTGGACATACGGATATTTCCTTCATTGGAGACGGTGGTGATATGACCTGTTTCAGCACAGGCCAGATTGCACCCGGAAAGACCCATGTCAGCTGCCAGAAATTTTTCCCGCAGCGCTTTTCTCGCTGCCTGTGTCAGAACCGGGGGGTCTTCGCAATAAGGGATGTCAAGTTTTTCTTTAAACAGCTGAGCCACCTCTTTCCGGGTTTTGTGGATGGCGGGTGCAATAATGTGGGAAGGAGTTTCGCCTGCCAACTGGATAATGTATTCGCCCAGATCTGTTTCATTGACCTCAACCTGGTTCGTTTCAAGGACGGAGTTTAAACCGATCTCCTCTGTGACCATGGACTTGCCTTTGACCACCATTTTGATCTGATTTTTTCTGGCTATTTTCAGGCAATAGGCTGTGGCATCGGCCGCATCCCTGGCAAAATATACTTTGCCGCCCCTGTCACGGATTTTTTGGACAAGGGTTTCCAGCAGGATATCCAGATGGTTGATGGCAAATTGTCTTATCTCATGGGCCTTTTGTCGAAGCTCTACCCCTTCGGGAAGGTTTTTATATGCCAGAGCCGTTGCCGGACCCAGGCGGTGTTGAACATCGGAAAGGGCATTTTGTAAAACAGGGTCTTTAATGGCTTTTGCCGCGTTTTCTTTATAAAATTCGGTTTTTATTTCAGACATGGATTCCTCTTTTATCCTGCCAGAATCTGGACAATATGAAGGGCCTTAACGGAAGAATTTCGCCGGTTGAGCATCCCTTGGATGTTCATAAGACAGCTGACATCACACCCAACAACAGCATCGGCGCCTGAGGCGACAATGTTATCTACTTTTTCTTCCAAAATGGCCGATGAAATATCCGGATATTTCACAGAAAATGTGCCGCCGAAACCGCAGCACTTTTCAGCGTCTTTCATTTCAATTAACTGAATATCCCTGACATTGGCAATGAGTTTTCTTGGTTGATAAGCCACACCAAGATTTCTGGAAAGATGGCAGGAATCGTGATAGGTCACTTTTCCATTAAAGCGGGCTCCCACATCCTCAATTTGAAGGACATCCACAAGATACTGGGTCAGTTCAAAAATTTTTTTACTGACTGCCTTTGCCCGAATCTGCCAGGGAGAATCATCACTGAAAAGTCCTGGGTATTGGTGTTTGACCATGTCTACACATGATCCGGAAGGACAGACAATGATATCGGAAGTTTCAAATATTTTTATAAATCGCTTTGCGGCTGTTCTTGCTTCCCTGCGATACCCTGAGTTAAAAGCGGGCTGGCCGCAGCAGGTCTGATCCAGGGGAATAACCACGGGGATGCCCAGTTTATCAAAAAGATGGACCATGGCCTGCCCCACCTCCGGGTATAGCGTGTCTACAAGGCATTGTACGAACAGGGTGACGGGTTTATCATTGTTCATGATTAAAAGTTACCTTTTGGTAAAAGGGGATGACCATAATGGAAAATACAAATTGCCGGAAGAACTTACCCTTTGAATACCGGCAAAACCCGGGTGACCGTCCAGGACCATGGAGATGACTGCCAAAAAAAAGGATAGGTATGTTTTGTTTTTTCAAAGGAGCACCTCCCAAGGTTGAGGCTAACAATAGTATTCATGGTCATCCGGTCTGATACTCATATCAACGCCTTTAATGGATGGCAAGCGGTTTTTTTATTAAATAGATGAACCGGCAATAGTCTTTATTTCATCTTTTTTAAGCCTTCTGCCAAGGGTTATACTTTGGTGTTTTATGGCTGCTGTAATTTCTTTTAGTCTTTTTCCATCATAAAAAATATTTTCCTGGTTCAAATATTTTTTGACCATGCCTTTACCGCATAAGATACTTAAAAAAAAATGTTCTTCTGATGCAATGCCATATTCCCCACCGGCATGGGTTCCGGCTACGTGTGTTTTAACCGAATCACCAAAAAAGGGGGTGTTCACGTTCAATAGGTGTTCACCGGTTTGTTCATATACAATGGCATCGACATATCTGTAATAGGCGTAAAATGTGTTGATATCCTCTGTGTTGAGTTTCACATCAAACCCTTGATCCTGAATCATTTTAGCCGTTGTGAAAAGGTCTGCGATCCCGTTTCTTTCACCAATGCCCAGGACAGAAAGCTCAAGGCTTTGCCCGCCTGCCAGAATACCCATCACACTGTTGGCAGAGGCCATACCCATATCATTGTGGCAATGAACCGATATTTTTGTATCAGTGGTCTTAGAAGAAAGGGGATGTATCTTTTCAAATACCTGGTTGGGGGCCATCATACCTGAGGTGTCTGGTAAGGAAATAATATCAATATGATGATCACTTAAAAACGAAACACATTGAGTCAAAAGAGGGTCATCGGATCTGCCGATATCAAGCAGTGCTACAGAGATGCTGGCATTGCCGTCCTTTTTTCTTATGAAATCAATGGTTTGTATCAGGTCGTTCAACATCTGTTCCAGATGATTTGGTCCCACATTATTTTTTATATGCAGATGAAAATGAAAATCATTCACCTGAGTATTAAGTAGAATACGGGCATCATGAAGCGTTGCTCTTCCCATGGCGGCAATCCGGATGGAGTGGCCTTTTTTTTGAGCGTGGCAATATAGCTTTCTGACAATATCAGCTTCACTTTCATGGGCAGGGGGATAGCCTGCCTTGCATATGTCCACACAAAGTTTTTCCTGGAAGTCGAGAATGGTTAACCGCTGCTCTAGAGAGAACACAAGTCCTCTAAACTGCATGCCTTCCCGAATGGTGTCATCAATAATTATGATTTTTTTATCTGTCATGACCTTTCCTTGTTGAACCCTATTGAATTAGATCGCCTGGATGAATCAAGGGGAGGATTAAAGTATCCGTGAATTAATTCAGGAAAATCAATAGTCAATTGTTGAATTATGGTTTCCATCCCCAGGGCATGGCCGCTATCTTCTATTTTTGACATCAGATGACAATATCTTTTAAGATCAAAGTTTAAATTGCGCCATTGGATCATGTCGATCTTATAGGTATGGATAAATTCCTTTAATGCGGCAAACTCTTTTTGGGAATCTGTAAATCCGGGGCAGTTAAGGTAATTTAGGGCAACAAATTTTCCAAGGCGTTTTGCCGCTTGTATGCTGTTAATAACATCGGAAAATTGGTAGGATCTGGGTCTAAAATAGGCATTATAGCAATTTTTTCTGACAGAATTTAAACTGACCCGCATGGAATCTAGCCCGGCTTGACAAAGTTGCTCAATACATTCTGGCAGGCTGGCATTTGTGTTCAGGTTGATGGTGCCCTTATCTGTTCGTTTGCGTATAAGACGTATGGCAGGCTCAATGGCTTTAAACGCTGTTAAGGGTTCCCCTTCGCACCCCTGGCCAAAGCTGACAACTGCATTTTTAACCTGGGAAATATGCTCACAAGATACCTGTGCGATTTCTTCCGGCGTCGGGGTAAAACCGATTCTCTCCTGGCAGGCACTCAGATTATTCTGTGTTTGAAGCGATATGCACCCAATACAGTTCGCATTGCAGACGATTGAAGTGGGAAGCGGGGCTTCATACCGTTTAAGAAAAAAATTTTTACCGGCAGGACAGCCATATTCAAGGGCACAGGTTTCCAGATGCCGGATCAGGCGGTTGCCAGGGTGTTTTTTTTGTAAATATTTGACACCCTTGATAATTTTTTTTTGGGGCATTTTTCTCAAGTCCTGCCGCGGCTCTTTATCCACAAGAAGGGTTGCAGACCTGAATTTATTTTTCCCGAATCCAACTGCCCCGTAGGAGAACAAAGGAAGATAATCTTTTATGCCCTCATCATCATAGGCACAAAAATGACGGTTCACATATCCCGGAGAATTAAACACGGCAACCGGAAATATTTTTTCATCCGGATTAAAGGGGTTTTGCTCAAGGGTTTCAAAAAGGCTTTTGGTGATATTATAGACAATTGGTTTTCTTTGGGGCAGCATGAAAAGCTCACTGCCATGGGGCATGGGCACGGTCTTTTGTTTTTTTAAAACAAAAGGAGTATTTCCTGACATGCCAACGGCGCCATAACCTTCCAAATCGAAAATGTTGCCGTTTTCCGTGGCAACAACCGCGGTTAGAATATGTTTATTTATATATCCGATAGTTTGCTAAGTCCATGACCATTGTGTTGTTCCATAACGCAGAAAGGATAATTACGGGCCGCCGCCCCATATTTTTGTTGCCTTGGGTTTTCCTTAAGCTCCCTTTGCATTTTGTAAGGCGTATTGTACACGTCTATTAACACGAGAGTCAAGTCAGAGAAGGCGTTTATAAAAAAAGGTATCATCACCCATTGAAAAGATAATAATGGAATTTGTTTCGATAGACTGCAATAAGTAATTAATCGGTTTTTCATTCTAATTGAGAGTGTCCAGACGGGCAATAAAATAAAACTTGTTCATAATCGATCTTATGTTATACTAAAATTTTATTCTTTAAAGCAAAACAGGGATTAAATTTATGTGTTTAGCAGTTCCGTCTAAAATTATTGAAATCAATGGCCATGTTGCCAAAGTGGATGTGGATGGGGTAATCAGGGAAACCAGTATCATGCTTTTAGATGACATAAAAATAGGGGATTATGTCATCGTCCATGCTGGATTTGCCATAAATAAGCTTGATGAAAAAGCAGCTTTCCAAACCCTTGAAGACATGCGCAATCTCCTTGCAGAAGAGCGCAAACAAGATAAAGGTTTTAATGATAATTTATAAGGCTTTATGAAAGTCTCTAAAACAGCAAAAAGGTTGGAAATCAGCGGAGTCGTTCAAGGTGTTGGTTTTCGGCCTTTTTTATTTGTTCTGGCCAAAAAATATCATCTAAAAGGAGAGGTTTCCAATACTGATTCAGGTGTGCTTGCAACAGTTGAAGGCTCTTCGGAAAATATTAAGAAATTTGCACATGATATATATCATAAAAATCCCTTGCTTGCCTCAGTGACACATATAGATATCTCTGATACACAAATGAGCCATTTTTCACTGTTTCAAATTGTAAAAAGCAAGTCCTTCAATAGCCGGACCACTTTAATCTCCCCCGATGTGAGTATTTGTTCTGACTGTTTGGCTGAAATGAAAGATTTGAATGACAGACGGTATGAATATCCCTTTATCAATTGTACCAATTGCGGTCCAAGATATACCATTATAGAAGATATTCCCTATGACCGGCCCAAAACTTCCATGAGGCATTTTAGGATGTGTGATGAATGTCAACAAGAGTATGATGACCCGTTGGACAGAAGATTCCATGCCCAGCCCAATGCATGCCCAACCTGCGGCCCCCAGGTTTTTTTAACCGATAATAAAGGCAATAGGGTTGATTCAGCTTCAAGGCAGGCCATGGTTCTTGCATCCCAGTTTTTAAGCCAGGGCAAGATCATCGGGGTAAAGGGACTTGGCGGTTTCCATCTGGCCTGCGATGCCTCCAATAAATATGCGGTTAAGAATTTAAGGCAAAAGAAAAACCGCCCCCATAAACCCTTTGCCCTGATGGCAGAATCGGCATCCAGCCTGTTTGGCCATGTCCATGTAAATTCCAAGGAAAAAGAGCTGTTAGAATCCTATCACCGACCTATTGTCCTGTTAAAAAAGAATAAAAAGATCAAGGACAAGATAGGTGAGTTTGCTGCAGATGTGGCACCTCTTAACAATTGTCTCGGGATTATGTTACCCTATACGCCGCTTCATTTTTTGCTTCTTGAAAAAGGACCGGATGTTCTTGTGATGACCAGCGGCAATAAATCGGGAGAGCCGCTTTCCATTGAGAATAAGGATGCAATAGATTCATTTTCCCATATTGCTGATTATTTTTTGCTGCATGACAGGGATATTTATTTTAGGGCAGATGATTCAATTGTCCGGATTCAGGCGAATAAGAAACGATTTATTAGAAGATCCCGTGGGTACGCTCCTTTGCCTGTCCCTTTAAATAAATCCATGCCAAAAATTCTCGGGTGCGGCGCAGGACTGAAAAATACCATTTGTCTCACCCGGAACAACCATGCCTTTTTAAGTCAGCATATCGGGGATTTGGATAATGCAATGGTATTTGAATATTTTCAAAAAAGTATTGAGCATTTAAAACAGATCTTAGATATTCATCCTGAAATTATTGCCCATGATATGCACCCGCATTACCTGAGTACTGAATATGCCAACGTTCAAAATGGTGTAAAAAAAATAGGAGTCCAGCATCACCATGCCCATGCCGTAGCCTGTATGGCGGAAAATGATCTTGATGAAGCAATCATTGCCATAACCCTTGACGGCACAGGATATGGAACAGATGGACATGTCTGGGGAGGAGAAATCCTTTTATGCACACACAAAGAGTTTAAAAGAAAAGCGCACCTGTCCTATATTAAAATGCCGGGCGGCGATGCAGCAGTTCTGGAACCCTGGCGTATGGCAGCATCAGTTCTATATCAGGCCTTTGGAGATGATTGCATAAACTTAGATATACCCTATATAAGGGCCATGGAAAAAGATAAACTGGTCTTTATTATCCAGATGATGAAAAAAAACGTAAACTCTCCTTTAACGTCAAGTGCCGGAAGGTTATTTGATGCTGTTTCCTCCCTTCTTTGTGTCCGTCATAAAATCTCCCATGAAAGCCAGGCTGCAATGGAACTTGAGTCCATATCAGATAAGCCTCTTTCAAAGGGCGAGCCAGAGGAGAGTGCATCTTTTGACGGGGCATATGAATTTGAAATTATAGAACATGACACCAGGGAAAAAGATGTGGAATTTGAAATTGATATGATGGCCAGTATCCGGCAAATTGTAGCGGATATAAGCCAAGAGAAATCAAGGCGGTCAATGGGTTCAAAATTTCATAATACACTGGTGACCGCATTTTCTACAGCAGCATTCAGGCTAAGCAGGAAAACAGGTATAAAAAAAATCGTATTATCAGGTGGTGTCTTTAATAATGACATCATCCTGAAACAGATGATTAAGGCCCTTGAAGAAAAACATCTTAAGGTATACACACACACAAAGGTTCCCACCGGGGATGGTGGGATCTGTTTAGGCCAGGCTGTTGTTGCCGCAGCCTTGGAAGGAAATTGAATATGGCTTTAAAATACATTGAAGAATACAGGGACGGGAATCTTGCTGGGGATTTAGTAAAAAAAATAAATTTGGTCAGTAAAAAACAGTTAAGACTGATGGAAGTGTGCGGAACACACACCATGTCTATTTTCAGGCATGGTATAAGAAGTGTACTCCCCGGAAATATCACACTTCTTTCAGGGCCTGGGTGCCCTGTGTGCGTGACAGCCCAGAAGGACATTGATGCTTTTATGGCCTTTGCAAAACTCGATAATGTTATCGTGACAACTTTTGGCGATCTCATTAAAGTACCGGGTTCACGTTCTAGTCTTGGAAAAGAAAAAGCAGAAGGGGCTGATGTACGAATCGTTTATTCCGTATTTGATGCCATAAATATTGCCAGAGAAAATACAGAAAAAGAGGTCGTTTTTTGTGGGGTGGGATTTGAAACAACCATTCCCACCATTGCGGCTGGCATTCTCATGGGAATTGAAGAGGACATCGATAATTTTTCCATTTACTCTGCCAATAAACTCACACCACCGGCACTTGCAGCATTAATGGAAACAGATGGAGTTAAGATAGACGGATTTATCCTTCCAGGGCATGTTTCAGTAATTACAGGAACAAACGCCTATAGGGACACATTTGAAAAATATGACATACCATCGGTGATATCCGGATTTGAGCCCATAGATATTTTACAGGCAATTCTTCTTTTAATTCAACAAAATGAGACCGGAACCCCGGCTCTGGAAAATGCCTATCCACGGGCCGTATCTGATTCAGGAAATGTAAAGGCAAAAAAGATCATGAACCAGGTTTTTGAATTATGTAATGCATCATGGAGAGGGATAGGAGAAATTGCTTCAAGCGGCATGGCCCTTAAAAGAGAGTACCATAAATTTGACGCGGCCATTAAATATAGAATGGAAATGCCCGATGTACCTGAGCCTAAAGGGTGTGATTGTGGAAAAATTCTCATGGGACTGAAAACTCCTGACGAATGTGCCCTTTACAAGAAAAAATGTACACCCATGAATCCGGTTGGGCCCTGTATGGTATCCAGTGAAGGTTCCTGTGCCGCATTTTACAGGTATAGCTAAAAAAATGAAAAATAAAAGATCCATGTTTTGGGACACGGAGAGAAAAGATGACAGATGAAAAAGTATTATTAGACCATGGTTCAGGCGGGAAAGTATCACACGCAATGTTTTCTGATTTGATTCTGCCGTTATTTGAAAATCCGGAATTATCAAAACAGGATGACGGGGCAACCTTAAATATTGAAGGTGCAAATCTTGCCTTTTCAACCGATTCCTATGTGGTGGATCCTATTTTTTTCCCGGGCGGCAATATCGGAGATCTTGCCGTGAACGGAACTATCAACGATATATCCATGTGCGGAGCCAAACCTGAATTTATCAGTGTGGGCCTGATCATAGAAGAAGGCCTGCCAGTAAAACAATTAAAGAAAATTTTAGAAACAATGGCAATGGCTGCCAAAAAGGCCGGGGTCAAGATTGTAACCGGCGATACCAAGGTCGTTCCAAAAGGGAAAGCAGACAAGATTTTTATCAATACTTCGGGAATCGGTATTATTCCGCCAGGCATCAATGTGTCAGGGGCCAATGCAAAGCCTGGAGATAAAATTATTGTCAGCGGCACCATTGCAGATCATGGAATTACCGTTTTAAGTTCCAGGGAAGGGCTAAAGTTTGATTCTGATATTATTAGCGATTCAGCCCCGTTAAATAAGATGGTGCAGGCCATTATACAGTCCCGCTGTGATATTCACGTGCTTCGGGATCCCACCAGGGGAGGGCTTGGCACAACCCTGAATGAGATCGCATCACAATCGGGAGTGGGAATGAATATAAATGAGATATCACTGCCCATCAGAGGCGCCGTACAGGGGACCTGCGAGCTGCTGGGGTTTGATCCTTTATATATTGCCAATGAGGGCAAACTGATTGCCATTGTACCTGAAAAAGATTCTTTAAAAGCACTTGATATCATACAACAAAACGAGTTTGGTAAAGATGCAGTGATCATTGGCGAGGTCACTAAAAAAGATCCGGGCAGGGTCTATTTACAAACCAAAATCGGGGGCAAGAGGGTGGTCGATATGCTGACAGGAGACCAATTACCCAGAATTTGTTAACTATTGGTTTAGATGAGGCCTTATCTTTGGAAATTTATTTTAAATCAAGAAGTGTTGAGAATTTTTTTAATATGGTTCCGGGCAACTTTCATAAACCCGGGAAAGGCTTTGATCAAAACAGGTGTCATTTGGGTTCCCCAGTCAATTTTGGCCGGTTCAATTCCCACCACTTTTAAAGCGGGTCTGTGACCTCTCATCCCTGCCATATCAAGGGAATCCAAAAGATCGATATCGTGGAGAGATAACATCTGTTTTTCATTTTTTACAAGGTCGTCCTCCTCAAGGCTGTAAATGGTTCCGGGTTCTTTGCCCGCCCTGACTATATCCAGTACAAGGATTTGTTCATATCCTTCAAACAGATAAAAGATATCCTGGGTAAATGTCCCCCCGTCAATAAAATCAATCAGGGTTTCATCATAGTTTTCCTTTTCTTTCCAGAATTCGTGAACCGCATGAACCCCTATGCCCTCATCCATCAACAGGATATTGCCAACACCCAAAACCAGGAGTTTTTTCATTTGTTTTGTAGTTCCATTTTATTGAATTTGTGAAAATTATTGTTGATAAAAAAAAATATCTTTGTATACGCATAAGAGGGGATGAAAAATCTCACCCCCTCTTATACATCATAAAAGATTAGTTTCAGTTATAATGGAATTTCCACTTTAATTTCTCTGCCTGTATCTGCGTCCAGCACGTGGACGGCGCAACCCAGTCAGGGGTCAAAGGAGCGTATCAGACGCCCCACATTCACCGGGTTTTCAGGATCAGGAACCGGAACGCCAATGAGCGCCTGTTCCATGGGACCTCTTTGTCCCATATCATCCATTGGATTTGCATTCCAGATGGTTGCAGAAGTCACCTGGTAATTGGAAATCACTTTATCCTTGATATCAATGTAATGAAGCAACGCTCCCCTGGGCGCCTCAGTCAGTCCAAGACCTTCAGCAGAATCAGGAGTGGGTGTAGGAACAAAAGTCTCTTTGCCCGGTTTTGCTTCAGACAGCCATTGTTCAACTGCATTGGCAACTATAACCGTCTCTTCTGCTCTGGCCACATGCCTTCCCAGAATAGAGAATGCCGCATCACCGATATCCCGAAGGTTTTTAACCCCCAGTTTTTCCTGGCCGATTTTAGACAGTTCAGGATTGGTAACCCACATTCTTGCAAGGGGACCGCCCTGATGGGGTTTCCCATTGTATCTGGGCGATTTGACAAAACTGTATGCACCGGGCTTGTTCGGGTTGGGAATGGTTTTTCCCTCGGTTGGGTTCAACCCGGTTGTAAAATTTTCAAAATAGGAATATTTTACATACTCTTTGATAAGATTCGGATCCACGGGATGATCCTTGCCATCTGTGTAAACACCTCTCTTTAAAAGGGTGTTGCCGGCTTCATCCATGGGAAAAACACCCCATGACACCACATTTTGATACCCGCCGCCGGTTTTGAGAAGATCACCATAGGGTCCGGCAAGCAGATAAACAATGGGGACATATTTTTCAAGGATAAATTTTTTGACAACTTTGAACCGTTCCAAATATGCGTTCAAGGCTTCCCGGGTGGGGATCTCTGTTGCTCCACCCACAACAATTCCTTGTACATGGGGCATTCTGCCGCCGAGAAGTGCGACCATTTCCTGACATATTTTTCTCATTTCAAGGGCTTCAAGATATTGGCCCACGGCAATATCGTTAATTTCCTTGGGCACACGGACATCATTTTTTGCATACCGTGGAATAAAGGGAGCCACATCAGGACCATTGACATAGTCAAGGGCTGCCAGATGATAGAAATGAAGAATATGTGATTGAAGATAATTGGCACCAAAAATCAGATTTCTGGCTATCCTGCCGTTTTCGGTTAATTTAACATTGAATGCATCATCTAAAGCAAGGGCAGATGCCGTTGCATGGGCTGTTGGGCACACACCACAGATTCTCTGGGTGATCTGGATGGCATCCCTGGGGTCCCTGCCGGTTAATATTTGTTCAAAACCGCGGAACATGCCGCCAAAGACTCTTGCATCAACGACAACTCCGTCTTTTACTTCAACTTCTGCTTTAAGGTGTCCCTCAATCCTGGTTACAGGATCGATGGCAACCTTGATTTTTTTGCCTGCTGCTATAGGAGCCGCTACTGGTTGACAGCCTGCCATAATAAAACCTCCTTAAGGTTTAAAAAGTTTCGGATCATTGGGTTATGCGGGTTCATAGAAAGGAGATGTTTCATCCGGGAATCCCGGTTCAACACACCCAATACAGACTGCATTATCCACGCACCAGTTCATGCCGCTGTTCCATTTGCGTTTATAACAGTCAGCATATGTATCCGGACCTTTACACCCGACATCCATACGGCACCCTTTGGGATCTGAAAGAGTTTCAGATAATTCCCCTTCTTCGTATTGATCGAGACGGGGGCAGTTGTCATGGATATTTTCGCCATAGAAAACCAGTGGACGACCGTATTCATCCAATTTTGGAACGCCTTTTGTCAACAGATGGGCAATGGAACCCACAATCCAGTCCGGATGCGGTGGGCAGCCCGGAATGTTGACGGTGGGTGTTTTAATATCAGCGGTTTTAAAGAAATCCATTACACCTTTTGCCTCGGTTACATTTCCTTCGGCTGCCGGGATTCCCCCATAGGTAGCGCATGCACCGATGGCAAGAACGCTGCCGGCTTTCGCGCCAAGGTCTTTAATTACATCAACCATGGTGATTTCTTTGTGGTCAATTTCTCCGATGATACAGTATTTCCCGTCCGCAGCAACCGGAATGGCCCCTTCAACAGCTAACGAGAATTTACCTTTGTACGCTTCTGCTATTTTATACAGGTTTTCCATGGCGGTCTCACCTTCACTGGCCATCACCGTGGGATGGAACTGAAGGCTGATCACCTTGAGAAGTACGTCTGCAATGGATGGATCAACGCTGTTTAACAGGGAAACAGAACACCCTGTACATCCCTGACCCTGTATCCAGAGAACCGGATGATTTTCAAGGGCTTTTTCCATTGCAGAGACAAGGGCTGGATTGAACATTTGAGAAATACCGATTCCGGCAGCAGTACCGGTAACGGTTTTCAGAAATGTTCTCCTGGAAACCCCTGTTTTCTTTTGTTGAGAATTGAGCAAAATTTCTTTGTTTTTCACGGGCACCTCCTATGCGCTGTTTAAAACTAATAAGATTAAC
>CAYVZG010000052.1:0-30205 GCA_964455805.1 uncultured Desulfobacula sp.
TTAAGAATATTGAAGAAAAAAATCCAGAATGATGGCCTCTTCAAACGTCTTAAAGTGAAAAAACATTTTGAGAAACCATGTCAGTTAAGACGACGCAAGATGAGAGAAGCAATGAGAAGACAAAGGATTGCTGCCTCAAGATCACGCAGAAGAAATAGCTAATCCATCAAAATTCACCCGGAATAAATGATTTACTAACTGATTTATTCCGGGTTTTTTTATCTTATAAATGAAAAAAACTGCCTATCAAAAATGTCTTGATAAAATTTACAAGCTTGGGCGTTTCGGTATCAAACTTGAGCTTGATACTATTTTAAATATTTTAAAATGTTTAAACAACCCCCAGAAAGACTATCACCTGGTCCATGTGGCCGGCACAAATGGCAAAGGGTCTACAGCCACATATATTGCCTCAATCTTAGAAAAAGCCGGTTTTAAAACAGGCCTTTATACCTCCCCCCATCTTGTTGATTTCAATGAACGGATCTCAATTAACGGCAAACAAATTTCAAACGATCAGGTTGTGAAAGCATATGAAGCCGTTCGTACAGCAGATACCGGAGAAAGAAAAGCCACCTTTTTTGAAATTGCCACAGCCATGGGATTTTACCACTTCTCAAAACAGAAAGTAGACTTCGCCGTCATAGAAACAGGCATGGGCGGCAGATTTGATGCAACAAATGTCATCACCCCTATGGTAAGTGTTATAACGAACCTGTCCATTGAACATACTGATTATTTGGGTAATACCATTAAGGCCCTTGCCGTGGAAAAAGGCGGCATCATCAAAAAAAACAGGCCGGTTGTCATCGGTGTGTCCCAGCCCTCAGGCCTTGGTGTTATAAAACAACTTGCCAAAGAAAAATCCGCTGATCTATACGTATATAAAAAAGATTTTTGGGCTAGAAAAAATCCAAAACAAAACACCTATAGATACTTTGGTTTAAAAAAACGCTTCAACTATTTGATAAAGCCCTTGCCAGGGGATCATCAAAAAGACAATTTAAGCCTCGCACTTGCTGCCTGTGAACTGATCTTTGAAAAACTAAATAAGACAGGCAAAAAATACAATTTTAATGACACCCTTGTTAAAGAAGGACTCTCCATTGCCAAATGGCCGGGTAGACTTGAGCATATCCGGCAAAATCCCCTTGTCATTATTGACGGTGCACACAATCTTAAGGCTGCAAGCGTGCTTGGGAAATATTTATTATCAACAATTAAAAAGACAAGACTCACTCTGGTTATCGGCATACTCGATGACAAACCATATGAGAAAATGCTTAAACATCTTGTTTCCTGTGCTCAACATATTATTATAACAAAAGCAAAAATCAACAGAAGCCTTGACCCTAAAATATTAAAAGAGGCTGCCCAAAAATTTACACCGTGTCCAATTACAATTATTGAAGATGTTAAAGAGGCTGTTTCCCATGCCATTGAAGCTTCAAATACTGAAGATGCGATTTGTATTGCCGGATCTCTCTATGTTGCCGGAGAAGCTAAAGAAAAATTTGATAATGACCTTGCACATTAGTCTTGGTTTAAGTATTATATGACTTTCGCGCTCGTAGCCCAGGGGATAAGGCGTCAGCCTCCGAAGCTGAAGATCGCTGGTTCGATTCCAGCCGGGCGCACCAAACAACCCTATGAATTCATCACTTAAAATAGGCCTTATCAGCTATAGAAGCAACCCCCATTGCGGCGGTCAGGGTGTCTATATCAGGCACCTAAGCCATGCGCTGGCCGACCTTGGCCACAGGGTGGAAATCATTGCGGGACCGCCTGATCCCCAACTAAATAACCGGGTAAATAATCAGGTAAATAATACATTTAACAATCATGTAAAACTGACCATGCTGAAAACCCTGGACCTGTATAATCCAGAAGATCTTTTCAGAACGCCAAGTTTAACCGAACTTGCAGACCCCATTAACCTGATCGAATGGCTTGATGTCTCCTTAATGGGTTATCCAGAACCCATGACCTTTGGGATGCGGTTAAAAAAACACCTCAAAGAGACAGAAAAGCAATATGACATCATCCATGATAACCAGAGCCTTTCTTACGGTGTTTTGTCTTTGGCTAAAAGAATGCCGGTTACAGCAACTATTCATCATCCCATAACTGTGGACAGACGACTTGCAGTCAAAAGCACAAAATCCTTTATAAAAAAGGTCAAAGCCTTAAGATGGTATTCGTTTATCAACATGCAAAAACGAGTGGCAAAAAAACTGCCACGTATCATAACGGTTTCCAATACCAGCAAAAAAGATATTGCAGCAGAGTTCAATATTCCTGAGTCAAAGTTCAAAACCATTCCCATTGGTATTGATACAAATAATTTTTATCCTTTTGATACCGTCAAAAAACAGCCCAATAGAATTATAGTAACCAATAGTGCCGATACCCCTTTAAAAGGGCTTTACCATCTGCTTTTTGCCATAAAAGGTATCTTAAAAACAAGATCGGTCAAACTTGTTGTTATTGGCAGCCCCAAAAAAAATGGCGGCATTGAAAATCTGATTAAAAAGCTGGACATAGGACAATACATTAAATTCACCGGACGGATTGATCATGAGCGTTTTGTTAAAGAATATGCCAGAGCAAGCCTTGCTGTTGTGCCTTCGTTATATGAAGGTTTTGGCCTACCCGTTGGAGAGGCCATGGCCTGCCGGATACCCGTGATCTGTACAACAGGGGGCGCATTACCGGAAGTTGCAGGAGATGCGGCAAAACTTGTACCACCGGGTAATGCAAAGGCAATGGAATTGGCTATTTTAGAATTGCTGGATGATCCTTCCCAGCGCGAAAAACTTGCCCAGAAAGGATACGAGCGTGTATTAAAAGAATTTACCTGGGAAAAAACCGCCATAAAAACGGTTGAGGCCTATAGAGAGATTATCAATGATTACCATTAATTTTAAACACCTCGACATTGGCCCGAATGACAGGATCCTGGATATCGGATGTGGAGAAGGCCGGCATACCATAAAGGCCTGCCAACAAAAGGACAGCGTTTGCGTAGGAGGTGACTTTGGTTTTAAAAGCCTTGTTGAAACCAAAAACAAACTTGCTTTTCATAAAAGCCTCAACGATCTTCATTGCAAAAGTGTTGATCTGTCCTGTATGGATGTGACAAAACTGCCTTTTAAAAATAATAGTTTTGATTCTATTATCTGTTCTGAGGTTTTAGAACATATCCCTGATGATGCAAGGGCCATATCTGAACTTGTCAGAATTTTAAAGCCCAATAAAATGCTTGCTGTCAGTGTACCCAGATGGTGGCCGGAAAAAATATGTTGGCTTTTATCAGATGAGTATTTTAACGCCAACATGGGGCATGTAAGAATCTACAGAAAAAAAACCTTGATTAAAACAATAGAATCTTTTGGTGTAAAGCATTATGCCGGTCATTATGCCCACAGCATCCATGCCCCCTTCTGGTGGCTCAAATGTTTATTCGGACCGGGAAGAACGGATTCAAAACCAGTGAATCTCTATCACCGGTTACTTGTATGGGATTTAATGGAAAAACCAAAATTGACCTATGCCATCGATAAACTGCTAAACCCTGTTCTGGGAAAAAGTCTGGTTCTCTATTTTAAAAAATTGTAAGGTCTGATAAACTTAGGCATATCTTTTTAAATGACGAGGATACAAATGAATAAACTTCTTTTTATTTTTCTAATTATTTTTACCGTGTTCCTCATACAGTCCTGTGCCACAACAAAAAAATCAATCAAGAGAAAAGATCCTTTGACCAAAAAAATAATTCACGCCAAATCCATGCAGGTCATGGATTTTGACTCCCTTATCACGGATTTGAGTTCTTTTGATGTGATCTATCTTTCGGAAAAGCATGACAACCCTATGCATCACCAAATTCAGGAAAGAGTCATACACGCGTTAATCGAGCAAGGATTAATCCCCACCATCGGGTTTGAATTTTTTTCCATGCAAGACACCCCTGATCTTCTCAATTTTATAGACTCGGGAAAAGTTGCCCATGCAAAAAAAATAGAAAAAATTATTGAGTCTGACCTGAGAAAAAAACTCAGATGGGACACCCAGTCAGATAATATGTGGAATTATTACTACTCTCTTTTAAGCATTGCAAAAAAAGAAAAACTCCAGGTTGCCGGGATTGATCTGCCTGCTACATTGAAAAAGAGAATTACGAGAAACGGGATAAACGGCATAAGTCCCATTGAGAAAGAGCAGGTCTTCACAACTCAATTGTCTGATGACAATTATAAAGATTATATGTTCTCTATTTTCAAAGCGGTACACTGCGGTATGGGCCATAAGAAAATGCAGTCCCGGCTGTACGATACCTGGGTGGCCAGAAACGATCAGATGGCCTTATCCATAACCCGTCTGTATAAACATCGCAAAGGACCCATTGTTATCATTATTGGTGGTGGGCACACCGAGTACGGCCTTGGGGTGATAGACAGGGTTCAAAAAATCAATGCCTCTATAAAACAGGTTAACCTGACTTTAAAGGAAATCAGTGTAATGCCATCACATTTAGAGGAATATCTCCTCCCCCTTGCCCTTAAGGGATATGAAAAAGTGCCTCCGGCTGATTACCTTTGGTTTACCCAGAGAGTGTCATATGATGACCCATGTGTAGAATTTAAAAAATCTCTAGAAAAAATGAAAAAAAGATCTAAAGCATTATAGTTTCAAATCAGTTACGATTTTTATTGAAAAAGACCGGGGAATTACCTTCCTTGAAAATTGGGTTTTCGTTTTTCAAACAATGCACTGATGCCTTCTTCTGCATCTTCCATTTCAAATGTCCGGGCTTGATAAAGGGATTCTATTTCAGCCGCTTTTATCGGATTCCAATCAAGACCCCTGTATATGGAGTGTTTCATCATCTGAACTGCCACAGGTGCACAATCTGCAATCTCATTTGCAAGCGCCATTGATTTATCCATTACATTATCTTTGTCCACTGCATAATTTACAAGGCCAGTTAAAGCAGCTTCTTCACCACTGATCATTTTGCCTGTGAACAGAAGCTCATTGGCCTTAGCCAGACCTACCAGCCGGGGGAGGATATAAGATACGGCCATGCCGGAATGTAACCCCAGGCGGGTAAAAGTGGCACCCAGCTTTGCATTTTTGTTTACAACCCGAATATCACACATGAGTGCAATTCCAAGTCCGCCACCAATGGCATGCCCGTTGATTGCAGCAATAACCGGAATTTGAAGATTTCCAATATCTAAAAAAGGCTTGTAGAAATCCATTAGAACGTCGCTTAATCGTGATCCTGCATTTTTTTGAAAACCGCTTTTAAAATCAGCACCCCCACAAAAGGTTGTTCCGCTGCCGGTTATAACCAGACAGCGTAAATCGTTGTCCTTCTTGACTTGATCAATTATTTTCTGAAAAGCAGAAACCGTTTCATGGTTCATGCTATTGAGATTATCGGAACGATTAAATGATATCTGACCGATTTTCTTTTTTTTAACATATAGTATGGGCTTGTTTTCCATCGGGGTCTCCAAAGTTTCAGGCGATCAGATAGGTTGCCGTACCAGTGGCAATCCTGATTTCTTTTTCATTATACAAATCTATCTTGGCAACAACAATCCTTGAACCGGCCCGGATAATCCTGCTTTTGCATTTAAAAAAAATGCCTCTGCCCGGTCTTAAATAATCCACACGCATATCTATCGTGGCAGAGGATGTCAATTTTTTATCTATGATATCAAGGGATTTGCCGTGGTGAGACTTTGCGCAGGAAATCAGGGCTGAAAGACCACCCGTTAAATCGATGACTGATGCGGTTACACCCCCGTGCAGGATACCAGCTGTTGGATTTCCGATGAGGTCTTTTGTCATGCTAAAACTTGTGACAGCCTGGCCGGTCTCGTAATCCAGGCGATCAATATCAATACCCAAAACCTTGTTAAATGGGAGTAATTCAAGATAATATTTTCTTATCTTTTCAAGAACAGCTTCTATCATAACCATATATTCCTTATTTTCTTTTCAAAACGCCCAGGGTTTTTGTCAATTCTATTTTTTCATAATCACCTGATTCAACGGCAATTTCATATACCGCTCTGGGGGCCTGACCTCCTTTGTCAGGGTTCATAAAAATATCATGGATGACTAAAAAACCGCCTGATTTAATATGACATGCCCAGGTAATAAAGTCTTCATGACATGCTTCAAAGGAATGTCCGCCATCGATAAACAGCATTGAAATGGGTGTTTTCCACATTTTTCCGGCAGTGTTGGACGATGCTACAATTGGCACCACGGTTTTTTCAAGTTCCCTATCTGTGATGGTTTGCTGGAAAAATGGTAAGGTATTGACTCTTGATAAACGGGTATCAAATAAATCAGGATCAAAATATTCTTCACCGGGCTGCTGCTCCTCAGATCCCATGTGGTGATCAATGGAAAAGAGAATAGAACCGTTTTCTTTGCAGGCCGTTCCAATAATATAGGCAGATTTGCCGCAATAACTTCCTATTTCAAGCACCGGACCATTTTTTGACGCCAGAAGTGCTGTATGGTAGAGCCGTTTTGCTTCATCGCCATCCATAAAGCCCCTGATGCGATCCCATACGTCAATATCAATCTTCATCATAACTTCGGACAAGTATTTCTCTGGGTTTTGAACCCACCTGGGGACCGACAATTCCCTCAAATTCCATTATTTCAACCAGTCGTGCCGCCCTGTTATAACCGATGCGGAGACGACGCTGAACAAAAGAAATGGATGCCTGCCTGGTCTTGGTTACAAGGGCAACCGCTTCATCATATTTTTCATCGTAGTCTGATTCATCAAACCCTTTGTCCCCGTCATCACTTTCACTTAATGTAATATCTTCAATATAATCCGGTGATCTCTGGTCTTTTAAAAATTTAGTCACGCGGGCAATTTCTTTTTCAGAAATATAGGCACACTGAATCCTGACAAGTTTTCCTGTTCCAGGAGGACAAAACAACATATCCCCGTTTCCCAATAGACTTTCAGCCCCTCCGCCGTCAAAAATAGTTCTGGCGTCAACCTTGGAAGATACCTGGAATGAAATCCGGGTGGGGAAATTCGCTTTGATACTTCCTGTTAGCACATCAACGGAGGGTCTTTGTGTGGCTATAATCAAATGAATTCCGGCTGCCCTTGCCATCTGGGCAAGCCGGGTCAATGCAAACTCAACATCTTTTGAAGCCACCATCATGAGATCTGCAAGCTCATCCACTATGACTACAATATAAGGCAGCTTTTTAAACGGGTCCTTGTCGGCAGCATCCGGATCTTCAATCTTATTAACCGCCTGAGAGGCCACCATATGGTTGTATTGAACAATATTTCTAAACCCTGTCTGTTCCAGCAATTCATATCGCCGCTCCATCTCTCTCACCGCCCAGAAAAGCGCATTGGTTGCCTTTTTCATATCCGTAACCACAGGGGAAATCAAATGAGGGATATCATTATACACGGATAGCTCAATACGTTTGGGATCAATCATGATCATTTTAATATCATCGGGTGTGGCCTTATACAAAAGGCTGATAATCATTGCATTTAAACCAACACTTTTACCTGTTCCCGTGGCACCGGCGATCAAAAGATGGGGCATGGAATCCATTTGTGTCACCATGGGTTTACCCAACAGGTCTTTTCCAAGGCCCAGGGTCAACATGGATGGTGACAGGACAAAATCTTTTGATGCCATCAATTCCCTTAAATTGACGATTTCCCGTTCTTCATTAGGGATTTCAATTCCAACCACATCCCGGCCGGGTATGGGGGCGACTATCCGGATACTGATAGCACTTAAAGCCAGGGCCAGATCATCGGACAAACCCGCTATTTTAGAAATTTTAATTCCAGATGCCGGCCGATATTCGAAAGTTGTGATGACAGGACCCGGCAGAATTTCAACTACTTCACCAAACACGTTAAAATCGGCTAGCTTACTTTCTAAAATCCGGCTTTTCTCTTTTAACAGATCTGTATCAAGATTTTTCTCAACCTTTTTTTTCTCATCCAGAAATGAAATCAAGGGCAGATTAAATTCAATTTCTTCACGGATATCGCTAAATTCCATATCCGGTTCAAAATCTGAGTTGTCCACTTCCAATTCCACTATTTTGGGTTCAATGACTGCCTCACCTGCCGGTTGAAAATTATTTTCCAGGGCTGACAAGTCTTCGGGTTCCTGAATTTTTTCAGGAATTTTAATAATGGTTTCTTTTTTTTTAAAAACAGGAGTGATGTCAATCTGTTTTTTAAGTCGTTCTTTTCTTTCCTTTCTTTCCTCATTTTTATTTTTCAAAAAATCAATTAACTCATAAAAGGAATCGCTTATAATTTTTAAAAATTCAATAATTTTCTTTCTTAAAAAAAGTCCCAAGGAGATAATAGATATTCCCGTGGTAAAAATAAAACCCGTGCTCAGGAAAAACAATAATACAATAATACAGCCTGTTGTATTGGCGTATTTTAACAAAAAAGAGGTGAAAACAATTCCAATGACACCTCCGGATGAAATGCTGGTGCCCAGGACCGGATAATTATCCTTAAAAAGAAATAACAAACCGCCTGTACAGATCATTAGAAAAAGTCCGCCTAAAAATGTCAAAAGGATTATTTTTAAAGACCTTCCCTTTAACAACCAGATACCGACTAAAGCTAAAATCAATGGAAGCCAAAAAGCACCCATTCCAAACAAAAAGATAAATAATCCGGCAAAATGGGCGCCTAACAGCCCGAAAGCGTTGTGAATATTATCTGGAATAACAAAAAAATCGTTTGATACGCTTGGATCTGATGCATGATAGGAAAACAGGCTGACAGAAGTTAATACAATGGAGAAAAAAAGGAGAATCCCATAGAGTTCTTTTTTCATACTTCTATTATCACCGGTACGATTAAGGGTCTGCGGTTTATGGCAAAAGCAAAATATTGTTTCAATGCCCTTTGCATTTTTTTTCTAAGCTGTTCAATCCGAGTTTCACTTCCTGGATCTATCTCTTCTAAAATTTCAAGGATAACACACTGGGCATCATCAACCAGATATCCAGTAGCCGCATCAAAAACAAATCCTTTTGAAATCAATTCCGGTCCATAAAGGACAACTCCTGTCTCCTCATCTATGATCATGGTTACAACAACAAGCCCACCTTCAGAAAGTTCCCGCCGTTCTTTTAAGACACTTCTTCCCACATCCCCTATACCTTTACCATCAACAAGGATTCTACCGGTTTGAATGCGACCGTTTAACCTGCCGCCATCCTCATCAAAGGCGATTACTTTTCCGTCTTCGGCTACGATAACGTTTTCCCTGGGCATACCCATTTTTTCGACAAGCCTAGCATGAACCACCAAATGCCGGTATTCTCCATGAATGGGAATAAAATATTCGGGTTTGGTTAAGCTCAACATCAGTTTAAGCTCTTCCTGATGCGCATGCCCGGAGGTATGGATTTTTGCAATTTTTGAGTACACCACATCCGCGCCTCTCCGGTAAAGCTTGTTTATCACACCTGAAATGGCTTTTTCATTGCCTGGAATATCTTTTGATGACAAGATGACGCTGTCGCCCTTTTTGATTTTAATATGCTTGTGTATACCCGAGGCCATCCTTACCAGAGCTGACATGGGTTCTCCCTGGCTGCCCGTTGTAATAACCACAATTTGGTCGTCTCTGTATTTATCAATTTGTTTTATATCCAGAAGGGTATTGGGCGGGCAGTTAATGTGGCCAAGCTCACTGGCAACGCTTACAATCTGCTCCATACTCCGGCCATTGATAATGGCCCTGCGATGACTGCGAACAGCCAGATCAATAACGGTTTGTATCCTGAAAACATTTGAAGCAAACAGTGCAACAATCACCCTGCCCTTGGCAGCACCTATCAGTTTTTCAAGATTTCTGGCCACATCCTGCTCAGAAGCGGTATAGCCTTTTACTTCGACATTTGTGGAATCAGACATCAGGGCCAGAACACCTTTTTCGCCAAGCCTTGCAAAGCTTGAGATATCCGTGTTCTTCAACTTGTCAGCATTATGGCTGATTCGAAAGTCGCCGGTATGAACAATGACGCCTTCGGGCGTTTTTATGGCAAGCCCTACCCCATCAACCGTACTGTGGCTGACACGGATAAATTCGATTTCAAAGGGATCTATTGAAATCTTTTCCCCGGGGTTCACCAGATTTAAATCGACATATTTATTCAGGTCAAATTCAACCAGTTTATTTCTGGCAATCTTCAGGGTAAAAGCGGTTCCATAAACAGGGATCCTGATTTCTTTTAACAGGTAAGGCAAAGCGCCTATATGATCCTCATGGGCATGCGTAATAATAATACCATGGACCTTGTGACGATTTTCCCTGATATAATCCAATGCCGGAATTACAATATCCACACCCAACATATATTCTTCAGGAAACATCAGTCCGGCATCAATGATGAACATGACCTCGCCATATTCAATCACCATCATATTCAGGCCGATTTCCCCTAGGCCGCCCAAGGGAATGATTTTAAGCATTTGCATTTCCTATAACAGGACTAAATACAAATATTGAGCTTTTCAAAAATTGCATCTGTCTGATCAATTATCCAGTCTCGCTGCTTCCTCGTTGCATAATCCATGCAGTCGCATTTTATTTTTTTTTTAACTCTTACCAATAATTCACAGGATAAAACCGTTTCTTCCAATGCCATGGCAATGACCTGGGGATGACACCCCTCATGCTTTTTTTGAATGGGAGTTAACAATTCTGGGTCCAACTCAAGCCAGTAAATTCCATCCAGGGGAGATAATTCCAAATATTCATCCAGATAAGTCTTTAATTTTTGATAATCTGTCAACCGCAACCCATCTATTTGATACTGTTTCATACCCAATCTAATTAGCACATATTAATTGGGATATGCAACCTGTAATGACAATAATTTAGGGGCTCACACAGAAGATGGCTGTTGTTTGCTCAAGGCCAGGAAATTACCGCCAACAACTAAGAACATGCCAAAGACAGCTGAAAAATTCCAGGAATACCCTTCAAAGAAGGAGGATAAAACCAATGCCACCACCGGAACCAGCATAATGGCATAGGATGCCTTGTCCGCACCGATTGAACCAATAAGCGTCAAATAACTGCCAAATGCGATGATGGATCCAAAAACCGCTAAATAGAATAAAGAACCAATATAGGGAACAGACATGACAAAAGAAAACTCCTTGCCAAAAATAATAGCAATCAATGCCATAAGGATGGTCCCATATCCCATGCCAAATGCATTTGCCTGAATGATGGGGATTTTATTTTCAGTATTTCTGGCCGACGTAATATTACCGAATGAAGCCAATAACACACTTATAAAACCTATAGAAAGTCCGAATAATCCTTTATCGGACAAATCAAAAGCCTTTATTTCCGGCATGAAAATCATGATAATCCCGATGATGCCCAGTACAGCTCCGGTAATCATTTTTTTTTCAATGGTTTTACCAAGAAAAATAGATCCATTGGCAATATTCATAAATACAATTGATGAAAACAAAACCGCTACAAGTCCGCTTGTCAGGTATAACTCTGCCACATATACCAGCCAATAGTTAACAGAGAAAAGCAATACTCCCAAAAGAGCCATAAAAAAATGTTCCTTTAAGGAAAACCTCAGATTCATTCCCTTTATATAACAAAAAAACATCAACAAGACTGCTGCCAGACCAAATCTGTAAACAACTGATACCATCGGGTCTACAGAACCCAATTGGTATTTAATGGCAAGCCAGGTTGATCCCCAGACTATAACCGTTACTATATAAAGTGTTATATTTTTCATTTTTTAATTTCTCTCTTTATCCGTTGTTTCGTTCTGCAAAATATATCACCCATTCATATTGATTTTATGAATAGTATATATTAAAAAAAAGTCATAATAACAGAAACACAAATTTTGTAACACCATTTTAAAAAATTTTCGTTTCAAAAAAAAACCATGAGTGGGACCTGCCTATCCCTATTGTCATCATTGATTTTCCCTGGGCAATGTATTTAGGCTGACCCTGTATTGAAAAGGACAAAGACATGACTGAATTCAATGGATTTTCCAAACAATTGCCCCGTTTTTTAAATCAATTAAAAAAAAATAATACAAAGGAATGGTTTTTATCCCACAAAAAAGATTACGAGGCTTATTTAAAACATCCTTCTGAAAAATTTGTTAGTGCCATGGGTGAAAAATTAGAGAACCTTAGCCCCGGTATCAACGCGATCCCCAAGGTAAATAAAAGCCTATTCAGAATAAACAGGGACACGCGTTTTTCAAATGATAAAAGCCCTTATAAAACAAACCTTGGAGTTTTATTCTGGGAAGGTCCGGGCAAGAGGATGGAAAGTTCCGGGTTTTATTTTCATCTTGAAGAAAACCTGCTCATGCTTGGTTGCGGCATGCACATCTTTCCCAAAACAAACTTGCAGCACTTTCGAGAAGCCATTATTCACAAAAAGAAAAAAAACGATCTGAAAAAAGCCGTAAAAAGCGTTCTTGCCAAAGGCTATCAAATGGGGACCAGGCACTATAAAAGGATACCAAGGGGATTTTCTCCGGCCTCTGATTTTGAAAAAGAATATCTGCTTTACAATGGGTTAACTGCCCGGCTGGAAACTAAAATTCCCGACACCCTGTTTTCTTCCGATATTATTGAATTCACACACAACCACTTTAAAAACATGGCCCCCATTCATGGTTGGATTGTAAAAAATCTATTTAAATAACCATATCAGTGGGACAGGATTGAATTTCGAATTAGAAAATAGATCAGGGGAATAAATATTGCCGGTAACATATTTCCTACTTTAAGCTTTTTTTCCCTGACCATATTTAAGCCCAATGCCATAATCAAAAGCCCTCCCACGGCAGACATCTGGCTGATGACAGCTGGAACCAGCAATGGTTTTAAAAGTCCGGCCATAAGGGTAATGGATCCCTGATACAATAATACGGGGACAGCGGCAAAAAGGACTCCCACCCCCATGGATGAGCTTAAAATTATGCCAACAATGCCGTCAAGGGTGGCCTTGGCAAACAAAGTATCATGATTGCCGGTAAGACCGCTTTCAAGTGATCCTACAATGGCCATGGACCCCACGCAATACATAAGAGAGGCCGTAACAAATCCGGCTGAAAAACCAGAGGATTTTTTTGAAAATTTGGTTTCAAGAAAATTTCCCAGCCGTTCAAGATAATTTTCAATACCAATCCATTCTCCCATTAAAGAACCCAAGGCAAGGCTGACAATTATGATCACAAGATCATTACTCCCAAGGGCATTTTTCATTCCGATCAGAATAACACAAAGGCCTATAGCCTGCATCACCGTCTGGTTGTATTTTTCAGGGATTCCGTTTCTAAAAAAAATGCCGACAAGGCTGCCCGCAATAATTGTCAGGCAATTTACAATTGTTCCCAGCACAAGTTCTCCTGCGTTCAATCTAAGTATTAATTTTAAGGTGCTGGATATTAAAAGAAAGAGCCTTTAATATAATCAACTCCGTTTTTAAACAGCCTGATACCAATGGTCATGTCTTGATCAAGGGGTTTACCCGCTCTTTTAAGCGTCTGGGTATTGCGCGTCCAATCCGGATGATTAGTGAAATGGTTGTAAGCTTCAGGATGGGGCATCAACCCGAAAATTCTTCCTGTGGGATCGCAAATACCTGCGATATCGGAAAGAGACCCGTTTGGATTTAAAGGAAATGCACCATTTGCCTGAACGCCTTTTTCATCCGCATATTGAAACACGACCTGATCATTTGCCAAAAGTGTATCAACAATTTCTTTCTGGGCAATAAATTTTCCTTCTCCGTGACGAACCGGATAATCTGCCAGCTCAATATCCTTTGTGAACACACAGGGACTGTTGGCATTGGCAGTCAGATGCACCCATTGATCCCTAAAATTTCCGCAGTCATTAAATGTAACAGATACGCTTCTTTTTGTGTAGTCCCTGTCCAGCCCGGGCAATAGACCGATATTAACCAGGGCCTGAAATCCATTGCATATTCCAATGATAAGTTTTCCCTGTTCCACAAAAGACAAAAGGTCATAACCGATGTGGTTTTTCAGCTTTAATGCCTGGATGACACCGGCACCATGGTCATCTCCCCATGAAAACCCTCCACCAAAAGCAAGGATATGAAAATCCTCTAGCTTTGTTTTTCCTGAAACCAGTCTGTTGATATGTATTTTTTGGGCGTGGGCGCCGGCCAGTTCAAACGCATGGGCGGTTTCACTGTCACAGTTTAAGCCAAATCCTGTTAAAATTAATGCTTTAACCTTTTTCATATCATCTCTCCAAAGGTTTTGTTAAACGCTTGATAAAGTTGGGTTATTGAAAGGTCTGCCACAGATTCCCGGTTTAAGCCAAAAATCTTTAAATGATCATGTAGATCGGTTACTTTCCCAACACATCTTACTGCCATCCCTTTAAACAATTTTTCAAAAACAGGCCTGTTTTCCTGGGGGATTGTAACAATAAACCTGCCTGCTGATTCTGAGAACAAAATCGTTTCGTTTAAAAGACTGCCACGATTTTCATTTACGGGAAGATCTTTTAAATTAATTTCAAGTCCCAGGCCGCCGGCCATGGCCATGTGGGACAGGTGAACCCCAAGGCCTCCCCTTCCTATGGCATGGCAGGATGCCACCAGTCCTTTTTCAATGGCTATTTGTACGGCTTTATACACAACCTTGAACTTATCACAGTCAACCTGGGGGACATTCAGTCCGATGCGATGAAACATCTCATAGAATTCAGATGCCCCAAGTTCATTGGCTGTTTCCCCCAGTACATAGATAAGATCACCGGCAACCTTGGGATCCATGGACACGCATTTTGAGACATCTTCAATGACTGAGGTCGCTGAAAACTGAACCGTTTCAAGTGCTGAAATTTTAATTCGTTCCCCAAAGGCTCCTTCAAGATGACCATCCACGTACATGCTGTCCTTTCCTGACAACAATGGAATTTCATATTTCTCGCAGGTCTGTTTTAGAGCACGACAGGCACGGACAAGTTGTGCTGCCTTAAACTTTCCATCCGGGTTTTTCTTTGAATCAAATTGGATGTTGGGCCAGCAGAAATTATCAAGACCGCCAATATGATCAAAATTACCACCCACTGCCATCAATCTTCGAACAGCCTCGTCAATGGTACACGCCATCATATGAAAAGCATCGATTTTCGAATACCAGGGTAAAAGGCTTTGTGAAAAAGCAAGTCCTTTTGTTGAGGTTAGAACCGGCCTTGTTACACTGGCATCTGATGGTATATTGTGGTTTATCCCAACCAGTGGTTTGATAACTGACCCACCCTGGACCTCATGATCGTATTGACGGATAATCCATTCTTTTGAACTGATATTGGGTCTTTCAAGCATCGTGAGTATCAATGAGTTAAAATCAGTTGGAGAATTGATAACCGGTTCTGTGAGTCCTCTGGTCTCCGGCGGCAGCCATATGGCATCAAATTCCCATGAGGGAAACCCTTTATCCAGCAAATCCATATCAACATAGGCGCAGGTGTCGTCTTTATATTTAATATGTAGCTTACCTGTGTCTGTATATTCTCCTATCACGGTGCTTTCAACTTCATGTTCCGCTGAAAGTGCCATGTACCTTTCCAGGTGTTCAGGCTTAACGGCAATGGTCATTCGTTCCTGGGATTCTGAAATCCAGATTTCCCACATATCAAGGCCCTCATATTTTAAAGGCACTTTATCCAGCCAAACAATACAACCATTTGAAATCATTGCAGATTCACCAATGGAGGAGGACAGACCGCCACCGCCATTATCGGTGATAAAAGGGATCAGGCCTTCATCACGGCAAATGAGGAGGAAATCATGCATCTTTTTCTGAGTATAGGGATCACCGATCTGGACGTGCCCTGCAGGTGTATTTTCCGAATAGCTTTCCGAAGAGGCGGTCACGCCGTGTATGCCATCTTTGCCAACCCTGCCGCCGCTCACGATAATCAGTTCGCCCGGAGATGTTTTTTTCTCATGACTGAGCTCGCCTTTTACCTTACTCGGCATTATCCCCAGAGCCGTTACAAAGACTAGGCTTTTTCCCAGGTATCCCGGGTTGAACAATGTCTGCCCAAAAGTTGTTGGAACACCGCTTTTATTTCCGCCATCCTTTACTCCTTCAATAACGCCGTCAAGAAGACGTCTTGGATGAAGCGGCGGTCTTAACGGGCCCTTATAATTCACATCTCCTACACAATACCCAAAACTGCCCATGAACAGTTTGGATCCAAGCCCCGTTCCCATGGGATCACGATAAACGCCTACAATACCTGTTATAGCACCGCCATAGGCTTCCATATTGGAAGGTGAATTGTGTGTTTCCCCGGTAACCACGTAATTGTTTTCATCATCAAACCTGCCAACCCCTGCGTTGTCCCACAATACCGAGACCACCCAGTCTTTCTTCTCTTTGAGCCTTAAGGTTGGTTCCTGAATATAGGTCTTAAAAAGGCTATTTTCTATAATCTCTTCGTTGGTGGAGATATCCTTGTACCTAAAAATTCCTTGAAATGAATTATGATTGCAATGATCGCTTCTGGCCTGGGAAATATATTCCAGTTCCACATCTGTTGGTTCAGAAAGGTTAACCTCTTTTCTGGATTCCATTACTTTTGAATCCAGAAAATATTCTCTAATCACAGGGATGTCTCTCGGATTCAGGGCCAGGTTCCTCTCATCTGAAATCTTAGCAAGATTTTCATCCGACTCAATACTTACAACCTCAAAACAGGGGGTATGATCAAGGATAACCTTAGCCGGTTTAACATTGGCTCCCACATCCTTATCCCATTCTTTAACAGGAAAAACCTTGAACTGCTGAATGATAGCGTTTGATAAAAGTTCGGATGCCAGTTTTTCCATATCTTCAAAGGCAAGCCCGGCACCTTTCAAGCAATAGCGTTTTGATGTATAAATACCCTCTTGCGCCCCAAACCGCTTACCAAGATGATCCTGGATAGCTTCCATTGCCGTTGCACCGGGATTATCTTTTACCCCGGGTCTGAATCCCACCCAGATACACCAGTCAAAATCAATATCCAAGGGGCTTAAGCTGGAAATTTGAGTCACCGGATTGGTAAAGATTTCATCTTTGGCCACTTCAAGTTGATGACGATCCAAATCTGACTCAATGGTCACGATATTAATGCATCGCGCCTCTTGAATATTAATTCCAAAATAAGAATCCGCTTTTTTTATCAGAGAAGATGCTTCTGCATCCTTCAGCTCTTTTTTAAGAGCAATCTCAATACAGGAAATCATATTATCCACCATTGATCATTCTTACAATGTCATTATAAAAAACAAAAACCATTAAAGCCACGAGTACGGCTGCGCCAAATTGGGTCAATTTTTCACGCAATCTGTCACTAACCGATTTTCCCGTAGCCGCTTCTATCCCAAAAAATAGCAGATGGCCGCCATCTAACACGGGTATCGGAAAAAGATTAATGATCCCAAGATTGACAGAAAGCAATGCAATAAACCAGGCAAAGTTCATAACGCCTGCCTTTGCCTGTTCTCCGGCCATCTGGGCGATCATCAAAGGACCGCCAAGATTATCTGCAGATACACTGCCGCTGATCATTTTTCCAACGGAAAGAAGCGTTAGTTTTATGAGCCCATAAGTATCCTTAACAGAACGCCCCATCGCTGCAAAAGGGTTAAGCCTTTTATGAAAAGACTTACCCGCACCAACAATACCAATTACATATTTTTGTATGTCTTCACCAAAGACATTTTTACCGGGTTTTAATACCGGGACCAGCATTAAGCTTTTTAATCGGCCATCACGCTCAACAATAATCTGTAATTGTTCACCCTTGCTTGCACCAATAATCCGTGAAATATCTTCAAACGATTCAATCTTGTTCTGATTTATCTCTTTGATCACATCCTGAGCCCTTAATCCGGATGCTATTGCAGGGGAATCTTCCATTACCTCCCCGATAATCGGTTTGGCAAGATATACTCCTGAAAACTGATATAGAATATAAAATATAAAAATAGCCAGAAAAAAATTAAACAAAGGACCAGCGGCAACTATAATAAATTTTTGCCATAATGACTTATGGGTAAAAGAAGCCTTTACATCTTCAGGGTCAATGTCAGCTCCCGGTTCTTCGCCAAGCATTTTTACATATCCGCCAAGGGGTATGGCGGCCAGACAATACTGAGTACGCCCTATTCTTTTTTTTAAAATTTTCGGTCCAAAGCCCAGGGAAAATACTTCAACCCCGACTCCACACAGCCTTGCGGCAATGAAGTGTCCAAATTCATGGATAAAAACAAGAATGCCAATAACAATAATAAATGCTACAGCAGAATGCCCCATATGTCCTCACTTTTATAGCTCTTTTAAATTTGGGATTGTGCGTGTTCACGTGCCCAGCAATCCGCTTCAATAATACCTGAAAGATCTGGATTGTCAATCCGTGTATGATGTTCCATTGTGTTTCGTATAATTCTAAAAATATCTAAAAAACCAATGTTCTTTTCAAGAAAAGCTTTAACCGCAACCTCATTTGCTGCATTCATGACAGCCGGAAGCGTCCCTTTTTGTTTACAGGCCTCAAAGGCAAATAAAAGGGAAGGAAACTTTTGAACATCCGGGTTTTCAAATGTCAGAGAACCTAAGGTTGGAAAATCAGGAAAATCCATTTTCAGATCGAGCCGTTCAGGTTCTGACAGGGCATAGGAAATTGCCCCCTTCATATCCGGCGTTCCCATTTGGGCAATGATACTTCCATCTTTATACCCCACCATGGAATGAACAATGCTCTGGGGATGGACAAGTACCTGGATTTTTTCCGGACCAACCTCAAACAGATGGGCCGCTTCTATAATTTCAAGGCCTTTATTCATCAATGTGGCTGAATCAATTGTAATTTTATGCCCCATGTTCCAGGTGGGATGGTTAAGGGCATCATTTAAAGAAATATCCTTGAAGTCTTCAAAAGGCATTTTTCTAAAGGGTCCCCCGGAAGCTGTGAGAAATATGGTTTTCAGTTCTCTTTTTCTGTTTCCCTTTAGGCATTGAAAAATAGCACTGTGTTCGCTGTCCACGGGCAGAATCGAAACGCCATATTCCAATGCTTTGGCCATAACTATCTCACCGGCCATAACCAGTGTCTCTTTGTTGGCAAGGGCAATGTGTTTTCTAGATTCAATAGCGCTAAGGGCTGGTTTAAGTCCAACCGAACCCACCATGGCTAAAAGAACCGTGTCTGAATCCCCATAGGAGGCAGCCTCGCAATAACCGGATTCCCCAAATAAAATTTGTGGCCGGCAGATCCCTTTCAACCCCCTGGAGAGTTCCAATGCTTTTTTCTCGTCCAGTACGGCAACCAGTTCCGGTTTAAATTCGTCAATCTGCCTGGAAAAAAGTGTCATGTTATTCGCAGCTGTCAGGGCTTTAATCTGGAACCGGTCAGGATGCATTCTGACGATTTCAAGAGCTCTTGTCCCAATAGAACCGGTTGATCCTAATATTGACAATTGCTTCATAAAACATACACCAGGTAGACATATAAAACCGGAATAGCCAAAAGCAAACCGTCTATTCTGTCGAGCATACCTCCGTGTCCGGGAAGAATCCGGCCGGAATCTTTAATTTTTGATGCGCGCTTCATGGCAGATTCAAACAAATCACCAATCTGCCCGGCAATGGAAAGCATGAAAGACGCCGGTATTGTAAGGAACGACAATGACAAATCATTAAAAAACAGTTGACAGAAAACAAAACCCACAACCATTGAGGCAGCTGTCCCGCCCAAAGATCCTTCAATGGTCTTGTTGGGGCTTATGTTGGGAGCAAGCGCATTTTTACCCAAAAAAGTTCCACTGTAAAAAGCACCTGTGTCACTGGCAAATATAACAATCAACAGCCAGATAATCCAAAGGGTTCCCATATCAAATTCTTTAATAAAAATTAAAAGAGACAGCGAAACCGGAATATAAACAACGCCTAAAACCTGTTTGGAAATGATATCGAATATACCATGATTATTGGCAAACCTGGACAATACAAAAATGGATAGGGCCATAAGGTTCACTGCCAGAATTAAAAATAAAATTTCCAATGATCCAAGGCAGGCACTTATGATAAGGGTCATTGAAACCGAGTAAGAGATAATTTTTATTGTATTGGAAATGGACTTTTCATCATTCCCAAAGATAATTCTCAGGTATTCGCGAATGGCAAGTATGGCAACAACTGAAATCAGTACGGCAAACAATAATGTGCTGCCTTTGATTAGAATCCATAAAATAATCGGACCCAGTATGATTGCAGTTATCCATCTTTTGATGTGCTGTTTCATACCTTACCGAACCTTCGGTCTCTAGTTTGATAATTTTTTAAAATTTCAATAAATTCATCTTTGGAAAAATCCGGCCACAAGGTATTACTGATATAAATTTCAGAATATGCTGCCTGCCACATCAGAAAATTACTCAATCGATACTCCCCGCTTGTGCGGATAATCAAATCCGGGTCCGGCATTGTTCTCGTGTAAAGATGGTTTGAAATAAGGTCCGGGGTAATATCCTCTGAAGACAGATCACTTGATTCTATCTTTTTTGCAATCTGTTTGACTGCATTTGTAATCTCTTCTCTTGAGCCATAACTCAATGCCAGATTTAAAACCATTTTGTGGTTGTTTTTTGTTAAAGCCAGAGTAATGTCAACTTCTTTTTGAACATCCAAAGGAAGTTTGTGCTTTTGGCCCAGAACGTTTACGCGGATAGAATATTTTGAAAACTCTTCTCTTTCAGATACGATAAATTTTTTCAAAAGCATCATTAATGCTTTTACTTCTAATTTCGGCCTTGCCCAGTTTTCCGTGGAGAATGCATATAAGGTGAGCATGCCTATCCCAAGCTCTCTTGCCGCCGTTACTATGGAACGGACGGTTTGTGTACCCTGGTCATGCCCTTTAACTCGGTTCAGTAATTTTTTTTTTGCCCATCTGCCATTGCCATCCATAATAATGGCGATATGGGACGGTAGTGTTTGGAGATTAAGTTTCACATCTTGTTTTGCGTTAGACTTCAAGAATTTCCTTTTCTTTTTTTGCAAAAATTTCGTCTAACGATTTAATATGAGCATCAGTGGCTTCCTGAACATTTTTTTGAGCTTTAAAGCTGTCATCCTCTGAAATATCCCCTTCCTTTTGAAGGTCTTTTAGCATTTCATTGGAATCCCGGCGAATATTTCTGATGGCAACTTTATAATCCTCACAGATTTTAGACGCATTTTTTGCTATCTCTTTTCTTCTTTCTTCTGTTAAAGGAGGTATCGATATTCTGATCAATTTCCCATCATTGGAAGGAGTCAAGCCAAGATTGGCTTTTAATATCGCCTTTTCAACCTGGTTTATGACACTGACATCCCAAGGTTTTACCGTAATAAGTCTGCTTTCCGGAATGGATATGGTTGTCATTTGAGACAGAGGTGTCTGTGTGCCGTAATAATCGACATTGACCCCGTCAAGGATTGCCTGGGATGCTCTTCCGGTTCGCACTTTCGATAGTTCTTTTGCAAAAGCTTTTTCAGACTTACCCATTCTTTCTTTGGTCTCTTGGAGCACTTCATTTATCATAACAATCCACCCTCAATAAGGTTTATTTACTATAAATACGAGTACCGATTTCCTGTCCCAACACAGCCTTAACTATATTATCTTCCTTATGAAGATCAAACACCTGTAGTGGCAAATCATGTTCCATTGCAAGAGAAATGGCTGTCATGTCCATTACATGGAGTTGCTTTTCAATGACCCCCATATAGGACAACTCATCAAACATAACCGCATTTTCATGTACAACAGGATCTTTGTCATACACCCCATCCACCTGTGTGGCTTTAAGGAGAATCTGGGCCCTTGTTTCATGGGCCCTTAACACAGCTGCCGTGTCAGTCGTGAAATATGGGTTTCCCGTCCCTGCAGCAAATATGACGACACGCCCCTTTTCAAGATGCCGGATGGCTTTTCTACGGATAAAGGGTTCTGCAATCTTATCCATGCGTATGGCAGACTGCACCCGGGTTGGTACGTCACATTTTTCCAGGGCATCACAAATCGCCAGACTGTTTATAACCGTGGCCAGCATTCCCATATTATCTGCAGAAGTCCTGTCCATACCAGCTGAACTTCCGGCAATCCCCCTGAAAATATTCCCACCGCCAACAACAATTGAAATCTGAACATTAAGGCGGTAAACCTTTTCGATCTCTGCTGCCACATAATGAATCATTTCAGGAGTAATACCAAAGCCCTGATCTCCCATCAGGGCTTCTCCACTCAGCTTTATTAAAACTCTTTCAAATTCCGGCGTTTTGCTCAAGATTTTATTCTCCTATCTGGAAGCGTGCAAATCTTTTTATCTGAATATTTTCACCAATGCTGCCTATGGTTTCTTTTAGTAAATCGGCAATGGTTTGCTGTGGATCTTTTACATACTGCTGACTCATCAGGCAGACATCTTTGTAAAATTTTTCCACTTTGCCCTCAACAATTTTTTCAATGATATTTTCAGGCTTACCCTCTTCTAACATTTGTGCCCGGAAAATCTCTTTTTCTTTTTCAATCACTTCCGGGTCCACATCTTCAGGGTTAATACCCATTGGATTGGCAGCTGCAATATGCATGGCGATATTTTTTGCGAATTGCTGAAAATTTTCTGTTTTTGCAACAAAATCAGATTCGCAGTTCACCTCAAGAAGCACACCCAATTTTGCACCGGTATGAATATAAGAATAAATCACACCTTCGGATGTTGAACGACCGGCTCTTTTGGCCGCTTTTGCCAGACCTTTTTTTCTTAAAAGATCAATCGCGCTCTCCATATCACCTTCTGTTTCAGCAAGAACCTTTTTGCAATCCATAATACCTGAACCTGTCGCCTGACGAAGCTCTTTTACCATTGCTGCGGAAATTTGAACCATTGTTTTACTCCTTATCTTTCTCAGTCGCTTCTTCTGTCTCTTCAACTGGTGTTGTTCTTCTTTTTATTTTTTCAACGACAGGGCCATCTGTACCATTGGAAACGACCTCAATCGAAACTTTTTCATCGGAAGATTCTACATTCTCCTCCCTACCACTTTTATCTGATTCAGCTCGCTGTTTTTCTTCATGAAGCGATCTTCCTTCAATACAGGCATCTGCCATGCGTGAAGCAAAAAGGCGAATGGATCTTATGGCGTCATCATTGCCTGGAATGACGTAATCGATATCATCAGGATTACAATTGGTATCAACAACGGCGATAATTGGAATCCCCAATCTTTTACCTTCTTTTACGGCTATGGATTCATTTTTAGGATCAACCACGAAAATGGCACCAGGCAGTCTTTTCATTTCACTGATGCCGCCAATGGCAAATTCCAGCTTATTTTTTTCCTTAAGCATTTTTGCCTGTTCTTTTTTAGGATAATTTTCTATGGTTCCGTCATTTTCAATTGAATTTAAAAAATGAAACCGGGTGATATTATTTTTAATGGTTTGAAAATTAGTCAGCATGCCACCCAGCCATCTGTTTTGAACATAAAATTCTTCAGCACGGTTGGCTTCTTCATATATTGCTTCAGACGCCTGTTTTTTTGTCCCTACAAAAAGGATATCCTGACCGTTAGCTGCCACGTTCTTGACAAAATCATGGGCCACTTTAAACAATTTCACGGTCTGTTGAAGGTCAATAATATAAATCCCGTTTCTTGCACCAAAGATATACTTTTTCATCTTCGGGTTCCAGCGTTTGGTCTGATGTCCGAAATGGACGCCTGCTTCTAAAAGTTCTCTGATTGTAATGTAAGCCATTTGTTCTCCAAAATTAATTAATGGTTTTTTCCGCCATTCAGATCATCCCTAAAAACCGACTTTTATTAAAGCACCTGATTTTCAAGTCCCTGAATGTGAGTTTTTTTATCCAACAAAAATCCTAATTTATATATCAAAAATCTTTTTTTTAATCAATCGATTTTTTTAATTAGTACAACCCTGTTATGCCCTGCCAAATCCCTTATAAAGTGGATGGATTCATATTTTTTACAATGCTTTGAAATGTCTTGTATAATTTCTTTTTGATCATATCCCATCTCAAGCAGAAGTGTTCCGCCAGGGACAAGATATTTGTGCGCTTCTTTTAAAATAGCTCTATAGCTATCAGCCCCGTCTATTCCTCCATCAAGGGCAAGAAGGGGTTCAAATTCTTTTATTTCCGGTGCCAGACCACCAATATCCCCTGTCGGTATATAAGGCGGGTTTGAAACGATCAAATCAAATCGTAAATTCTCGTTTAAAGCGGAAAGCCAGGAACCGGCAAAAAATTTAATCTTGTTTTTAACTAATTTTTCAGCATTTTTTTTTGCTAGTGCAAGTGCGGTGTGTGAGACATCATTGGCAAAGTATAAGTGGCCAGGACTCTCCTTTGCCAGGGAAACAATAATTGCGCCGGAACCTGTTCCCATTTCAAGAACCATCCTGGGGCGGTAATGGTCTTGGTATTTCTTCAATATTTTTAAAGCCTGTTCAACAAGGGTTTCCGTGTCCGGCCGCGGAATCAAAACCCCCTTATCCACCTCAAAATCAGATTCAAAAAATCCTTTTTCCCCGGTGATATAAGCCAGGGGTTCATTTTTAACTCTTCTTTTAATTAAGATTTTAAAATCAGCTAATTCATCTTTCTGAAGCGGCCGATCGTATTGCAGATAAAGGTCAAGCCGTTTTATACCAAGGCAATGGGCAAGGAGTATTTCAGCCGTCAGCCTGGGACTGTCAACGGCATATTTTTTTAAATAGGAATCTGTCCAGGAAAGGAGTGTAATTATTGTCCAGTCATTCAATTTTTTTAGACAATTTCCTTTAATGCCTCTGCCTGATTGTGTGTTTTGAGCTCATCAATGATCTCCTGGATATGTCCCTCCATAATATTGTCCAGGCGGTAAAGCGTAAGGCTTATTCGATGATCTGTCATTCGTCCCTGGGGAAAATTATATGTCCTGATCCGGCCGCTCCGATCACCTGTGCCGACCTGGTCTTTTCTCTCGGCAGCTCTTTTCGCATCCTCTTCTCTTACTTTTGCATCAAGGATTCGGGCCTTTAAGACACCCATGGCTTTGGCCTTATTTTTATGCTGGGATTTCTCATCCTGGCAGGTGGCAATAACTCCTGTTGGGACATGGGTAACCCGTACAGCAGAATCTGTTGTATTTACCGACTGCCCCCCGGGTCCTGAAGACCTGAACACATCAATTTTCAAATCAGCAGGGTTGATCTCTATGTCTACATCTTCTGCCTCGGGTAGTACCGCTACTGTTACAGCAGATGTGTGAACCCGTCCCTGGGTTTCTGTTTCAGGCACCCGCTGTACGCGATGAGTGCCGCTTTCGTATTTAAATGCGCTGTAAGCACCTTTTCCCTTTACCAGGAAAACAATTTCTTTAAACCCACCAGAGCTGGAAACATTTTTCTCGATAATTTCCAGGGCCCAGTTTTTAGATTCAGCATATCTTGAATACATTCTAAACAAATCACCGGCAAAAATACCTGCCTCTTCCCCGCCGGTTCCAGCCCGGATTTCAATCAGGACATTTTTATCATCCCTGGGGTCTTTTGGCATCAAAATAATATTGAGCTCAGATTTATACTTTTCTATTTTTGATTCAAGATCGGGGATCTCTTCCTTGGCCATGGCCCGTATTTCAGGATCGCTGTCCTTTAAAAGCTCTTTGGCCTCTTTTAACTCTTCCAAGAACCCTTCATATTCACGGAACTTTGGAACAATTTTGTTGAGTTCTCCATGCTCGATCAAATATGCCTGATATTTTTTTTGATCGCCGATGACAGCCGGATCACTTAAGAGCTGTTCAAGCTTAATAAATCTTTCTTCAATGCCTTTTAATTTTTCTATCATAATTTAAAACTCAAAAGGAGTTCTTAGTTAAGACCCCTTTTATTTTACAAATTATAGAAAGTGCTGAAATCTACCCGATCAATACCACACGATTTTTTACCAAACATTAGACCAGTTTGGATACGTCAAACCCTGCATATTTCTTCTTGAAACGGTCAATCCTTCCGGCAGAGTCAACTAACTTTTGTTTCCCGGTAAAAAAAGGATGGCACTTGGAACAAATTTCCACTTTGATGTTCTCTTTGGTGGATCCGACTTCAAATGTTGCACCACATGCACAGGAAGCTGTTGAGTCTGCGTACTTTGGATGTATATCTTTTCTCATTTGTCTTAAAACTCCTTACCAAGCCTTGCTTAAGGCTATTATTAAATATCTAATTTTATGAATTCATCAAATCAAGAAACTCTTTATTATCCTTTGTTCCTTGCATTTTTTCAAGTAAAAACTGCATACTGTCAACAGGATTTAAACTTGACAACAGTTTTCTTAAGATCCAGACACGGTTCAAAACCATTGGGTCAAGCAGCAGTTCCTCTTTTCTTGTCCCGGATTTATTCATGTCAATTGCAGGAAAAATTCTTTTATCGGCAAGCTTTCGATCCAGAACCAATTCCATATTGCCCGTGCCCTTGAACTCTTCAAATATAACCTCATCCATCCGGCTGCCCGTATCAACCAATGCCGTCGCTATAATTGTCAGGCTTCCGCCTTCTTCGATATTTCTTGCTGCCCCGAAAAATCTTTTGGGTCTGTCAAGCGCATTTGAATCCACACCGCCGGACAAAATCTTCCCAGAAGGCGGCATCACAGAATTATACGCCCTGGCAAGCCGTGTTATACTGTCAAGCAAAATCACAACATCATGACCCTGCTCTACAATTCTTTTGGCTTTTTCAATGACCATCTCTGCCACCTGAACATGTCTTTCTGCCGGTTCATCAAAGGTTGAACTAACCACTTCCGCATCAACTGATCTTGCCATATCAGTCACTTCTTCAGGCCGTTCATCAATCAGGACAATCATTGGGATAATATCGTTATGGGCTTTAACCATGCTATTGGCTATATTTTGCAGCAACATTGTTTTGCCCGCCTTTGGCGGAGATACAATTAAACCACGCTGCCCAAATCCGATTGGTGACATCAAATCTATGACACGCATGGCATAATTATCAGATTCAGCCTCAAGATTCATTTTTCTTTCAGGATAAAGGGGTAACAGATTATCAAATAGAATGGTTTCAGCAGCCAGTTCAGGATTTTGAAAATTGACGGCCTCAACTTTAAGCAATGCAAAATAACGTTCAGAATCTTTGGGTTGCCGGACCTGACCTGAGATGGTGTCTCCAGTTCTCAAATTAAACCTTCGAATTTGTGATGGAGATACATAAATGTCATCAGGGCCGGGAAGATAATTATATCCGGGAGCTCTTAAAAATCCAAAACCGTCAGGAAGAATTTCAAGCGTTCCTTCACCATAAATCTGGCCGCTCTCTTCAATGTTCGCCTGGAGTATGGTAAAAATCAGATCCTGCTTTTTAAGCCCGCCGATCCCCTTAATTTTAAAATCCTTGGCCAGTTTGGTCAACTCACTTATCTTCATCTTATTCAATTCTACAAGGTTCATTCATTCTCCCGAATTTTGTTTGTTATCTTTATACAGGCTAAAGTATTTTGTTGCGGTGCACCTTTTTGGGGTCTGAAAGACAAAATGATATGAAAAACAGACATGATGGTTGAAGTTTATTTTAATACCGTCAAACTAATAAGGCAAAACGCTTAAGTTGTCAAGAATTCTTTTTCAATTTTTTCAAAGAGTTTATCAACAGATTCAAAGAGTTCCGTAATTGTACCCTTGTTTATTACCACATGGTCTGCCATTGCCATTTTATCTTCCTGTGACATTTGCAAATCCAACATCTTTTGGGCGTTTCCTTTTGACACTTTATCCCGTGTGGAAATTCTTTTTACAAGATCCCCATCCTGCGCCACGACAGCAATCGTGGCATCAAATTGTCTTTTCATTCCCAATTCAAAAAGCAGGGGAACTTCAACTGCCACAGCCTTTTTCTCCTTGTAATCTGCATGATTCATTTGAGAAACCATCATCTTTAAAATCTGGGGGTGTAAAATATTCTCCATTTTTTTTCGCAGAATGGCATCATCCACTATGATATTTCGCAGTTTAGTTCTGTCCAGAGTCCCCTCTTTTGTGATTATGGACTTTCCAAACACTTCTACGATCTTTTTTAAACCCGGCATCCCTGGCTCAACTACCTGCCTTGCGATGATGTCGCAATCCAGAGTAACCAGACCAATAGCTTTAAATCGTTGACATACAAGGCTCTTACCCGAACCGGCTGATCCTGTTACTGCAATTTTTAAAATTTTCATTTTTTTTGAAATATCAAGGTCTGATCATGATTTTGTTTAAATTAGTCTGTAAGTATAAATATTGACTATATTACGGTTTCATGGTAGTTTTCAAGGCAATTATTAATAATATTTTGAAAGGATATGGATTGTGGAAAGAACGCTATCAATAATAAAACCCGATGGGGTTGCAAAAAATGTAATAGGTGAAGTCATCAACCGTTTTGAAACCGATGGTATCAAAATAGCTGCTATGAAAATGATTCACCTGACAAAAATCCAGGCCCAAGGATTTTATGCTGTTCATAAAGAACGCCCTTTTTTTGACAGCCTGACCGATTTCATGACTTCAGGTCCAATAGTTGTAATGGTCCTGGAAGGAAACGAGGTGATTGCCAGAAACAGAAAACTCATGGGTGCCACAAATTTTGAAGAAGCTGAAGAAGGTACTATCAGAAAAGATTATGCAACAAATATCGAAAAAAATGTTGTTCATGGTTCTGATGCTCCTGAAACAGCTGCTTTTGAAATCGGGTATTTTTTCAATGACCTTGAAATTCAGAAAAGATAATCCGCAAAATTTATAAAAACAAAACCGCAGGCTAAAAATTTACTTTTTCAGCCTGCGGTTTTTTCATTTGTCTTACTTTTAAATATTTTCTTTTACTTTACAAGGGTTTTCCCATGCCACATGTCAAACCCTTAACTAGGGTTGACCCGTGACTGCCTGCTGATTCATCTTCCCTGTTTTATAGCCGTCGATATCAATACTGGTATGCTCAAATCCAAATTTTACAAAAGCGGCTGAAATCCTCTGCCGCAACTCTTTTTTGAAGATCGTTTCAACCCGTTCCGGTTCAACTTCAACCCGGGCTGTTTTTCCATGGCATCTTACACGCACCTGGACAAATCCCAATTCCTGCAAAAAAGCTTCTGCCCTGTCAATCATAGCAAGGGTTTCAGCCCTAATCTTTGTATGATAAGGAATCCGGGTTGCCAGACAGGATTGTGACGGTTTGTCCCAGGTTTCAAGGCCAAGCTGTTTTGAAAGACGCCTGATATCGGATTTGGTAAACTTTGCATCTGCCAAGGGAGAAATCACGCCAAGTTCTTGTGAGGCTTTTAAGCCCGGCCTGTAATCTTTTAAATCATCTAAATTTACCGCATGGACCAGGGTGTTAACACCCATACGCTCAGCCGTTTTTTTTATCAACGAAAATATTTGTTTTTTACAATGATAACACCGGTCAAACGGATTACCAACCACATCTTCATTTTCGAGAACATCCACATCAAGGCAGATATGCTCAACGCCGAGTGAGACTGCGATCTGCTTTGCAGATTCAATTTCCCTTTTTGGCACAAATTGTGATGATACAGTAATGGCAAGCAATTTTTCAGGCTTTACTTTTTTGGCCACGGCCAAAAGAAATGTACTGTCCACTCCTCCTGAAAAAGCCACTGCAAAAGAGGGCAGTTTTAATAATCTTTTTTCAATATTCTCAAGGGTTCTCAATATTTGGTTTTTCCTGAATTAATGTGTCTATATTTCAAATTTGGTTTCAGACCCGGCATGGCTCTTCCAGCAGGATTTCATTTCCAGGGGCGGTCATTCTTAATCAATACTGTAACAGTCCTCTTTACCTCCCCATATATAAAATTATGGAAAACACGGAACGCTCAATGTCTTTTATATCATATTCCACCTATTTTTAACACGCTTTGAATCCAGATATTTCTTGACTAAAAAACAGCCTTGATGTATAAACCTCAATCATTATTTTGCTGGGTGATCGTCCAACGGCAGGACTACGGACTCTGACTCCGTCAATTA
>CAYVZG010000053.1:0-29966 GCA_964455805.1 uncultured Desulfobacula sp.
TAGATATAAATACCGGATAAGGGATTTCTTATTTCATGGGCAATTCCGGCAGTGACCCTGCCAAGGGATGTCATTTTATCCTGGATTCTTAATAAGTTTTCAACCTCTTTGGAGTCGGTTATATCCATGACATTTGTTATAACGGATTCAATACCCATATAATCTATTTTCTGGGCACTGATCAATGCCCATCTGACTTGGGATTCCTCTTTTCCCATCCCCTTGGGATAATATCTGAAATCTGTATCAATTTGTCTTATCTTGTTGGAGATCAAATCTTGATAATTGCTTTTTATCCTCTGTTTATCATCAACATAAATATTTTCAAAATCAGGAGGTTCAAATGCATTTGTACTCAAGCGGTGAAGCTTTCTTACACCTGAATTCTTATAGACTTTTTTATCGTGTTGTATAATGGATATACAATTTAATGAATTTTCAATTAAGGTTTTAAATCGTATCTTACTTTCCGCTTCTGCTTTTTCTGACAATTTTCTTTTTTCTTCTAGATCAATCCTGTGAAGTCCAAAGGCGATATCATCTGAAATCTCTTTTACAATACTTTTTTCAGTTTTATCCAGGCTGAGTTCCTGGGGAATCGAAAGAACCATAAAACCATAGTTTTTGTTCTCATGGGCAATCCTTACCGCCATGGAAGCCCTGCCGGAATAGTTTTTTGAAAACATACATTCGGTACATTCCTTGACTGGATTTGCCACGCAAAAAACCTTTTCTGATTCAAGGGTTTTTCTAATACATCGAGTAAACTCCCTGTTTTTGAGTTTGCTTTGCATTTTATCAAAATGATTGTTAAATCCTGACTGGGCTATCATCAGCACATTGTTTTCTTCATCCAGCAAACCGATCCATGCATTGTAGTACCCTCTTTTCTTAACCAGGATACTACAGATGCCGTTTATCAGTTTTTGTTTATCATTTTGAGTGACAAGAAGCCTGCCAACATCTCTTAATGACATTAATACAATATTTAAATGCTTTATTTTCTTTATCTCATAATCACTGTTCACTTGTCGCTCCATTGCATATATAGAATTTCCAATTTTTATGTAAAAGTTTTTTCAAACAATGACAAGAAAAATCATAGCTATTATATGGGAAATGATTTGATACAGTCTGTGCACATGTGTTTTATCAAACCGTCTTTAGAAATCCGGTTTTAGTTTATTTACAGGATGACCCTCTCAATTTATGGTTGTCTTGCCAGATACTGATAATTCATTACACCTGAAAATATTAAATCCCCGCTATAAAAATTGTCATAGAAATATGTTATTAAACAGAATTTAACGCTTTTCTTCAACATGTTCAATGTATCAGATCATCATGATACGAAACTAAACAATTAAATATCGGGGTACTTTTTTTTGATAGTCCACATAACCCTTTCCATGAACCGAATACAAATATTTTTCCTCCTTTTTTACCATTGAATCAGTAAAAATAAAGCCCACTATGGAAAGCACTAATAGTATTAAATTTTGTAATAGTAAAGTGTATGCCAACAGCATCAAAAGATAAGATACAAAATAAGGATTGCGCGAAAATCCATAAATACCAGATGTAATCAATACCGTTTTATGATTTTCAATAACACCGACCCGCCAGGAATCTTTTAAACCCATTAATGAAGCTGTTGAGATTATCAGGTTTAAAACCAAAAGACCTATTCCTGCAATTGTGGAATGAAAATAATTTAAAAATGTAACCTGACCGAACTGCGTTAGTTCAAAACCAAACATCATTGTTGCAATCATAAATAGGACAAAAAATATTACAAAAATATGGGCTTCTGCATTATTGCCCCGAATCTTTGTTTTTATTTTTCTTTTTAGAATAATGTTTTTTGTTAAAAACATCCCCTGAAATATCATTTGATGCAACAATATAATCAAGCAAATCTTAGTCATTTTGTTTCCTATAAATAAGCTATAATATCATCTGCAGTTATCTTTTATTAATCTCAACGGTTATATGCTCATAATCACCAATAGTCTTCACCAGATCATGATAGTATTCAGGAGATTTATCAGCTGTTGAGTCGAGGCTAAGAATCAAAGACCGCTCATTTTCTGAAATCTTCCATAAATGAAGATCCTGTACTTTTGTTATATTTGAATCAATTTTGGTGCGGATTAATTTTATTTCTTCGGAAAACTCACCTTTATCAAGGAGTACACTGCTGGTTTGTTTCAAGAGTCCAATGGCCCATTTTGCCACGACTATTGCACCAAGTATCCCAACAACCGGATCGGCCCAGGTAAAACCGAAATACTTGGCTGCCAATAAAGCAAAAATGGCCAAGACTGAAGTCATGGCATCTGTTATTACATGGAGGTAGGCTGCTTTAAGATTGTGATCCTCATGATGGTTATGGGAGTGGGAGTGATTGTGTTCATGTTGGTCATGGTCATGTCCGCCATGTCCCAATATAAAAGCAGAGACAACATTAACGATCAAACCGATCACGGCAACGATGATCGCCTGGTTAAAAAGGATATTAACTGGATTGAAAATCCGTTCTATGGATTCAGCTGCCATTGCAGCACCTGCAATAAACAGGAGTATGGCATTTGTATATCCGGCCAGCACACCCACTTTGCCTGTTCCAAAACTGTACGTGGGATTATTTATTTGCTTTCGTGCAAAAATATAAGCGGCCAGGGTAATAAACAATGCAACGGCATGTGTGCCCATGTGAATCCCGTCGGATAAAAGGGCCATGGACCCGCTTATAATACCTGCAATAATTTCTGCAAACATTGTAAATAGTGTTATGATTACTACCACTAGTGTGACCTTTTCGTTATTTTGTGATTGTGACGTCTGGTTTATGGTATTGCAATTGGTTTTCATAATATTTAAATCGCCTTGTTTATTTTGATTAACGCCTTTAAGAAGTTTGATGCTTCTTGGGCATCCAGCAGACTGATGATATCTTGAGCAAGTTTAATGTGATAGGCATGATGTTTTTTGTAAATTCCATCTCCTTTTTTAGTTAACATGATATTAAACCCCCTGCCGTCTTCGGGATCTTTTTTGCGGCAGACATATCCTGTCTTTTCCAGGCGGTCTATCATTACGGTAAGGGTTCCCATTGTCACACTTAATTTTTCTGCCAAGGGTTTCATTCTTATTGGCCCATCCGATCCTACAATTTCTATTGTATGATTCTGCTGAACAGACAGTCGGGTATTTTTTGCTACAGCATGTTCCCAGGAAAACAGCCTTTCATAAAATTGAATTATTGTTTCGCTGAGTTGAATCATGTCTCTTTCAATCATATTTTCTCCTGTTATTTAATTTGATAATCAAACAATAAAACGATTTGATTTGATTGTCAAACTAAATTATCGTAATTTATCATTCAAAATCCAATTAAAACACTTAGTTTAAAATGGCGGATGATGTTATGAATAAAAAAAGGTTTTTTTAGGATCCCCATATCCTTATGTATAGCACTTGATACGTCTTCTTATGGAAAATCATGAAAAACATAGTTTTCACACTTAACTACTCGAAAAAAAGCTGCAGATAAATATTTAAATTGGATAAATGATGAGGACTATTGGCTAACGTTGTGAATTGAATCAATTGATGTTATTGTTAAATTTTACATTTCCAGATTTTCCTTTGTCCTATTTATCAGGAGGAAGTGGTGGCAATAAAAAATCAAACCCGTATCATTCTCACCTCAGTTTTGATACTGATTTTATCATTATATGCTGAGGCTTACGGTACTGTAAAAGTAATAGTGGGCGTTCATGAGACAAAGCCTTTATCTTTTACCCAGGAGGATGGCTCTCTTACAGGTATCTATCCTGAGTTACTGAGCGAAATTGCCCGCCTATCCGGTTGGAAAATTGAATGGAAAAAAGTGACCTGGTCAGAAGGGCTTAAAATGACACAAAAGGGTGAAATTGATCTTTTAGGCCCCATCGCTTTCACCAAGGAAAGACTTCAGCGTTTTCAATTTAATGAAGAGACTATTTTTATAGACTGGGGCCAAGTTTATTTATCAAATAGTTCCAACATTAAAACTATATTGGATCTTGAGGGTAAAAAGGTCGTTTTTCAAAAAGGCCACATAATGGGGAAGACTTTAGACGATTTAATGAAACGATTTGATATTGATTATGTCAGTGTACCGGTCAAAGACCAAAAAAAAGTGTTTGAGATGGTCGCCAATGGTGATGCAGATGCTGGCACTGTTAACCGAATTTTTGGCCTTATGAATGAAAAGGAATATGATATTCAAAGAAGCCCGATTATTTATGCACCTATTGAATTGCGGTTTGCAGCTCCAAAAGTATTGAACAACAATATTCTCATACAATTGGATTCCTCTTTAAAAAAAATGAAATTAGACAAAGGATCCGTCTATCACGATATTCTGGATAAATGGTTGTTTGGAAAAATAGAGACTGGAAAGCATTTAAGCATAAAACAGATGATTATGATTGTCGGGATTGGATTTGCTATTGTAACTATAATGCTGGTGTGGATGATTTCATTAAAATCTCAGGTAAAATCAAGAACAATAGAACTGGCAGAAAGTTCGCAAAAACTTGAGGAAACCAATTTGTTGTTAAATGCGGTTATGGAAAATACCACTGATGCTGTTTTTGTCAAAAATATTGAAGGAAAATATATTTTAGCCAACGAATCAACATGTAAGGCAATAGGAAAACCACTTAACCAGGTGATTGGTAAAACAGATGATCAGCTTTTTTCAAAGGGTTCCGCAGAAATAATAAATAAAATTGATGCTTTGGTCTTAGCTAAAGGCCAACCCCATTTAGCAGAAGAGAAACTGGATACCACATATGGAGAGACCTATTGGCTGTCAAATAAAAGTCCTTATTTTGACGAAAAAAATAATGCCATCGGACTTATTGGGATTTCAAGAAATATTACTGAATTAAAAAATGCACAGCTTGAGAAGGAAAAACTGCAGGACCAGCTCAGACAGGCCCATAAAATGGAAGCAATTGGTACAATTGCGGGTGGGATTGCACATGATTTCAACAATATTTTGGGAATTATCATTGGTAATCTTGAGCTTGCTTTGGATGATATTCCAAAGTGGCATCCCGCTTTTAACAATATGGAGGAAATAAAGGTTGCCAGTTTCCGTGCAAGAGATGTGGTCAGGCAGCTTTTAAGTTTTAGCAGTAAATCCGTTCAATCACAGGAGCCCATAGAAATAAATGATATCATAAAAGAGTCCATGAGTCTTTTAAGGGCATCTACGCCAACAACAATTGAGATCCATACGAACCTGAGAAGCAAGAGTGAAGTGATAAAGGCTGATGCGACACAAATACATCAGATATTAATCAATCTGTGCACCAACTCAGTTCATGCCATGGAAGAGAAAGGCGGAATTTTAAGCGTAGAGGTTTTAAAAGTCCATATAGCTGATGATGCCGCTTTGGATTTTGGAGAATTAAACAAAGGAGATTATGCCCAGATAACCGTTAGAGATACCGGTACCGGAATAGATTCTGACACTCAAAAAAAAATGTTTGATCCATACTACACAACCAAGGAAACCGGCAAAGGAACCGGAATGGGGTTGGCCGTTGTCCAGGGTATCGTTCTCAATCATGGCGGTGCGATTTCAGTGCACAGCAAAATCCATAAAGGCACATCAATTAAAGTCCTTTTTCCTATAAGTGACGAACAAAATCAAATTAAACAGACCGTCTCTGAAAAACTGCCGAAAGGTCATGAGAGAATTTTATTCGTTGATGATGAAAAATCATTGGTGACTCTTGGGAAACCGATGATTGAAAGCCTTGGCTACAAAGTAGACACCTATACAGATCCTAAAAAGGCGCTTGATATTTTTACATCGAATCCATCTCGATTCGACTTAATAATTACGGATTTGACAATGCCTCAACTAACAGGAACGCATCTGGCTAAAAAAATATTAGAAGTAAGAGCAGACATCCCTATCATTTTATGTACAGGTTTCAGTGATAAGATCGACAGTAAAATAGTTTTTGACATTGGCATAAAAAAATATCTTGAAAAGCCTCTTAATAAGCAAAAATTTGCCACAACTATTCGAGAAACTCTGGATAAAAAATAAAATTATTCTAGGATAATTAGATGTTTTTTCCAATATGCCAATCTGGACTATTGCACCTTATTATAAAGTGCCCATCACATTTGTATAAAAATTACAGGCATCCACAATTTGACTCAACTGACAATTCTCATTCACCATATGCGCCAGTTTATACTCTCCAGGACCAAAGCCAATGGTGGGTATGCCCATTGCGGTTGTTGTAACCGCATTTGTGCTGAAATCCCAATAATCAAGATCAGGATCAGACCCAAATGCCTGCTTATATGCCTTAAAACACACTTTTGAAAGATCATGTTCAAGATCAATCTGCCAGGGAAGATGAAAGGGATGATATTTTACATCCATTCCCGTCCAGGCTTTGCGATTCAGAACGCCAATCTCCCAGGAGGCTTTTTTATCGCCAATAATGGCATCCATTTCATTTTGTATGGTGTCTTTTGTTTCACCCATCACCATGCGGCGATCCAGGTAAATTTCGCATTCAAAAGGAACGGCGTTAAGAGATTCACTTGAGCTGGAAATTCTTGAGGCCACCAGGGTCCCGTTCTGTCCTTGATTTTTCATGAGGGTGTCACTGGTTTTTTCTATTCTTTGAATAATCTGGGCCATTTCATAAATGGCATTCAGTCCTTTTTCAGGTGCCGAGCCATGGGCGGAAATGCCATGTGTTTTAATTGCCATCTGGGCTTTCCCTTTATGCCCTGTGACCAGTTTATTAGCGGATGGTTCGCATATGATCATATAATCGGGTTTAAAATCACACTCTTTAAACAGATGTTTCAAATTTTCACCGTCGCAATCTTCTTCCAGTACGGTGCAGGACACATAAATGCTCTTGTCATGATAAAAGCCCATTTTTTTGGCAACTGCCCCGGCGTAGATAGAGGCGGCAACTGACGATTTCATATCAACTGATCCTCTTCCATGGAGTCTGCCGTCTTTTATCACGCCGTCAAAGGGGGGATATGTCCACTCTGCAGCATCATTTACTTTTACTGTGTCCACATGGGAATCAAACATAATGATGCCCTCGCCGGTGCCGATTCGACCGACAATATTCCCCATGGCATCAATTAGCACTTCATCATAATCAAGTTTAATCATTTTTTCCTTTATAAACTCAATTATATTCTGTTCATCTCCGGAATAACTTTTTATTTTCACCAGATCCTGTGCAAACTCAATAAGATCTGACTGGATTTCTTTTATTGCTGATGCGATGGGGTTCATAATAAAATAGACCTAAATTAAAGCATTTCTATAGCGCAGGCCATGGACACTCCGCCGCCGCCGCATAAGGTGGCAAGACCAAGGGATTTATTCCTGTTTTTCAAGGCATACATCAAAGATACGACAATCCTCGCACCCGTGGAGCCCACCGGGTGGCCAAGGCCTATTCCGGAACCATTCACATTGGTAATTTCCCTGTTCAGTCCAAGTTCCTTTTCACAACCCAGGTACTGGCCGGCAAAGGCCTCATTCACTTCAATAAGTTCAAAGTCTTTGAGTTCAATCCCCGAAGATTTGATTAAATTATTCACAGCTGGAACCGGAGAAAGCCCCATGACAGAAGGATGACATGCTCCGCGTGAAACCGCTTTTATCCTGGCCATGGGAGAGAGACCCAATTCTTTGGCTTTGGAGGCAGACATGATAATCATACCGGTTGATCCGTCATTGATACCGGAAGAATTCCCGGCAGTCACTTTTCCGATTTTCGGGACAAAGGCTGCTGGAAGTGAAGACAGCTGCTCCATGGTTATTCCCGGTCTGAAATGCTCGTCTTTATCAAAGAGAATAGGATCTTTTCTTTTTTGAGGAACACTTACCTGTACAATCTCATCTTTAAATGAACCGTCATTGGTTGCGCGCTCTACCTCATTGTGGCTCCTTAAGGCCACCTCATCCATTTCTTTTCGGGAGATGTCCAGATGCTGGGCAATAAATTCTGTGGTATGTCCCATAATATATGGCTTTCCCACAAAATAACTCAACGGAGGTTTTGTTTCATCTACAGGTCCGTCTTCAGGGTGGGGAATGATGTGGGAACCGCAGTGCAACGCATGGATCATGTTATCTACAAAAGCCTGGTCCTGAAGCCGGCATCCCCACCGGGCATTGGGAACGCTGTAAGGAGCCGATGACATATGCTCTGTGCCGCCTGCAAGGATAGTATCTGCCATACCGGCCTGGATCATGGCCATCCCTGAAATCATGGCCTCCATTCCTGAGATACAGACCCTGTTGACGGTTGCAGCAGGGACCGTGTCAGGAATCTTTGCAAGCAGTGATCCAACCCGCGTTACATTGAGCGTGTCACAAGATTCCATACAACAACCATATCTGACATCATCTATCGTTTCAGGTTCAATATTTGCTCTTTTAATGGCCTCTTTCATGGTCACCGCTGCAAGACTTGCCCCATTCATGGGGAGCAGGGTTCCGCCAAAAGCGCCGATGGCAGTTCTACAACCGGATACAATGACAACTTCTTCCATTTTTTTATCTCCTATACTTTAGGGTTCCAACACCAAATAAATATCCAGGCAAAATATCTTTTAAGTCGTAATTTTTGGGTTATTTGGTATTTAGTTCCTTTATTTTAATCCAAACCTGTTTTAGAACAAACCCTCCTCCATACTGGCTGCCGGGTTATTTTCATAAGTGATGGCCGTCAGTTTTCCAATTGTGGCAGGGATGATCGTGGTTATAAAAAATTGAGCTGTTTTAATTTTACCCTGGTAAAAATGGCTTTCCCTTGTATCAAGTTTTGTAATAGAAATATTAGCCCGCCAAAGCAGCATCCACCCCATGATAATGTCACCCGCAGCTTCCATCAATGGGTGGGCGCAGGCAAATGCGGATACCATATGTTTTGATAAAAGTGCATTTCCTGTTTTTTTGCAGGTGTCTTCAAACAAGGCAAGAGCGGCCTCCAATTTCATGGCAAGGCCATTTAAATTCTCATGGCCTTTAGCGGCTGATATTGTGTAGTTGATCTCGCGAATCAATATGTCCAGCATTGCTCCGTTATCACCTGTAATTTTTCGTCCCAGAAAATCCATGGCCTGGATACCGTTTGAGCCTTCATAAATGGACGCTATCTTACAATCTCGAACCATCTGCTCCACAGGATATTCTTTGGTATACCCATATCCTCCAAATATCTGCATGGCCTCAACACAGACATCAAATCCTTTTTCACTGGAATACGCCTTAACCACCGGAGTTAAAATTTCCACCATGTTTGAATAGTCTTTGGCCTCTTTTGTATCAGTTGCCAATTCTTTTTTATCAAAACAATAGGCAACATAATAAAGCAGGCTCCTTATGCCTTCCACATAGGATTTCATTTTTAACAGCATTCGTTTCACATCTGGATGGCGTATAATAGCCACCTGGCCCGCCCCATGGTCTGCAAGTTTTTCAATACTCCTACCCTGCAACCTTTGTTTTGCATAATCAAGGGCGTGCTGGTAGGCAAGATTTGCACTTGAAAAAGCCTGTGTACCAACCTCCAGCCGGACTTCATTCATCATGTGAAACATGATTTCCATTCCCCGATTGGGAGTACCCAGTAAAAATCCCTGGCACTTGCCTTTGCTACCAAGGGACAAAGAGCATGTAGGACTTCCATGGATTCCCATTTTTTCTTCAACACCGGTACATACCACATCATTGAGTTCACCCAAGGTCCCATCTTTATTGACCCTAATCTTTGGTACAATAAACAGGGAAATACCCTTGGTGCCGGCAGGTGCACCTTCGATTCTGGCAAGTACCGGATGAATAATATTCTCTGTAAGGTTTTGCTCCCCATTTGTTATAAAAATTTTACTGCCCGAGATGTCATAGGAACCATCATCCCGTTTTTTTGCTGATGTTGTCAACGCCCCGACATCTGATCCTGCTCCGGGTTCAGTTAACAACATACTTCCTCCCCAGGCACCTGTATAGAGCTTTTCCAAAAACAACTCTTTTTGCTCCGCTGTTCCGAAAATATCAATCATTTTTCCAGCCCCATGGCTGAGAATAAGATAGGTTGTTAAAATATAATTTGCGCTGGTCACATACTCCAGAGCTGCCTGCGCTATACTAAAAGGAAGCCCCTGCCCGCCATATTCGGGATTTTCCGTCAATGCACTCCATTCACCTTCCACCAATAATTTGTGAGGTTTTCTTAAACACTCAGGTACCGTGACAACTCCATTTTCAAAAGTCACACCTTCCTTGTCGCATTGAGTATAGGTGGGGAAAATTTCCTTAACAGCAAGATTTTTAGCCTCTTTTACCACCATATCAAACATCTTTTTATTAAACGCCTGGTATTTGGGTGATTTTATAAATTCATCAACCTTGAATTGTTCGTAAAGTACAAAATCGATATCTCTTTGATCGCTAATTTTTATGGGCATTCTACACCTCTCATATGGTTTAATATTTAGGTAAGTGAAATTTACTTATCCAATATAAACATGTCAAGAAAAAAACAACTATGGATCAATCATGTAAACACTGTTTAGAAGAACAGACAGGAAAAATCGATATGGATTTAAAATTTATTATTGAACTATGGTGGTTTTTTTTATTGTTTTCTCAGGTTCTCGTTTCCAATGGCCAAAAGACTTGCAATGGTGATTTCATCTAGACGTTTGAACATTGCCCGACCGGCCTCAACCCAGACCCACCTGGACAGGCATTCTCCCGCCCCGTTGCAGGCCCCGCAAACCTGTTTTCCCTGTTCAGCACAATCGATTATGACCATGGATTCTTCAAGGGTTCTTACAATGTGACCTATGGATATTTTATCAGGCGATTTTGCAAGTCTATGCCCGCCAAACTGTCCTCTATAACTTTCAATGATGCCGGCTTTTTTCAATTTACTTGTAATTTGTTCCAGATATTTAATAGAAATATTCTGGCGATTGGAAACATCACTCAAAGGTACTGGTTTTTTTTTACCGTAAGTGGCAATATCAAGGATAAGTCTTGTACCATACCTGCTTTTGGTTGTCAGCCGCATAGACTCTCCTTAATCGTTATAGATATAAACAATAAAAAATATAAGCTTTTGATTTTTCGATATCGAGCATTAGGCAGGAATTTTGGAATCCTGCCCTATACAAAGGTTTATACTGCATCTTCAAGGAATTAAAAAAAACAGACATCCCTCAAATAAAGCCAACTTCATTTCTCACAAGCAATTTTGGAAAATAAAATAATTAAACGACCCTATTCCTCCTCAGGGCGCAAATGCTCAGGGATATCTAACATTTTTATAATCAATGGTTTTAAAAATGACCATTTGATACCAATTTCAAATTCCTCTTCCAGATCCCGGATGGCATCCCAGCAGTTATGGCATGGTGAAATAACCAGTTTTGCTCCTGTTGCAATGATCTGATCTCTCTTAACTTTGAGACCCACATTCCGTTGTTTTCTAAAATATCCAATGCCATTAAAACCGCCACCACCACCGCAGCAAAAATTATGTTCCTTGTTCGGCGACATCTCAATAAAATAACCCGGTTCGACAATATAGGACAGGATCTCTCTTGCTGTCTCTCTTAACCCATGATTTCTGACATAATTACATGAATCCTGTAATGTAACCGGTTCTTTGATCCGCTTGGCAGGGTCTATTTTCAGCTTACCGGTCCTTAACGCCTCTGCCAGCCATTCAATATAATGGATGGATTCAACCGGGGGTCTACCGCTTTTTCGTCCCGCCCAATAGGGTCCTTCGACAACAGTGGCCCGATGGGCATGGCCGCATTCCGTCCCAATCATTCTTTTGGGCTTTAAGCGTTCCATGGCATCATAAACACTTTCCACCTGCATTTTACAGGCAGCCCAATCCCCTGCAAACATGGCAAGACTTGTCAATTCCCAGCCTTTTGACGGAACCGTCCATTTTTCCCCGGCAATATGAAATAGAATAGCCGCTTCAGCCAGATCTTCTGGATAATGTTTGGCTTCTCTGGCATTGACCGTGTACATAATATCAGCATCTTCTGCATCCACGGGTACGGTCAGGCCGGGATAATCATCTTCATACTCTTCCACCATCCACTCAAAGGTATCAATATAGTCCTCGCTGGTAATATCCATCTGGGCTTTATAAACCCTGTGCATTCCCGCACCGATTTTCATTTCCCAAGGCACAAATCCCTGCTGATATAAAAGGCCCCGAAGATAGCCGAACATAATTCCAGTATCAATGCCATGGGGGCAATAGGTACCACAACGGTTGCAGCAGGTACACTGAGCCCATGCAACTTCCATGGCATGCAGCATAAATTTATTATCCACTTTGCCTTTTCTTTTAATGATTTCACCAAGAGTTGACTGAATCTTATAGGCGGGTACCTGTTTGGGATCCCTGTCATTGGCAAGATATAAGAAACAGCTGTCTGCACACATACCGCAATGGGCACAAATTTCAAGCCACGTCCTGAGGCGTGTTTTACATGTGTTCTGGATGGTTTTCCATAAAAGGTCAGAATCAACTTCCAAACTTTTCATTTCTTCATAATATGTTTTCCCGCTCTGGTCTGCAAGAAGGGTTGTGATACCTTCTGCTGTGTCAACGGGTTTTTTATTACATAATGTTCCTTCTGGCATGGATTATCTCCTTAAAAGCTGGTTTAAATTTTACTACCAGGCCATTTTACTTCCTTTTAGTCCACCTCGTTTGATTCCAAAATCCATACCAAGCTGGGCCCTTGAAGCAAAGAATAAAAATACATGGGAAAGCTTGGTAAAAGGAATGGCGAGAAGAACGATTTCTCCTGTGAGAATATGGGCATTCAACCAAAATGTATAATCACCCACCTGATAACGTGCAAGCATTCCCGTAATAAAAGGTGCCATTGAAATCAATAAGATTCCCCAGTCTTTTCTATCTGTCAAAATTCTTACCTCAGGAAGAACAAGTCTTCTCAGGATTAGAAAAAACAGGCTGATAAGCGCAATCCATGACAAGCAATCCGCAACAGGGGTGCTCAGGTTGAAAAACAGTGAAAAACCCAGTTTCTCTTTTAAAAAGACATTATGGCCAATGAGAAAAAGCGGTAGGAGAACCGCTCCCAGATGAAACCCGAAAAATGCTGCCGCCATAATAGGTTGTGCTCTCCAACCATAAGTACCATAAGGTATCAGCCATTTGTAAATAGATCTTACAGCCCCTTTAAAGCCCATGGCCGGATACTCTTTGTAAGCGACTCTGTCCAATTGCCATGAAAGACCGTTAAAATACTGATAGAATCGTACAATCATTCCAATAATACAGACCCCAAGTGCGATGTAGAAAACGGGCCCTGTTAATAATGTGTACATTACTGCCTCCATATTCCTTATATAATTATTTCTTTAATTTTAAATTTAATCATCCCTGTCTGTCAGGTATAGCCAGTAAAGCGGCATAAAAATCAAAATGGCTCCCATTACAAGGTATGTTATACCCTTGGAATATGTCATAAAATCGTGGAGAGTAAAAAAGTCCATGATGTTCTCCTTTTTCTAATGATCTTCTTTATATTCAGGATGCTCATATAAAATCGGCATTTTTGTTACTGCAAATTTATATGCAACCACTCCTATTGTTACAATAAATATAGTGATAAAAAATTCCATGAAACTGGGGAAATATCGTTCCGCAGAAGGCAGGTGCCAGTTGAATGCAACAAGAGATACATTCAATCTATTGAGCACAATACCCAAAACTGTCCAGATAGCTGCAATCCTTATCAATCTGGTATTCTTTTCCCGTGATCCCACACTATACAAAATGGCTGGGAAAAGTACAAATCCAATGAGCTCAAGCAGATACCAAAGCCCCCATCCTGTTGTAAGGTAATGCCAGTTGTTATCCACGGCAATACCGATGACTTTAATGCCCACATACCCCATCATGATAAATGATGCGGCTTTCCCAAATCCAAGGACAACGCCTCTGGATTCGGCAAGATGAGTTTCATCCATCTTGTCATGAAGCCATTTATGAGCCAAGGTGCCTTCAAAAATCACCATTGACAAACCTGCAAACATGCTGGAGATGAAAAAATAGACATGCAGATATCCGGAATACCAGAGCGGATGAAGCTTGGAAGGGGCGATTAAAAAAAGCGCACCTAAAGATGATTGGTGAAGCGTAGAAAGCACGACTCCAAAAATAGTCAGCACCAGGGTTAATCTCACCACCCAGTTGCGGATCCTTTTAAAACCCAGCCATTCAAATGCAGCCGGTGTAGTCTCCACAAACAAAACCGTCAGGTATAAGAAAACGCAGAGCCCTACCTCAAACAAAAGAGATGAAGTACCCTGAGAATAAAATATAGGATAAGGCAGTTTCCAGGGTCTACCCACATCATAATTCAGAGCAAATACGACCAGGGCGTAGCCTAAAAATGCAGTTAATATGGCGGGTCGGACAGCAGAATGATATTTTTTTAATCCAAACACATAACACGCCGATGATGTCATGTATCCGCCGGCGGCAAGAGAAACACCGCAAAGCAGATCAAATCCGATCCAAAGCCCCCAGGGATTATTGTTGTCTAGGTTTGTAACGGCCCCGATTCCCTTTGTGAACCGAAGTAGAGTAATGATCAACCCAACACAGATAATGATACCGGCAACCACATTAAAGGGCGTAAAATATTGCTTTTGGGCAATGTTATTTTCAGTTCCCATTTATTCCTCCTCTTTCCCAGTATCTTCTTTAGATTTGGCATCTTCTTTAACTTCAGTATCTTCTGCTGCTTTAGCCTCTTCTGCAGCCATGGCTTCTTCTTCGGCTTTCTTGGCTGCTTCCTGCAGGGCTTTATTAACCTCGTTCTGGATGGCCGTTTCTTTTTCTTTTGTCATTCTTTCTCTAAGTGTTGAAAGCGCGGTGTCCATTTCATTTTTTGCATGAGTTTTGGTTGCTTGAACAGCATCTTCCTGTTCTTGTTTTGCAATTTTTTCTTTTCGTTTGGAAATGGCATAGACCCCTGTTAACAGAACAGGCCAGAGTCCAACAACAATCGGTACTGTACCCAGAGCGCCTGCTGTAAATTGAGGTGCCGGGGTCACGCCCAGATCCTCTCTCATACCAATTTTTTCAAAAGATGTTCCGGAAAGATAAAGCCAGCTTGTACCACCCATTTCATATTCACCATAAAGATGTTCAATATAATGATCTGGGTTCTTATTAATTCGCTTCCAGGCAAGCTTTACAAGATCTTTCCGTTTTCCAAACACAAGCGCTTCCCTGGGACAAATATCCACACAACCCGGTAGTTTGCCTTCTTTGATTCTGGGAAGACACATGGTGCATTTGGTCACTTTGGGTGTTAAAGGATCGTTATAGGTATATGCCGGAATATTAAAGGGGCAGGCAACCATGCAGTACCGGCAGCCCACACAGAGAGATTCATCATAAACAACCGCACCCGTTTTATCTTTTTTTAACGCCTTAACAAAACAGGCTGAGGCACAGGCCGGTTCCTGGCAATGGTTACATTGTTTTTTTACAAAGATATCAGAAATGTCTTTAAACTTATTTACTACAGTGTAGGTTGCTTCGCCGGTTCGCCTTTTTTGATCCATTACCTCAAGATCATCAAACGGTTTTTCAGGTTTATCAAGTTTGTTGACTTCATTGCAGGCTTGTTCGCATTTTCTACAACCAATACATTTGGTTATATCATGCAGAACGCCAAAGCCTTCCGGATATCCCTTGAATTGTTTGTTTGTGGCACTATAAGCTTTTGTCAGAGCACCTGTTGTGGTGACACCGATTGTCGCTCCAAGCGAGCCCAAAAACTTTCTACGAGAAATAGCCATAATTATACCCTTTTTGTTTATATCCTTTGAATATTCTATTTCTTTTCTTCATGACATTTAGCGCAGTCATTTGCTGCGACGGTTTTGATTTCCATTTTCTCATGACAGGTGATGCACTGGCCATGATATGCCCCTTTTAACCCGGGTCTGCCGTCTGATCCACTACTTGTATCAGGACCCTTTACACTATGACAGGAAGAACATTTGGGTGGTTCAAGTGTTTTGGGGCTGTTGTGATGGCATCCCATGCACAGGCCGGCCTGGTCCATATGAAATGTCTTAGCCATATTACTTTTTTCAACCCGTTTAAATATCGCTTGAACCATTTTCCGGTGAGGGAATGAACTGGGTTTATATTCACTGGCCAACACATCTATAATTATATTTTCAGGAATTTTATCTACTTGAACAGAATTATAGCCTGAAGATTTATTCTTCAAGGCCTTTTTGGCAGCCTTGGCCGGCTCCATGGCAGCAAGCTGCTTTAGTTCCAGACTATGGCATGTCTTGCAGGATTCAGAGTTATCCTTAGTGGCAGGGACCTGAAAATGACAGCCGGCACAATCAGATTTTTTTGTAAATTCCTTGTGACATCCCACACAGCTTCTTGTGCTGTTCTTTTCATGCATGGCCTGTTCAAGGCTTACTCCCCCCCCGTTTATTCCGCCTCCCTGGGCCCCGTGACAATCATCACATTTTTTTAATGTCTCGTGATGACACGCCTTACAGGTTTGGGTTTTTTCTTCATGAAACTTGTGATCAAAAGCCACTGCGTTCATATAATTTTTAGTCTTATTGTTTTTTTCCCAGCCGGTGATGGCTATGGTATCAGGTTGGTTGCGTTTGAGTCTGGGGATATCGGCAACCGTTTTGATTTTTTGCTGTTCCTGTTTATCATGACACCCTTCACAGGATGTAGGGCCTGAAGCAATATTTTTACTTTTGAACGTTTGATGGCATTTTACACAGGAATCATGGGATGCTTCCCCTATTGACCTGATGCCATCCTTTTTTATTGATTTATGACAATAAAAACACGATCCCTCCTCGCCCTGCACGTAAAAAGTCTCTTTTGTTTTCTCATTATATTGATGATGGCAGGTGCTGCAATTATCTTTAATTGACGGATCCATGCCCTTTATCCGGTCTGAACTTTCATGGACAAAATGCAATGATTTATCAAAATTGATCTTTTCCCAAGAAGACCCTTTGGATTCACCGGAAACGTGACAGGCTCTGCATTCCGCCGTAACAGGTCCTGCTGGTTCCTGAGCGGCCTTCTTTTCCACATGACAGGCAACACATCCGTCATGATAAAAATCCATGGATGCCATCTCGTTGGTTCTTTTAAATTTAAAGACAAAGGCATTTTCTTTTTCAACATGACAGGTGATGCATTTTCCTTCAACCGCCTGGGTGTGAAGATCATGCATAAAACTTACAGCCGGCATTTCATCTTTACCCGACTCTGTCTCAAGCTCGATTGTAATACGATCCGGTCTTTTATCATTATCAATAATTTTAGTACTGGTTTGCCCTAGATAGGGAAACAAAATGGACAAGACAATCATCGCAAGAATAATCAGCTGAAATGATTTAACTTTTGACATGGTTCAATCCCCTGATTGATTTTTTTAAACTCGATTTTAATCTACCCAACAAATTAATCGGGTAATTCCTACTATTTTTCTATGATTAAGTCAATTGAAAAATATGAACTTTTAAAAAATTTTGAAAAATATAATTATTACAATCCATTACAATAAATTATTATGCTACAGATTCCTTAAAACCATTATGAAACCTCACCTGAAAACATGATATTCTTTTAAGGTTACAGCAAAATTGTCTTTTCTACTTGATTTTATTGCATTTTTCTGACTATATGGAACCTTTTAATTAACGGAATTAATTGAACAAGTAAAAGAATAAACTGAACAATTTTTTTCAGCCAAAATCGTGATTATGCGATTAAAATATGGAACAGGAGGAAATAATGGCAAAAATTACCAAGCGCGAGGAGATGGCCCAAGGGACCATTATTCTAAATGAAATAGACGCCCCCCGCATATCAAAAAAAGCAAAACCAGGACAATTTGTGATATTACAAGCAGATGAAAAGGGAGAGCGAATCCCTTTGACCATGGCAGATACTGATCCGGAAAAAGGTACGATTACCATTATTTACATGGTCATTGGAAAATCCACTGCACGGTTTAAAGAATTAAAGGTTGGTGATGAATACTATGCTTTGATCGGCCCTCTTGGAAAACCCACCCATATTGAAAAAGTGGGAAAAGTTGTCTGTGTCGGCGGCGGAACCGGAATCGCAGTTCTCCATCCCATTACACGAGCCCTTAAAGCCGCAGGCAATGAAGTGACAACTATACTGGGTTCCAGAAGCTATGATTTATTAATCATGGAAGAACAAATGAAAGATGCATCTCATCATTTTCATATTTGTACGGATGATGGTTCCGAGGGTCATCACGGATTTGTGACCGATGTTTTAAAAGATGTTTTGGAAAAAGAAGATGTTGATCTTGTCGTAGCCATAGGTCCCATACCGATGATGAAATTCTGCAGCCTTATCACCAAAGAAAAAAAAGTTAAAACACTTGTCAGTCTTAATCCCATTATGGTGGATGGAACCGGTATGTGTGGATGCTGTCGTGTGACTATCGGTGAAGATACTAAATTTGCATGCGTGGATGGCCCTGAATTTGATGCAGACAAAGTAGATTTTGACGAACTGGCCAACCGCCTGGCTTCTTACCTCGAAGATGAGAAGAAAAGCTTAGAAGCCTATGAGAATTGTAAAGCCTTATAAAACACACCATTGCGATTGGTTATATGGAGGAATAAATGCCAGATAAAAAACCGAAAAAAATAAAAACCCCACGGGCAACGATGCCTGAGCAAGACCCGGATGTAAGAAGACGAAATTTTGATGAAGTCCCTCTGGGGCTTACGCCTGTAATGGCCATACTGGAAGCTGAAAGATGCCTCCAATGCAAAAAACCGCTTTGCGTGGATGGATGTCCTGTTTCTGTCAAGGTACCGGAATTTATTAAATTGATTGCTGAAAATGATTTTTCAGGCGCGGCTAAAAAATTATGGGAAACAAATGCGCTTCCGGCTGTTTGCGGGCGTGTCTGCCCACAGGAAGATCAGTGCGAAGGAAAATGTATCCTGGGTAAAAAAGGAGAACCGGTAGCCATTGGATATCTTGAAAAATTTGCAGCAGACTGGGAAAGACAAAATGGTTCTGGCGAACTTCCACCTGTAGCCAAAACAACCGGCAAAAAAGTAGCTGTGATCGGTTCTGGTCCGTCAGGCCTTACTGTTGCAGGAGACCTTTTGGTGAAAGGTCATGAGGTCACCATTTTTGAAGCTTTCCACAAACCAGGAGGCGTGTTGGTATATGGCATCCCTGAATTCAGGCTTCCAAAAGAAATAGTTGCCGCAGAAGTTGCCACTCTTGAAAAAATGGGAGCAAATATTGAATGCAATTCCGTTGTTGGAGCGTCAGTCACAATAGATGAATTGTTTGAAGAAGGTTATGATGCTGCATATATAGGTGTAGGAGCAGGATTGCCAAGATTTATGAATCTTAAAGGTGAAAACCTGATTGGTATCTATTCGGCAAATGAATATTTAACCCGAACCAATTTGATGAAAGGGTATCGCTTTCCTGAGTATGACACACCTGTAGCCAGGGGCAAAAATGTTGTGGTTCTGGGCGCCGGCAATGTTGCCATGGACTCTGCAAGAACTGCCATGCGGCTGGGTGCCGAGTCCGTAAAAGTGGTTTACAGAAGATCCCGTGATGAAATGCCTGCAAGAGCGGAAGAACTCCATCATGCTGAAGAAGAAAAGATTGAATTTGTTCTTCTCACCAATCCCACCCAATTCTTTGGCGATGAAAATGGACGACTGACAGGAATGGAATGCCTGAAAATGGAGTTGGGAGAACCAGATGCTTCTGGTAGACGAAGGCCGGTCCCCATTGAAGGATCTGAATTCAACTTTGAATGCGATCTTGTTGTTGTATCGGTTGGATCAAATGCAAATCCTCTGCTCACAAATTCAACACCTGATATTGCCCTGAACAAATGGGGTAATATAATTGCCGATCCTGATACCGGCAAAACATCAAAAAGAGGGGTTTGGGCTGGAGGTGATATTGTAACAGGAGCCGCCACTGTCATCCTGGCAATGGGTGCCGGAAGGGCTTCGGCCACTTCCATACACGATTATCTAACGCTTGGCTGGTAAACTATTTTATCATGAAGACCATGATAAAATATCATGGTCTTCATGATGGTTAAACCATAATAGCATTTAAGTTGATGGTGTAAACTCTTCAATAAAGACCTTATGATCCACAAGCGACAATGAGTGGATATGTCCTTTTATAAATTTTTGATCCCCGAAAATAGAGACAAGTAGAATACCGCCTTCATCCGGTTTAATTTTATCAACAGATTCCATTAATAAGGTTTCATTAGACTCGCCAGGCTTGCCGGTATTTTCAAGTAAATATGCATTTGCCTCACACATTTCACCATCGCTCCTTAATCTATTATAAAAAAAATAAATGCTTTTCTAAAAGTTCGTCTACCAGTTGAGGCAGGGGCAATCCACACACGCCTACAATTTCCAAATTTTCTTGGGACAAGGGCAGCAAAATTTTTTTGGCTTCAGAAGAACATATGGCTTCGGCCATATGCATAGTAACCTCACCCATCATTGAATTAGGCATGATGATTCCCACAGGCCCGATAATAACATCTGCTTTTTTCACGGTCTGAATAATGGCATTACTGCCGGAAGCTCCTTTATTTGCTTTTGCCTTTAACATCTGAGCGGTTGCTATGGCATTGGTTCCCAGCGCGATGATTTCTATTCTCTCTTCAAACCGGTCCTTAATCTTCTTAATTATTGCAGACCCTATTCCCCCCCCCTGACCATCAATGACACAAATTTTCTTTTGGCTTTTCTCTCCCATATTCGTTGTTTACCTTTAGGTTATCGGATAACGGTTAACAATTTTTTCAACATGTTTAAAAATTTTATCTTCAACCTTATCCATGGTGGTGTTGCCATCAATGATAATTATTTTTTCAATATGCTTCAATGCATCAAATGCTTTAAAATAATTTGCTCTGACTTTTTTCATAACATCTATTTTCTCATACATCTCAAAATTACTTCGACTTGATTTTATTCTCTCAAAGCAAAGATCTGGATCAACATCAATAAAAATTGTTGCGTCAGGCTTTAATATATCTGCATTCAGAGAGTTTGCCTGGATCACCCATTTCATATCTATATATTGTGAATGATACGCATAGGAAGAAAAATAATATCTGTCACACAATACGATTTTCCCTTGCTTGACTTTGGGCTCAATCCCATTGTCATGGTTTACCAGATGATCTGTCCTGTCTGCAGCAAAAAGCGAGGCAATTGTTCTTTGATCAGTGGCAACTTTTCCTGAAAGCATCTGTCGGATGAGTGATCCTATGGGGCCATCAGTGGGTTCAAATGTCGAATAAACATTTTTTCCCAAAACTTCCAGCCGTTTTGAAATCATTTTTATCTGTGTGCTCTTCCCAGATCCATCAATGCCCTCAAAAACAATAAATCTGCCCCTGCTTTTTACATTCAAATTTCTGCTCCCGATAATATCCTGTTTTAACCATATCTTTGAAACGCAATATATAGCAACAACGATCTTCCTTGGCAAGCATTTGAATTTTTCATATATTCCCCTGTGCCCAAAAAGAGACTTGCTATCAATATGAAACCGGTTTATTAAAGCTAAGATACTAACTTATTATCTTCAGGTGGTATATGGTGTATGATGTAATTATTGTGGGAGGTGGTCCGGCAGGACTTTTTGCAGCCTATTATTTAAAAGAACATTCCAAGCTGAATGTATTGTTGATTGAAAAAGGTAAAAGCCCCCTTAAAAGGAAATGCCCAAACCATAATCTTCAAAAATGCATTCAATGTGATCCATGCAACATTTTGTCGGGCATAGGCGGTGCCGGACTTTATTCAGATGGTAAACTTAATTTTATCCCCCGGTTAGGGAAAACCGACTTAACTCAATTTTTGCCCTTAAGTTCAGCAAGGGACTTAATTGATGAAACAGAAGACATTTTTACAAAATTTAAAATGGATGGGCCTGTTTTTCCAACCAATATGGAAGCTGCAAAACAAATCCGAAAAGATGCAAAACGATTTGGTATTGACCTTCTTTTGATCAAACAAAAACATCTGGGCTCTGATAATCTTCCGGGTTATATTGCAGGGATGGCAAAAGATATCCAGTCCAAAGGTCTGGATATAAAAACCAAGGAAACCGTAATTGACATCCTTGAAAAAAATGGTTCTGTTAAAGGTGTCATCACCAATAAAGGAAAATATGAGACATCCAATGTAATACTCGCTCCCGGTAGAATAGGGGCCAATTGGATGGCCTCACTGGCTGTAAAACACGGTATCAATTTGAGCCAGAGAGGAATTGAAGTCGGGGTCAGAGTCGAAGTCCATAATGATATTATGGATGACCTTTGTAATATTATCTATGATCCTACTTTCTTTATCCAGACCACGACTTATGATGACCAAACCAGGACCTTTTGCACCAACCAAGGCGGATTTATATCTCTTGAGAACTACAAGGATTTTGTTTGTGTAAACGGCCATGCCTATTCAGATAAAAAATCGTCAAACACAAACTTTGCCTTTTTGTCTAAAGTTGTTTTAACAGAGCCTGTCACCGATAACCAGGCTTATGGTGAATCAATTGGAAAACTGGCTACTATCATCGGCGGTGGCAAGCCAATTTTACAACGGTTTGGAGATTTAAAGAGGGGAAGACGCTCTACCTGGAACAGGATCAGCAAAGGGTACATTGAACCCACCATGACCAATGTTGTCTGCGGGGATATTGCCATGGCATTACCTGAAAGAATTTTGACCAACCTGACAGAGGGTCTGGAAGCTTTGAATTACGTTGTCCCTGGTGTATCAAACGATGAAACCCTGCTTTATGCACCGGAAATAAAATTCTTTGCCACACAGGTGGAAACAAACAGCTATCTTGAAACCAATATCAAAGGGATGTATGTGGCCGGTGATGGCCCCGGTGTGGCAGGGAACATTGTATCAGCTGCAGCTACAGGCATCATACCTGCCAAACGAATCATTGAAACAAAGGGATAAAGACTGCCTTTAATCTTTTGGCAAGCCGTTTATGCTCACAAAAATTTTTCAGATTTAAAGGCAGGAAATAGGTATAAATGAATTGAGAACAACCTAAAAAATGGATCTTCCCATTCTTTACTTTTTTACTCTTTCTGGAAAATAAGTGGCGCAGGCATCATCCGATTCCCAAGCCATGACTTTTGAAACGGTTACCCCAACATTTCCACCCTGTTCTAAAAGTGCCTGTACTCTTTGGGCGATATACACGGCAATACGTTCTGATGTGGGTTGCTCGCCATCAAACATTTTGAGATCATTTAAAAACTTATGGTCCAGCTCTCCTTTTACAACCTCTCTAACCGCCTTTTTTATATCACCAAAATCAGCAAGGACACCGGCTGAATTCAGTTTTTCTCCGGCAACACAAACCTCTATGTACCAGTTGTGTCCATGCAAATTTTCACATTTTTGCCCCACCATGGTCAATTGATGTGCACCTGCAAAACGTGTTTTTACCTTAAGTTCAAACATTTTTTTCCCTGACTCTCTTAAAGATTCTTGAAAAGATTTTTCAGTTTGTTAGAGATTTTATTTGAATCCAGTTTGTTAAATTCTTCTAACAATTTGATCTGCTTATGGTTCAATTTTAAGGGTGTTTTTATGATGACTTTGATAATCTGATCACCTCTCCGGCCTGTTCTGAGGGAAGCGATTCCCTCTCCTCTCAGACGGAAAACGTCGCCATACTGTGTACCTTTAGGAATTTTTAATTTTTCTTCACCCACCAGAGTGGGAATGGTAATTTCATCTCCAAGTGCCGCTTGAACAAATGAAATATCAATGGCACAGATAATATCCATATTATCCCGTTGAAAAAATTTGTGGGGCTTGACATTAATTACCACATAAAGATCTCCGGAAGTACCATCCGGAGTGGGGGCGGCCTCACCTTCCCCGGTCAGCCGAAGTTTTGATCCAACATCAACGCCGGCAGGAATCTTCACCTGTACTTTCCTGGTTATTTCAACTCTGCCTGCCCCTCTGCACTTTCTACAGGGATTCGGGATAATTTTTCCCTGGCCCTTGCAATAGGGACAAGTTGTTTTTACCTTAAAAAAGCCCTGGCTTTGTATAAACTGCCCTGACCCATGACAGTGTGAACAGGTTTCGGGGTGTGTGCCTCCCTTGCAACCCGAGCCTTTACAACTCTCGCATATATCCATCTTTGGAATGGAAATGGTCTTTTCAGAACCAAAGGCAGCTTCCATAAAATCTATGGTCATATTATACCTTAAATCAGATCCTCTTCTAACCCTTTGGCCGCGACCGCCTCCATTACCAAATCCAAAAAAGTCCTCAAAAATATCACCAAAACTCGAAAAAATATCTTCGAATCCGCTCGGTCCTGAATGACCGGCACCTTCCAACCCTCTATGACCGAATTGATCATAAATCTGTCGTTTATTATCATCGTTGATTACTTCATAGGCTTCAGAGGCTTCTTTAAACCTATCTTCTGCTTCCTTATTATCAGGGTTCTTATCAGGATGATATTTAATAGCAAGTTTTCGATATGCTTTTTTTAATTCCGATTTTGATACATCCTTGGCAACACCAAGTATTTCATAATAATCACGTTTCTCTGTCATCTGGGCTCCAACCATTCTATTGTATTCTTCCCTCTATTATGGTACTTTTCCAATCTGCCTTGGCAAATACCTTAAACTAACTCAGAAATCCAGGTTGTCAACGATGAATAAAGAGCTTGATTTTGTCAAAGACATGTTTGACCGCATTGCGCCAAAATATGATTTTTTAAACCGACTTTTAAGTATGCGGCAGGATATTGTTTGGAGGACACAGATGGTCAAGGCTGTAGATCTTAAAAAAAACAGCCGGACACTGGACGTGGCCTGCGGGACCTGCGATGTTGCCTTGGAGGTAAATTCCCAAATAGAGGGCTATCCAAAGATTTTTGCACTTGATTTTTCTTTTGGTATGTTAACGCTTGGAAAACAAAAATTAAAAAAAAATATAAATATAAGTCTCTTAAATGGTGATGCACTTAACCTGCCTTTTAAAACTCATATTTTTGATGCTGTATTAATTGCCTTTGGTATAAGAAACATCATGGATCGACAAAAGGCCGTCACCCAATTTTTCAATGTTCTTAACAATGGAGGCAAACTCGCCGTTCTTGAGCTAACCACACCCCAAAAAGGGTTTCTGCGTTCATTATATCTTTTATATTTTCAAAAAATTCTTCCTGTTATCGGTTCTTTTTTTTCAAAGCACAACAAGGCTTACACGTATCTGCCCGAGTCTGTATTAAAATTTCCCACTCCCATAGAATTTTCAAAAATAATGAAAGAAGCCGGGTTTAAAGACATACGATTCAAACAAATGACATTTGGAATAGTGACTTTGTTTATCGGAAGCAAACCATAACGCGACGATTGACATCATTGATGCGGGAATGGTCAAAAATCCATTATAAAACATTGCTACACCTGGGGAGAAAAACAGGCGGAAAAATATTTTCAAGCTATAGAGGATAAACTTAATCAATTTGCTGAGACCCCGGAGATAGGACAACAAAGATCTGAAATCCGACCCGGATATTATTCATTTCCAATAGCGAAACACATTGTTTTCTATCTTCTGTCTGGCAAGCATATTGATACCATAGGTATTTTACATGGAAGGGATAGTCTTGGGTATTCCATCGTCCAAAAAACGGAATTTGGTTTTTTCCAGTAAGTCGCACCGCGTCATCCAGTCAGTGGTGTTATTAAACCAGCACCGTCCCATCAGATACACGCCGTTGGGTTCAAGATCCAGTACATATACATGAGAATTGGGTTTTTCATGAACCCGGGCCGGTGGCAGCCCGGGCAAGAGAGGATTGATCAGCCCTGATGCGGACCGGGGTATGCATTTCTGCATGCCTGATGTTTTTCCTTGATGTGGTCGGTTATCTGTTTTTTTTGGTCAGCATTCAGGCTATTGTAAAAGGTGTTGAACTGTTTCAGATTTTCAGATAACTGGGATAACATTTGCTCGATGTGTGATTGCAGACCGGTGGATAGGGAAGACAGATCCGGGGTCTCTTTGTTTAATTCAGTCATGGTCTGTTTTTTGAACTCAAGTTTTGTGTCCATACCAGTATTGATTGTTTGTTCAAGTGCTGCACGAAAATCGTTGTATTTTTTTTGTTGGGCGTTGGTCAGGTTCAGTTCCTTGGAATTTTTATCCAATTTCCAGAGAACAAATTCGCTGATCTCTTTTTTCATAAAATGGGGCATGCCTCTTTTATGGAATGAATGCCTAGGGCCGAATGCACCGGCGACAATGACAAAGCTGAAGATGGATGCAATGGTAATGAGTACTGAGGTGATGATAATGATTTTTTTCTTTCTGGTCATTTGAACCTCCTTTGTTTTAAAGTACAATGGACAATATCCGGTTAAGGATGATTCAAGGATAAATAAAAAATGTATATCAAGTTTGTTCAAAATGTAAAAAAGTGTAAAAAGCCAGGATTTTAAAATATTTCATGGTATAGTCGGGAATAAAAGGGAGAATCATGAAACGATTACTTATCATTGATGATGATATCAAACTGACTGAATTGCTCAGCGAATATCTGGGTGGAAATCAGTTTGACATCTCCCATTTGCTGGACGGGGAGAATGCTTTGGATGAAATCCAAACACGTTGTCCAGACCTGATCATTTTAGACTACATGATGCCGGGAAAAGACGGCCTGGAGGTGTTGCGGGATATCCGGCAGAATTATGATCTTCCCGTGATCATGCTAACTGCCAAGGGGGATGACACGGACCGGATCGTAGGACTTGAAATGGGGGCGGATGATTATCTACCCAAACCGTTTAATCCAAGAGAACTGCTGGCCCGGATCAAGGCCATCCTGCGGCGGCAGTCCAGGGGCAGGATGGCAAAGTCTGAAAACAGTGACCTGATTGTAGAAGTGGACGACCTAATTTTGAATAAAACGACCCAGACCGTTACGGTGAAAGGCAGAGATGTGGCCTTGTCCACTACGGAGTTCAAAATTTTAAATGTGCTGATGAAAAATCCGAACCGGGTACTCAGCCGGGATCAAATAATGAATATGGCCCGGGGAAAAGATTTTATGGCCTTTGACAGGAGTGTGGATATCCATATCAGTAAGCTGAGATCTAAAATTGAAACAGATCATTCCTCACCAAAACGGATCAAGACCATCTGGGGAACCGGATACATGTTGACAGGATCGATATGAATCTTAAAAGCCTGTATGTAAAAATTCTTTTATCTTTTTTAGGGGTTCTGTTTATTGCAGGGATACTAATCCTCACCCTGTTTATTGTCACGGCAGGAAAAACGTTCAAGTATCAACTGAACCAGCAGGCTGTCGCTAAGCTGTCAACTTTAAAAACCATTATCCAGGAGAAGGCGGACCAGGCGCCGGGCACTGCATTAAACGAAAACAATGAAATCACAGAAATGCTGCACACATTTTCAGATCTGTTCGATGTTAAAATCTGGTTGAGCGACACGGGTGGGCGGGTCGTGTTTCAAACCTCTCCCCCTCCTGCTGTTATTATAAAAAGACATTCAATGCATCCGGATTTTCTCAACGACGGAATTAAGCTGTACCACCTTTCCAGAAGGCATTTAAGCTTTTATTCCCAGATTTCGGTAAATCAACACCAGAAGATATTTACTCTGCATATTCTGCTGGAAAAAAGGCATGCCAAAAAGCCTGAAGCCTTTTTTCTTTTTGGACTGCTGTTGATTGGGCTGGTCATCGCCATCCTGGTGGTGCCCTTAAGCCGGTTCATCACTAAACGGCTCAAGACCCTCAACCAGAGCGCACTTGAATTTGCAGACGGGAATCTGTCCTGTCGGACTGATATCAGAGGCAAGGATGAAATCGCACGGCTGGGAGAATCCTTTAATTTCATGGCAGACCAGCTGGAAAAAATGATCCGAAACAACCAGGAACTGACAGTCAACATCTCTCATGAACTCCGCAGCCCCTTAACGCGGATGCGGGTCTCCAAAGAGCTGCTCCAGGAGAAGATCCAGGAAACAGAAGACACGGATCTTTACCGGTATATGGCTCACATTGAACAGGAGATCGACGTGCTCGACGATCTGATCGGAACGATCCTCAAGCTGTCCAAAATCAACCTGCAGAACGCAATCTACTCCAGAGAACCCCTGGACTTGGGCCGTATTTTATCGGACCTGACAGAACAATTCACACCCCTATTGGAAAAAAAGGCATTAGGCCTGGTAGTAAAAGTCCGGGACAATCTTAAATTCGAGTCGGACAGGACTATGGTGGTATCGATTCTTTCCAACCTGATAGACAATGCGGTCAAGTATACTCCGGAAAAGGGACAGATCCACATTTATGCGACACAATTAGACACAGGCCGAATCTGTTTCAGCATCACCAATCCCTGCCGCAGGCTTGATGAAACCGAGCTGGAACACATATTCGATCCGTTTTTCAGGTTAAAGAAAAGTGCCGGAACCGGATCTGGTCTGGGCCTGACTATCGTCAAAAAACAGGTTAAACAGTGCAAAGGATCTATTCGGGTCAAAAACAGCCCGGACGGTTTGTGCTTTGAGGTGCAATTTTAGGGTCGCAAAGAACAAGTTATTGTGTAGTTCTGTATATCTTAAAATTTTTCGATTGGTTGCTGTATGTGACGTCAATTTGAATGTTGCTCGAGTAGAGGGAAATTATCAAATTTCCCTACTCCATAAAGATGGTATCATCTGTCGCTTTTGTATCCTTGAAAACAACAATCAATAACAGAAGTAATGTGAGGTTTCATTTTATTCTCATACTAAAGATTTGATGATACGGAGTTACAGGATAGTCTGGGGATAATTTCAACCAAAATATCGAGCTCAAAAAAATAGTAGTCCTCGCCTATTGTTCATAAATTGATTTACAGCAAAAAGAATCCAATGCAATTTTTTACACTAAGATTCATCAATATAATAGACATTTTGTACACAATAAATAATGATTACAAAGATTGACAATGTTTGTAGTTTTGCTATTATGATATGTAGTTTTTATATAGATTAAGGAGGGCAGCATGCATATCTCACTAACACCTGAGCTTGAAACCAAAGTTAAGCAAAAAGTAGCATCAGGTTTTTATAACAATGCCAGTGAAGTGATTCGGGATGCGTTACGGTTCTGGGAAAAAAACGATGAACTGGTGCAGCACATGAAACTTGAAATGTTAAGAGAACGCCTATCGATTGGTGCTGGTCAAGCTAAAAAAGGGGAGTTTGTTGAGCAATCCGTGAGCGAAATTATCTCTGAGGCCAGGAATGCCTAAATATCGTCTCACGCCTTCAGCAAAATCAGATTTAATTGAAATCTGGGATTATACTGTTGAGACCTGGGGTGAGAAACAAGCTGAAAAATATCTTCAGGATATTGAAGGCAAACTTAATCAACTTGCGGATAATCCGGAACTTGGAAGACAACGCCCTGAAATTTTGCCTGGATATTATTCCTTTCCTGCACAGAAACACATCATCTTCTATCTAAAATCAGGTATCCACATTGATATCATAGGTATTTTGCATGGAAAAATGGATATCGATAAAAACTTAATGTAATTTTTACCATAACCAACTGAACGATGGTATAATCTATAGCCATGATTTATCTATAACGAGCGTTCAATACCAGAAGCAATGTGCCGCGTCTTCAGTTTTTCTTAATATCCTAAAGATTTAATGATAAGAGTTACAGGGA
>CAYVZG010000054.1:0-29666 GCA_964455805.1 uncultured Desulfobacula sp.
ATCCTTCTGAATAAATGAGCCATGATGGCTTTATCTGGGTCACAAGAACCTTTCCAGTCAGCATCTCATAAAAAGAACTGCCTTCCAAAACTTCTATTCCGGCAGTCCTGCAGCGGATGAGTTCATCAGTTGGGAATCTGCCCCTTTGTTCTTTTAATGCGACAACAACTTTATTAATCCCGGTTTCCTTTGCAACAGAACAAAGATCTTTTTTTTCTTTTCTTATACTAACTTTTTCTAAAATATCTATATCCAGAATCTCGTCTTCAGAATCAGGAATGATCACAGAAACAGAATAACCGCAATCGGGTTCCATTGCAATTTCATTGAGAATATCAAATGCAAGGGTGCTGGATCCTAAAAGAATGATTTGTCGATCAAAAATACCCTTTTTGACAATAAAAATATAAAGAAGTCTCCAACCGATAATGAATATTAAAAGAAACCCAATACTTAGCATGAAAATCAACTGGTTTATGATCACCACTGGAAATGCTCAGTAAATAATCGCCAAAACAATTGAGGTAATACCTAAAGACTGGAGAAGCCTAATACTGACCTCGGTAATTGTAGAGGCCACTTTAAAGTCGTATAAATCATTGTAATAAAGACAAATCTGACAAATACATACCACCAGAAAAATTCTAAGACATAAAAACCAATCAAATACAAAAGAATCAAACTCCGTGAGGATTAGGGTTGCAAGAAGGAATGACCCAAAAATAACAAGCCCTTCAAGGATGTAAAAAATAATGTTTCGAATAGGGAAATATTGTTTCAGCAGCTGTAACATACCAAGCCTTTATTTACTTCCATAGCCGTATTCGCCATAGCCGTAACCATAGCCGGCTCTCTTCCTGGCAAAATTATAAACAACCCCAAGAATTTTTTCTCTCCCATAAATATTTATAAGATCCAGGACTTCTTTTTTTCGGGTTCTCCCCTGCTGGATAACAATCACAATGCCGTCCACCTGTCTTGATATGGCATTTGTTTCCGAGGTCAAATGGGGTGGCGGTGTATCAAAAATGATATATCGATCCTTATATCTCAATTTTATTTCTTGAATAAGCCTTCTCATACGTTCTGATGATAATAGTTCTGAGGGGTTGGTGGGAATTTTACCGGCCGGAAGTATGGTTAACTTGTCCAAAAAAGTTTTAACAAGAAGCGAAGATAATGGTTTCCCGTGGGAAAGATATTCGCTCAACCCCGGGTTATCATCCAGCCCAAACATGGGTTGAACAGATGGTGATCTCAAATCACAATCCATTAAAAGTACGTACTCATCAATATTTTGTGCAATGCTAATGGCAAGATTTGCTGCCACAAAAGATTTGCCTTCGCTGGGTGAAAAGCTTGTAATCATGATACTTTTAGGGGGATTTCCCTTTTCAGGGAAAAGAATCTTATTTTTTAATAGACGAAATTGTTCCGCTTCAACTGATTGCGGTTCAAGGCCGGTTACAAGTACAGGATCAATATAATAGGTTTCTATATCCTCATCATCTGATATAATCTCATTAATAGGCTCATCAATAGATTCATCGGGGATGTCCTGTCCACTTTTTTTACCTTGTTGCAATTTTCCCAATAGATCACTCCATTTCTAAATAGGTATAAATATCTGAATGAAATTAAGGGTTTTATTAATACCTTTTAAATAAAAAAAGACAAAAGGAATTAATATGATGAGTGCATATATAAAAACAATAGTAAAAGCCATTATTTCAAGCCATCTTTTTTTTCCAGCTCCTGGCTTTTCCAGAGGAGGTATTGATGCGAGGATGGGCAGTCCGATTTCCTCTTCAATTTGTTCCTCTCTTCTCAGGGTTGGATTTAAAAACTCAAGTATAAAAATCAATCCGCCACCAAAACCAAATCCTGCTACAAGGGATAACATAAGAAGCATTCTGACATCTGGCTTAATTGGTTTTTTTGGAAGCCTTGCATAGTCAAGAATACGAAATTGCTCTCCTTTTTGTTTTTTTTCCATATTCACTGCTAATTCTGCTTCAAGACGTCTGGCCAAAAGAGAATTATAACTGGCCTTTATATTATTATAATCCCTTTGAATGGATTGCAACTCCTGCTCCCTTTTGGGAGTATCCTCAACTCTTTTCTGATACACCTGCATGGTTTCTTTAATCTGTTTGATATTTGCTTTTAGATTACTTATTTCATTTTCCATTCGCCGGAGTGTAAATTCGTGCTGGAATAAAGCCGAACTACTTGAAGTTAATGAATTGGTATTATTACCCAGACTTTCTCCAGCCCTTTCTTTTTTTTCCTTTTCTACTTTTTTCTTAAGGTCTGCAACGCTTTTTGTTAATTTAATAACTTCAGGATGCTGGTCTGTATATTTTACAAGAAACTCGTTTAATTGTCTTTTATCGGATTCATATTTCTGCTCCAAAGGTGACAATGAAGTGATTGCTGCAATCGTACCATCCGGATTCAAAGTTGTCCTGCCGCTTTTCTCCATTTCTTTTAGTTTTGAATTCTGATTTTTCAAAAGAGCGACATCATTTCGCATATCCCTGAGTGATTTCAGATCATTAGAATATTGAAGTTGAAGCCTGTCCAGTGTCCTTAAATTTGTTTCCAGTTCACTCGGCAGTCCTCCCACATGGGTTGCTCTGTAATCAGCAATCGCTTTTTCTCGATCCTCAAGCTTTATTTTTATTTTTTCAAGCTCTGATTCAAGGAAATTGCTGGTCCCAATGGCTTGAATTTCTCTTGCTTTTAAATTCTCATCCATGAAAAAACTGGCCAGTTTATTGGCGACCTTCTTAACGATTTCAGGGTTACTGCCAGTAAAGGATATGGCAAAAGCCTCGGTGCTTTGATACCGACTGCTTTTTTGAGTCACCACAACCCTTTCTCTCATGCTGTTTATCTTATCCTCGGGATACATATCTTTTGCATCTTTAAAAAGCCCGAACTGTTTGATGATATTTTCTAGATTTGTCCGGCTTAATATCTGCTGGGAAATCGTGTTGATTCTCTGTTGTGTGTCTGCACTTACTATAGATTGAACATAATCGGTCGGTACTTTTTGAGGCTGGATGAGAATAGTCGTTGAGGCCTTATAGGTTTTAGGTGCTTTGAGAGTATAAAAAAATCCAGCAGTTAGAGCAAGACAAACCGGGATAAGAATAAACCATCGTCGTCTTATGATGATTTCAAATATCTGTTCGGGTTTTAATGTTGAAGCCTGATGTTGAGAGTCCATTATTCTATAATTTCCAACTCTTTATTTTTAAAATCCAAGTGTAAAAAAGTTTCCACATCATTTCTTAAAACGGCTTTCTTGTCAATGGAATTCAACCCATACCTACCACAAAAAACCTCTTAAATCATAAATTAAAATTGATCCACAAAAATTAGCATTACAAATAAAATAAAATATTTCCTTTAATAATTCTGAAATTATGAAGGAATTTTATGGATAATTAATAGGGAATTAGGCAATTTGTATGCCAGCGATATTTACTGTGCACATTCAGGAAATTCATGAACCATCCAAATTTGTTCAATTATTGGTAAAAATTTAACAAAAATTGTTATTTTAATCTTATAATTTAAATTTAAGAGGGGGGGCAAACCTTAAAAAAACAGTAAATATAACCTTTTTTATTCAATCGCAGCAGTCTTGATCTCAATAAATGTACGATTAACTTGTAAAATAACACTTTTTTTGGTTTAATTACTATTATCGGACAAAATTATGTAATTTTTTTCCTAAAATTATGTGTTTTATTCCATAATTTAATATTCTTCCCAAATAAAATCCTTTATATCATAGCCTTTTGAGAACTGGCACACATGTTGCTTTACTTAAAACAAAATGAAAAATTATTTAATCATTAAAAGCTAAATATAAGGAGAAAACCATGAAAAGATTGATCAAAACAGGACTTTTACTCGGATTGATATTTCTTTTGGCCCCAAGTGCCTGGGCACTTCCAATTGATGCGGGCGATAAAATAAAAATGAGCGTTGGTGGTCCTGCTAAATTTACCATTACAAATCAAACATCTCCTGACGATTGGACATCATATTATACATTCTGCCTTGAAAGGTATGCGACTTTCAATAATTACACCACATACACTGTTGAGTCTGTGGCAGATTATGCCACCGGTGGCGGCGGTGGGGCCGTTGGCGGGAAAGATTATCTTTCGGATCAAACTAAATGGTTATATGCTTCATATTTTGATGGCGTGTTTGGCGGGCACACTAGTTGGAAAGCGGAATATATTCAAAATGCCATATGGTATCTTGAAGGAGAGGCATCAAATTATTCAGGTTATTGGAATTATTTTAACAATAACTGGGGTTCTGGCGGATATGACACAACAGGCTGGGATATACAAGCGGTTAACATTGTCTTGAATGGTCAGGACAAACAAAGTCAGCTTGTCGGGGTTTACAACCCTGTTCCAGAACCTGCTACAATGATTCTTTTTGGGATAGGGCTGCTTGGAATCGCAGGAATAGGAAGAAAGAAAACAAACAAATAGATTCAGTTTCATATATTTAGCCTTAAAAGCAGGGTTTCATACGAAGCCCTGCTTTTATTTTACTCCCTGATTTTTATTCTTTTATCCACCATTGTTCATTCAAAAAACCAGGGACATCCTCTGTACAAAGAGATAATCCGATTTAATTGTTCAACTTCCTTAATTGACTTTTTGATATTTCAGGTTTATTTTTCAGTTCATGGATACTCCAAAAAAAATATACCTTAAAGATCATACGCCTCCGGCCTTTTTTGTCGATCAAACAGATCTGACTTTTGAAATTAAAGAAAATCATACTCAGGTAACCTCCAAGCTGAAAATGAGAAAAAACAAGACGGTTGCCGATAAAACAACTCCCCTTGTTTTTGATAAGGGAACCTATGATATTGTTTCAGTCATTGCAGACGGAATGGTTTTGCTTCCTGTTGAATATGAATCTGATGACGAATTTTTTAAATTAACAAAAACGCCTGATATCTTTGAACTTGAAATTACCAACCGTTTAAGCCCCCATAAAAATACCAGCCTTGAAGGATTATATTTGTCAGGAGATATATTGTGCACCCAATGCGAACCCCAGGGTTTTCGCAAAATAACGCCTTTTCCTGACCGGCCGGATGTTATGTCTCAATATTCCTGCACCATTATCGCCGATAAGACCCTTTATCCGGTTTTACTGTCCAATGGAAATCCGGTTAAATCAGGTGATCTCGACAATAACAGGCACTATGTCAGATGGGAAGACCCGTTTAAGAAGCCAAGTTATCTGTTTGCACTTGTGGCCGGAGATATAAGCAATATTGAGGATCAATATGTCACGAGTTCGGGCAGGAAGGTGGATTTAAAAATATATTCTGAAAAAGAAAATATTGATAAATGCGATCATGCCATGGCATCTTTAAAACAGGCTATGGCATGGGATGAGAAAAGGTTTGGCCTTGAATATGACCTGGATCTTTATCAGATCGTGGCCATCAATGACTTTAATGCCGGAGCCATGGAAAACAAGGGATTAAATATTTTTAACTCAAAATATGTCCTTGCCGATCTAAAAACAGCAACAGATGAAGATTTCATGAATATTCAAGGTGTTATAGGTCATGAATATTTTCACAATTGGACCGGGAACAGAGTAACTTTGAAAAGCTGGTTCCACTTAAGCTTGAAAGAGGGCTTAACCGTGTTCAGGGACCAGGAATTTTCTTCGGATTTGAATTCAAGAAGTGTTAAACGAATTTCATGTGTTAAAAATTTGAGAGGGCATCAATTTCCTGAAGATCAAGGTCCCATGGCCCATCCGGTTATACCGGCTTCCTATATCAAAATGGATAATTTTTATACCATGACTGTTTATGAAAAAGGTTCCGAACTTGTCAGAATGATCCATCAACTGATAGGAGAGGCGCATTTTCAAAAAGGCATTGTACTCTATTTTGAAAAATATGACGGTATGGCAGTCACCATAGATGATTTTATAGCCGTCATGGAAAAAGCTTCAGGCAAGAATCTTGAGCAATTCAAACTATGGTATTTTCAGTCAGGGACACCAACGATAACCATGACACGGTCCTACCTGCCTGAGCTTGAGCAGCTTGAAATCACCTTTACGCAAAAAACGATGCCGGATAAAAATCAGAAGGTCAAAAAACCACTTCATATCCCCATTAATTTTGGGATACTTGATGCGGCCGGAAAAGATATAACCCCTCGTGAAAAAAGATTGCTTGAGATTCGAAAAGAGAATGAAACATTCATTTTTAAAAACATCCCTGAAAAAAGTCTTCCTTCAATATTCAGACAATTTTCCGCACCAGTAAACATTCAAACTGATTTTACCGATGAAGATCTTTATTTTCTCATGGCTAATGATACCGATGAATTCAGCCGGTGGGATGCAGCACAGACCTTGTTTATTAAAAAGATCAAACAAATTGTCCACGCCATTCAGACCGATAAAAAGTTATCAGTCTCCACAGGTTTTATTCATGCGTTTAAAATGGCATTGGGTGACCGGTCACTGGATCATGCATTTTTAGCAAAGGCGCTGTCTTTGCCTTTGGAAACGGAAATTAAAAATTATTTTGACTGTATTGATGTGCATGCTATCCACAGGGCAAGACAGTTCTTAAAAAGTTATATTGCCTCACAACTCAAAAACCAGTTTATGGATATTATTGATCTTTGCTCTCAGGCAAGCTCGCTGAATCAAGTTCATGGCACCATGGTATCACATAAGATAATGGCAGACAGGAGCCTGAAAAATTTATGTTTATCATTTATAGGTTGTTTAAAGGAAGCAGACACAAATAAGATTATTTGGAATCATTATGTCTCAGCTGAAAATATGACAGATGAGTTGGCAGGCTTTAATATCCTTGCGGGGATTGATCCAGATATGAAACAACAGGCTGTTGAAACATTTTATTCAAAATGGCAGCACGACAGGCTTGTTTTAGACAAATGGTTTGCGGTTCAGGCAGGCTCCAATCTTCCTGATACTTTAAAAAATGTAAAATCTTTAACGCGTCATAGGGATTTTTCCTTTAAAAATCCCAATAAAGTCCGAGCCCTGATTTACATGTTTGCCCTGCAAAATCCAGTGAATTTTCATCAGAAAAATGGTGATGGGTACCGATTTATTGCTGACCAGATTATTTTATTGGATAAAATTAACAATCAGGTGGCTGCCAGGCTGTCTTCCTGCTTTAATCTTTGGAAAAGATATGAAGAGCCCAAAAAGGCATTAATGAAAAAAGAGCTTGAACGGATTTTATCCATCCAAACTCTTTCCAAAAATGTTTATGAAATCGTTTCAAAAACCCTTGAGTAACATTAACCTCTTTTTAACTCATTACATATTTTCTCTACCAATACCGTGGTATTCGAATCCTGCTTCTTTTACTTCATCCGGGTCATATTGGTTTCTGCCGTCAAAAATAATTTTTTGCTTCATGACCTCTGCCATGAGTTTAAAATCAGGCTGGCGAAAAGTCTTCCATTCGGTGACCAGGATTAACCCATCTGTATTTTCTATGGCCTTGTACTGACTGTCTTCTAATTTCAGTTGTCCGTCGGTAAACCATTTTTCCGGAAACTCTTTGGTGGCCTGATCCATGGCGATGGGATCAAAGGCCTTAACCATGGCCCCTGATTCCATTAACTCTTCAAGGATTACCCTTGATGATGATTCTCTCATATCATCTGTACCGGGTTTAAAAGACAGGCCCCATATGCAAAAGGTTTTATCAGAAAGATCCTTTCCAAATTTTTTTAAAATTTTATCTGACAATACCCGTTTTTGGGCATTATTCCTCTTTTCCACTGCATTGAGCAATATGGGTTCAAACCCATTGTTATTACTTGTTTTAATCAACGCTTTAACATCTTTGGGAAAACAGGATCCGCCATAACCACATCCCGGATAAATAAAAGAGTAGCCGATTCTTGTATCAGACCCGATTCCTTTTCTGACATTTTCAACATCTACGCCAAGCCTTTCACAGATATTGGATATCTCATTCATAAAGGATATTTTAGTTGCCAGCATTGAATTTGCAGCATACTTGGTCATTTCCGCATCACGGACATTCATGGTAATCAGTTTTTCCCTGTTCCGGGAAAAAGGTGCGTAAAGCCGTTTCATTTGCTCTGCAGCCCGGTTGGAGTCAACCCCTACAACGATTCGATCAGGTTTAAGAAAATCATTCACTGCAGCACCTTCTTTTAAAAACTCGGGATTGCTGACCACATCAAAGTCTATATTGACGCCCCTTTTTATAAGTTCATTCTGGATGGTGGTTTTCACTTTATCAGCAGTCCCAACAGGTACAGTTGATTTGTCTATAATTACGGAATAACCGTCGATGTTCTGACCAATTTGTTTAGCCACCTGTAATACGTATTGCAGGTCTGCAGAACCATCTTCGCCAGGTGGAGTACCCACTGCAATAAAAAAAATATTGGATTCCCTAGACGTCTTTTCAAGACTTGTGGAAAATTTTAAGGTTCCCTCTTTATAATTCTGTATAACAAGATTTTCAAGTCCGGGTTCATAAATGGGAAGTATGCCGTTTTTTAGATTTTCAATTTTAGTTTTATCAATATCAACGCAGGTCACAATACTTCCCATTTCTGCAAAACAAGCTCCTGTGACGAGCCCGACATAACCGGTTCCAATAATCGTAAGTTTCATTAAGTATTACCTTTCCATCGATTTAAAATAATTTATAATTTTATACCTAAGCTTCTTTACAACCGCCAGAAATTAATCCCTGCCTCTTTGGCCTGTATCGGATCAAAAACAGATTTTACGTCTATCAAACAGCCCCCTGAAACAAGCATTTCTTGAAATTCTGAAAGCTTTTTTCCCAGATACACTTTATGTGGTACTGCAATGATCAAGGCTGATAGATCTTTGAGGTCCTCCCATTGGCATAGATTTATATTATAATATAACAAGGCCTCCTTGGGATCAGAGATCGCATCATGAACCAAAACATTTGTTCCATAGGAATGAAGCTCTTCAATTATATCTACCACTCTGGTATTTCTTAAATCCGGACAGTCTTCTTTAAAGGTCAGGCCCATAACCCCGACTTTTGAATCCTTAATATTAAAGCCTTGGTTAATCATCATTTTAATGGTCTTTTCAACCACAAACCGTCCCATATTATCATTGATTCTCCGGCCGGACAAAATGATCTGGGGATGATATCCTTCAGATTCCGCCTTAAAGGTTAAATAATAGGGATCAACGCCAATACAGTGCCCCCCCACAAGACCTGGTTTAAAAGGAAGGAAATTCCATTTGGATCCGGCAGCCTCCAGCACGTTTTTTGTATCAATACCAAATTTATCAAAAATAAGCGCCAGTTCATTCATTAAAGCAATATTCAAATCTCTTTGGGTATTTTCAATTACTTTGGCCGCTTCAGCCTCTTTTATAGTCAGGGTTTTGTGCACCCCAGCCTCTATGATGGTTTCATAAAGCTTTGCCACCTTATCACAGGTTTCTTCATCATCTCCTGAAACCACTTTCACAATCTTTGACAGCGTATGTTCCTTATCTCCGGGATTGATCCGTTCAGGTGAGTATCCCACATGGAAATCTTTTTTCCATTCATATCCTGATATCTGTTCTAAAATGGGAACACAGACATCCTCAGTTACGCCTGGATAGACGGTTGACTCAAAAATAACAATCGTCCCTTTTTTCATGTATTTACCAACCATGGTAGAAGAACTTTCTATATATTTCAAATCAGGACGTCTTGCCTTGTCAATGGGAGTGGGTACAGCTACAATGATAAAATCCGCATCTTTAATTTCAGAAGGATCAGAAGTTGGAAAAAAATTTTTTGCCTTATCAAACCCTTCTTTTGAAACTTCTCCTGTGGGATCTTCAAATTTTTTACAATTCTCGATTATATTTTCTTTTAAGTCAAAACCGGTTGTGTGAAATTTTACGCCGAAATGAACCGCCAAGGGTAAACCAACATAACCTAAACCGATAATAGCAATTTTTGTATCTCTATCCATATTGACCTTTCTGACCTATTTATAATATTCTTTATACCACTTAATAAAGCTGTTTATTCCATCTACAATGGGAGTAGAAGGTTTAAAACCGGTATCTCTTATCAGATCGTTTACATCTGCATATGTTGCCGGGACATCTCCCGGCTGTAATGGCAAATATTCCTTGACAGCCTTTTTACCAACTGCATCTTCAATGGCATTTATGAATGTCATCAATTTAACCGGCTGGTTATTTCCGATATTGTATAGCTTATAAGGGGCACAACTTGTTGATGGGTTGGGCTTGTCAGAAGTCCAGTCCGGGTCGGGAGATGGAATTGTGTCCATTATCCTGACAACGCCTTCTACAATATCATCAATATAGGTAAAATCCCTTTGCATTTCTCCCTGATTAAACACTTTTATTGGCTTATTGTTAAAAATAGCTTTTGTGAAAAGGAAAAGTGCCATATCCGGCCTTCCCCAGGGGCCATAGACCGTAAAAAATCTCAGCCCGGTCGTGGGAAGTTTATATAAGTAGCTATAGGTATGAGCCATTAACTCATTGGCTTTTTTAGATGCAGCATAAAGACTGATGGGATGATCCACATTGTGCTGAACAGAAAACGGCATAAGGGTATTCAGTCCATAGACCGAACTGCTGGAAGCATATACAAGATGCTTAACCCCTGAATGACGGCAGCCTTCAAGAATATTGCCAAATCCAACCAGGTTGCTGTCTATATATGAAGCCGGGTTCTCAATGCTGTAACGAACCCCTGCCTGGGCAGCTAGATTAATTACATAGTCAAATGAATTTGCTGAAAACAGATTTTCCATTTTTTCTCGATCAGCAAGATCACCTAAAATAAATGTAAACCCGGCATGTTTTTCTATAATAGATAACCGGCTCTTTTTAAGGGTTACATCATAGTAATCATTTAAATTATCAATTCCATAAACCTTATGACCATCCTTTAGCAGTCGGGATGACAGACAAAATCCAATAAATCCTGCAGCTCCGGTAACTAGAATTTTCATAATACTCCCTTATTCTTATCCTGCGGCCTGAATATAGATTGCCGCTTTTGGCGATTTTTCAAATCCTTTATGCCTCACTTAGTACTAGTGCATAATTTTGTGAATTGTTTAGCATGAAATATGGGCCAAAACAATCAAAATCATGAGAACGTGAAAATTCCTGAAAGCTTACGATGGTTATCGTAAGATAATTTATATAAACTGTGACAATAATTTATAATTCAGAAAGTCAGGTGCAAAAATTGGTAATCAGAGTTGCGGATGATGCTTATGGTAAATCGGAATAAATCGGTGAACTACTCCATTTGCTGATTCTCTCCCAGCTATATCGGTCTTCCCATCCCCTTCTTCTATCTTTAATCTTAAAATTTTGCCTGGCATCACTTCCTGGGTATCCTGGGCCCATATCAATGATACGCCTGTCCACAGGAGACCTGCGGTCTACAGGAGATCTCTTTTTAAAAACACTTTTTGCTTGCGGCATTTTGCCCTCCGACATTTTTCTTTAAATTGCTGACAGGAAAATTATAAAGCAAAAGTTTTTATTTGTATTATATAAATTGTACTTATTAAAATAAAAACGTATAACTTTACAATTTTCCCGGCGTTGAGTCTTTATTCTTGATATTTAAAAGAAACCCTTAAATTTGTTCTGAACTGAGCGGGCTTTCCATCCTCAATTTTAATATCAAGTTTCATTACTTCTGCTATTCTTAAATCTCTTAATGATTGTGATGCGCGATTAATGGCACTGGTGGCGGCATCTTCCCAGGATGTTGAACTGCTTCCTACAAGGTCAATAATTTTGTATACACTCTCACTCATGGCTTACCTCCTGTAATAAGGTTATAATTGAAATAGAGATAGAGACAGATGGGAAATCAAATTATTCGCACAGGTTCGAAAAGAATAGTCAGATAGAAACAATTATAGAATAATATAGATAATTGTCAAATAGTTTTTACCGGCGATCTTCAGATTAAGGAAACTTTAATTTTTCCAGAATAAGCCCGTAAAACTGATCAGACTTGGATGAAAAGATCCAACCCAAATGGATCGAACATTGTCTACATATACCGATCTGCCATGAAAACCCCAAAAACCATGAAAACTCATTTGAACCCATCGAACTGGATATACATCCTTTTGCCCGGCTAAAGCACCCTATTTCAAAAACCTGACCATAGGGGTTTGCAAAAGTGTGGTCAAAAGAGTTATTTACAATGATCTGTTTTGACAAATCAGTGATATGATTATTACAAAAGCCACAGGTTATAACTTCATCCTCTTTGGAAAGGGATTGCGTTTTCTTCTCCGTCGCTGGATCAACCAATTGTTTACAAACAAGTTTCATTAAAACCCTTATAAATATTTATTGCCCTTTTTCCAAGTAATAAAGGGTCGCTCCCACTGGTGCAAAAGATAAAAAAACAATATTGAATCCAGGTATCAGAAAAAGCAGTCCAAAACCGATATGAAACATCAAATGCTGTTTTAAAAAAAAGAGACGATTTCTAAACGGCTCCATCCGTCTTGCCGGGACCAGGTCTGTATTGTCCCAGGCCAGGAACACTGCTGCAGCAATGGAGGAGAGGATAATAATTATGGGACCTATGGGTGTCAGCAATCCCAATACCATAATTGTCAGAGAAATTAACACCGGGATTATAGCTCTGGGGATTTCCTGCTTAACAAGATACATGAAAAACAAAATCCATGAACTTTGCTCTATGGCGGTTTCTTTTCCCAATATAATTCTTTCAGTGATTCTTGACATATAATCCATAATGAAAACACAAAAAAATAACTGGGCGATCAAATAAGAGAGAACCATGGCAATAGCGGCAAGAAAGATGGATAAAACCCACGAAACTGCTTTCCATACATAAATCAACCATCCCGATTCAGGCATTTTCCACATCAAAAACAAGATTTGCTCATGCCAGTATAAAACAAGACCAGACAAAATTAGACTAAAAACCAAAACAACGAAAAACCTTAAGATTCCGAGTACCAGCAATTTTGGGGTTTTTAAAGCCATCAATACCCCTTTTATATTATATTTTATTCCATCATATATTTTCATTCTACATACACCCTTTGATACTTATTGTGAAAAAATGTCTTCACAATCTATTTTTCAAAAACAGGTAATAATCATGATTATTGGGTTGAGAAATAATTTTAATTAATTGAATCAGGGATACAATTAATCCAAAAGGTAATATTTTTTGAAAACTCTTTATAAGAAATATTTTTCCTTTGTGTAATCATATCTTTTTCAAGATCAAATATTTTTTTATAGCAATCAAAAAAACTAAGATTATTTTTTTTCAAAGGTTCATTCTCATTATTTGTCCTATGAATGGCTTGCCAGATAGTCCGGGTATCTCTTGTTATCAATGCATCATTTAGTATTTCCATAATTGTCCCGCTGATATGGATTCCTTGTTTTAAACCACTACTTTCAAGCCTGGAGGCCGTATTGACCGCCTTACCGATAGCTGTGACGATTTTTCTTTTCCGGCTTCCCAATGGTCCTATCAAAGCGGTTCCCATTTCCATTCCCGACCTGAAACTGATATCTATTTTTGTTTTATCAATCAATTCTTTCACTCTCTTTTTTTTATCCATGTCATGGTACCCGGTTTTCAACAAATGTATATCTTTAAAAATAGAGGTCAAGGTGAAGATCATGAGCATGATCCGTTCGTGCATTCCCATGGAAGATCTGGTTTTGTTATCATCAAATGGTGAGGCATTCACCAGAAAAACGCTGTCTCCCATAAAATTGTCGACCCGACATGAATATAGATTGGCATAATTGGCCGTAATCTGATGGCACAGATTCAGAATATAAAAATAATTTCTTGGATTTAATTTCTTTCGTATTATAGCGGAACCGACCATGTCAATAAACGCATATACACCGTCGACAATATTTACAGGCTCCATATTCAACTGGTTTTCGGTTACAGCACCGACTGCTTTTAAATATTGTTTCTGGGCATTCAATTGAATTTCTTTACGTTTTAATTGCTGCGCCGTTTTTCTAAGGCTTTTCTCTTTCCTCCAAATGATATGTGCGGCCTGTCGTCCTCTGGCAAGCCCTATATGTGCCAGGGAGGCCATCTCAATGGCTGCGATTAAGATATTCAGTCTTTTTTTAAGTTCAGTTTCATAGGAGAATCGGTCTCCAGTTTTTTCCAAAATTCTTTCATTGATTGTATTAAAAACAATGGCCCCATAATCAGGGACATATGCTGAAACAAAATTTTTTGCCTTAAATTGTTTTACTATGGCATTATTAATTTTCAAATCCGGTAAGGATTTAAAACTATCCCCGTTATAGGAAAGGATTGATACATTTGAATGGGTGTTATGGTCTGCATTTAAAACATCCTGAAGGTTGTTTATCACCAATATTTTAATACCTTTAGCATAAAAATCTTTATGTTTTCTTAAGACAAAAGAGATGATGCCGTCGCTTTCTTTCTTCTCACCGTATTGAGTATCTTTATACATTCTGACAGGTGATAGCCCTTTGGATTTTACAATGGATCCTCCAAAATATTTCAAAATAAAGCCATTAAACCCTTTTCCATTAAATTTATGCATCACACCCCGGTCCCAATTATCCGGAGGTAAAAATTTAAAATAGGTTTTATTGGTTCCCAGAACCAGGCCGACTTGTCTGGCCTGCATTAGTCTTAACGAAAAACTCAACAGACGTTCTAAAGTATTTTTTTTCTTAAAAACAATTCGTTCAAACTTATCTATATCAGGCAATTCGTGTTTCATTTTTGGAATATGCGCTTAAAAACGCTTTAGTATCAAAATTATCACTATCTGTTTTATAAAAAAGATTTTGAAATATGGAAATTTCTTTTGTTTTAAATGAAATCAATGACCCGATAAAAAAGATATGATAAATCCGAAAGACATTATCAGAAACAACTTTCAACAATTTGTCTTTTTGTTTTTCCATTCCCATGATCCAGTCATTTAAAGTCTTTACATAATGAGTCCGGAAATTTTCAGCATTGAGCAGCTCAAAACCGGTGGAAGAGGCAAGGTCTATAAGATCATGCTCAAACATGAGTTCACCTCCCGGAAACATGAATTTATCCAAAAATGAATTTTCGTATCCTTTTTTTCTATGGGTGTTGGTCGTTATGGTGTGCAGCATAAAGAGCCCGCCTTTTTTAAGGCTTTTATAAACAATCTTAAAAAAATGACTCATATTGGCTTTCCCAACATGTTCTGACATACCGACACATGAAATTTTATTGAAAACATCTGTTCCAAGGTCTCTGTAATTTAAAATCTTAATATTTATTTTTTTGGAAAGCCCTTCTAATTTTACCCAGTTTTCAGCATATTTTTTTTGTTCGGAACTTAACGTTATACCTGTCACGTCAACACCATAATTTTTGGCCGCATAGACAGCAAAGTTTCCCCAACCGCATCCTATATCCAGGAGATTATCGCCCTTTTTCAGCCGTAACTTTCTGCAGATAATATCCATCTTTTCATTTTGTGCTTCATCCATGGTCGCATTTTCACTCGTATAATATCCACAGGTGTATCCCATGGTTTGTCCTAAAAACAGGCGATAAAAATCGCTGGGGACGTTGTAATGATATTCAATATTCTCTTTTTCTTTTTCTCTGGCCTTCACAAAAAGATTAGAAAAAAATGTTCGCACACCCTTTTTTTGATCTAGGTTGAGAAACTTAGCGCAGATCAACTCATAAAGGTCTCTTATACTGCCTGAGATATCAAAATAGCCTTTAACATAGGCTTCTCCTAGGGAAAACGCATTGGGGGAGATTAAGGCATTAAAAAATTTGCGATCTTTAATTAAAATTTGGTGTTTAACGTCCTGCTGGGCTGTGGAATACTTATTCCCGTTTGTATCAATAATTTCAATGGGAATCATTTCCCGGCTAAGCGCTTGAATAAATTTTTTTAGAAAAATGGATTCTTTTTTGATGAGAGCTTTCATAATTTCGCCTTTCATTGAAGATTGAGATTATAAAAAACCAGTTTTATACGATATTTAAATTTAGATTCATTATATTAAATCTTTAAAAAAAATAAAGACTTAACTTAAAAAAATATTATAATTTATAGAAACATTTGATATTCGCCGACATTCGGCATTATCACAAGGCGAAATATAAGGGTCTGTTAATGAAAAAAGATGATTTTCAAAAAGAAATGGGGTTTCAATCGTCGGTTAAACAATTGTTTTAAGAATATTTCGAGTTTCCAAAAGTGCTTTTGAAATATTATTTCTCTTTTTTCCCAGTTGAATTTGAATACTGTCTTTTTTAATAAATTTAAATGCAGGTTTGGACCTTAAGGTATGATGCAATGAATCCAGCGGTTTTTTCCTGTGCTTTTCAGAAAAACTAAGCGTAAGCGTGTTCGGGGTAATATCAAGCCTCCTGACCCCGGCCTTGATACAATAAACACGCAGCATTATTTTTACGAGCATGTTTTGGGCCTCTTTTGGTAGTAATCCATATCGATCGGTTAATTCCTTTTTCATGTCTGATATATCTGTAACCCGGGTAATTCTTGACAGCCGCCTATACAGGGTTAATCGCTGTTCAACCGATTCAATATACCCATCAGGAAAACCTGCGGACATAGATGCATTGATTTCAGGTTCCAAAGGCTCAATGGTTTCTTCACCCTTCAGATCATGAACGGCCTGGTCTAAAAGTTTTAAAAACATGTCATAACCCACCGCTGCTATATGGCCGGATTGAGAAGCACCAAGCGCTGTCCCGGCACCTCTTATCTGAAGATCTTTCATGGCAATTTGAAATCCAGATCCTAAGTCTTTGTACTCCATCAGTGCCGATAGTCTCTTCTTTGCATCTTTTGTCAATTTATTTTCATCAGTAATAAACAGGTAGGCATAGGCCTGATTGTCTCCCCGGCCGATACGCCCTCTTAATTGATAGATTTGAGAAAGTCCAAAGCGTTCGACTTTGTTGATAATCATTGTGTTTGCCGAAGGAATATCAAGACCGGATTCTATGATGGTTGTACAGACCAAAACATCGATTTCAAAGTTAACAAACTTAAACATCACTTTTTCTAGTTCTGTTTCCGACAAACGGCCATGGGCCACACCGATCCTTGCCTGTGGTACCAGCTTTTCTATACTCTGGGACATTTTAAAAATTGTCTTGATGTTATTGTGAACAAAAAATACCTGACCCCTTCGTGACAATTCTCTATCAATCGCATCCTTGATTATGGCGTCTTCGTATTTTGAAATATAGGAGATGATCGGCTGCCTGTCTGCAGGCGGCGTTGTTATGACTGAAATATCCCTCATGCCAGTAAGTGACATATGAAGAGTCCTTGGAATTGGTGTTGCCGTCAGTGCCAGGACATCCACAGAATTTCTCTTTTTTTTTAATGCCTCCTTATGTTTTACTCCAAAGCGTTGCTCCTCGTCAATCACAAGGAGGCCTAATGATTTAAAATCAACATCCTTTTGTAAAAGCCTGTGAGTTCCAATAACAATATCAACAAGGCCTGCTCGAATTGCTTTGAGAATCCTTGTCTGCTCTTTGCGGGTTCTAAAACGGGATAAGCATTCAATAATCACAGGATATTGAGCAAATCGTTCCCTGAATGTTGACAGATGCTGCTCAGCCAAAATAGTGGTGGGTACCACTATGGCAACCTGTTTTCCGTCATTGACCCCTTTAAATGCAGCACGGATGGCCACTTCTGTTTTGCCATATCCCACATCACCACAGACCAGCCGATCCATTGGGATACTCGCCTCCATATCCAGGTGAACATCATCAATTGCTTTTAGCTGATCACGGGTTTCATCATAGGGGAAAGCAGCTTCAAAATCATTATAATAATTGTCTGGTTTGCTGAACGAAAATCCTTTGTTGACTTTTCTTTGTGCATAGAGATTTAAAAGATCTGCTGCCAGTTTCTCTACCTCTTCTTTTGCTTTGGCCTTTGATTTTATCCAGGCCTTGGAACCTATTTTATCAAGAATGGGCGTGTATCCATCCACCCCGATATACTTTCCTATCATCTCAATGCGGTCAACGGGTAAATATAATTTATCATTATCCAGATATTGTATATGTATAAAGTCCTGGGAAATATTACCCACTTTTAAACTGCACAACCCGTTAAATTTACCCACACCATGTTCAATATGTACAATAATGTCTCCATTTTTTAATTCTTCGGGAGTGATAAACTTGGTTTTCAGATTCCGTCTTGCCTTACTCTGTCGACGAATCTTTTTTTTCCCAAAAATTTCATTATCAGTAACAAGGGCGAGGGCCTCTTCTTTAAGGACAAACCCGGAAGACACGGCCCCATACAAATAGTATATCCCTGATTTGAGTCTCACAACTTCTTTGAACGAATGGCACAGGACAGGTTCAATGCCATAGGGTTGAAGTAATGATAGCAGTCTTTTTGATTGTGATTCTTGACCCAGGATGCAAAGGACAATTCTTTTATTGGCTAAATGATCATTAAACCAGTTAACCAGTGGGTTTAATGGATTTTCTTTTGTCCCTTCTCTTTTTAAAGATGAAGACAAATCTGTATTATCTGAAAAATCAAAAGAGAGTATGGGGGGCGATTCGCCGGAATTGCCCCTGGCAATATGAAACGGTCTAAATGATATCTGTTTTTTTGATTTAATCAATGAAGATATCGTATCCCACTTTAAGTAGATAGAATCAGGATCAACACACAACCTGCTTTCAGCAGCCGTGGTTTTATAATTGATAAATGCCTTGTTTTCAAAATCGATGGCCGTAGATTCAAGATCTCCTGGAGAATCCATAACTAAAAGAGCATTTTCAGGGATATAGTCAAAAAAATGGTCTAATTTTTCATAAACAATGGATAGCATACTTTCAACACCCGGGAACCGGCCAAACTCACGGGTTTCATTCACATATGATCTAATTTTTGATGTACCAATCCCGGCAAGAGTTCCTGCCGTTCTCAAACGGGCAAGAATATGGGGTAGATTTTCTTTGGTCAATATGGCTTCAGTTGCCGGGATAATAATGGTTTCATAAATATCCTTTACCCCTCTCTGGGTAAACACCGAAAAATACCGTATGGATTCCACAAGATCGCCAAAAAATTCCATACGGACAGGATACTTTTCTCCGGGAGAAAAAACATCCAGAATACCTCCCCGAACTGAATATTCTCCTGGATCTTCCACAAGAGACGTTTTGGTATACCCCCCGGCTTCAAGTTTCTGGATCAAAGCATCTCTGTCAATCTCTTCGTTGGCAATTATAAGCTCGGCAAAATCGATTAAATTTTTCTTTGGAATCAGTTTTTGTAAAATGGTATCCACCACTGTTACAACAATTAATGGTTTAGAACCCGGATTCATAATTTTTGACAATGCAGCAAGCCTATTTGTGGAAGTTTCTTTATGGTATGCTATAGATTTGAATGGCAGAATATTATATCCCGGAAAAAAAACAATCTGACCTTTTTTGTCAGGCAGAAAAAAATTCAATTCATCTAAAAAACGAAACGCTTTTTTTGTGTTCTTTAACACAACCAGAATAGGAAGATTGAAAGTGACAAACCATTTTGAAGTTAAATATGCTTTATGTGATCCGTCTGTCGGAGTAATCACCACAGCATTTCCCGGGGGCTGAACACTTTTGATAAAATGATTGGGCATGTTTACCTGAACTTACTTGACTGGATGATGACAACATTTGCTTTAAAAATCATGACCCTGATTTAAAGTAAGTTTAGAAAAGAATCAAGCAATATTATTTGAATTTATTTGCAAGGCCATTGTCAATAACGTAAATGCAAGCCTCATTTGCACCCTGGGTCGTATATCCAAATTTTCGTGAAAGGTTGTCCAACAAAAACTTTATATCTTTTTTAATCCGTTTGTCATGGGCTTTAAATTTATCAGTGTCAAAATCCTTTATGGCATTCCTAAAATTTTCATTGTCAATAAAAGGTTCCAAAACTCTTTTTTTCAGGTTGTGAACATATCTCTCATAAAGGGACTCAAACAACCGGGTTTCTGTAATATTTTTTCCTTCAATCATGATCTCATGGGAAAGGGTCCTTGTGGTAAACTCCTTTAATACATCATCCCTGATTTCCTGCCTTTTGTCCTTGTTCATATTTTCAGAAAGAAGCCTGTTTTCAATACTTTCAAGAAAAGCTTCGGTGACATGGATTTCTTCTTTTGTGAAAATACAGGTTATAATTGATTCAATGTCATGGGTTACAGCAGAAATATAATTTTTTATATCTTTGGCTATCTGGTCCTCATTGTAGTAGTATAACGATTCTTTAACCTGTTGAAGGATACTGTAATCATACATTCGCAGTAAGGATTCAAGAAAACCTTTAGGAATCAATCTTTTTGTTTGCTCATCAACAACTTTACTGAAAAAAGTACACAAATCGGGCATATTAATCAACCGGTCTTCTTTGGCATATTTTGAATAGAATTGATCAAATATTTTAATGGCGTCCCGGCCTGAGAGACCTTCTTTCCCGTAAATCTCAGATTCTGCAATAATTTTTTCGAGCATCTTATTGTCCAGGGATTTAACATCTTCTTCTCCCAGCCATTTGGGAACATTTCCTGAAAATAATTCCATTTTTAACAACAGAAGCTGATCATCGCAAAAATTTTTATACTTTGAAGGATCTTTTATCCAAAGCATCAACGCAGGTGATTTTTTTCCTATTCTCGTACAGATGATTATCCGGGCAAAATTTTCAAGAACCATGGGAAGAAAGCTGCCTTCAATGTGCCTGCCAAAGATATTATTATAAATCTTAACTTCAGTTTTAATATCAAGGACATAAGGGATATCAATATATTGGATTCTGTCCTCAAAAGAAGGTAAATCACGAATACTTCGTTTGTCTTCCGGATTCATCAAGGCAAAAAACAATGAATCCACTCTTTCTTCGATATCTTCGACCTTGTGAAGCCCTTCACTGATGATGTTATGAAGTTCCACCATACGATCAATATTGTGAGCCTTGATATCCATGAGTGCATATATCCCATTATTTATTTTTGCAAAACGTGAATACAGGTAGTGAATTACATTACTGTCCTGGAACAGGGCGTTAATTCTTTTCTGAAGCATTGAATTTGAAATAATGTTTTGTTCCAAGGCCCTGTCCCCGGGGTTAAAGACACTGATACCGTTTCCAAGACGTCTGTTGAAATAGTACGGGCGGGCATAGAGCATTTTAAAGACTTCTTTGGGGTTGCCCAGTCTTTCCAGCAGCGAGTGATAGATAGAGGAGCAAATGGTACAGACTTCTTCTTTAAACACCCATTCATACTCTTTTTCTGTAAATAGTCGCCATTTGAATTCATCGTTTTTTATTAATTCATCTAAAACGATTCTTCGCTGATCTTTGGGAATGGCCAAAAACGGATTGTCATGTGAAATACAGGGGACTTCAATATAGTCAGTATTTGTATTGACATACAAATTATTTTCAGCTCCGTGTTCAACATCAGGATCCTCTTTTTTTTCAACAAAGTGCATAAATTTTTCAAAGGCTGATACGGATAGACTCGTATCTTTGTCTTGAAGTTTTTTAATATTCAGCCGCCAAACGATCTCATATCGGAGACCTTTTTCAGTGTTGGCATAAATTTCAAATTTTTTAAGTAAATTGTTTAAAAAGGTACTTTTACCGCAACCATGTGGACCATTAAAAATATATATCCGATTCTGCTGAGCCCCGTGGCGCAAAAACTCCATCTGTTTCATGAATCGATTGGCAAAAAGCATATCTGTAAAATAAGGATTTTCAGAATCTTCAACAAAAAGTCTGGAACAATCATAATTTGTAAAAGTCAGCTTATCAATATTACCCGTAATCGTATCTTCTGATTCATCAACATAATATTTTATCATGTCATGAAAAACCTGAAATATGTTTCGTAATGCATGGGAGGGGTTAGCATTTAAAATATTTAAAAATTCTTCAAATGGGATCGGCGCAAGCCTTTTGTAATCAATAATGTTTTTGTCCAATAAATCAAGGGTTTGATCAATAGAGCTTTGTTTTGAAGACATTGTTTCCATTTTAAATTATGCCTCCCTTTTAGATAATTTCCGGTTTTGCATCAAATAAATCATCCTTTTCCACTTTACAGGTGTTAGTTCTTTTTTGCCATTTTTCTGAGAACCCGGGTCCAAAAAGCTTGCATAGGGAGTTGGGGTTTGACCCGATGTTTCAGGCTCACTGGTTTCCAGACAGACAGGCCCCCCCCATAAATATTCGATACCGATCATTGTATTTTCAATATAGTCCATCTTCAAAGGTTTGTTTTCGAATTTATGATTCAGGTACAAAATGCCATTCTTTGTACCGGCTTTATCCACAAACATTTCAGGAGGGTGATACAAGGTATCAATAATCATTTCTTTGTAATCTTCAGACTTTTTGGATTTGATATAGTACTCCCATGACATTCTCGAATTATTAAAATTTTTGCCTGCAACAAAAAGGTTATGTTTGGTCACAAATTCCTGATCAATGAATGAATTGATAAATGTAAAATCGTCAAAATTCTCACGAACTTTTAAGATGTAATCCTCTCCGGAATTTTTATCATGGTTATAATTTTTTTTCCCTATTTCATCTTTTAAAAACATATAATCAAAACTATACCGCCCTTTGTCTTCCATATCCTTAATATGTTCAAACAGTCTCATTCCAAGGGCATAGGGGTTTAATCCTACTTTTGGCATAGCCGTCACACTTGCGTTCACTTTGGCATAGTCTGATTCATGCCCGCTGATCCTGTCATCTCTCATAAAAAGATATTCATGCCAATAACTTGCCCATCCCTCATTCATAATTTTTGTTCTAATCTGTGGCTGAAAATATAAAGAGGTATTTTTAACAATTTGGATCACTGATTTTATCCAATTATTTTCATCTTTCTTTAAGAATGATGAATGTTCGAGGATATATTCCACAATATCAAGTTCTGGTTTTTTTTTTGCAGCCGCCTCTTTTTTATATAATTCTTCAAATTCAGGATATTTGCTGATCACCTGTACAAAGAATTCTTCATTGCTCTTTTGATTGGCATTGAATCTTGCAATTTCCTTTAAATACTCATGCTGAGATACATTTTTCGTTTTTTGCAAAAATATATCAAAATAAAAATCTGTTTTGCTTAAATGGCGATGACGATTATTCATGATGCTATGATTTAGTTGTCTTTGATACCCGACAAGATTATCAATGCCCCTGGAAAATTCAATTGCATAATCAACCCACCTGCCCTTTTCAGATCGAAGCTGGGCTATCAGTCTTTTATCTGATAGGGCTTGTCCTGTTAAATCAATATCCCATGTGTTTTTATAAAACAGATTATTCTGAAAAAAATCAATATGGCCGAGTACATGGTAAAAAATCATTACGTTGAGCCAGTCCGGATTATTATCATTATAAAAAGAAATGGCTGGCCGGGTGTTGATAACGGTTTCGTATGGATTTGAAGGATAGGCTTCATACCTGCCTTTTCCGGACAGGACTTTTACGTCATGCACCCAGTAATCATAAAGAGTTGGAATCATGACTTTAGGGCCCAGCTCTATCAAATCCCGGTTGGTCACTATATATTCAAGCGTTTCATCATCAAACTTTAAACCGTGATCCTGGGCTCTCAGTTTGCACTCTTCCATTATACCCTTAACATGCTGACTTACAAGTTCCATTGTTGTCTCGCTTTCAGCTTAAGTTTTCGCCTGAAAACCGCCAATTTTATGAAATAAGTCTTTTTATGCCTTGAATAATTCTTGAGTCGTCTACGTTTTCATTCATTACATCCAGTTTTATCAAGGTATTGTGTTTAGTGAGAATGCCGGATGTTTTCAAATATTTTTCCACTTCTGTTTGTTTTGATCCTACATAGGTGTGTTCAACAATTGAAATACCGATTCTGGACACATAGTTTAACATTTTTTCAATCTCGGCAATGGTTTGCTTTCCTTCCTTATCCCAGTCATCACCGTCCGTACCATGAAAGACATAAATATTATAATCCCGGGCCAGGTTCTCTCTTTCAACAATATCATTTACCAGCTTGAAGGCTGTAAATACTTTGGTACCTCCGGCTACTTTATAAGAATAATACTTATAAAAATCAGAAACTTCCTTTGCTTCTGTATCGTGAAGAATAAACCGGGTTTCTACTTGCTTTTCATATTGATATAACAACCAGGAATACAGCATGACATGTTGAGAAACAACTGTCTGGGTCACTTTTCCACCCATGGAGCCTGAATAATCTCTTAAAAAGAAAATAAGGGCCTGTGACTCAAAATCTTTTTCCCTGGACAAAATTCTGTAAATCATGTCCTGGGGAGAAATAATAAATTTTGTTGTATCAACATTTGATACATCTGTAACATTTCCAAGGGTAATATTGGTTTCAACAATCTTTTTTAAGGTGGCTTTTTTATCCAGAATCTGACCCACACCTTTATTTTTGTCTGTTAGATCATAAACATACCTTGCCAGAGTTCTTTTTTTCCCTTTGTCTTGTAAATTGGGCAATGCGAAATCCTGGGATAAGACTTTGCCAAGCTCATAGGCATTTGATTCGAGTTCGTGATTACCGCCTTCTCCTTCTCCCGGTCCTTCTCCTGAGCCTTCTTCACCGCCTTCCCCCTCTTCTGGTCGAACTGGTTGTTCTCCTATGATATCACCTTCCTCACCTTCGCCTGTTCCACCTGTGGATTCACCCTCACCCGGTTCCTGATCCAGATTTACTTCATCATGAATAAATTTTTCTTCAATGGTCGTTGGGACAATGATAATTTTTTCTTTTCCGCTTGTTGCGGGTTTTACTATTTTCCCAATTCGGATTTTTCTTTTAAATCCATCTTGTTCTCTTCTTTTGTCTCTTTCAAGTAATTCATCAAGGGTTACCATATATTATATCTCCCTTGTATATTAGGTGGCAGTAGAAACAGCCCATTTTCTCAAAATTTTATTTATCATCCTCCTGGCTACAGAAATATTCAATGGTTTTCTGGGCGCAGGTTTTACAATAACCAAGTTTCTCATTCATGGTATAAATCATCCTGTCATACAGTTTTTGATTTTCTTCATTGGTCCTGTTGGCAAGAGCACCAATGAGTGAACCGGCTCCGGCAATATCAGATTTAAGCCTGACATCGGTGATGGCTTTAACCAGCTCGAGATTGTCCATGAAATCATAATTTGCATCCACTGAAAGCTTCTGACCATAAATCTTTCGTATTGAATTTCTAAAGGAAGCCTTTTGCTCCTCGGTTTTTAGGCCAAGCCGCTCCTCAACGTTTTTAATATATCTTTCGTCTATTTTAAGCGCTCTAAGTTCGCCGGTCTGAGGATCCTTATATTTCCACATCATGTCAGGCCCTAAGTGTTCCGCATCAACGCCAATGATCATATTTACATAATTGAGCACATCCTTTTTAATCGCCAGAGGTTCATCCATATAAGCATTGAACATTTCAGTCATGATTCTTTCACGATATAACCCCCTTGCGATTTTCAGATCTTCCTTGAATTTTGCTCGATCCGAAGGTTCCTGGACATAGTCAAGAACAGTTCTTTCTAACGCATTGAAAATATCCAGGGCAAACATACATTGACCCTCATTGGTTTCTGAACTCTCCAATAAAAGCTGTACCGACCGGCCAAGGTTCCTTTGACCTAGTCCTTTTTGCCCGAACCGCTTGGTGATATCGGTATCCTGATTCAGCGTATCTATTAATTCGGTAAGGGTTTTGAGACTTTTTTCTCCGGCTACCTCTCCTGCGGCAAGTTTCATGATTTCAATGGGAGTTAACTTATCTGATCGGGGCAATCTTGTGAGAACAACACCAACAGAAGCTGCATAGTTTAAATTGGGGTCCTGATGCAGCACCTTTGAATCAAGAGAACGTTTTGTATCAGTACCCATTGCATACTTTGTCAGTAATTTCTGATTTTTATAATCTGTATTATGTGCCACATAGCATATCCTGCACCTGTCTACTATTGGTGCTTCTTCTCTCTCAGAAAGGAAAGTGTCAAATTCAGAGTTATTACTTGTGGCAATGATCAGTGTATCAATGGGCCATTTAAATCCGTCCAATTCAATCATTCGATTTTGAATCACTCCAAGATAAACCTGTACCAAATCTTTTTTGTTTTTATAAATTTCATCGCTGAAATGAATGCCACCCCCGGCTACCCTTGCAAGTGCGCCTCGTCTTAAATCAAATCGATAGGGATTATTTGAATCAGATATATGAAGCAGTCTTTGAATTGACTCCTCTCCCATGAGGTCCACAGCAGAAGATGTGATCTTATCTTTTGCAGGATATTTCCCTGTTATCGTCCCCAGGCTTTCAATTAAAGGAACCGGTACAATTTCAATAAAAGACAACATCTTTGTTATATCATTATTCGTATACTCCCTGATCTGATTGAAAATATAAGCAGAGCACGCACCTAAAGGACGATATTTATCAAAAAGATTCTCTGTTTGTTTAGCCGTAAATTTAAATTTTTTAGAAAATAATTCCTTAGATTTGTCTTTTGTTTCACCTAAACTCATGGCCAGGATCATTGGATCTTCGTATGTTTGCGATTCAATATAATCAATTTTACCATAACCGCCAAGCTTACCCAGATTAGTGTACTTGAATGTATATTTTCGATTTTTAGGAATAGTTAAAAATTCTCGGTATCGCTCACAAAGATAATCAACAAAAAAAGTCTTCCCATTACCGGGTTCACCCACCAGGACAAAGGCCATTTCTCTTGATGATCCGCCTTCAGAAGCATCTTTCACAAATGAAACGAAACTATTTATTTCATCGTACATACCAACCAGATGCTTTTTCCCCTGACTGAATATATCGAACTGGTAAGTTGTTTTACCTTTGACTGTAATTTTCTGGATACCCGCATCAAGGATCATTCTTGCGACCCCCTCAAACGCATCTTCAAATACCAATTTGCCTTTTTTAACCGCATCAACATGATTTATTAAAGATTTAGGATTAGTTTTACCGGCCATTTTACCCTCCTTTGGGGCAGCAGGGAGGCTTTTGCTGCCATTCAAAATTAGTTGGGGTTTTCATTTTCTGCCTTTGGCAGATAAATATTGTTTCGCTTGTTACAAAAAAGAAATTACTATACCGGATTCAAAAAAATTCAAGAAGATTAAAACTTATACTTGTCTTGAATATAGCAACAGAGAAAAAAAGAGTCAAATAAATTACTCAATTTAAATTTTATTTAAAAGATATTTCGCCAAAACAAGATCTTGTTTTGTGGTGATTTTAATATTCAGTTTAGACCCATTTATGATAAACACCTTTTCATTCAAATGTTCCACCAATGACGCATCATCAGTCCCTGAATAAGACGTTTTTCTCGCATGATCAAATGCCCGCAACATCAAATCAAGTTTAAAGGTTTGAGGGGTCTGTGCAGCATAAAGCAATTGCCTGTCTATGGTTTTTTGGATAGTTAAATCAGTACAAACTTGTTTGATTGTGTCTGTTATTTTAACAGCAGGAATACAGGCACCATATTTGATTGTATGCCGGATACAATCCGCAATCATATTTTGATCTATAAAAGGTCGGACACCATCATGAATCAGTACTATTGCTTCTTTATCATGATCCATTTGACCACAGACCCGATTCACTCCATTTAAGACAGAATCCTGCCTTTTATTCCCCCCTTCTACCAAATGAATCTTTTTTACAAATTCAAATGGTTCGATTATATTTTTCTTACAATAATTGAAATCTTTTTTTCCGATTAAAAGCACAATTTCATGGATCATATCACAGGCATCAAAAGCCATAATTGTACGAGCAAGTATAGGAATCCCTTCCAGATTAAGATATTGCTTTTTAATCTTAGATCCCATGCGCAACCCCTTGCCTGCGGCTACAATTATGGCATAATTTTGAAATTGAACCATTTTAACTTAAATACGATAATTCTTTTGGCAAAGGAATTCCCTTTCCCATATGATCTTCTCCATAATTCACGGCTGCAAGAATTTCCAAATCATTTAATGCCCTCAAATCACCTTTAAATCGGACGGTTTGGATTTCCTCTTTTTTTATTTTCCCACCAGCCCACTGAATGTCCAGGACACTTGCAGCATCAAAAATATCATTGTTTACAAGCATTTTGACTTCACCGCCATAATGTTGAACAATTTTAGCCACTAAAAGACTTGGCCGGCTGTGAAATCCTCTGTCCTTTGGTATTCCAACCTCAATCACAGCGGTTTCCATATTTTCGTTCAATATTCTCGATGCGAGAGCCTTGCCAGATGATAAAAACCTCCAGGCATAAAATAATCCAAAATTAACAGCCCTATCCAGCAAAACATCAGGATCAATAACTTCAGATAAGGACACTCCAACATTTTTGTATACATCCTTAAACCCGATATCATGTAAATGGCGTTCATAAAAATGCAATAACCTGCCTGTTACCTGGAGCATATTAAACGCAATGGAAAAATGACTTCTGAGCTGTTCAAGTTTAAAATTCTCTGACGATGACTTTGTATTTACCACATATGAATCAAAGGAAGACTGGATATTGTGAATCAACATTTCATATCTTCTAACGATGACCTCATTGATTTGTTCTGGAACAAGTTCTTTTATTTTTTTTAAGTCATAGCGCTCATAAAAGGCAAATTGATCAAAATCTTTTACAACCTCTAAAAATTCACTGGATATTCTAGTCAAATTTTCTTTTTGCTGGTCTTTGGCATTAAAATCATCAATATTATGATCCAGTTGTTGCACAGATGAAATTCCGGGAAAATAACTAATATCATACTTTGCAACCGGTATATCAATGTTCAGACGACGGGCTTCATCTAAAATAACTGGCGCTGCAAGCTTTATGGACTCTTGTAATATTTTAAGTGTATCAAAGGCTTCAAGCTTAAATGTCTCGTGGCTATCATTTTCAAAAGAATAAAATTTAAACCGATTGAGGATATGCCTTTGAGAATAACAGGCCAGTGAAAGGTGCTGTATTGTTGCCGACAATTCACGATAAAACACCCATTCCTTATTTTTTTTAGCCCCATGAAAATCCAGAAAGTCTTCCAGAATATGGGAACTTGTAATCAGCATTGAATATATTTTTTTTGTAAAAATATAATTATCATCATTTAATTCATGAATAAATAAAATGCATTTTAAATATTCAAAGGAAAAAATATTGGCTTTTTCCTTAAAGGAAATGTCACAAGTAAAATTCATAATCCAATACTCAATATTAAAGATAAAAATTCGGTCTGACCAGTTGATAAGCCGAATTTTGTTACCTGTTTTTGTTACCTCAAACAGATCAACGATCATTCATCTAGGATGTACGTTGCCGCACACCTCATGCAACCTACCCGAAAATTTAGGCGGACAACCCTTAAGCATTTTCCTATTTGGTCTTGCACCGGACGGGGTTTACCAAGCTTTTCCAGTCACCTGAAAA
>CAYVZG010000055.1:0-27172 GCA_964455805.1 uncultured Desulfobacula sp.
TTTAAGGGTCATGAAAATGAAATTAAAGCCGTGGGCAAAGATCTTTTAAAATTAAGGTTTTCCAAAAAGAACTATGAGTATATTCTGTCCTTGATTCATATTCATATGAGGCCGTTAACAGATAAAACCAGTCCAAAAGCGGCCAGAAAACTTCTTTGGGCACTTCATGAATCCGGAATTGATTACAAGGATTTTTTACGTTTGAGAATTGCAGATAAAAAAGGCAATCTGGCTAAAAATCCCTATACCATTTCTCAGATCAGGACACGGTTGAAAATTATTTTGGATCAGATAAAAGGTCAAACCGCTTTTCAAATAAAGGATCTATCTATCAATGGAAATGATATTATTAACATCCTTAATATGACCCCCGGCCCTGAGGTTGGCAGGATAAAAAAACGATTGTTTGAAATGGTTTTAGATGAGCCCGGAATCAATAATTACAGCGACTTGAAGAAAAGATGCCTGTCATTGCAAATAAAAAAATAATCCTGGCATTCGGATGTCTGACCATTTTTTTCCCGGGCGCTTTTGTGTTCGGGTTCCCCGGAGTTATGGCTTCTGAATGGCAGGCGCTTTTCCATGTGAATAAAGCCCAAATCGGACGGTTAATGTTTTTTATCCTGGCCGGGACCGGATTCTCAATGGCTTTGGCCGGCAAACTCCAGGAAAAAATTACCGGCAATTATATTATTTTTATGGGCAGCCTTTTCTGCGGTGGTGCCATGTTTTTTGTGGGCAGGGCCACAACTATTGAGCATATTTATATCTGGGGATTTATAGAGGGCTTTTTCAGCGGGTTTGTCTATATCCCGTGTCTGATCATTTTCCAGAAGATGTACCCTGATCACAAGGGCCTTGTTACCGGTATTTTTAATTTGACCTTTGGGGGTGCTGCAGCTGTCATATCCCCTTTATTCACCTATTTTCTTGTTTCAAAAGGGTATGGCTTTACATCTGATTTCTGCGGATTCATATCCGTTTTTTTAGGTACATCCCTGGCCCTATTTGTAAAAAACCCGGAAAGAGAAATAAAACTTGCAAATCAACACAAATCAAGCCTTTCTCCAAAAACGATAATACAGATGCCTTCTTTCTGGCTCCTGTGGTGTATATGGGCCCTGTCAGGTGCATCCGGTATCTCCATGATAGTCCTTTCTTCATCTTTTGGGGCCCACCTGGGATATGGGATTACACAATATGTGTATATACTGGTTGGTTTTAATGTTTTAAACGGGATTGGACGTCTGGCATGCGGGATGATGTCTGACCATTATTCCAAGCAACACATATTAATGATGGCTTTTCTCATGGCCTCATTGGCATACTTTCTGATGCCCTGGTTCAGCCATATTTTAATTATCAGTGTTTTAGCCGGTTTTATCGGGCTCGCCTTTGGAGGGATGTTCACTGTATCTGCGCCACTGGTTACCGAGGTTTTCGGACTTGAAAATTTTGGAATCGTTTTTGGGATGATATTTACGGCATATGGATTTTTTGCAGGATTCCTGGGGCCCTGGCTATCAGGGATCATACTGGATATGACCGGTTCAAACTATAAAGTAGTGTTTTCTTTATTTGCCATGTTCTATCTTATTTCATCCCTATTGATTCTTAAGGTAAAAACCCGGAAGCCTATCGTGAATAGGCGATAAACCCGGTGAAGCGGTTTTTGATAAATATCTTGCAACTCCCTGCTCATCAAAGATATATTCAAAGGTCTTAAGGAATGAACGATGGAATATAAATATTTGGGAGCGGGCAGGGTTTTAAAAGATAATTAAAGGATATGGGTTATGAGTGATGTTGTATTGATAAATATTACGGGTAGGGACAGAAAAGGGCTTGATGCAAAATTTACACGGATTCTGGCAGAATATGAGGTGAATATTCTTGATATCGGCCAGGCCGTTATCCATAACCATATTTCATTTGGGATTCTGGCTGAAATTCCCGATTCAAAAGATTTTTCTTCAATTTTCAAAGACATGTTGTTCGAGGGCCATAACATGGGTCTTAAGATAGACATTAATCGCATTGATGATGATAATTATGAAAAGTGGGTCCATGCACAGGGAAAAGAAAGACGGATTATCACCCTTCTTGGCAGGACCATAACCGCCCGGCAGATCTCGGCTGTTGCGTCCATCATCGCTGAAAATCACCTGAATATTGACAGCATCACACGTCTGACAGGACGGATCTCCCTTAAAAACCCCCAGTCGAATCCCAGAGCGAGCGTTAAGCTTGCCGTCAGCGGGACACCCTTAAGCATTCTTGATATGCGAACAAAATTCATGGAAATTTCACGGGAAACCGGGATTGATATCTCTTTTCATGTGGATAATATTTATCGAAAAAACAGAAAACTGGTTGTTTTTGATATGGATTCAACTTTAATTCAGGGAGAAGTCATAGTTGAATTGGCCAAGCTTGCAAATGTCGGTGAAGCGGTGGATAAAATTACAGAGTCTGCCATGAGAGGCGAGATCGATTTTAAAGACAGTTTTAAAAAAAGGGTGTCACTTTTAAAAGGCATCAGAGAGGAACAGCTGGCAAAAGTTGCACAGAATCTGCCATTGACCGAAGGTGCAGATCTCGTTGCCAAGACACTCAAAGGACTGGGATATAAACTGGGTATTTTGTCCGGTGGATTTACCTTTATCGGGGAGTATTTAAAGGATAAACTGGGTTTTGATTATATGTATGCCAATGACCTGGATATTGAGGACGGGGTGGTAACCGGTAAGGTTAAGGGTGAAATTGTGGATGGTGAGAAAAAAGCAGTATTGTTAAGGCAGATTGCGCAAAAGGAAAATCTTGCCCTTGAACAGACCATTGCCGTCGGTGACGGTGCCAATGATCTTCTCATGATTACCATTGCGGGACTGGGGGTCGCCTTTAACGCCAAACCCGTTGTTCGGAAAAAAGCGTCAAATGCCATTTCAAATGTGGGTCTTGACGGGCTTTTATACCTCATCGGTATCCATGAAAGAGAGATCCGGAATGAAGTCAGGAAGGTGACAGGCAATTGATATGGGTAGCCAAAAGGACACAACCAACCTGAAGGTCACAGGAAAAATGAAACAGCTTGCCCGGGCGGTGAGAACACTTGAAGATATGCTTGCTGTCTGTACCCGTTGCGGAACCTGCCAGGCAAATTGTCCTTTGTTTGCCCAGACCCGTCAGGAAGCTGATGTGTCAAGGGGAAAACTTGTTTTGATACAGGGGCTGATAGATCAGATGTTTGAGGACCCAAAAGGGGTTAACAAGCGCTTACAAAGATGCCTTTTATGCGGATCCTGTGGCCATGGCTGTCCCAGCAATGTGAATACAATTGACATTTTTTTAAAGGCAAGGGCCATCATTACCCAGTATCTTGGCCTGCCTTTTGCCAAAAAACTGATATTCAAGAAACTTCTTGCCAGTCCTGAAACATTCAACGGCATCATGGGAATGGTGACCCCTTTTCAAAAATTCTTTTTTAAAAAAGAAGATAATTTCCAGGGTACATCATGTTCCCGGATAGCATCTCCCTTGTTAAGACACAGACATATTATCCCCCTTAAATCGGCCCCCTTTAACCAAACCCTTGAAAATATGGAAGACACAATCAAGGGAAAGGGGGTAAAGGTTGGTTTTTTTGTTGGATGCATTATAGATAAGGCTTTCCCCAATATTGCCCATAGCGTGGTGGATGTGCTGGCGCATTTTAAGGCCCAAATGTTTATCCCTTCTAATCAAGGTTGCTGCGGTATTCCTGCTCTAGCATCGGGAGATTTTGAAACCTTTGAGGCCCTTGTAAAAGCAAATACAACTCTTTTTTCAAAAGAAAAATTTGATTATCTTGTCACGGCCTGCGCCACCTGTTCATCAACCATAATAAACCTATGGCCTTCTCTGTTAAAAAATCACGATAAAAAATGGTTGGACCAGGTGAAAGCACTGGCTCAGAAAACAGTGGATATCAGCTGGCTTATGGAAAAGCGATTTGATTTGTCGCTTAAGGAGTCAAAAGATACAGGACCAAAAGAGGTGGTTACCTATCACGACCCCTGTCATCTTAAAAAATCCCTTGGTGTATTTAAAGAGCCCAGACAGGTCATTATGGCCTCTGGCAAGCAATTAAAAGAGATGAGCCAAAGCGACACCTGCTGCGGTATGGGCGGGAGTTTTAATTTGGAGCATTATGAACTTTCTTCTAAGATCGGCCTTTTAAAGGCCAAAAATATTATGGACACAAAATGTTCAACAGTGGCAACTTCCTGCCCGGCATGCATGATGCAGATCTCTGACATGCTGGCAAAAGAAAAACAAGCGATAAAGGTTAAACATCCTGTTGAGATCTACGCGGAAGCCCTTTTTCATAAATAATAAGGGGTTGGATCATTAACCCCTGCTTCCTTAAATCCTTTTATTCTGTGAAGGCAACTGTCACACCTGCCACAGGATCTTCCCTTTTCATCCGGGTCATAACAAGACAGGGTCAGGGAATAATCCACACTTAATTTGATTCCGGCTTTAATAATCTGCCCCTTGGAAAGACGGATTAAAGGCGTTTCAATCTTAAGTATGGTTTGTTTTGTTATTCCGGTTTTAGTGGCAAGGTTGGCCATTTTTTCAAAAGCGGTAATAAATTCAGGCCTGCAGTCGGGATACCCTGAATAATCCACAGAAGTTACCCCGATATAAATGGAAGAAGCCTTTAAAACTTCTGCCCAGGCCATGGCATAGGACAAAAAGATGGTATTGCGGGCCGGAACATATGTGGACGGGATATTGTCGACCTTTATCTGGTCAAGGCGATCATGTTTGGGAACGATGATATCGCCGGTGAGTGCAGATCCGCCAAATTGCCTTAAATCAATATCAATAATCTTATGGGTTTTCACGCCCAAAGAACGGGATATTTTTTTTGAGGCTTCAAGCTCCAGACGATGGCGCTGCCCATACCGAAAGCTTAAGGCGTAAATCTCCTTGCCTTTTGACTTTGCAATGGCCATGGCAGTGGAAGAATCAATTCCGCCGCTTGAAAGGACGATGGCTTTTTTAATCATGTTATATAGTTAAACTCCCCGTTTGTCCGGATGCCATATAATCTTGTGCTGCTGCAGAGAAAGTCTTGCCGGCAGATGATCTTTAAGCATCCATTTCGCAATGGTTTCAGGTGATATACAATTAAAAACCGGTGAAAGGTGAATGTTTTTTTGAGGGATCCCAGCCAGTTCATTTTTAATAATTGATTTGGCAAATGTATAGTCTTTTTTTGACCCGATGACAAACTTGATTTCATCGTGTGTCGATAAAAGCGGAATGTTCTCCAATAAAAAACGATGAGATTCATTACTGGAGGGACACTTGATATCCATAATTTTTATGCATCCGGCCGGAAGGTTTTTAATGCTTTTGCTGCCATTGGTTTCCACCAGGACCCTATAATCTTTTTCTAAAAGTTTGGATATCAGAGCCGGCGTATTATCCTGAAAAAGCGGTTCGCCTCCGGTGATTTCCACAAGACGGCAAGGGTAAGCTTCAATTTTTTTAAAAATGTGATCAAAGGTCAGGGTGCAAAATTCTTTTTTGGCATAACGGGTGTCGCAGTATGAGCAATTTAAATTGCACCCAAAAAGTCTTATGAAAATGCAGGGCATTCCAATAAATGTGGATTCCCCCTGCAGGCTGTAAAAAATTTCGCAAATATCAAGTTTCAATTAAATCTCCTGATAAGAAGAACCGCATCCCGGACTTTCCATGACCATGATTTTGCTGACCCTGATGTGTTGGGTGTTAATAAGGGAAGACAGCCGGGTAAATAAAAACCTGGACAGGGTTTCAGAGGTTGGGTTCATATCGGTAAAGGCCGGGTTTTCATTAAGCGTGGTATGATCAAGCTTGTCCAATATATTTTTTACAGCGTTTTTAACTTTCAGAAAATCAATTCCTATTCCTAAATCGTCAAGTTTTGTGCATTGAATATAGGCCTCGACGATCCAGTTGTGTCCGTGCATATTTGAGCAGGCGCCGTCATAACCTTTCAAAACATGTGCAGCAGCAAAATGATCTTTTATGTAAACCTCATATATTCCAGCCATAAGCGCTCTCCTTTAATTTGAAGCAAAAAAGCCGGTAGCCATGGAAACTACCATGAATACCGGCCATTGTAAGTTCTTGGTAGCGACGCAGGGAATTGAACCCCGGACACTGCGGATATGAGCCGCATGCTCTAACCATCTGAGCTACGTCGCCAAAAAACCCAAAAAGAATATCATAGATGTGCTGTAATCGTCAATATTTAATTTATGGATTTATCAAAACCGGCAACTTTAACTGTAAAATTATGTAATTTTTCAGGAAGGTCAGAAAATACGATCATAAAAGGGACACTGGCTCCCGGTGCCACATTGACATTTATTTTATGGGCTCCCTCTTTTAAGGTAAGCAGCGTATTGATATCTGAAATATTTCCGTCTTTAAGCATCTCTTCTGTAATGATGTTTCCACAGAAGGCATTTTTAACCTTTGCCTCCTCTTTATCTTTGGTGATTAATGCCCCCCGAATTTCAATATGGCTATAGGCAATATTTGAGGGATTTTCAACCCGACCGGTAATAACAAACAGGGTGCCGGCAGTGGAATTGGTCACAAAACGACCATTTACACTTTTTTGATTGGGGATGGGCTTGACCTGGGATATTTCAGGAGCCGGTTTTTTAAGAAATTGATCAATAACCGGTATTTTATAGCCGGTCATGACACTTGCGATATAGCCGCCGATGGCCAAAAGGAAGATTAACAGCAGTATGATAACAAGTATCCTTGAGGAAGATTTCTTTTTTTCCTTTGGCGGCTTTGCCGTAACAGCGGGTTGTGGCTTTACAATGACCTTTCTTTCTTTTTTTGGGGGAGGCTCAATTTCTTTTGTGTCTTTTTCATCCGGTACTGTTTCTTCAGGATCCTTTTTAGGGGAGGGGTCTTTTTCTATGGGACCATCACCATCCAGCAAAGACAGGGTTTCATCTGCAGCGGTTTTTTCAGTTTCAGGCACATCCACGGATGCGGCATTTTCCAGTTCATTTTGCTCATCACCCAAAAGGGACTGTTCTTCAAGGGTCTCTGGCTCCTCTAAAACAGGGGATTCATCCAAAGCAATCAATTCATCATCAGCGGCTTCAAGATCTTGATCATCTTCATCCGGTTTTACAGGGGTTTCCTGTGTTTCAGGGCCCTTGGAAAGCAGGTCTTCTTTTTCATCAAAGGCGTCTTCTTCCAGGGAAAAATCGTCATCTAATTCAAGGCCGGATGCGTCAACTTCAAGATCAGGCTCTTCTAATTCAAGGCCGGATGCGTCAACTTCAAGATCAGGTTCTTCAAAATCAAGATCAGATTCATCAAAATCAAGATCAGGTTCTTCAAGGTCAAGCCCGGATGCGTCAACTTCAAGATCAGGTTCGTCAAGATCAAGATCAAGATCATTATCAACCGCCTCAAGGTCGTCATCGGTTGTATCCAGATAAGGATTTTCCGGTTCAATATCAGAATCTGTTGAAGGCGTCTCAATATTTTCCATTTTAATTTCAGAATTGTCGTCAAAAAGGTCGTCATCGCCCTCTAAAGATTCAAAATCAAATTCAGATGATTCTTCCATTTCTGCATCAGAGTTATCATCATAAAGCACCTCGGTTTCATCTGCCTCAGGTTCTGGTGCCTCAGCCACAGGAGTATCATGTTCAGAAGCCTCAGGTTCAGTCATCTCAGGTTCTGCTTCCCAGGGTTCAGGTTCAGGCGACAGCGGATATGCCGTTAAAATGTGCTTGCAGACAGCGCAGCGGCATTTAGTGCCGCCTTCTTTGACAAGAGAATCGTCAAGGTTGAAATGTGTTGAACATTTAGTGCAGATGATAATCATTGGATTCTCCTTATCCCTATAGTTTTAGGTCATAGATGGCAGGAAGGTTTCTGTATTTCTCATTATAGTCCAGTCCAAACCCGACAATAAATCCTTTATCAAGTGAAAAACATGAATAATCAACATCAATTTCTACCTTACGTCGCTCCCGTTTGTCAATCAAACTGCAAATTTTAATAGACCTGGGATGTAATAATGTTATGAATTCCATTATTTTTACCAGCGTATTTCCAGTATCCACAATATCTTCAACAAGAAGAACATCCCTGCCCTTAAGTTCTAAATCCGGCTGCTTGGTAAAAAGAATTTGTCCGGTGGAGGAGGTTCCATCATAGGAAGATGCACCGATGAGATCAATCTCATGGTCAATAGTAATTTGCCTTGTAAGGTCTGCCAGGAAAATAAATGATCCCTTTAATACCCCCAATAAGACGAGATCATCCCCCTTGTAATCATTGGAGATTTGTTGTCCTGTTTTTTGAATCTGCCGGTGTATGTCTTCTTCTTTTAATAAAGGAATGAATTGGGGCATGATATGATTTATAATCCTGTTTTTTTCAGTTGTTGAATAATATCTTTTTGTTGGGTCGTCAGTTTTTTTGGCATGGTTATATTAATCACAACAAAAAGATCTCCGCAACCATTTCCTTTCATTTGGGGAATGCCGTGCCCGGGTATCCGCATTTTTGACTTTGGATTTGTTCCGGCAGGAACCTTTAAGTTGATGGTTTTTCCATCCGGTGTCAACACTTCCATTGTATCTCCCAGCAGCGCCTGGGACAGCAAAATGTGTTTTGAGAGCAACACATCATTGCCTTCAACGGTATATTCCTTTGACGGAATGAGTACGGATTTAATGTAAAGATTGCCGGGAGGACCTTGGTTTGGACTCAAATTCCCTTTTCCGGCAAGCCGGATTTTTTTGTTCTGGGTGAGCCCTTTGGGAATTTTAACTTCAATTGCCTTTGCCGTACCGCCCTGGTTGATGGTGATGGTTTTTTTTGTACCATGGATAATTTCATGGAGAGTTAAAGGCAGTTCATATTCAATATCCTTACCTTTCATTGGCGGTTGTTTCTGTTGTCCGAAACCGCCCCCCATATTGCTAAAAAAAGAATTGCCGCCCATGCCTGAAAAGCCCCCCCTTCTCTGGGAGGAAGAAAACCCGCCTCCACGGGAGCTGCCAAACCCGAATTCCTTTAAGATATCACCCATATCGAAATTTCTGAAAATATCCTCCTGGGAGAACCGCTGTCCAAAATCGGCTGACCCATAAGTGTCATACTGATTCTTTTTTTCGGGATTACTTAAAACAGCATAGGCTTCGCTGATTTTTTTAAATTTTTCCTCCAGGGCTTTGTCCCCTTTTGTTTTGTCGGGGTGGTATTTCAAAGCAAGTTTCCGATATGCTTTTTTGATTTGGGATGCACCGGCTTTTTTATCAATCCCAAGAATGTTGTAATAATCTTCGCCCATATGTTAATCCTTGTATAGTTTAATTATTTTAATTAGTTATGAAAATTATAGTAAGATTTAATCCGGTCAAGTCAAGATTTCCTCTTGTTTTTAAAAGCAGCCACAGCAATCATTAATACAGAAATGGCCGCAGGCGTCATCCCTTCAATTCTGGAGGCCTGCCCCAATGATTTGGGCAGGACGGTATTCAGCTTTTCCTTTATTTCGTTTGAAAGACCATGGACCTGTGAATAATTAAAGCCAATGGGGATATTTATTTTTTCCAGGTCCTTATATTTTTTTATTTCATTGGTTTGCCGCAATATATAACCTTCGTATTTTATCTGGATCTCAACCTGCTGCTTTGCCCGATCAAGAACAGCATCTGTCAAAGGGCTGATTTGTTTGAGCGATGTATAATCAAGCTGTGCTCTTTTTAAAAGCTGGTCAAGTTTTACCCCGGTTGTTATTGGGTTGGTTCCTTTTGACAATAAAAAATCATTCACTTTTTTGCTAGGCTTTATTGTTGTTTTTTTAAAGCGCTGGATTTCTTTTTGTGCCTGGTTCTGAATTTCCCTGCAGACATTTAGAGTGTTATCATCCACAAGCCCCAGCTCATTGCCGATTTTTGACAATCTTAAATCAGCATTATCTTCCCTTAAAAGCAAACGGTACTCAGCCCTTGAGGTAAACATTCGATAGGGCTCTTTTGTCCCCCTCGTAACAAGATCGTCCACCATAACCCCCATATACGCCTGGGAGCGGTCAAGGATAAAGGGGGCCCTTTTTTGTATGGTGCAGGCTGCATTGATGCCTGCCCATAATCCTTGAGCACCGGCTTCCTCATACCCGGATGTACCATTTACCTGACCTGCCAGGAAAAGGCCTCTGATTTTTTTGGTTTCCAAAGTGGAAGACAATTCTAAAGGATTGATATAATCATATTCTATGGCATAGGCTGGCCTCATGATTTTTGCTTCTTCAAGACCGTGTACCGATCTGACCACTTTGTACTGGATGGACAGAGGCAGGCTGTTCCCCAGACCTGACGCATAAATCTCCTTAGAGTTTAAGCCCTCATATTCAAGGATGATATGGTGGCTGTCCCGGTCTGGGAATTTTACGATTTTATCTTCAAATGAAGGACAATACCTGGCAGACCTGCCCTTGATCTGACCGCCGTAAAGCGCAGAATGTTTTAGGTTGTCCCTGATAATGTCATGGGTTCTTTTATTGGTATGGCCCATAAAACTTGGCAGCATGGGATTGTCGATGCTGTTTGTTGAAAAGGAAAAGGGTTTGGGGTGTTGATCTGAATTATGGATATTGAATTTGGAAAAATCAATACTGTCTGCATGGATTCGAGGCGGGGTTCCGGTTTTCATCCGTCCCCGGTTAAACCCGAGCGCTGCAAGATTTTGTGCCAGACCGATGGAGGAAAATTCCCCAGCTCTGCCAGCAGCAGTTTTTGATGCCCCGATATGAACCATACCTCCTAAAAAGGTTCCCGTTGCAATGATGACGGCCCGGGCAGCATATTCAAATCCCGTATGATCAATTATTCCCTTGATTTTATTATTTTCAAGCACAAGCTCTTTTGCCATGGCCTGTTTGAGATCAAGATTTTTTGTGTTTTCAATGACAGTCGTCATATTTTTTGAATACAGGGCTTTGTCGTTTTGAGTCCGTGTGGAGTGCACGGCCGGACCTTTGCTTGTATTCAAGGTTTTGTATTGAATAGCGGACGAATCGGTTATTTTTGCCATTTGACCGCCAAGGGCATCAATTTCCTTAACCAGCTGCCCTTTTGCCATGCCGCCAATGGAAGGGCTGCAGGGCATGGTGGCAATTTTATCCATGTCAATGGTCAATAAAAGGGTATTGCAACCCATGCGTGAACCGGCGAGGGCAGCCTCGCATCCCGCATGACCGGCACCGATAACAATCATATCATATGTTTTAAAATTATAATTCATAACTTTCTAATATAGGATTGCTTGAGGCTTTGGTCAATAACACGATTAAAAATTTAAGATGAACGGCAATTCAAACGAGAAAATGGGGTATGGCATTTAATGGTTTTTGCCGGAATGTGGCGGGTCGCATTTTTCAATTACCCGCTAAAAAAAATCAACCCCGCTTTATGGTATTCACAATAAAGGGGTTGCAATGTATGGCCACGCTGTTATTTTTGACCCAGATACGGACCATGGGGATCGATTCTCCATCTATATTTGTGATACTTGATAGTTCTTCAGCAAAGGTTATATCTGTTGCTCTGAATTCATAATAAAAAGTGTTGTCGGAAAATGGGTCTGCCACAAGTATCACCCGGCTTTTATCATAGGGATGTTTTTTAGGGGAACCGGAAAACGGCGTATGGTTGCTTCTATCCACATTTTTTATATTTGCATAGGTCTGAATTTCAAATTTTTCTTTTAGATCAGGAAAATTTATATTTGACATGAGTGCCTCCTTTTCAAAATAAATGTGATCTGCCATCCATAAATATAAGATAGAGTATTTTTTTTATTATTCCAACGGTTTTTTGCTACAAAATTTAATGATTTGTCCTTCTTTGATTTTTAATAGTAATTAATGGTAAATAAACCAGAATTAGAATAAAATGGATGAATCAAAAAAGAGAGGTGATTCAATAGGATTGGGGATGTGTTGAATGGAGAAAAAAAAGAGATATTCAGACTATAATACATATTTAAGACAATTATTTGGTCAACGGGTTCAAAAAATTTCAGTTGACGCCGGACTGACCTGTCCCAACAGGGATGGGCTGCTTTCAAAAACAGGATGTATTTATTGTAATCAAAAAGGGTCGGGTTCTGGAATGTTTGCCAAAGGGCTTTCAATAAAGGATCAGATTGAAACCGGTAAAATCGGCATGATAAAAAAGTATAAGGCAAAAAAGTTTTTGGCTTACTTTCAATCCTTTACCAATACCTACACCAGTTGTGACCATATGAGGCGCATGTTTGATGCGGTTTTTTCCTGTGATGATGTGGTGGGAATGTCCATTGGCACACGCCCGGACTGTATTGATAAACAAAAGATTGATCTCATCGCCTCCTATGCCCGATCGTATCTGGTCTGGCTGGAATATGGACTTCAGTCTGCCCATAATACAACCTTGAAGACTATTAACCGCGGCCACACCCTAGATGACTTTTTCAAAGCCATTGATTTGAGCCGGGGCAGGGGGATCAATATTTGTACCCACGTGATTTTGGGTCTTCCGGGAGAGAATAGAAAGATGATGCTGGAAACGGCTAAAATACTGGCTGACAGCAAGATTGACGGGGTAAAAATTCATCTGCTCTATGTTATTAAGGGGACCTATCTTGACCAGATGTGGAAAAACGGTGACTACACCCCCTTAGAGCAGGAAGAATACGTGGATTTAGTATGCGATTTTTTAGAACGGCTTCCTAAACAGATTATCATTCAGAGAATTACGGGTGACCCGCATTCAGATGAACTTCGAGCCCCGCTGTGGGCAGGCCGATACAGAGACACATTTAACATGATCCAAAAGACGCTTGAGAGCAGGGACACCTTTCAAGGGAGAAAATACAGATAAAAAGGCATGATAATCATGGGAAAAATAGATTCGTTTAAACGCTTTACAACGCCCTTGAATCCTGAAAATAGCGAGGGGCAGACATTATAAAAAAAAATCGTTGCATTTTTTGCTATTTTTAGTAAAGCTTGTTGGAATCAGGAATTTCTCTTTTTTCCTTATCAGTTATTTGTAACTGACAGGACGGAGTTATGTTCACGCCAACATCTTTATTATCTGGCACTGGCTATTAAAAAAAACGCCAAGAGACAAATCAAATGAAAAAAACAAAAATTATCATCCTTTTACTATTTTTACTTGTGATGTCCGGGATCGTATTGATTTCCTATGCACAATTTAAAAAAGAAAACCAAAGAGATTACAGGCAGACAAAGGAGAACGGCCAAAGCCTTATAGGGGTGTTGAGCCTGCCTTCCACGGCCAGTTTGTTGTCCGGACCCAGCGATTATTTTTTTAGGGAGCTCTCTCAAAATCCCATCAGCAAGAAGATCGCCTATTGCATTATTCACGATGCCGAAGCAAAACCCGTCCTTTCATTTTCGCCGGGTAACCTGGACCGGCGGGTGCCGGAATCAGTCGTGAACAGGTCGGTTTGGGGCAACGGGTATATCATGCAGGAATTTTTAAGCACGGACGGAGTTGGCCTTATGGAATTTGCCAAGCCTGTATTTAAAAATCAAAAAAAGGCAGCAGTTGTCCGGCTGGGACTGAAAACACCCAACAATACGTTTTTTACCTATGAACACATGGTGCTTCCTGCCCAGATTATATTTTTTATCATACTGGCCCTTGTATTTGGCTACTATTGGACCGTCCTGTCCTTTAAACATTTGAAAAGCATTAAAATGCCGGGTGATGAAACACCAAGAGTCAGGCAAAGTAAAGGTGATGTTAAAGACATTATAGAAAATCTGGAAGTTTACCTGGCCAGTATGAAAGAAAAAACAAGTATGGCTGAATCCAAGCGGCAGAAATTGGAATCCCGTCTGAAAATAAGCCAGTTTGAGAACAAACAGTTTTTTAATATTTTTAATGCATTTGATTTTGGTATCCTGCTCATTGACAGCAGGGACATGGTTTTCTTTATCAATACCTATCTTCTGGATAAATTGGGACAAAAAAAGGAGGATCTTCTTAATTCTCCTTATGATGATGCGATTGAGCATGAAGCCCTTAAATCATTTGTCCTGCAGCGGAGCGCAGCTGACGGGCATCTGACGTCCAAGGATATGAATTTAACCTTTGAGGAAACCGATCCCGGTCAGTTTTATCAAGCCTCTTCGTCCAATATCACAGATGCGGAAGGCGCGTTGTTCATACGGCTTATCCGTGTGGTAAATATTTCAAGAGAAAAGGAAGCTGAAAAATTGCAGCAGGATTTTATCAACCACATCGCCCACGAATTAAGAACGCCTTTAACTAATATCAAAGCGTATAATGAAATGATGATGGATGGAGAAATCAACAATGTTGAAATGCAGAAAGAATTTTTCAATACCATAAATGATGAGACAAACCGCCTGGCAAAACTGATTTCAAGTATCCTGGAGCTTGCTGAAACTGAGATGGGTCAGCTTACCATAACAAAAGACATGGTCAAGACGGACTGGCTTATGGAGGGATGTATTGATGCGGTTGAAGCAGTGGCCAAAGAAAAGGACATTACCATTGAAAAACAGGTTCCGGATAATTTCCCTAAGATAATGGGGGATAAGGAAATGCTCAAATCCGCCTTGATTAATATTTTGGGAAACGCGGTGAAATATTCGCCTGATTCTGCCAGGATTACGTTTGCCATTAAAGAGGTGGATGACATGGTGATATTTGAAATCAATGATACTGGGTTTGGTATGGATGAAAAGGATTTACCCCATATTTTTGAAAAATTTTATAGATCTGAAAATGATCAGGTTGTCGAACAAAACGGCAGTGGTCTAGGGCTGGCCATTACCGCTGAAATAATAAAAACCCATGATGGGTTTATAGAGGTGCAAAGTGAACTTGACAAAGAGAGCCAATTCACGATAAAAATACCAACAGGAGATTTGATAATTGGATAAGAAAAAAACCGTTCTCATTATTGATGATGATATTCATATTCGGCGGATTCTTGAGATTAAGATCAAGCATCAGGGATATAATACCCTTACAGCAAAAAACGGGAAGCAGGGACTGGAAGTCATCCAGAGTCAAAAACCCGATGCCGTGATTTCTGATTTGAACATGCCCAAGCTTGACGGAGAAGCGCTTTGCAAATTAACTAACCCCATAAAAAAGGATCGCCCCTTTTTAACCATAATCATCACCGCGCGGATCAATCCCCAGGAACAGCAATGGATTGATGAGATGATAGATACCAGGTTTATGGAAAAGCCCTTTAGTCCGTCAAAAATTGTAGATGCCCTTGCCGAGTACTTTGAAAATGCAACCTCCTGAAAATTTAAGATAGGCTGGATTATTTTTTATGAAATCAACGGGTTTTGAAGAGATACTTTCCGGGTTCTCAAAAATATCACCCCTGAAGTTTGAAATTTGGAACGAAAAGGGGGTTGTGGGTTCATGCGATTTAGATGATCCCTATAAGGTCAGACAATTGTTGCCCGGTATGGCAGCCCGTGTTTATGAAGCAGAAGATTTCCTGCATGAGGAGAACCCGGATAAAGCAGACCTGTTCGGACTTCCTTTATTTAACGAGGATGATATTGCCGGCGTTCTTTTGGCTTATTTTGAAGAAACCCCCACAAATCCCTCCAAAGGGATTCCCAATCCCGAAGATGCCAAAGCCCTTCTGACCACGATTGCAGATCTGATCGAGGAACGATGGGAAATGCAAAATGAGTCTGATACATTGGTAACAGAGCTTGATAAAAGCTATGAATCCCTTCATTTATATTCCAATGTGGCAACCCAGATAAAAACACTGAACTTCTCAAGCCAGATGATCCTGCATCTGCTCAACGAAATTAAAGATAATATCAGGATGGACATGGTATTCTCTCACATGCCGGATCGGCAGAATTATTCTGAGATTGTATGCAAAGAGGATCTGGGTATAAAAGATAAACCAGGATTTGTGGCATCCTTGATCAAAACCGTTGAAGACAGCAATAAAGAGCTTGATGAAGGATACTTTATTGTAAACAATTCAACCGACATAAAGATGTTTGAACGGCTTAGCAAAAACCCCTTCCGCTTTCTTGCCGTAAAAATTATGCACAATGACATGTTTTTTGGCTGGCTGGGGATTTTTTCCTTTAACATGGACGATATCATAAAGCGCAGCGAACTGCGCCTTTTGGTTTCCATTGCAGAGCAAATCGGGGTGGTAATAGCTAATACTGACCTGTACCATGAACTTGAAGACTTTGGTATCAATATTGTTAAATCCCTCATTGTAACCATTGAGGCCAAAGACGTTTATACAGGAGGTCACTCGGAGCGCGTGCATCATATTTCCATGCTCATGGCCGAGGAGATGGGAATTAATGAGGATGATTTAAAAATATTAAACTGGTCTGCCCTGCTGCATGATGTGGGCAAAATTGGCATACCCGAGGCCATACTCAACAAACCGGCCCGGCTGGACGATAAAGAGTATAAGGCCATAAAGGGACACCCGTTAAAAGGGGCAGAAATTATATCACCGCTGGATTACCTTGCCGATTCAATTCCCGGTGTTCTCCATCATCATGAAGCCTTTGACGGAACAGGATATCCTTCAAAAATCAAAGGAGAACAGATTCCTTTGTTTTCACGGATCATTTCCGTGGCAGATACCTTTGACGCCATAACATCTGACCGGGCCTATAGAAAGGGTGCAACCTTTGAAAAGGGACGCGAAATAATAAACGAGGTCTCAGGCACCCAGCTTGATCCCGAGATGGTTGATGTTTTTAACCGGATTTACAATGAGGCAAAAGGCTGGCTTACACAGGGACACAAAATTTAAAATGGGCTCTGGCATTTCCATAAAAGATATCACCATTAAAAATATAAACGGTAAAACCGTTTTAGGGCCGGTGACATCCCTTACCTATAAAAACTGTGAACAGCTGGACCAGTTTTTTAAAAATCTTTTAAACAAGGGAGTAGTGGATATTGTCATTGATATGAAAGCAGTGCCTCTCATCGACAGCAGTGCTTTGGAACTTTTAGTGGAAATGCAGGGTGAATTGAAAAAAAAAGGGCGGGACCTGATCATCTCAGATATGAATGATGTCTGTTCGGACATAATGGTGTGTGTGAAACTGATCAACGAATTCAAAATCGTCACGACAACTAAACCAAAGTCATGAGCCCGAAAATATGCCAAAAAGAATAAAGCTGGGTGAAATTTTAGTTCGGCAGAATAAATTAACGCCTGAAAAGCTGTTGGAAATTCTTGAAATTCAATCTCAGACATCCCAGAGTTTAGGCTATCTTCTCATAAAACAGAAGATCATCACTGATGAAGAATTAAACCATGCCTTAAGCGAGCAACTGGGCATCCCCCATGTAACGCTTAGAAAAGGGATGGTTGACCCGGCCATCGTCGATATCCTTCCAAAAGAAAAAGCCATCCAGATGAACGTGATCCCCATGTTCAGGGTGAACAATGTCTTAACCGTCGCCACAAGCGATCCCCACGATTTTTTCAAGCAGGATCAAATTGCTGAGCTCACAAAATTTAATATCCAGCAGGTATCCTGTTCCCGCCATGATATCAACAATGCCATTGAAGAATGCTACCAGGGGAAGATAAGCATTGATGACGTCATCTCCAGTGTTGACGAAGGTGAGCTTTCTTTTGTTGAAGAGAGTTCTGAAGCCACGGTCAGTGAAATTGCAAAAATGGCAGAGGGAAGTCCTGTAGTCAACCTGACCAATCTGATACTTCTCAAGGCAATTCGTAAAGAGGCCAGCGATATTCATATAGAACCCCAGCAGGATAATTTCATGGTAAGAGCCCGTGTTGACGGTATTCTCTATGAACTGATGGTCCATGGCATGGATCGTCATCCTGCTGTTGTGTCACGGCTTAAAGTCATGGCAAACCTGGATATTTCAGAACGTCGAATGCCGCAGGATGGCCGGATACAGGTCACCGTTGACGGCAGGCTTATAGACTTGCGATTTTCTTCTTTACCCGGTTATTACGGCGAAAAAGTGGTGTTAAGGATACTGGACCGGAGTAAATCCATACTGGATATCAACCGCCTGGGTTTTGAATCCGCTTTATTGGTGCTTTTCAAGGAATTGCTCAGAAGACCCTATGGATTGATCGTAGTCTGCGGCCCCACGGGAAGCGGTAAGACCACAACCCTTTATGCAGCGGTAAACCTTTTAAACACCATTGAAAAAAATATCGTTACCATTGAGGACCCGGTGGAATATCAGATAAGCGGTATTACGCAGGTTCCGGTGAAATCAGCCATAGGCCTCACTTTTGCCAGAATTTTAAGGCATGTTCTTCGCCAGGACCCAGATATTGTCCTTGTGGGGGAGATCCGGGACAGAGAAACCGCAAAAATTGCCATCGAAGCGTCGTTGACCGGTCGTCTTGTGCTTTCCACCCTGCACACCAATGACAGCCCCAGTACCATCACTAGATTGCTTGAAATGGGAATTGAACCCTACTTGATCTCCTCTTCCCTGCTGGCTTCCGTGGGCCAGAGACTTGCCCGTTCCATCTGCCCGAGCTGTAAAACCGATTTCTTTCCGCCCAAAGAGGTGATTCGCGATCTGGGTTTTGATGAAAATAAAAACCTTAAGCTGATACGGGGAAGGGGATGCACCTCGTGTTTTGACTCAGGCTTTAAGGGCCGTATTGGAATTCACGAAATGCTGGTCAATGACCCGGGGCTTCAAAAGCTTATTTTAAAAAACCCCACCATTGACAAGCTCAAGGAGTATCTCGATGGTAAAGATTTTATAACCATGCAGGAAGACGGATATAAAAAAGTGCTTGAAGGGCTTACCACCATTGAAGAGGTGCAGATGCTCACCGTAGGGGAGGAATAGCAGGACATGCCCATAACCATTCCATCCAAGAGCGGTTCGGTATCCAGTGCCCAGACGAAAAAATCGTTTAGTTTTGGCCGCCCTTCGGTCAAGCAGAAAGAGTTGTTTTTTTTCCTTACCCAGCTGTCGCTGATGCTGGATGTGGGTGTATCGCTGAGCCGAGCCATTGAAACCATTATCGGTCAGACCACAAACGATTATTTCAAAGAGATTATGGAAGCAATGGTAAAGGATATTGAGGAGGGTCACCAATTGTCCGCTGCCATGAGCCGTCACCCCGATGTATTTAAAAGTGTTTATGTGAATATGATTCGATCAGGAGAGACAGGCGGCTTTTTGCCAAAGGTCATTGACTCCATCATTGAAATGCTGGAAAAACAACAGGCCATCCGGTCCCGTCTCCGAAGCGCAATGGCTTATCCCGTGGTCCTCTGTGTTTTAGCCTTTGTGGTCACCCTTTTTGTCCTCATTGGCATTCTGCCTAAGTTCATGGTGTTTTTTGAGGGCAAATACGATATTCTTCCGCCCACAACCCGGGCGATGATGGGTTTAAGCTTTTTTTTACGCTCCTATTGGTGGGTGTGTATCCTGGGGTGTATCGGCATAGGGGCCGGCATTAAGGTTTATCTGTCTTCAAAAATGTATCACATCCACAGGGACTGGCTGGCCATTAACATTAAAATATTCTCAAAACTGGCCAATAATATCTATACGGGATTTTTTCTGCGGACCCTTGGGACCATGCTAGAAAATGGTATCCCCCTGGCTGAGGCCATCTCCATAGCCGGCAATACCATTGAAAACTCATATTACAAGGAATATGTGGATAATATTCGCATTGGTATAGAAGAGGGTGGCCATTTTTCAACCGGGTTTGCATTAAACAAGAATATACATGAGTCTGTAAAACAGATGATCACCGTGGGGGAGGATGTGGGGAAGATGCCGGCAGTGATGCTTAAGCTGTCTGTCCTGTATGAGAGCGAAACAGAAGAGAGTTTGAATCAGATCGCATCCATGATTGAACCGGTTGCCTTGATTTTTATGGGCGGTGTTGTTTTTATCATTGTTTCCTCCATTATTTTGCCAATGTTTCGCCTTGCCGGGGCCATGGGATAACTTTTTTTATAAAAATTGCATTTTTGACTTGAAATTTTTATTTTAATGGTGCAAGAATACGTTCAACATGGGATAATTCTGAAGAAAATGTGAAAAAATACATGGAGGAACTCGTGATCAATCAAAAAAAAGGTCTAGTAAGACATTTAGGAAGCCGTGGGTTTACATTGATTGAAATTTTGATCGTGGTAATGGTACTTGGTATTTTAGCCATGGTAATAGTGCCTCAGATTACAGTTTCCACATCAGATGCCAAAGCCAGCACTTTGGAGACAAATATAGCGGCAATGAGAAATGCCATAGAATTGTATGCAGTCCAGCATAACAATGTCTATCCGGGTGCATCGCTGACCAAAGCCAAAGCAAACGGTACCGCAGATGCTGGTGATGCGGCAGAGGCCTTCTTAAACCAGTTGACCATGTACACAAATGCAGCAGGTGAGGTAAATCCCTCCAAAGCAAGTACGCATCCCTATGGACCATACATCAAAAACAGGGTTTTGCCGACAAACCCCTACAATTCTAAGGCTGATGTCGCCTGTGATGCGAGCCTGGACATTACCGCTACAGTGGTTGCTGCCACCCTTGATGACACTGGCTGGTATTTTTTTCATAACACGGGAAAACTTTTGGCTTGGGACGGCTCCTAATTAGAAGTAAATGAATAAAGCCTTTGATAGATCTTCAGGGTTTACACTTATTGAGATTCTTATCATTGTCATGATCATAGGGATCATCGGGATGGCTGGTCTGCCATCCTTCAGTACTGTCCTTGGCGACAGCAAACTTTCATCTGCCAGTCGAATCATGGTTGCCGGTATTGAATACACGGCAAATTTAAGCATCAAGTACAACAGACCTTTCCAGTTTGAGGCCGATGTCAATGCCAACTCGTTTCAAATCAAAGATACGATTCCATATCCCACGGTTACGTCAGGAAGCATCCGGCTGAATAATATACCGCCGGTGAATGAAAACGATATTATTTTCAATTCTTTATCAGCAAACTGGTATGTGGTGGATTTTGACACCACAGGCAATTTTGCCGGGGTTTCCATCGATTCAGGCCCTGCGGCTTTAAAATTTTATCCGGACGGCCATTCCACATATGCTGACAGCGTATATGTTTTAAGTTTCGCGGGACAATCAAATACCATCACCATCAACGGGATCAGCGGGAGAATATCGGTTGATTAAACACTCTTCACTATCTTCTGGATTTACCTTGTTTGAAATTATCCTGGCCATGCTGATCATTTCCATTGCCATTATTCCCATGATGCAGAGTTTTGCTCCGGCCATGATGGCAACGGCAAAAACAGAGAAAAAACTGGTCATGTCAAATCGCGCCAGAGCAACCATGGAACGCCTGCTGGCGCTTGATTTTGATATTTTAAAATCAAAAGTTGATGATTCGCAACCCCTTACCGGTAATGATGTTTTTGGAGATTCAGAAGAGAACTTTACATTTAAAGAAACATCCTATGCCCCTTCCATTACCATCAGCGATGCATCAGGTGATGGCAGCAAAACCCTTCTTGATTTGAATATAACCCTTGAAAACACGAGCATTTCAACGAAAAAGGCAGACTATTGAAATTAAAAAAAAATAAAAAGGGGTTCACCCTTTTTGAGCTCATCATGGCCATCACGATTCTGGGGCTGATCATGACATCCTTTCAACAGGTTCTGGGCCAGCACCTTGGCTCTCACAAAGAAACCTTACAAAACCTGGAACTGATTTCCCATGCACGGTTTACCATGGACCGCATTTCCCTTTTAATCAAAGAGACCGGATTTATCGAAATGCCGGTGCAGGGCAGTTCTGCAGAAAACCTGATCATTGAAGAACGTATCATGGATGCCTATAACAACTCTACCCAGGCCTTTGTTCCGGACGGGATACTGGATGCGGATAAGGACAGCAATAATATCGTAAATGATGATACAGTCAATGATCCCGTGGATAAGATTTCCATAAGTATAGATAAAACAGATCCGGACAATTGGAAACTTGTGGAAGTGATACCAGACTACAGCACAGCAGATCCTTCAGATTTCATGTCGCAAAGAATCCTGTGTGAAAATGTAACCGTTTTTCAGGTGACACGGGGAAGTAATTCTGAAAAAAATCAGCACCTGGTTAAAATCCAGCTTGATCTTGGCAGCGGAATCAATAAATTATCGTTTACAACGAGGGCCATTGCAGGCAAACTGGTTATATTATGATTCAAACAAAAAAATTTCCCATTGCCTTTGATATCGGATTCCATGATATTCATGCCCTCCAGCTTGACAAAAGCCGGGGCAGATTCAGGATACAATCCATGTTCCATCAAAAACTGGACAATGAATTGACAGATATCAATCAAAGCCATTCAGACATTCTAAATGCGTTAAAAATTATAAAAAAGCAGGGGGGATTCAAGGGAAACAGGGCGGTCATCCATATACCGGCCCACAAAGTTTTTTCATTTCCCATTGAATTTGTTTTAAAAGAGGATGAAACAATGGAAGATGCCATTGTTCGTGAGGTGGATCAGAACCTTCCCTACCCCCTTGAAGAGGCTGTTATTGATTACCCTTCCATGACCCGGTCAGGTAAAAAAAAGCTTCAGAAAGTGATCATTGTTTCCGTCCATAGAAAGGATATTGAAGAGATTCTTGCCGTATTTAAAAAAGCGGGTTTCAGGGCAGATGCCCTGGATTTCAGGCCTATTTCCTCCATTCGCCTCCATAAATATCTGTCTCAGATTTCTGATGATCCTTCGGTTATCTGTTATGTGGGAAGAGGGGAGTCCAGTGTCCAGATATTTAATAATGACAGGATTCTGGCAATGAATAAATTCCCCTGGGGGCTGAAGCGGCTTATTGACAAACTAAATACCAATCTTGGGTTTGAGACGGACGCATCAAACGCCCTGGAACTTTTAGACCAGCATGGAATCAAATTGAGCGGTCCGGAAAAGTCGACTATAACCGTGCTTCCGGCCATTGATGAAAGCGATGACAAGATCGCCCCGGTCGTTTCCAGAATTATTACACCCACTGTTGAAGAGCTGGTGTTTGAGTTTCACAAAATACTTGGATATATCAGAAATAAAGAGGGGATTCACAAGATTAATGATATCTCTTTTTATGGTGCAGCATCCATGATTTCAGGTCTGGATTCCTATATTGAAAACCGGATGAATATTCCTTCAAAAACCATTAATATTCTGGATCATATTGATCTTAAATCCAATCTCCCGGCTATGGATTCCAATGATATCACGCCCTTTGCCGCGGCACTGGGCCTTGCCATGAGGGAGATCTCATGGCTCTAAGACAGATCAATATGATCCCGGCCAATGTTCTGGCAAGAACGGCGATCACCCGGCATTTATTGTTCTGGAGCAAAGGTCTTGTGCTTATTCTTCTGGTATTTGTGATGTTTTATTTTGTTCAGCTCAATGGGTTTGCGCGAAAACAAAAAGCACAGTATTCAGATGCGTCCATGAAGGCCAAGATTGCCAGTCAAGTGACTCAGACCCGGAAAGATGCAGATGATATGAATGCCATGATTCAGGATCTCAAGCTGAAAAGCGGATTGCTTGCCACATTGACAAGCCAGCAGCAGTATTATGATATCCTTGCTGTTTTTGCCGGGGCATTTAATGACCAAACATGGATTAATAATCTTTCCATTCAGCGGGGCCAGGAGGAAGGCAAGGACAGTTCACAGCTGATGGTTGATGGATTTTCACAGAGCCATAATACGCTGGGTACTTTTTTAGAATCCCTTTCAACCAACCCCAGAATCCAGGAAGTGGTTCTTGTTTATGCCAAAAAATTGGAAGAGATGGCTGTGAAAAAGGATCAACCCCCTGTCATTCAATTTAAGCTGACATGCGCCATCACAAAGGGGTCAAAAAAATGAACCTGAATATGAAAGCCATTGATATGGGCTGTATCGTTCTTCTGGTTCTTGTTGTGGTGGCCGGCGGATTTTTTTTCCAACTGAATTTTGCCCGCCATTCCTCACAATTAAAACTTGAAAAAGAGCAATTATTAGCTCAGAAAAAGAATTTGAATCTTGCCTTTGATGAGCTTGCCAGGCTTCAGTCACAATTTAAAGAAAAAGAAGACCGTGTCATTGAATTGAATAAAAGGGTACCCAAAGCCCCCCAGATGGGTGATCTTTTAGGCAAGCTTCATGTGCTGGTAAAAAAAAGAAATATTATTCTGACTGATTTTAATCACAGGCCTGCCGAGACGTTTGAAAGATACAAGCGTATTCCGGTAAATATTATTGTTAACGGCGGCTTTTTGGACATTTACAGGTTAATCCATGACATGGAAACCCTGAACCGTGTGTTTATTTTAGAAAAGATCGTCATTAAAAAACAGGAAGAAAATAAATTGTGCCAGGCAATTTTGATGGCAAGTGTGTTTCAGCAATGATTCAAAAAAGGGATATAAAGGAGCCCAATGGCAGATAAGAAAAAGAACATAAAGATTATTGCCCTGGTATTGATATCCTTTGTTTTTCTTTTTATGTTTTACAAAACTTTTTTTAAGTCAAAACAAAAAGGGGTTCAAACCGCAGTAAGGACACAGACCCCGGCGGCAAGCGCCGTCATTCCCGAACCCGCCCCGGCCGGGCAGACCCAGACGGTTACCCTGCCGGTTACAGGCAAAGATTCAACGGAGAATGACAGTTATACCGCCCCGCCATTTAAAATAATCGTTCAAGATATATTTAAGCCCCATGAGATAGAAAAAATCCTTCCCGAAAAAGAGATTGAAAAGGACAAACCCAAATTAGTATCCCAGGCAGTAAAAAAGATTGTCAGAATAATGGAATCACCGCCCCTGTCTGAAGAGGAAAAGGCCAGTATCAGCCAGGAACTTAATTTTACAGGATCCATCCTCAGCAGTAACAGCGCTGTTGCTATTATCAATAGTGAGTTCATCCATGTCGGCGATCAAGTCAACGGATATAAAGTCGAATCCATTTCCGAACGCCATGTTACCATTGACACAGGGCGCGGCAAGATAATTTTGGAGATTATGACACATGATTAAAAAAGTAGTTTTATCCCTTTTACCTGTTTTACTTGTTATCATTTTTTCCAACCAGGCCTTTGCCGTAGAAAAATCTTCTGACACGGTCCAAAAGATAAAACCGTTGAATGAACAGCTGATTACGCTGAATTACAGGGATATGGATATCAGGCATGCCTTTTCCGCCCTGGCCATGGAATTTAAACTCAACATCGTTATGAGCAATGATGTTCAGGGCAAAATCACCCTGCACCTGTTCGGTCTTACCCTTGAAGATGCGTTGTCCACAATTGCCCTGGCCGGCGGTTATGAATATAAAAAAGACAATGATCTGCACCATGTGTACAAGGCAAGTGCAGAAGATAAAAAGCCCATACCCGTTAAAACACAGATGAAGGTTTATAAAACCAATTTTGTCAGCGTTGACAAGGTCAAAGAGACCCTGGCCTCAGTACCCGGTTTAAACCCGATAGAGGTGCATGCGTCCACCAAAACCATAATTATCAATGACACAAAGGAAAATATTAAAAAAGTTGAAAATATTCTCTCCTATCTGGATACGGTTTCCAAGCAGGTCCTGATTGAAGCAAAAATACTCAAGGTGACCCTGAATGATGAAATGGCTTTTGGAGTGGACTGGAAAGCCATCATGACCGACGGTATTATTCAGACCAGCGGTCTAAGTGATGCGGTCCTTCCCGGTACAGGAACCGGTGCTGACTTTATTACCGGCCCGAGAACATCCCCAAATCCTGGAACCGGGGCAACAAGTACCTTTGCCAATTTTGTGGCCGGTGCCGGCCGGTCAAGCCAGATAGCCGTTGCCATTGATGCCTTAAAGGATAAAACAACAGTGGATACCGTGGCCACCCCTAAAGTCCTTGCCATCCATGGAAAAGAAGCAAAGGTCCAGGTGGGCGGCCAGCAGGGATACAGGGTGACAACAACCACGGATGGGATTTCCACGGAAACCATTGAGTTTATCGATACCGGTACCATCCTTGAAATTACCCCGTTTATTGATGAGCAAAACAATATACTGCTCAATGTCAAGCCCTCCATCAATTCGGCTACCATAACCGCAGGCATTCCCGTTGTCACATCCACTTCTGTTTCAACCTGGCTTTTGGCAAAGGATGATGAAACCGTTTTTATTGCAGGATTGATAGAAAGCACAGATACAAAAACAAAACAGGGCATCCCCATACTGGGAGATCTCCCTGTCTTAAGTTACCTGTTCAGCCGCACCGAGGATACCAAAGTCAAGGACGAGCTGGTGATTCTGATTACGCCGAAAATCATCAAGAATAATGCGCCGGTTTCCCCAAAATCATAGTCCTGTCCCGGTGTGATGCTTAGCAATCAAAAAGGCTTTCTGCTCATCAGCATCATTTTTGTCATGCTGCTGATGGCAGTGAGCATATTTTCCATAAATTATTATACCACCACTCAGATTCAGATCGCAGCCAACCATGCCGGCTCCCTCCAGACCGGTTATGATTTGAATGCGGTTTCCCAGCATTCGTTGTGGAAGCTGACAGACGATCTTTTCTGGCGTACCAGTGACACCGGGGAAGATTATACCTATAACGGTACCGCCTATACGCGTATTGTCCGCAACGCTGACACCGCCCCCTTCAATTATCCTTCCGGTTTTGACGATGCCGTCACCCTCCAGGTGACACCTAAAGGCTCGTCCCAGTCCTTTGAAAGATCTTTTCGATATTATGCCTCGGATTTTGTGGGTATTGATGTAGATCTGAACGATCCCCATGCCATTTTCAAGGATTCTTCGGGAAATCTTTTTATCGCAAATACAAATAACCACGAAATTCTCAAGGTGGACTCCTACGGGGTGATTTCACGGATTGCGGGCACAGGCAGTGGTGGTGATACAGGAGACGGGGGGCTTGCAACAGAAGCCAAACTGAAGAAACCCAGGGGGGTATATGCGGACAGTTTTGGTGAAATTTATATCGCAGATACAGACAATCATAAAATCCGGAAGATCGATATATTCGGGGTCATCACAACGGTGGCGGGCACGGGCA
>CAYVZG010000055.1:27272-29194 GCA_964455805.1 uncultured Desulfobacula sp.
AAAATCCGGAAGATCGATATATTCGGGGTCATCACAACGGTGGCGGGCACGGGCAGTTCAGGAGACACCGGAGACGGAGGAGCGGCAACCTCTGCCCGGCTGAACAACCCCAAGGGGATTTTAAAGGATACGGCAGGTAATCTTTATATCGCAGATTGCTATAATGATAAGATCCGGAAAGTGAATACCTTTGGCACGATTACAACCATTGCCGGTACGGGCAGCGGGGGCGATACCGGGGACGGGGGGGGCAGCCACACTGGCCAAGATCGATAATCCCAGGGGCATGTACAGGGATACTTCCGGCAAGCTTTATTTTGCCGATACACAGAATCACAAGATCCGGATGGTGGACGCATCTGGGATTATAACAACCGTTGCCGGAACGGGCATTGCCGGTGATTCAGGAGACGGCGGCCCGGCAACCTCAGCCCAGCTGGATAACCCCCGGGGGGTTCACAAGGACAGTTCCGGCAACCTTTACATCGCAGATGCCTATAACCACAAGATACGGAAGGTGGATACATCCGGGGACATTTCAACCATTGCGGGCACGGGCAGTGCCGGAGAAACCGGAGACGGGGAGGCGGCAATTTTAGCCGAGATTGACACACCCAGTGATGTTTTAATGGATTCTTCGGGCAATTTTTTTATCGCTGATACCAACAACCATAAAATCCGGCAGGTGGACACCTTTGATGATATTTTGACCTTTGTGAGCAATTCAGGACCGGGAGATGATGGAGACGGCGGGTTTGCCGCCCTTGCCCAGCTGAATAAACCCTACGGCATGTTCAAAGATCCCTTGGGCAGCCTTTATATCGCAGACAGGAACAATCATAAGATCCGGAAGGTGGATCTATCAACCAATATTATTACAACCGTGGCAGGCACGGGCAGTGCCGGTGATACCGGAGACGGGGGGGCGGCAACCTCAGCCCAGCTGAACGAACCCAGAGATATATATAAGAGCGCGGCTTCCGGAAGACTTTATATTGCCGATACAAAAAATCACAAAATCAGGCGGGTGGATACCTCAGGGAACATGTCCACATTTGCCGGTACAGGCAGTTCCGGCGACGGCTGGGATTTTTCATTTTCAGCCACCACTGTTCCTTTAGACGAACCCGGAGATGTTTTGGTCAGCGGGTCATGGCTTTTTATCTCAGATACAAAAAACCATAAAATCAGGATTTTATCTTCCTGGGGATGGATATGGACCTTTGCCGGCACGGGCAATGCAGGCTCTTCCGGAGACGGGGGGTATGCCGATGATGCCAGACTTAACGAGCCCCGTGGAATTGCCATAGATTCCTCCTATAACATTTATATCGCCGATAAAAAAAATCACAAAATCAGGAAAGTAAATACCTCAGATATCATCACAACGGTGGCCGGTACAGGCAGCTCCGGGTATTCCGGGGACGGCGGCCTGGCTACTGATGCAAAGCTTGACAATCCCGTGGATGTGTTTGTGGACTCCAGCAATAATATGTATATTGTTGAAGATAATGGGCGACGAATCCGGGTGGTGAATGCTGCTGACGGCAAGATCTATACCCTTGCCGGCACCGGGGGCTCAGGCTATAACACAGATCTTCCAGCCGTGGATACCATATTAAAAGATCCCCAGGGAATCGCCATGGATTCAGCCTATGGCGCCAGCAGGATCTTTGTCAGTGATACGGATAATCATAAAATCAAGGTGCTGACACTTAAGGCGGTTTACGGTCTTTAAGGTGACTTTTTCAAACACATTTCAGCTGCAAATGTCGAAATTGCTAATATTGGCATTTTCGACATTTGGCTTTTTTCAGCAAAAATAATTAATATTATTTTTGGTTTTATTTAGCCTGTTGAGAAAAGGTATCTCAAAGCCCTGTCTGATGGATATTTGCAGGAGGTTAAGCGTTTAGCATCGA
>CAYVZG010000056.1:0-28848 GCA_964455805.1 uncultured Desulfobacula sp.
ACTCTCAAAAATTTGCCCTTGATTCGGGGTGGCAAGACTTCCGGAGAGTGTTATCGGTCCTCGGTCAAATCCCAGAAATTTTGGAAGCTTACCATTAAAAAGGATATTGTTCATCATCACTTTTCTGGTAAGGCCCCATTGTTGAGGTTCAGATTTCAGGGCAGTTTCCATTGCCGCAAGATAGAGAGATTGTCTTGTAGTATTACCAAACCACAGGGATTTTTCAGAAAGCAGGATTTGGTCAAAGTTGATATAAAAATCATTGAATATTCCCGAATGCTTATCAATATGATCAAAAGCTTCTGGGCCAAAACCGTTTTCACCAAAGACGTCCCTGTAAAGCGCTTTATAAAACTGATCAAAAAGAAAGGCGCCCTTAGAACTTTCGCCATATTCAAAATCCCAGGTTTTGAGTATTTTCCCCTGTTTGGTGTCCGGTATAAGCGGACGAAGAATCTCCATGAAAGCTTCAGCCTGAATTGAATACACATCATAGTGCATTTTTTGCATGGTTTTGGCCGTAATTTTATTGTTTCTTGAAAGAAGTGTGTCAATCCGGTCTGAGCGATATGGCCCCATGCCCATATTAATGGGATCCAATTTCCCATATTTATTAAGGTTCTGATTACTGGTAATAAAATACCCGCATTCCGGATTATAGCATCTGGGAAGGTCTTCTGGATTTTCAAAACCCTGCCAGTCATTTTTTTCCTCCCAGCCAGGCAGGGGAACAAACCCTGAAATTCCTTTCCTTCTTTTCGGCATGAGCCCGGACATCTGGTAACCGATATTATCTTTCGTATCTGCAAGAACAAAATTCCAGGATGTCTCAACACGACCTAGAAGATCCATTCCTTTTTTGACAGTATTTGCATCAAACAATTTAATAATGCTGTCCAATGTAAGAGCACCTGAACGGGCAGGTGCCCAGGAGGTTGTGAGATAATACCCGTCCTCTTCTGGATCTCCTTCAAGAACACCATGTCTGTTCTCGTGAAAGACGATGGTTACCGGTTTTTTTTTCTTTCTTTTTATCACTTCCTGTCTTTGGATAAAATTTTCCCAAGTGCCGGGTTTTCGCAGATACTTGCCCGCTTTGCATTGTTCAACCCATGAATCTACACCATCCATAAAGGTATAGGTTGCACTCCAGGCAAGGTCCGGGTTTCTGCCCACAAGAAGGGCAGGTGCCCCCGGCATGGTACCGCCCATGGCATATCTATCTTTTGTTTTTAAAGCGATCTCATACCAGATATTGGGGAGCCTGTTGACTTCAAGGTGAGGATCATTTGCGAGAACAGGCTTGCCTGATTTTGTCTTTTTCCCTGATACGGCCCAGTTGTTGGAGGCCATCATTAACGGCGCTGAAATGTTCCACAGAGAGGCAGGCGAAACAATCCTTTCCTGAAGTTTAATCTTTTTTATAAGATTAAAATCCGATTCTCCAAGGATTTCAGGGAAAAGTTCGTTGAGTTTTTCCTGATCTATTCCTGCCTGGACAAGCTCGATAAAAAGTCTTTCCATTTCGCCCTGGGACTGAGCAAGGGTCAGGTAGCCGATCATTCTTGATATGAGAATAGAATCCACAGGGCGCCAGGGGTCCGGTTTAAACCCTAAAAGCTTGCACTCCCATGGTGTTTTTTCAGCAAAAGCCCTGTTTACGCCATTGCAGTATGCCTCAACAATTTCCTTTGCCTCCGAAGAAAACTTTTTGATTTCCAAATCCGTTGATCCGGTCCAGTTCATTCTCCTGAAGAAGGTATCAATACCAAGCATTTCATCACTTGCGTCCAGGAGTTCAGATGCCCTTCCCTGTCCTAAAATACGCATCAAAATAATCTGCATGCCCCTGTCTTTTCCATGGGCATATCCCATCATCCCAAAAGCATCCGCCTTGGTTTTTCCCTCAATATGGCACACGCCGTTTTTGTCTCTCCATATGTTTTTTTTCATATCCTCTCCAGGATTTAAAAATGATTAACGGGATATTTTAAATACTTTTTCCAGAATGTTTTCCATGGGGCAGAGTTTTGTAAAAGCAGACTGTATCAAATTCAATCCCACAAAGGCTGTGAAAAACAGCCAAAACGGGGAGTGAAAATGTCCAAGGATTAAAGAGATTAAAATAAAAGACCCTGCAATGATTCTGATATATTGTTCCATTCTCATGGGTTAACCTATTCCTTTATTTTTCAAATTTTGTTTTATAAACCGCATAATAGGTGACCGGGATCACCAAAAGAGTAAACAGTGTTGAGGCGAAAAGACCAAAAATCAATGCCCATGCCAGACCCGAAAATACAGGATCAAAGGTGATGGGGAAGGCGCCGATGGCAGTTGTTAAAGCGGTTAGCAAAATGGGCTGCATCCTGACAACTCCGCTGAGTAAAATCGCATCCTTGAATGCAAGGCCCTTTTTTAAGGCGTCTTGGATAAACTCGATCAATACCAGAGAATTTCGTATGACAATACCGCCAAGGGCGATCATGCCGATCATGCTGGTGGCTGTAAAAAAAATTGGATCACTAAAATCGCCAACATTGGTTGCAAACAGGTTGAGAATAAAAAATCCCGGCATAATCCCCAGGATGGTTAAGGGAATGGCCATCATGATTAACATGGGCATAAAATATGATCCTGTATTGATAACAAGAATAACGTATATGCCAAAAAGAGCTGCTGCGAAAGCAAGCCCCATATCTCTGAAAACTCTAAGAGTGATTTTCCATTCGCCTTCTCCGGCCCAATTCACTCGAATGTTATTTTGGACCGGGTTTTGCTTCAGTCTTTTCATCATATCCAGAACAGCTTCTCCGGGTGCTCTTCCTGTCATTTCTCCAACCACATAAACAACGGGTTCAAGGTTTTTATGGTAAATGGGTTTTTCGTTTTTCGTTTTCTTTACTTGAACCAGTTCAGCCAGAGGAATCATTTTGCCCAAAAAAGATCTGATAGGAATCTGGGAAATAGATACCATGTCAGATCTTTTGTCCCGGGGCAGAATAACCTTTATCCATAAAGGGTTTCTTTCCGGATTAAGATGAAGGCTTGCAGGAGTGATACCGCCCACAGCGCTTTTCAAGGTGTCAAGGATGGTTTTTGTATCAATTCCGTGCAAGGCGGCTTTTTCCCTGTCAACAATGATGTCCATTCTCTGGCTGTTTTTTTCGGTATAAATTTTTATATCAGACACATTGGGTTCCTGCTCCATGATGGTTTTAACATGTTGAGCACCCTGTAATAGTTCTGAATAGGTTTTGTCATGGCCGCCGTATATCTCAGCCACAAGGGTGGATAAAACAGGTGGACCCGGCGGTACCTCCACAAGCTGGATCAAGGCATTGTTCTTTTTTGCGATTTTTTCAAGATCTTTTCTGATACGCAAAAGAATGGTATGGCTTTGCTGCTGTCTTTCAGATTTATGGGCCAGGTTAATCCGGATATCAGCCAGGTTGCTGCCCTTGCGAAGGAAATAGTGCCGCACCATGCCATTAAAATCCATTGGAGACGCAATTCCCGTAAAGGAAACAAAACTTGTGACCTCATTTACTGTCTTTATATAATTTTCAAACTCCCGGACCACCCGATCCGTATATTCAACGGATGTGCCTTCGGGCATATCAATTACGATCTGGAATTCGTTTTTATTATCAAAGGGTAAAAGTTTTAAAGGTACAAGTCTGAATACACCCAGCATACATGATCCGATGAGAAGCAAAATGATCACAATGAACAATAGGACCCGCATATATTGTTTGTTTAAAAATGGTATTAAAACAGCTTTATAAGATTTTGAAAAAAAGTGGCTTGATTTTTTCTCTTTATGGACTTTTTTCTTTACCGTCTTTAGCAGCCTGTAGGAGATCCAGGGAACAATTGTCAGGGCGCACACGGTTGAAAAAGTGACGGTCAAAGGAACATTTATGGCCATGGGTGCCATGTAGGTGCCCATCATGCCGGAAATAAAAAACAGGGGTGTAAAACAGATAATTATAGCAATGGTTGACATGATCACGGGTGGTAACACTTCCTGTACAGCAAAAAGAGTTGCCTCAAAAGGCATGAGAATTTTTTCTTTGATATGCCGTTGGATATTATCCACATTGGTTATGGGATCATCAACCACAAGTCCTAAAGAGAGGATAAGGGCAAATAAAGTGACCCTATTGATGGTATATCCTAAAAGATAGTTCATAAAAAGCGCCATGGAAAAGGAAATGGGAACAGCTATGGCCACAACACATGCTTCCCGCCATCCCAGCGTCAATGCTAAAAGAGTGACAACACAAACAATGGCAAACCCAAGGGACTTTAACAGTTCATTGACCTTGGCCTGGGCTGTTTCCCCATAATTTCTGGTTACCTGGATATGAATACCGTCAGGAATGATGGTTTTTTTAAGCGTTTCAACCTCATTTATTATGGATTGGGACACCTTGACAGTATTGGTGCCTTTTTTCTTTGAAAACGCCAGGATTATACAGGGATAAGACAAATCCTTATCCGTTTGGATATGCCTGGCATTTTTATAAAAATTAGAAAATCCGATCCGGGTATAGGCATCTGCCTCCTTAGGACCGTCAATGATATTGGCAACATCTTCCAGATAGACGGGTTTTGATTGTTTTCCAGATATCACAAGGGCTTTAACCTCATCAAGAGAAGTTAAAAAGGAACTGCTGGAAATGGTGATCCGGCGATTGTTTTTATTGAAATTTCCGGCCAAAGTTGAGACATCCGCTCCCTTAAGAGCCTGTTGAATATCCTGAATTGAAACGCCGAATCCTTTCATTCGAAGGGGATCAAGCTCAACCCTGACTTCCCTTCTTCTGCCCCCGTAGATGGAAGATCTGGAAATGTTTTCAAGCCTTGACAGCCGTACAAGTATCTCTTCCCCCACCCTTTGCAGCTCATGATCACTATATCGGTCTGAATAAAGTGCCAGATTTAAAACGGGAACATCATCAATTTCAACGGGTTTAATCAGCCAATCCGTCACTATGGGCGGTACCCTGTCAAGGTTCATCTGTATTTTATTATGAAGTTTGACAATGGATTTTTCCCGATCTTCTCCCACAAAAAAGCGGACAGTGACAACAGCCTTTTCTTTTGTGGACATGGAATATACATACTCAACCCCATCAATTTCCCAAAGGATTTGTTCAAGGGGTGTTGCCACAAGCTTTTCAATTTCTCCAGGACTTGCGCCCGGTGCCTCAACATAGATATCTGCCATGGGGACGACAATTTGAGGCTCTTCTTCCTTTGGGGTGATATAGATACTGAATGCACCAAGGGCCAGGGAAATTATTATCAGCATAATCGACAGCTGGGAGGTGAGAAAAATTTTTACAATTTTTGTGAGAAAGGGCGGTTCTTTTTGGGCCATACCTAATTGTATCCTATGGTTTCATTTCCAATAAGTCCTGAAAGCACTTCAATTTCTTCACCAAATGATTTGCCTGTTTTGATATAAACCAATTGCCATAGGTTGTCTTTTTTTACAAAAACCTGCTCAAGCTGGCCCACAAGCATAACCGCTTTTTTGGGAATCATAAGGGTGGTCTTTTTTTCAACAGGGATGAGAAGTCTTCCAAACATCCCCGGATAAATACCGGGCGTATCCGGCAAGGATGCCTTTACGAGAAATGTTCTGGTGGCAGGGTCAGCATAGGGTACGATTTCTTCAATTTTTGAAGATATTGTTTTTTTTAGTGTTTTAATTTTTACGGGGTAATCATTTCCCAGAATGACGCGACTGATCAATCCTTCTCTTACATTGGCCTCAAGTCTTAATGCACCGCTGGTCTGGATAATTAAAAGCGGTTTACCCGGCAGGGCAAGATCACCCGGGTCTATCATCCTTTGAACCACAACACCGGATGCAGGGGAGGTGATTTCAGAATAATCCACAGCAATTTGAGCTTCTTTTACAATTTCGTTTGCCTTTCTTATGGAGGCTTTTGCCGAGAGTGCCAGGGCTTGGGATTTTTCACGACGCGCTTTTGCCTGTAAAAATCTGGAATTATCAATTTCCAGTTTTTGAGATGTAACAATATTGGATTCAAAAAGTTTTTTTGTTCTCAAGTAAGCTGCTTTTGCCTGATCAAGATCTGCTTTTGCTTCATCCATAGATTTATAGGTCTGCTTTAGATTGTTTTTTGCAACCGCAAGCCCTTCTTTTGATTGTTTAAGCCTGGTTAAAAGTTTTCTTGCGTCAAGCCGGATAAGAAGCTGTCCTTTTTTTACAGCTGTACCCGGAACAATAAAGACCTTTAAAACCTTTGTACTTACCTGTGATTCAATTATCGCTTCCGTCAGCGGCCGTATGGTACCGACAGCTTCATACATTCGGGTGATATCCTGTTTTACTACATTTGTGACATTTTCAGGTTTAAATCGCTTTATGGATGAGTCATCCCCTGAAAAACCCGGCTGTATCTTATCGTTGTCACAGGAAAAAAATATAAAAAAAAGGGATGATATAATTACGAAAAGCAAGTTTTTTTTCATGGTAGAACTCTTTTTTGGTTCCAGGTGATTAATAGACACATCTTATAGAATCGTTTCTTATCGTCAACCCACATTGTGGTACTTTGAAAAGAATAAGAGTCCTGTAATTTACTTTATCTGTAATCTTTATAGCTGATGGAATATTTTTGAGCCTTATAGGAAAATTTTCTAACCGTGATCCCTATGAGCTGGGCTGCTTTATTAATATTCCCCCCGGTGTTTTTTAAAGCGTCCATTAAAATTTCTTTTTCAAGGTGGGCCACTGCATTTTCAAGTGAAAGGGGAAGGGTTTTGGATTTGATTCCTGTTTGAAGGGTGGCCGGAAGATGATAGCTATGGATGGCACCTTCATTACAGAGGATGACGGAGCGTTCAATACAATTTTCAAGCTCTCTTACATTTCCGGGCCAGTGGTATTCCATCATCATGTCAATGGCAGGAGTTGTGATTCGTTTAATTTCTTTTGCATGTTCTTTGCTGTATTTTTCAAGGAAATGATCAGCTAAAAGAATAATATCTGTTTTTCTCATTTTAAGGCTTGGAATATAAATAGGGAAAACATTGAGCCTGAAATAAAGATCATCCCTGAATTTTCCCTGTTGAACCATCTTTTCAAGATTTGAATTGGTTGCAGCAATAATCCTGACATTGCTTTTTATGGGCTTATATCCGCCCACCCGTTCAAATTCCTTTTCCTGCAGTACTCTCAAAAGTTTTACCTGGGCGGAAAGTGCCATGTTGCCTATTTCATCTAAAAAAACACTTCCCTGGTCAGCCATTTCAAATTTGCCTCTTTTCAGATGGGAAGCTCCTGTGAAAGCACCTTTTTCATGGCCGAACAATTCACTTTCAATAAGGTTTTCCGGAATAGCGGCACAATTTATTTTGATAAACGGTTTTTTATTTCTTTCACTGTTATAATGAACCGAATTGGCAACAAGCTCTTTTCCTGTACCGCTTTCCCCCCTTATAAGAACAGTTGCCGATGAGGAAGATACCTGGGAGATCATTTGAAGGACTTCTCTCATTTTGTTTGAATTGCCAATGATATTTCTAAAGCTGTATCTATTTTCAAGTTCTGATTTGAGCCTGATGTTTTCAGTTTTTAACTGTTCTTTTTCAACCCTTATGGTTTCAATATGTATGACATGATGAGCAACCATGGCTGCTACAACCGATAAAAGCTTTTCTCCTTTTTCAAGTGATTTTTTGCCTTCAAAAGGACAATCTGCACTGATGGCACCAACGACACGGTTATCCTTTTTTATGGGAACACAGATATAGGAATAGCCCCTTCCATCCACTATATCCCTGGATTGGGTTTTATCCAAAAACAAGGGCTCCTCACTGATCCGTGGGACCACAGCAGGTTCTCCGCTTTGAATAACTCTGCCGATGATACCTTCCCCTGGAAGATACTTGATTTGGCGGGTGGTGTCCTCAGAAATGCCATGGGCAATTTCAATCCGGATTTCACCGGTTTCAGAATTGATCAAAAAGATTATACCTCGGACCAGGTTTAAAGATTCAGATAGAACGCTTAATACCTTGAATAAGGATTTTTTCATGTCCAAGTGCTGGTTCAAAGTCTCACTGATTTCGTAGAGTAGGGAGACTTCTTCAAAAGATTTCATTTAAAGCTTTCCAAATAATTATTCATATAAGTGATTGCTTTCATATCATCATTGTTATAATTTACCAGTTTGAAATATTATTGCACAGAATTGGATTCTATAACAAGATATAATACTTTACCAGGGTGAAAAATGAAGGGTGATAAAAACAAAAAGAAAAGTTTTAAAAAAATGGATGAGAATTTAATAAACCAGCCCGAACTCCTTGAAAAAATTCTTGAATCATCTCCTGTTGGAATCTGCCTTGTGGAAAACAGGATTTTCAAGTGGGTAAATAATGAAATGTTGAAGATGTTTGGATATGAGAAAAAACAAGACTTTGAAAATGCTGATGCTCATATGATTTATAAGTCATTCAAGGATTATAAAGCTGCCGGTGAAATCATCCATCATGATTTAATGGAAAAAGGTAAATCTGATTTTGACTTTGATTTGAAGAGAAAAGACGGTACTGTTTTTAAAGCCCATATTATCATCACAAGTCCTGGCAGGGAAAATTCCATGAAAAGCACTATTGTGATAATTGCAGATATCTCTCAAAGAGAAGTTGCCCACAAAGCCAAAATGGAAAAAGAAAAGCTTCAAGGGGTTCTGGAAATGGCTGGTGCGGTATGCCATGAGATCAATCAGCCTTTGCAAACCATAATAGGTTATTCAACCTTATACCGGGACAATGAAACCATTTCTTCAAGGGAAATGGATCATATTAAGGCCCAGGCAAAACGGATCGGTGAAATAACAAAACGACTTTCAAATATCACCCAGTATAAGACGATCAACTATCCAGGAGATACCAAAATAGTTGATATTTGGGGATCAAGTAATGATAACTCATAGAATATTTTAAGGTTTTGGTTGAGCTGTTACTGAAAATTGAACGACTTTAAAAAAGCAATTAAAAGGGAAAAGGATATTTTGAAAAAAAATGTAACATTTGTCATCGGAGGGTGCAGAAGCGGGAAAAGTTCCTTTGCACTGGATCGTGCCAATGAAATAGAAGGGAACAACAAGTATTTTATTGCCACTTCAGTGCCAAAGGATTCAGAAATGGAAAACCGGGTGGAAAATCATCAGAATGAGCGGGGAGAGGATTGGATAACCATTGAAGAGCCGGTTTATGTTCATGAAAAAATCAATCAATGCTCCAAAAAGGCCTGTGTCATCATAGTGGATTGCCTGACCCTATGGGTGTCCAATCTCATGTATCACTCCTATGACCAGGAAGGAACAATAGAAGCCATTCAATTATTGGAAAAAAGTCTTGAGCAATGTGAATGTCCCGTATTTCTTGTTTCCAATGAGGTTGGGTGTGGTGTTGTCCCTGAAAATAAACTGGCCAGGCAATTCAGGGATTTTGCGGGGCTGGTCAATCAAAGGATGGCCAGAGCCGCTGACTCGGTGGTAATGACGATTGCCGGAATTGATGTTCAGATAAAACCGAGGCCATAAAAGCATGCAGTACAAACATATTTTCGGCCCGGTTCCATCACGACGTCTTGGTATCTCATTGGGCATTGATCTTGTGACACATAAAATCTGCAGTCTGGATTGTCTTTATTGTGAATGTGGTAAAACAACTCTTTCAACACTTGAAAGACGAGAGTACGTAAAGTTTGAAGATGTGAAAAAGGAGCTGGATTATTATTGGAAGCACAATGCTGATCCGGATTATATTACTTTTTCCGGTTCCGGCGAACCAACACTGAACAGCCGTCTGGGTGATGTGATTGAGTACATTAAGGAGGAAAAGCCCAAAATAATGGTGGCGGTTTTAACCAATTCAACTCTTTTTTTTGATCCTGATGTGCAAAAGGAACTTTTAAAAGCAGACCTTGTAATACCATCTCTTGATGCTGCATCAAAAATGGGATTTGAACGGATCAACAGGCCGAAAAAGGGCCTGGAGGTCCGCTCGATTGTTAGCGGTATTGAAACTTTTGCCAACCAGTACAAGGGCCGGCTCTGGCTTGAAGTTTTAATTCTGCCAGGAATTAATGACAGCAAAACCGATTTATTGCAGTTAAAGACTGCCATTGAAAAAATAAATCCAGACCGGGTTCAGATAAACACCCTTGATAGACCGGGAACGGTTTTGGATTTAAAACCCGCATCAAAATCAGATCTTGAAAAGGTGATCCAAACCATTGGATTTCACAATACTGAAATCGTTGCAAAGGCGGATGAAAAGAAACAAGCCGGGATAAACAGAGAAGATGTAAGCGCTGCAATTATTGAGACCATTCATCGAAGGCCCTGCACAAAAAAAGACCTGATGCAGATCCTGGATGTTGAAAAACAGGTGATTGATAATCATATAAATCGTCTTGAAAAAGAAAAGAAAATAGTTGGAAAAAACCGTGAACGGGGTGTTTTCTATCAGACATTAAAAGAGCAGGGATAATGAAAAATTTATTTTCGGAACTCAGATCTGCCATCTTGTTTATAAGTATTCTTCCGGCAGGAAAAACAGTGGCGTATTCACCCATGGGAATGATTAAGTTTTTCCCAGTTGTCGGACTGATATTAGGTGGTGGACTTCTGGTCTTTGATCTTTGCATTACTCCTCTTTGGCCTCCTATAGTAGTGGCGGTCCTGGATGTTGTTTTTCTCATTATTGTAACGGGAGCATTCCATCTTGACGGCCTGGGCGACGCAGCAGACGGCTTGTTCAGCCATCGATCAAAAAAAAGAGCCCTTGAAATTATGAAAGACAGCAGAACGGGTATGATGGGGCTTGTGGCAGTAATATGTATACTGGCAATTAAGACGGCAGGGATTTATTCTGTTAAAACAAGCGGAACCCATCTTCAAACCCTGGCGCTTCTGTTGATTATACCCTCTTATTCCCGTTCGACAATGATATTTGGTATCCGATTTTTAGATTACGGTAGAAAAAAAACAGGAACAGGACTTGATTTGTTCGAAAAAACGATTGGCATAAAAGATTTTATCTTTATCTTGATTCCAGTGGTTATATCTTTTTTTTTAGGGTATAAAGGCCTGGTTTTGAACCTTACTTTTTTAGCTAGCCTAGTGTTTGTATTAGGGTTTTATAAAAAGAAGCTCAATTGTATTACCGGAGATATGCTGGGAGCCATGAGTGAGGTAACAGAAGCTGTTTTATTTTTGGCAACAGGAGCATTAATCGTTTAACCTGCGTGCGACATTTAAGTTAAAGGTCACACGTAACCTGAAGGTCACACGTAAAAGGAAGCATTCAATGATTATCGGCCATGGCGGCAATAAAAAAAATCTGGCAAAAAAAATTGGTTGTGCTGTTGATGATATAATAGACATGAGCAGCAACTTAAATCCTCTGGGACCACCTGAAAATATAGAAAAAGTTATTAGTGACAATTTAATTAAAATTAGATCCCTTCCAGAACCTGATGCGTTGACATCAAGAAAGGGGTTTGGCCGTTTTCATGGGATGGATCACAGGAACGTTGTTGCCGGTAACGGTACCACATGGTTTATTTATACCATTCCAAGAGCCCTTGGTTCAAAAAAAGTCTTAATTTCCGGTCCCACCTATTCGGATTACAAAGATGCCTGTCTCATGCATAAAATTGATTTCCACCATAGTATCGCAGAGGCGGAAAACTATTTTAAATTTGATGTTGATGAAATATCCGGAATGGCTGAAAAAGCAGACACTGTATTTATCTGTAATCCCAACAATCCCACAGGTTCTCTTATTTTACGCGAACAGCTTGAGTTTTTGATTAAAAAGCATGAAGATACGGTTTTTATTATTGATGAATCCTATCTTCCCTTTGTGGATCAAGCAGAGCAATATTCCCTTGTGTCCCGATCAGAATATGAAAACCTGATTGTTCTTTCCTCTATGTCAAAGATATTCAGGGTTCCGGGACTTCGTACGGGATTTTTAAGCGGGGCCCTGAATCTGTGCGAAAAGATCCAGGCCCATAACCAGCCCTGGAGTATGAACGCCCTGGCCCAGGCCGTCATTGAACATATCTTTAATTATCCTGAAAGAATTGAACCCTTTTACCTGAAAACAAGAGCGTTTATCAAACAGGAAAAACAAATCTTCCTTGAAAAGGTTATGGGAATTCAAGGGATTCATTTCTTTGAAACAAGCACCTATTTTATTTTGGCCGGTTTAACAAACCATGTGAAATCAAAACATTTTTGCGAGAGGATTGGTGGTCATAAAATACTGATAAGAGATTGCTCGAATTTTATTGGCCTGTCTGATCAATATGTGAGATTTTCCCTCAAGGAACGAATAGTCAATGAGCGTCTGGCAGAATTGATCAAGCAGGCAGTGAAAAATGATTGACATCCAATGGTATATTATTTTTGTTGCGTTTATTCTTGATTTTATTCTTGGTGATCCCAGAAGATTACCCCACCCTGTGATTTATATGGGTAACGCCATAAGTTTTTTTGAGGATTTTTTCAGAAGGTATTTTAAAAATCTTCTGGTCTCAGGTTTTTTATTTGCATCCTGCCTGATTTTATCCACATGGCTTGCCGCCTTTGCGACTATAAAATTAAGTATTTACATCCATCCCTTTTTTGGAGATATTGCCCAGGTGGTCCTGCTTTTTTTTTGTTTTTCATCAACAAGCCTGGAAAAAGAAGCCATGAAGGTTTTTTATGCACTTAATGAAAATAATATTGAAAAGGCCCGGAAAAAAGTTTCCTATATTGTGGGCAGAAACACTAAAACTCTAGATAAAAAAGGGGTTACCCGTGCCAGTGTTGAGACCGTGGCGGAGAATTTTGTTGACGGCTTTTTATCTCCCTTGTTTTTTACAATAATCGGCGGGGTACCACTGGCTCTTGCCTATAAAATGGTAAATACGCTGGATTCAATGGTCGGTTATAGAAACGATACATATATCCTTTTTGGGCGGTCCGCTGCCCGGATTGATGATGTGGCAAATTTTATTCCGGCAAGGCTTTCTGTTTTGATCATCTCCTTTACCATGGCTTTTTTTTCGATTAAAAAGGGAGCTTTAGCTTTAAAAACAGGCTTTTCTCAGGGCTCTTTTCACAAGAGTCCCAATGCAGGATATCCAGAGGCGGCCTTTGCAGGAGCGCTTAAAATAAAACTTGGCGGTCCAAACATCTATCATGGAAAAATGGTTGAAAAACCCTATATTGGAAAAGAATTTTCTGATCCTGAAAAAGATGATATTAAAAAGGCGTGCGACCTGATGATGTTTGGCTCATTTTTGGCAACCATTATTTCCGGCTGCATTCTTTTTGTTTTTTAAGGATGGATATGATATCTGAAAAACCTGAAAAACCTTTCAAATTAGGCACCACTTCATTTATATTTCCGGATGAGATTATTCCAAATGTAAAAAAACTGGGTCCTTTTTTTGATGAGATTGAAATTCTTACCTTTGAAAGCCAACCCGCTTTTGTACTTCCCTCAAAAGACGATGTGGAATCGCTTTTGGATTTATCCCGGCGCTATGATATTAATTATAATATTCATCTACCCATTGATGTGAGTCTCACAAGTGAATCCCATGGCATTAGACAAAAAGCAAAAGACACCCTTTTAAAGGTGATCACTCTTTTTGAACCGATTTGTCCAACGACCCATACACTTCATCTTGAGATGCCGTTGGAGTTAACAAATGATATGGGAAACCTTAATAAACTAGAAAAATGGAAAAAAAGTACCCGCCAGGGGTTAGAAAGCCTGTTAAGGGATATTGGTAACCCGGGAATTATTTCCATTGAAACCCTTGATTACCCTTTTTCCTTGATTGAAACTATGGTGGATGAATTCAATCTTTCCGTGTGTATAGATGCCGGCCACCAGATAAAATACGACCACGACCTTCTTCAAACGTTTGGGAATTATAAATCAAGAACGTCCATTATTCACCTCCACGGAGTTGCCTTTCTGGAGGATGAAGTGAAAGATCACACGTCTCTTGATCAATTGCCGGAGAGATATTTAAGTCAGGTTCAAATAATGCTGGAAAGTTTTAATGGGGTAGTAAGCCTTGAAGTGTTTAACCTTGAAAACCTGAATCGCTCATTAAATTTACTTTCAAATTTTTTTAGTAATATTGCCCCTCAAATGAATCAAAGGTAAATAAATCCAAAAGTTAACGGCCCCACAGATTATTGAGAAGAAACAGACCTCATTTTTACGCTCCCCTTTATGAAATGAATCAATGGATTGTTTCATTGGTAAAATAAGATATGTAAATGTGGTGATTACTCAAAGTTTTAAAGACACTTGTCTTGAATAAAGAGTGCAGCTTTGGTATCTTTGAGTTCTGAGACGGTTAATATTTTTTGGCTTACAGTTTAAATGAACTGCTGTAAGTTTTTATTTTTATAAATAGCAGGAAAATTTTAGATGCCATTGGTTCAAAAAAGACGGCAAACCCGGCAAATACGTATTGGAAATGTTAAGATAGGCTCTAAATCACCCATTTCGGTCCAGTCTATGACCAATACGCAGACACAGGATGTAAAAGCCACCACCCTGCAGATATTAACCCTTGAAAAGGCCGGGTGCGAAATCATACGGGTGGCTGTTCCAGATATGGAAGCTGCTCTGGCCATTGAAAAGATCAAAGAGCAAATCACAATTCCCATAATTGCCGATATTCATTTTGATTATCGGCTGGCTCTGGCATCTGCAAGGGCAGGTGCCGATGCCTTGAGAATTAATCCCGGTAATATCGGGGAAACAAAAAAGATCAAAGCTGTTGTGGATTGTGCAAAAGACTATGGCATCCCCATAAGAATTGGAGTGAATGCAGGCTCCCTTGAAAAACAGATTGAAAACAGCCTTGGAACAACTGCCGAGGCCATGGTCCAAAGCGCATTGCGTAATATACACATTCTCGAAGATTTAGATTTCCATGATATCAAAGTTTCCCTGAAAGCCTCAGATGTTTCAAGAACTGTAAAGGCCTACCAATTACTGTCTTCAAAAACCGATGTTCCATTTCATGTCGGAGTGACAGAGGCAGGCAGTCTTTATGCCGGTATCACAAAGTCTGCAATTGGCATTGGAATGCTTCTGGCACAGGGACTTGGTGATACTATCCGGGTCTCATTGACAAGGGACCCGGTTGAAGAAATCAGGACCGGCTTTGAGATTTTACGAGCGCTGGGCATCAGAAACAGGGGACCGGAACTGATCTCATGTCCCACATGCGGGCGGTGTAAGATAGATCTCTTTAAAATAAGTGATAAAGTAGAAAAAGCTTTACTTGAACATCCTTCCCAGATTAAAGTTGCTATTATGGGGTGCGTTGTAAACGGCCCTGGTGAAGCAAAGGAAGCAGATATTGGTATTGCTGGCGGTGACGGTACGGGAATATTATTTAAAAAAGGAAAAGTGATCCGCAAAATAAACCAAGATCAACTGGTGGACCAATTATTGGATGAAATTGATAAGATGAAAAAGACTTCGGAGGAATTGAATGGCAAAAAAGAATAAATCAGCTATCTCCCCAACCCGGGAACAAGACTATGCTGCCTGGTATCAGGAAGTGGTTAAAGCATCGGATATGGCTGAAAATTCGCCGGTCAGGGGATGCATGGTGATTAAACCCTGGGGGTATGCGCTTTGGGAAAATATAATGCACCAGATGGATATCATGTTTAAGGAAACCGGCGTAAGAAATGCTTATTTCCCTTTGTTTATTCCTTTAAGCTATCTGGAAAAAGAGGCTGAGCATGTGGAAGGATTTGCCAAGGAATGTGCTGTTGTCACCCATCACAGGCTTGAAAAAGATGGTAACGGCGGTCTAGAGCCAGCAGGAAAATTAACAGAACCCCTCATTGTTCGCCCGACATCGGAAACCATTATAGGAGAGTCCATGGCCAGATGGACGGGAAGCTACAGGGACCTGCCTCTTTTGTTAAATCAATGGGCCAACGTGGTCAGGTGGGAGATGAGAACCCGGTTGTTTTTGCGCACCAGTGAATTTTTATGGCAGGAAGGCCATACTGCCCATGCCACAGAAGCCGGAGCAAAAGAACGAACAATGCTCATGCTGGATGTCTATACAAAATTTGCTGAAGAATATCTGGCAATGCCTGTAATCAGGGGCCAGAAGACCGCATCCGAACGATTTCCTGGAGCGGATGATACCACATGTATTGAAGCGATGATGCAGGACAAGAGAGCGCTTCAGGCAGGGACATCTCATTTTTTAGGTCAAAATTTTGCAAAAGGATCTGATATTAAATTTCAGAATGCAGAAGGAGAAGAAGCCTATGCATGGACCACATCCTGGGGGACATCCACACGGATGATCGGAGGGATGATCATGGTTCACTCGGATGATGATGGGCTTGTGCTGCCGCCAAGGGTGGCTTCGGCCCATGTCGTTATTCTTCCGATTTTCAAAAAAGGCGAAGATAATCGAATCATTATGGAAAATGTCTTAAGCCTTAAAGACGCGCTTGAAGAACAGAATTTTCACGGCAGAAAGATCAAGGTTGAAGTGGATGACCGGGATATTGGCGGTGCAAGGGGCTGGGAATGGGTAAAAAAAGGTGTTCCCATCCGAATCGAGTTGGGTGCAAGGGATATTGAAAAGAATTGTGTTTTCATGGCCAGACGCGACCAACCCACAAATTCAAAACAATCCGTGAATAGAGAAGATTTTATCGAGCAGATCACAGATATTCTGGACAATATTCAGGATACTCTTTTTAATCGGGCAGTGAACCATCAAAAAGAACATACCTTTGAGATAGATGATAAAAAATCTTTTTATAAATTGTATAAAAAAGCCAAAGGATACAATAACGGCGCATTTGTGATGGCCCATTGGTGTGGATCTGAGACCTGTGAACAAAAAATCAAAAAAGATCTGTCTGTCACCATCCGGTGTATTCCTTTTGACAGTCCTACAGAGGAGGGGCAATGCATTTGTTGTGATAAGGCCAGTTCACGAAGGGTCCTTTTTGCAAAAGCGTATTAAGTATTTTTTATGATCAGGATTACAGACATACTGGATAAAATAGAGGAATATAATCCTGGTGGGGATTTAGATATAATAGACCGGGCCTATGTTTACTCGGCAAGGGTCCATGAAGGCCAGGTTAGACTTTCTGGGGAACCCTATCTATCCCACCCCCTTGAGGTGGCCGATATTTTAGCGGATATGCGTCTGGATGTTGAAAGCATAGCTGCAGCCCTCCTCCATGATGTCATTGAAGACACTCCGGCAACAAGAGAAGACATTGAAAAGATGTTCGGGCCCGGTGTTGCCCATATTGTTTCAGGGGTTACAAAGCTGTCTGCTCTGCCTTTTTCAACTAAAATAGCCCAGCAGGCGGAAAGTTTGCGAAAAATGATTCTTGCCATGGCAGATGATATACGGGTGGTACTGATCAAGCTTGCAGACCGGATTCACAATATGAGAACTTTAAAGTATCACCGTATTCCTGAAAAACAGGCAGCCATTGCACAGGAAACACTTGACATCTATGCGCCTATAGCGGCCCGCCTGGGCATATTCTGGATTAAGTATGAACTGGAGGAAATAGCGTTTTATTATACCTTAAAGGATGAATACGAAAAAATTGATGTCCTTGTGAATAAAGCCAAAGATGAAAAAGAAGCGTATATAAAGAGCGTGAATCAAAAACTTCACGATAAAATGCGGGAAATGGGGCTGAAGGGTGAGATAAAAGGGAGATACAAGCAGCATTACAGCATTTATCAAAAGATGGTATCCCAGAATCTTGAATTTGATGAAGTGTATGATATCATTGCGTTTAGAATTATCCTGGATACGGTTCCCAATTGTTATGCAGCTCTTGGTGCCATTCATTCCATCTGGAAGCCTATTTATAACAAAATTAAAGATTATATTGGAAATCCCAAGCCCAATATGTATCAATCCATTCACACCACTGTTGTGGGTCCAAAAGGCGAACGGGTTGAAATACAGATCAGAACAAATGAAATGGACCAGATTGCAGAGTCCGGAATTGCCGCACATTGGAGCTATAAAGAGGGTACAAAAGTTGATGAGAGTGCCGGAGAGCTTTTTTCCTGGATCCGGAAACTTGTGGAAAACCAGGAAAACTACAAAGATCCTGATGAGTTTCTGGAAAATGTACGGATTGATCTGTACCCTGATGAAATATATGTTTTCACCCCCCAGGGTGAAATCAAGACTCTTCCTAAAGACGCCACACCAGTGGATTTTGCTTATTTGATACACACAGAAGTAGGGGCTGCGTGCACAGGGGCAAAAGTCAATGGAAAATTGGTGCCGCTGCCCCATAAATTGAAGACAGGTGATAAAATTGAAATTATTACAACAAAAGGCCACAACCCCAGCCCTGACTGGATTAATTTTGTAAAGACGGTAAAGGCCAGAACTAAAATTCGATCCTGGATCAATGCACGGGAAAAAGAACGAAGCTATTCTTTGGGTAGAGAGATATGTGAAAAAACATTTAGAAAGAAAAACCAAAATTTTAATGCGCTGGTTAAATCAGGAGAAATAAAAAGGGTTGCTGATACTTTTGGGTTCAAATCAATTGATGATCTTATCGCCCATGTCGGTTTTGGAAAACTCACGGCCTTGCAGGTTTTAAATAAAGCGTTACCTGAGCTTGAAAAGCAGGAAGATCAGGCCGCCAAAGAAGAAAGCATTATTCAGAAGCTGGTTGGAAAAAGAAAGAAAAAAGACAGTACCGGCATCGTTGTCAAAGGACTTAATGACATTCTTGTTCGGTTTTCAAAATGCTGCAACCCGCTTCCAGGAGATCCCATTATCGGTTATATTACCCAGGGTCAGGGTGTGACCATTCACCGAAAAGGGTGTCTCAATGTTATGAAAATGAGCAATGAGCGTCAGATTGAAGTGGAATGGAGCCATGGTGGTAAAGAATCTTATCCAGCCAACATAAAAGTAAGAACAGATGATAGGTTCGGGCTTTTAGCAGATGTTGCCTCTGTGATCAGCAAACATAAATCAAATATAGTAAACGCTAGAACAGAAACTCAGGAAACAGGGATTGGCCTGTTTTATTTTACCATCCTGGTCGAGAGCACGGATCAGCTTCGAAAAATCATGTCAGAAATCAGAAAAGTCAAAAAAGTAACTGATGTTAAACGAATTGTCCGGGTAGAATAAATCAGGTAGATTAAATAATATTTCAAAGTCAAAGGTTCGGACTGTTTAATTTTATTCAGCCCGAACCTTTAATTTTTATATCAATGAAATGAGGTGAAGAAGTAAACGGCCTTAAGAGGCTTTAGTTACTTTTCCTGCCTTAATACAACTTGTGCAGACATCTATTTTTCTAACATAACCCTCTTTAATTACTGCACGAACTCTTTGAAGGTTGGGGTTAAATTTTCGCTTGTTCAGATTATGAGCATGACTGACGTTATTGCCAACCATTGGTTTTTTTCCACAAATTGCACATTCTTTCGACATTTTTATACTCCTAAAAGAAAAATCTTTTTAACAAAATAATAACCCGGAATAGATATACCAAAACCAGATAAAAGTAAAGAATTTTTTAATTTTTGTTTAACAACGCTCTGATCTCAGATATTTTATTCAGTGCTTCTTTACTTTCTTTTGAGTCAGGATAATTCATGACAATGGATTTATATCTACTTAATGCAGACGTGTATTTTTCTGTTCGAAAATAAAAATCGGCCACATACATTTCATGCCCTGAAAGGTTTTCCAAACATTTTTGAATTTTTTCTTTTGCTTCTTGAACAAACTCACTTTCAGGGTATTGATCAAGAAGGCGCTTGAATTGTTCCAAACTGTTTTTAGCAGGTGTTTGGTCACGGTCTATTGTGCCTATCTGGTCGTACCAGCAAAGCCCTGTTCTAAAAATAACCCAGGGAATGGCCTCATTTTTTGGATGCAAATTTTCAAATGCCTCATAGGCCGATATGGCTTCTTCATATGCTTTAAGATGATAATAGGAATCCGCAATTTTCAGTTCAGCCAAAATGGCATACTTGCTGAACGGATACCAGTCCTTTAAATCTGTATACGCTTTTATGGCATCTTTATAGTCTCCGGAAACAAAGGCTGAGGATCCTTCTGAAGCGAGTTCGTCAGCATTTTTTTCCATTTCGTAAGAGCTTTCAAACAGTGAACAGCCGGAAACCAGCATCATAATCGTGAACAATAGGAATATATTTTTCATCAGGAAAAGTTCTCTATAAAATGTTCTGCAGAAATAGCGGCAATTGCAGCATCTCCAACAGCAGTTGATATTTGTCTTAACGGGGTCTCTCTTACATCACCGGCAGCATATACACCAGGAACAGATGTTTGCATGTTTGTATCGGCAATAATAAATCCAAACTCGTCTGTTTCAACAGCATCATTCAAAAATGAAGCGTTTGGTAAAATGCCAACCCATATAAAGCAGCCGTCGGCTTTTAAGGTCTTTTCTTCATGGGTTTTTACATTTTTTATCTTAACACCCTCTACCCCAAAAAAGCCTTCCATACCGGTTGCAACACTGTCCCAGACAATTTCGATTTTATCATTGTCAAAAGCACGTTCCTGAAGTATTTTTGCGGCCCTGAGTTCATCTCTCCTGTGAATCAGATAGACTTTTTTAGCAAATTTGGTAAGGAATATGGCTTCCTGGACAGCAGTATCTCCCCCGCCAACGGCAACAACTGTTTTATCTTTGAAAAACGGTGCATCACAGGTTGCACAAAATGAAACACCCTTTCCCATGAATTTATCCTCGCCAATACCCAGGTTTTTTGGAGATGCACCGGATGCAATAATGAGACTTTTGGTGGTAACGCTTCTATCTTTTAGGACAATTTCTTTTAATTCCCTGGAAAGATTTAGGGAATGGACCTCTGCTGTTTCGATTTCCAGACCCATTCCTTCAGCCTGGAGTTTCATTTTTTCAGCAAGATCAAATCCAGATATGCCTTCGGGAAAACCCGGATAGTTTTCTATCCAGTCGGTAACCAGGATTTGACCGCCAGGAACGGTTTTTTCCAATAAAAGTACATTCATCCTTGCTCTGGCAGCATACATCCCCGCTGTCAGGCCGGCCGGTCCGGCTCCAATAATCACCAGGTCATAATCAAACTTTGACATTAAGCCACTCCTTACAAAACCCCTTTGATTGTTTCTTCAAGCTTTTCCTTAGCAACCATTCCAGTGATCTGATCAGCGATTTTTCCGTCTTTAAAGAAAATCAAAGTAGGTATTGCCTGTACGCCATAATTACTTGGACTAATGGGATTATCATCAACATTGACTTTTGCAAAAGTCATTTTACCGTTGTATTCTTTTTCAAGGGCTTCAATTGTTGGGGCAATGGCTTTACAAGGTCCGCACCAGGGAGCCCAGAAATCAACCATTACAGGTTTATCTGATTTGAGAACTTTTTCCTCAAAGGAATCATCTTCAAGATCAATTATATTTTGTGTCATGATGTAAGTCCTAATATTAAGTTTATGGTTAAAAATTACTTTGTAAATATATGTTCAAATTCGTTTTTTGTCAATTAATCAATGCGGTTGTGAATTATAAAGGGCTTAGGATTTGGATGATGATATCCAATTTATTTTAACCTTTTAATATACCAAGGGTTAACATCCCAAAGGCAAATCCAATTTCTTACCAATTTTCAGCAAGCAGTTCAAAATGAGCCTGGGGATGATCGCATGCCGGACACAATTCTATGGCCTCTTCACCATCGTGGACATATCCACAGTTCCGGCATCTCCATTTTGTGCCGGTTTCTTTTTTAAACACCTTTCCGGTTTCAACATTTACAGCCAGTTCTGCATACCTTTTTTCATGCTGTTTTTCTGCCACAGAAATCATTTCAAAAACAAAAGCAATGTTATCAAAACCTTCTTGCCTGGCGGTTGAGGCAAAGCCAGGATACATTTGAGTCCATTCAAATTTTTCTCCTGCTGCCGCCTCTTTGAGATTTTCAAGAGTTGTCCCGATAATACCTGCCGGGAATGCACAGGTGATCTCAATTTCTCCACCTTCAAGAAATTTGAAAAACCGTTTTGCATGCTCTTTCTCCTGGTTGGCGGTTTCTGTAAAAATCTCAGAAATTTGCACAAAACCTTCTTTTTTTGCCGCACTTGCAAAATAGGTGTAACGGTTTCTTGCTTGGGACTCACCTGCAAAAGCGGTTAAAAGATTTTTTTCAGTTTGGCTTCCCTTTATACTTGTCATAAATTCTTTCTCCTTGATCCTAAAGAGGTTTTAAATTTATTTTCGCTCAAATTTTGAAGCAGTTGAATTCAAATTGATAAAATTGAAATTCAAATGCCGTAGAAAAATTATAATTAATACTATACTCTTATGCTTTTTTAAAGAAAATAAAATCTATTGCCAAAGCAGATTCTTCCTTGACTTGTTTTTGTTAAATAAATACAGTCTTAAAAATTTAATGAGGGGGTGGGTAAAAATGTCCCAAGTTTTAAAGCCTCGATCCATTCTAGCAGGCTATGTTTTTGCCATTGGTGCAACAGCCATCTGGTCGGGAAATTTTATTTTAGCAAGGGGACTCAATGACCATATTCCCCCTGTCAGCCTTGCTTTCTGCAGATGGGTAGTGGCGGTTGTTTTTTTTGCTCCTTTTGCAATTAAGACTTTTGTACGGGATTGGCCAGTCATTAAAGAGCACATTGGTTATTTTTCAATCACATCTTTTTTAGGCATTACAACATTTAACACCTTTATTTATGTTGCAGGACAAACAACAACGGCTATGAATCTATCTCTCATTGCCATCACATTCCCCATTTTTATTCTTATTATTTCAAGGGTTCTTTTTAAGGAAATCATAACCTTTAAAAAAGGGGCAGGTATCATTTTGGTTTTGATCGGTGTCCTGTTTCTTATTACAAAAGGCCAAATGGCAAATCTTTTAAACATTACCTTCAACCTAGGAGATGTCTGGATGTTGATGGCATCCATTATATTTGCCGTTTACAGCATTTTTTTAAAAAACAAACCTGAGAACGTTAGTATTATGGCGTTGCAGTTTTCCACTTTTATTCTGGGACTGATTTTTTTATTTCCATTTTTTTTATGGGAGCAACGCTCAGTACATCAATCTTTTTTAAATGAAACAACGATTCCGGGGATTTTATATGTGGGTGTTTTTGCATCTCTGTGTGCCTTTGTCCTCTGGCATAAGGCCATTGTCACCCTGGGTCCATCCAAAGCAGGTATGGTTTATTACATACTTCCCTTGTTCAGCGGTTTCTTAGGATATCTTTTTTTGCATGAAAACATCAGCATGATTCATTTTTACAGCATGATACTGATTTTTTCAGGAATTATTGTAACCAACCATGAGCCAAAAGATTCTGAAACAAAAGCACATGAGACTTGACCCCTAAAAACCAATGGTGAATGAGATTCAAAATAGTCTGTAAATACTTTCAAGCAAAACAAATCATTTTAAACAATAGTGGGTTATATTTGGGATGGCCGAATTATTATTGATTGAATATAGTGAATAAATAAAGAGGCGAGGATGAGTCAAAAAGCTCATACACATGATAAGAAAACACAAAGGCATTACGGCTGGGTTATTGCATTCACAGGCACGGCCGTTCTATTCTCCTGTTTAGGTTTGGGTCGTTTCTCCCTTGGAATGCTTTTACCATCAATGGGAGCATCTCTTCATCTGAATTATTCTCAGATGGGGCTCATTGGAACGGGTAATTTTGTAGGATATATGATTTCAATAATTCTTGCAGGAATTGTCGCAAAAGTCGCTGGTGCTCGATGGACAATCACCATTGGACTTATTCTGGTGGGTGGTTCCATGATGTTGATCAGCAGGGCCACAGGATTCTTTGAAACCATGGCTCTTTATATGGCCACAGGCATAGGTTCGGGTCTTGCAAATGTCCCCATGATGGGATTGGTGTCGCATTGGTTTTTAAAAACAACCCGTGGTCGTGCCGCTGGTGTCATGCTGTCTGGAAATGGCATTGCAATTGTACTAACAGGAATGTTCATTCCATGGCTGAACTCTGAATTGGGGGCCCAAGGATGGCGAATGGGTTGGTTAACCATAGGGATTATCTCAATTTGTATTGCCGGAGTTGCAGCCTATTTCCTACGCAATGACCCTAAGGAAAAAGGGCTTGAGCCGTTGGGTTCAAATGATAAAGCCGACAAGCCGGACACAGGATCGATTGAGCCCCGAGAGAATTCAAAATGGACCATGGTACACCTTGGAAGCATTTACACATTTTTTGGAGCAACCTATGCCGTTTATGTGACATTCATTGTTACGGCTTTGGTAAACGAAAGAGGTTTCGGTGAAGGGGCTGCCGGTAAGTTCTGGGCAGTTGTTGGAGCGCTATCTATTTTCTCCGGACCATTGTTTGGGTGGATATCAGACAAATTGGGTAGAAAGACAGCCATGATGATTGTTTATGGATTGTTTACAATGGCATATGCATTGGTAGCGGCGAATCTCCCCAATTCTTTTTTATATGTTTCCATCGGGATATTTGGTCTGTCTGTGTGGAGCATCCCGACGATTATGTCTGCGGCTGTTGGTGACTATGTCGGTCCTGCCAAAGCAGTAGCAGCTTTCGGCTTTGTCACACTCTTTTTTGGTGCCGGTCAAATCATTGGTCCAGCTCTGGCAGGATTTTTGGCAGACACTACAGGCACTTTTAGCATGGCATTCTGGCTGTGTGCTCTATTAACTGCAATGGCAGTCGGAGTGACATATTTTCTTAAAGAGCCTTTAAAAAATTAAACAAAGTCGCTCTTTTGGTATTTAAAATAGAATTTCAATCAAGGGAAATCTGAATGACAAAATATAGTTTTTTAGACGATTATAGTGAAGGTTGTCACCCTAATATTTTAAAGGCAATGTCCACCACTAATTTTACTCAGCAGGCTGCATACGGGGATGACGAATATTCTATAGAAGCAAAACAGCTTATCCGTGGAACGCTCAACAATAAGAGTGCTGGAGTGTATTTTGTTTCAGGTGGGACCCAGGCCAATTTGATTCTAACCGCTTCCATTTTAAAATCCCATGAGGCAATTATTTCTGCGGAAATTGGACATATTTTAGAGCGAGAAGCGGGTGCCATAGAAGCAACCGGACATAAGATTATTTCAATGAAAACTAATAATGGCAAACTGTCCATAGATGACATTCAGTTAGCAATAAAAAATCACTCTGCTGTTCCGCACATGGTTAAACCCAAATTAGTTTATATCTCAAACGCTACTGAAATTGGAACCATTTATACCAAGCATGAGGTTGAAACAGTATATAATTTCTGTCGGGAAAAGGGTTTATATTTTTTCCTCGATGGTGCGAGACTAGCCACAGCACTGAGCTGTGATAAAAATGATTTGACACTTGAGGATTTATCTCGATTAACAGATGTTTTCTATATTGGAGGGACAAAAAATGGTGCTCTGATTGGTGAAGCAATTGTAATCAACAATAAGGCATTGAATGAGGATTTCCCATTTCATATTAAACAACGGGGAGCAATGTTGGCCAAAGGGAGATTGTTAGGTCTTCAGTTTTTGGAGCTGTTTAAAGATAATTTATATTTTGAATTGGCAGCATTTGCGAATAAACTATCCAATAAACTCTCACAGGCAATAGTACAAAAAGGATATGCACTATCTGCAGTCACTGAAACAAACCAGATATTTGCTGTATTACCCAACAAGTTAATTGATAAGCTGAGTGATAATTTTACCTTTTATGTTTGGGAGGAAAAAGATAAAAATCATTCCATTGTACGACTTGTTACTTCCTGGGCTACGAATGAAAAACAGGTCGATGCATTTATAGATAGGCTATAAAAAGGAATATGAAAAGGCGATTACCTTGTCAATACGCAATCGCTGCAAGACTTTAACATATATGCATTCTTATCGGTTTTTGTTGAAACAGATCTATGTTTTAAAAATTGATTTTATGAAATTATTCATTTCAACATAACTGATTTTTTCAACTCGCGCCTTGCCGATTCGTTCAAGAAAAACATAAAATAGATCTTCACCGTGTTTTTTTTTGTCTTTACTGGCGGCATTTATAACTTGTTTTGCATTATACTCAAGCGTTGTTGGCAGGTTAAGATCAGCTAAAAGCGAATAGATTTTTAAAACATCTTCCCGGTTAATCATTTGCCTTGCCTGGGAAAATTCGGCAGCAGCAATTATTCCCAAGGCCACAGCTCTACCGTGCCCTTTCTTTTCGATTTTCTCAATGGCGTGGCCAATAGTGTGGCCGAAATTGAGCTGTCTTCTTTCATTTGACTCTGTTTCATCCTGCCCGACTATTTGAGATTTTATTCTTACAGAATCTGTGACAAGTCTTAAAATGGTATCGTAATCAAGGTTAAGGGCTTTTTGACTATGTTTTTTAATAAAATCAAACATACCTGTATCTGAAATCAAAGCGTGTTTTACGATTTCGGCAAGGCCGTTTGAAATTTCTTTTTCAGGAAGCGTGTTTAAAAGGTCAAGATCGCATATGACAAATTCGGGCTGTTTAAAAACGCCAATCATATTTTTGAATGAATCCAGATTAACGCCGTTTTTTCCGCCAACACTGGCATCCACCTGGGACAAAAGAGAAGTAGAGACAAATCCGAATTTAACTCCCCTTAAGTAGATAGAGGCTGCAAATCCTACAATGTCGCAAACAATACCACCGCCGATGCCCACAATAAAGCTTGAGCGGTCGCAGGAAAGGTGCATCAGTTTTTTTAAAATACGTTCAATAGTGGCCAGTGTTTTAATACCTTCTCCGGTTCCAATGGTGATGATGGGAACATCAGGAAAATCCTTCTGATAATACTTTTTAATATTAACATCTGTGATGATAATGGTTTGAGATTGGGGCAGATAGTTTTTCAGGTTTTTTAGACGCTCTCCAACATAGATGGAAGAATTTCCAAGTCTGCCTTTAATATGAAATGTCTTCATTTGGTATCGCCAATAATATCGTGGATAGCCTTCATTTTTTTCATGGTAGTAAAAAATTGATCAGGATACAGAGACTGCGGTCCATCACTCATAGCGTCTTCCGGATGATTATGAACTTCAATCATTACGCCATCCGCACCTAAAGCTGCTGAAGCATGGGATAGAGATATGACTTGATCTCTTATACCTGCGGCATGACTTGGATCAACTATGATCGGAAGGTGGCTTTCTTTTTTAACTGCCTGTACTACGGAAAGATCTAAGGTGTTTCTGCTGTGCCTGATAAAAGTCCTTACCCCTCTTTCACATAGAATAACATTTGTATTGCCTTGCTCCAGGATATATTCAGCTGCCATGAGCCATTCGACAAGAGTTGCCGCCATCCCCCTTTTTAAAATAATCGGCTTGTCGGAATTACCTGCCCGTCTTAAAAGACTGAAGTTTTGCATGTTTCTGGTACCGATCTGGAGAATGTCAGCATATTCCTCCACAAGGTCAAAGGTTTCAACATCCATAACTTCTGTTGCAATTGGTAATCCGGTTTCTTCCCTTACTTTTGCTAAAAAGATGAGGCCTTTTTCCCCAAGCCCCTGAAAAGAATATGGAGAGGTCCTGGGTTTAAATGCTCCCCCTCTGAATACTTTGGCTCCGGCCTTTTTTACAGATCTGGCAATGGATAATATCTGTTTTTCGCTTTCCACGGCACAGGGACCGGCAATTACTTCAAAGTTTCCATCACCGAAAATGGCATCACCCACTTTAACTTGGGTATTTTCTGGCTGAAACTCCCGGCCGACAAGTTTATAGGGTTTTGTCACCGGAATAACCTCCTTTACACCATCAAGTCCCAAAAAATGGGTCGCTTCAACAGAATCCTGATTATGCAGGATTCCAATTGATACCCGGTCACCTGTTGAAATGGTCCGGGCGGTGTAACCTCTTTTTTCAATTGCGGTTATGACAGCTTGAATTTTTTTTTCATTTATGTTTTTTTCCATTACAACTAACATCGGTTTCCTCAATCTTGTTTTGTATCAGTATTCATACTTTTGAGCAATAAAAAAGGCGGTCATGTTTGTTTCCCAAACTTTTTGTTGAGACGATTCATTTTTTACCGGGAAATGACCTGGCTTAAGACAACATTATTGACAGAAAAAAAAGACAAAAGCATACCTGTAGGTTTTGGTTCATCACTGTCAGATATTTGTCTTTATCGATAAACGCTTAAAAGTATGGGAAAAATAAAATTATTGTTTGATTTTAAAGATTCGGCAGGATATTCTCTTCTCGGAAAACAAAATCATCAGCGGGGAATATGAAAATCAGGGTAATCATTGCAGATGATCATGCCATTCTTAGGGATGGATTAAAAAGCCTTTTTGAGAAAAAGGGAATGGATGTTATTGCGATTGCCAAAAATGGCCACGAAGCTGTTGATTTTGCCATAAGATATCAGCCTGATGTTGTACTTATGGATATCTCAATGCCGGATCTCAATGGAGTGGAAGCTACTGCAGCAATCATAAAAGAGGTTCCGAAAACCAAGGTGATTGCGCTTTCCATGCATTCCAATAAAAAAGTCGTTGATAAAATGATAGCATCTGGAGCGTCAGGATACGTTCTAAAAGAAACCGCATTCAGTGAATTGTATGATGCGGTAAAGGAAGTCGACAAAGGAAATTTTTATTTAACACCCTCCATTGCCGGAATGTTCACGGACAACCAGGGAAAGCCCTTAAAATCCAGCTGTGATG
>CAYVZG010000057.1:0-28795 GCA_964455805.1 uncultured Desulfobacula sp.
ACACTGGTGGACCATCGATGTGACCATGGACGAAAAAACCGGAGGAATAATGGTTTTCGGTTTTGGGGATCATTCCGCTTTTTTTGCTTTAATGATGACAAATCTACTGGAATGAATTTGAAATAAACTATGCTAACGATACAAGGAGATAAAAAATGACACTCTATGATCATAAATATATGAAATTTGTTTTAAAAAAAGAGCGCATCGACTTTATATGGAAACCTGAAACAGCCATGATGACGGACCATGATTTCCAATATGCGATTTTAAGATATGCATCTTATGTGATGGAGCATGGGGCAAAAAATGTTCTAATTGATTTAACAGATTTTAAATTTACACCCAGTGAGGTTTCGGGGCAATTTCATTCTGATTATGTTACCCCAATCTATAACATGATGAATGTTACCCGAAAGGTTTTTGTTGCCCCATTTATGGAGAGCAAGGTAATAGGTAAGGAACCTGGAACTGATTATGAAAATGCGTTTATGAGTTCTTATGATGAGGGAGTAAACTGGCTTAACTTTTGATTACCATGATGATTAACCCCACAAAAATGAATAATTAACTATAACATAGTAAATTTAGAAATATTCTTGACTTTTATAGACGACCGGTCTATTGTTCGTCTGGATCGATTCAATTTTACTCATATTTAAAGGAGGATTAAAGATGACAGCTAAAGAGACAATGATGGATGTGATAGCGACTCATAACTTGCTTCATATCGCAACAATTGACTCCAATGGATTACCCTGTGTGAGAGGGGTTGACTATGCAGCAGGAAGCAGTGAGAATGTGTTGTATTTTATTACGCAAAAAGATTCCCGAAAAGTCAGCCACATTACCCAAAACAGCAATATTGGGTTTGCTATTGACAATGATTGTCCTGTTTGGGAAGATCTCATTCAATTGAAATACATAAAGGGTACAGGAACGGCCTCCGTGGTTGAAAATCCCGAAGAGATGCAAATGGTATTTGGTCTGTTAATGAAAAAGTTTCCTTTTCTGGCAAACCTTCCCGGAGACCCTTCAGATTTTGCCTGCATCAAAGTTGAATTAAAAAATGTCCTTGTTACGGATAATGCCATTGAATTTGGACATATTGCAGAAGTCAATTTTTAAAGAAAGAACATAAAAACTTTATGACCCAGGATACAAAATACAAGATTATTGAAGCAGGTGCACAGATTATCCATCACAAAGGGTATAATCATACCGGCATTCAGGAAGTATTAACGGCTGCCGGTGTACCCAAAGGATCTTTTTATTTTTATTTTAAAAATAAGGAAGATTTTGGCCTTCATGTGGTAGATTATTTTAACGACATGTATTTAAAAATGTTAGACCCCATCGTGAAGGACAAAAATTTATCTCCCTTAAAACGGATTGAACAGATATTTGATTATTTTATCGGTTTTTTTAAGGAGCTAAATTGTACCCGCGGTTGCCCGATTGGTAATCTTTCCCAGGAAATGGGTGACTTGAGCGAGGCCTTTGGCAATAAACTGGTTACATCCGTGGCCCTTATTGCCGGAATTTACAAGGATCTATTGGATGAGGCAAAAAAAACCAATCTGATTTCCAATGGGATTGATTCTCAAAAAACAGCAGAATTTATAGTTTCATCATGGCATGGATCTCTGGTAAAAATGAAAATCGATAAAAATATTGGACCTTTAGAACTTCATAAACAATTTATTTTTAATATATTACAACGCTAAATGATCATCATATTCTCAAATATGAAAAATATTGGGAATTCTATTAAAAATCAATAGCACCTGAAATTTTTAACTTTGATTAGAATTTAAAAAGTTAAGACCATTTAAGCAAGATAGACGACCGGTCTATTTTTTATTTCAAATAATTTTGATTTTTGTATATTTAAAAACAATAAACAAAATGGAGACCAAAATGAGAAAAGTAGGTATTTTAACATGCAGCAACACAACTCAGGATTTAGGATGTTCATCATTTAAATGTTTAGAAGATGTTTATCGCAACGGCGGCGAATTCAAAAGACACGAATCCCAAGGCGGGACACAATTGGCCGGTATTATTAACTGTGCAGGATGTCCAACAATTGCTGCCCCGGAAAAATTGCTTGAAAGAGTCAGGTCCTTGACCGTGCTGGGTGTGGAAGCATTGCATATGTCTGCATGTATGATGGCTCTTTGCCCTTTTAAAAAAAAATATATCACGCTCTTGGAAAAACAATTTCCTAACATTGAAATTGTTCAGGGAACTCACGATGCGCCGGAAGGCGAGGCTGAAATGTTTTTTGACTGGGCCAAACAGATGCTGTCCCACAAACCCAATCCAATGGCTGACCTTGCAGAAGAGGTTATTGCCGGAAAAGCGTTTGCCTAATACATCTGCTTTAAGAAAGAATTTAGTCATTCTCTGCCGGATATCCTTGCTATTCAAGGATGCCCGGCTTTACAAAAAGGATATGGTCGTAAAATCGATTAATGGATTTCACTATATTGAGACCTTTGAATAATGTTCAATTTTGTTATAGTGCAAGGAAGATGAAAATAATAACCGGATGAATATATTGAATATTTCAAGGACTATCATTTTCATATTCCGCAGCAATTGGGCGAAAGGGGACTTTATTCAAAGATCTCAATGATTTATCCATGATGAATATCCCCAGCCGTTTTCATGGATTGTCTGCCAATTTCATCAATAAGAATTGTGGCCAGCACTGCCAGAAATTCAAATTCAAGAAAATTAACCGCCGTTATATCAAAAAGCAGTTGGACTTCAGGCGGAAATTCTTCATCCCCTTTATAAAGAATAAGCTGGGCAGGCAGTTTTGGAAGAATACCAATAATCCAGCTTTTTCCGCCGCTTCCCTTTTCTCCCCCAGGTTTACCGCCTAACTTTGTAATGGTTTCTTCAAAGCTTTCAGGATCCTGATCAGCATAATTTGCAATCCGGGACTCAAGGGCATTATTAAACGAATTCGTCTGAGCAGACACCATTCCCGTCAGCCCGGCAAGGGGTACAAACTTTCCGGCAGGTTCTCCATTCCCCCTTTTAAGAATGTATCCTGCTAATACAGAACCATGGTTTAATTGTACTTCCCCTTCGTCTTCGGCAAGTATTCCATCTCTTCCGATAAGATAAGTTCTTCCTAAAAAAATTATTTTTGCCTGTCTTGATTCATTACAATCAAGGCCTAAGCCATCTGCTGCTTTTACAATATTGAAAGACTTAAGTGAATCCATCAGATCTTTGTTTATTTTCTCATATCCATTCATTTTTTCACAAATTCCTGTCTTTCTATATTGAGCTTATATTCAATTTTAATAATTCTCAAAATAAGGTTCCGAAATGATCGACCGCTACTGTTCGACGTGAATTATGAGGGAAAACACCCGGCAAAATCCTTCATCAGCTTTGGTGAACCCTTTATTTTTATCTTGCGGGTTGCCAGAGCAATTAACAGATTTTTTTCCTTTGCCAAAAATTTAATCCAGGTTTCGCTGTCCGCGGTTACATGCAAGTCAGCTTTACTCTTCAGTCCTTGTTCTACTGATATTTTTTTGTCTTTAATGGTAATCGTCCCCTCTATATTTTCATTTCCGGTAAAAGAAAAATGATAAACCGTATTCATCCCTTCTGACTGGTTCGGCTGGAAAATATGGGGAAGACTCTCAAAAAACATACCTGCCGAAAGAGGACGAAGGCCATTGGAAATATATTTTACCTGTTTTTCTGGAAAATTTGATTTGACGTGCTGTTCAGCATCCGACCCCTTTACCACATATATGGTTTCGGGCAATTCCCTGAATCTTTTCAGGTATTGGTTATTGTATGATTTTCTATCATCTAGGAATTCTCCGATGGAATCATCACCGGCAGGGCAAACCGCCATACAACGATCGCAACGCGTCTGGGCGCCAATGGAAAGGTTTTGCCACATGGAAAAGGTCTCTTTATCACTTACCCTGCTGCGGTATTCAGCCGAGGTCTTGCTGTCTGCCACCTGCTCCACCCAGTTCAGAAAACCACCTAAGCGTTCACGGTAATTGTGGGAATAGCATGCTGTGAAGTCAAAATCGTCAGTCTTTTTTACAGCCCCAGTGGGACAGACTTTTAAACAGAGACCGCACTGGATACAGGGATTATAATCCAACGGCCTGTTGTATTGATCACAATCGCCGGAAAGCAATATTGTACCTAAAACAACTGCTGCGCCAAATTTGGGATGAAGCAACAGCCTGTTGTACCCCATTTTTCCCAATCCCGCTTCAATGCCGAACACTTTTTCGCAGGTAAGCCAGACTTTCTCGGGCCAGCGTACCATTTCCATTGGAAATCCCACAGGCATTCCGCAAGCCTTTATACCGGCTTGTTTGAATTGGATCACAAGCTGTCTTTCAATCTTTTTTATATTTTTTAAAACCTGTTGAAATTCATTATCAGCAATGGAATGGGCCAGACTTCTAAGAGGGGTCTGATTAAGACGAATTGCCAGCACCATAGCGCTTTTGGCATCTGGCATGACATCGAGAAGATCCTGTTTGTAGGGTGTCATACTTTCCCGGGAGAGATCAATCAAACCGCTGTCATCGGCCCCTGCGTCCAGGGCCATTTGTTTCAGGGCTGCGGTCTCAAGAATCGCCGGAGTGTCAAGCGGTTGCGATTTTTTTTCTTTATACGCCTTAACTGTCGGGTGGTCGGATAATTTCATTCAACACCTCCAATTTGTATATGCAATTTTATGGTTAATTTTTTTTAAATTGTCATTCCGCTTAAAAAATGCTGGGTTCCGGAAGAAATTATGGTTTCAGATGTTGACTTACCCAGAACCTCAACCGCTTTCTCCTGAGCCCTCTGCCAGTCAGGATAAACCTCTTCAATCTTTTTAAACCCACTTTCCGTAACTTCAATTCTTAATATTTTACCCTCACCGCTTGGCTCGGTATGCAGCCATTTATTTTTCTTCAATATGGCCAATGACCGGCTAAAGGTTGAGGTATCCATATGCAATGCCCGGCAAAGTTCCTTGCTGTTTGCTCTGTCAAAAGCCGATACGGTTACCAGTATTGTCAACTGGCTCGCTTTAATCCCGTGTGGCCGCAGGGCTTCATCGTAGATGCCTCCCACGATACGGTTCATAAGCCTCAGCCTCACCGAAAGACAACTTGTGGCAATTGAATTCATGATTTTTTTATGTGTGTCAGTTGGTTTCATAATTTATTAAATTGTATATGCATTTTAATGTCGTGTCAAACCTTTTTTTATATTTCTTAACAGCCGTTTAATAATGTCCTTATTTGTTATAGTGCGAGGAAAAAATAATTTAAATTTTTATATAGATATACCCGCCTTCAGCATATCCAAACCGTTGAAACATAAAATTATAATCATATGATAATCCCTTATAAAAGGTATCAAAAGAGATCTGATAAGGATAGGTCTGGGAAGGGTCGACATCAAGCAGGGTGACAATTCCGGACTCTGCATCAAACCCACCCACAGGAGAAATATGCGGGATGTGCAGTTCAGGAATAAAACTGCCCTGATCAAAATGCGAAATGATCAGACAATTACCTTTTTTTTCAAATTGTTCAAGCCTGTTGCGTAACAATAGTTTGATTTCTTCTGAGCTCTCAGGATCTCTTATCGTCTGGACCATTTCAATCCTTTGACAAGAGATATTGTATGCTGTAAAGCTTGCTTTGACGACCTCATACAGGGTTTCCAGGGGAAGACCCCTGCGGCCGTTGTATCCTGTATCGCTCATCCGCTCTTTCCAATGGGCGGCTCTTACTTTTTCAAGAATGTCATGCTGGGTTAAAGTTGTCCCGGTCTTTACCTTTCCCTTATCAAGAAGTGTGTTCACCACAGATACAACCGTGGCAACAGAGCATGATGATTCATGGAATTGTTTGACATGGTGCTTGAACAGCCCGTCTTTTATATTATTACCCGTATTTTTATAGGGTGTTCTAATATAAACGGCCTGATCCTTTCCAAAAGCGCCTGTTTTTGTAAATTTCTGAAAATAGTATTTGAGATACAGATACGGTCGGATAACCCATTTTAAAAAAATCATCATTTAATAATATTTACCATTCCCATTTAAAAATTTCCATAACTATTGGGCTCTTATGTTTTTAACCGCCCTTTCCGATGTATATTTGTTTCGATGCTAAACGCCTAACCTCCTGCAAATATCCGTCAGACAGGGCTTTGAGATAATGTCTTTTAACTGGTTCAGCAATTTAAAATCTTCTTCAAATAATACCCTGTATAACTTTTTAAAGATCCTGTAATCTTTTCAGGAGAACCTTGGGCAATAATTTCTCCCCCGCTGCTGCCCCCTTCAGGTCCGAGATCGATAATCCAGTCTGATGTTTTGATTACATCCAGATTGTGCTCAATTATTATCACTGTATTACCGGCGTTAGTCAAACGTGTGAGTACGTTGAGCAATAGTTTTACATCCTGAAAATGAAGCCCTGTTGTGGGTTCATCAAGGATATAGAGGGTATCTCCCGTATCCCGCTTGGCAAGTTCCCGGGCAAGCTTTATTCTCTGGGCTTCCCCGCCGGAGAGGGTTGTAGCCGCCTGCCCTAATTTGATATAGGAAAGACCTACATCCATTAAGGTATCCAGGATATGTTTAATTTTCGGATGGCTTGCGAACAGATCCCTGGCCTGCACAACGGAAAGGGCCAGGACATCTGAAATGGAATGGTCTTTATACAATATTTCAAGGGTTGCCCGGTTAAACCGTTTACCATGACAGACCTCACAAGGGACAAACACATCTGCTAAAAAATGCATTTCCACCTTAATATGTCCATCGCCTTTGCAGGCCTCGCATCTGCCGCCCTTGACGTTAAAGGAATATCTTCCCTTTTTATATCCCCGTGCTTTAGATTCCGGCAGCATGGCAAAAAAATCCCGGATATGATCAAAAACTTTGGTATAGGTGGCAGGATTGCTCCTGGGTGTCCTTCCGATGGGTTTTTGATCAATATTAATAATTTTGTTTAGATGGGAGAGTCCGGTGATTTTCTCGTGTTTTCCCACGTTCATCTGCGAACCGTGTAGATTTACCGCAATAGCCGGATATAATATTTGATTAATCAGGGTTGATTTTCCAGCCCCTGACACCCCTGTTACTGCCACAAGTAAACCCAGGGGTATTTTAGCAGTAACACTTTTTAAATTATTTTCCGAGGCCTTGACTATGGAGACCCATTTATTCCCGCAGGTCTTAGGGGTTTTTCTTTTTTGGGGAATTTCAATCTGTTCTTCAGCCGTTAAAAATTTACCGGTAATGGAAACCGGATTTTCCTTGATTTGATCTGGAGTGCCCTGTGCGACTATCTGCCCGCCAAGGTGACCTGCCCCAGGCCCGATATCCACTATCCAGTCTGATTTTTCCATGGTTTCCTGATCATGTTCCACAACAATCAGCGTGTTGCCGATATCCCTCAAATGGTGAAGCGTGTGTAATAATTTGATGTTATCTTTTTGATGGAGGCCAATTGAAGGCTCATCCAGGATATAGAGAACGCCTGTAAGTTCACTCCCCACCTGGGATGCCAGCCGGATTCTCTGGGATTCGCCCCCTGATAATGTTGGACCGCTCCTGTCTAAAGACAAATAATCCAAGCCTACATTCACAAGAAACCCTAGCCGGTCGGAGATTTCCTTTAATAGTTCTTCGGCGATCAGCTTCTTGTTTCCTCCCAGCTTCATGCCTTTGATAAAATCATAGGCTTGCCTGATGGTCATGGCTGTAACATCAATAATTGATTTTTTATTTATGTTGACATGAAGCACCTCATTTTTTAAACGTCTTCCCTTACAAGCCGTGCATGTGCTCGCCGTCATGAATGCAGAATAGTATTTTTTCTGTCCTTCAGACTGGGTTTCCCTGTACCGCCTCATAAGGGTGTGTATCAACCCCTCATGGGTTCGGGTGAATTCTCCCTGAATTTTGGCTGAATTCCAGTTGACTGTCATTTCTTTATTTTTTGAGCCGTACAATAGAAGATCTTTATCCTTTTTGAGCAATTTCTTCCAGGGAATATCAAAATTGATACCCCATTGTTTTTCCATGGCATTCAATTGACTCATTCCCCAGGAATTATCATTTTGATATCTTGGCTTTTTAATAAAATAGTTTTTCCAGGGAATGACAGCACCCTGCCTGATACTTAAGTTTTGATTCGGCACAACCTTGTTAACATCCATGGACAGAAGCGTTCCTATCCCATTACAGTCAGGGCACATTCCCAAAGGTGAATTAAACGAAAAAATTTGAGGTATTAGCTCTGGATAGGCAATCCCGCAACAGGAACGCTCCTCGCTCATCTTAAGATCTTCTCTGCCCAGCATATGGACAATCATCTGTCCGCTACCCAGTTTAAGAGCCGATTCCACTGAATCGGTGAGGCGGGATTGAAACTTTTTATTATTTTTTACCATTAAGCGGTCCACCACGACCTCTATATGGTGTTTCTTATTTCTGGCAAGGGTTTGAACATTTTCAAAATCCTGTACAACCCCGTCAACCCTGACCCTGGCATATCCCTTTTTTTTCAGATCCTCAAGTATTTCCTTATGCTCTCCTTTCCGATTTTCCACAATAGGGGAAAGAATCAGAATTTTAGAATTCTGCGGTAAGGACAAAATCTGGGCTACCATGCTCTGGGCATGTCCACGGCCGACTTTTTCGCCGCATTTATAACAATACTGGGTTCCGATTCTCGCAAATAATACCCGCAGATAATCATAAATTTCCGTTATGGTTCCCACAGTAGATCGGGGATTTTTACTTGCCGCTTTCTGTTCAATGGCAATTGTGGGAGAAAGACCTCTTATCGTGTCATATTTTGGTTTTTCCATCTGGCCGATGAACTGCCTGGCATAGGAAGAAAGAGATTCAACATACCTGCGCTGACCTTCGGCAAAGATCGTATCAAATGCTAAACTTGATTTACCTGAACCTGACACCCCTGTAAAGACAACTATCTTTTTTTTGGGAATATCTATATCAATATCTTTAAGATTGTGTTCTTTTGCTCCTTTTACGATTATCCTGTCAAGCTCTTTGGAATTTGTATCTGGAATCGTCTGGTAATTATCTTTTGTTTGAATTCCTGATGAATATAACAGATCTCCCTTTTTCATACTTTGGTTGATACTCCCGGCATTAATTTTATTGTTTATTTAAGCATTGCAAAACCATAATCATGACAGGATAAAAGTAAAGTTATGGAAGTTTAAAAATCAAATTGCTTACTGGTATTCCATTTGGTATTAATAGAAAAATGAAAGCCAGCCATACATATCAAATAGCCTTTTCAAGTTGTCCCAATGACACTTTTATTTTCAAGGCCATTGCAAGAAAATTGATTGATCTTAAAGGATACGCTTTTGATATAGTGTTGGAAGATGTGGAAACCCTGAACCAAAAGGCTGCCAGGGACACCTACGATATTACCAAGCTTTCTTTTGCAGCCTTTGGCAATATTGCTCACAGATATGCCCTGTTAAGGACCGGGTCTGCCCTGGGAATGGGTTGCGGCCCCTTGATCGTATCTCTTCCGGGACGCCTCCTGGAAGACAAAATCAAACCCGTAATAGCCGTACCAGGCATGGGAACCACAGCCTATCATCTTTTCAGGCTCTATATGGATGACAGGTTTACTCACTTGAAACCATGCATCATTCCCATGCCCTTTGAAAAAATCATGCCGGCTGTGATTGAAAAAAAGGCTGACTTTGGTGTAATTATCCATGAGGGACGCTTTGTCTATCCTGACATGGGGCTTGAATTAAAAACCGATCTGGGTCTCTGGTGGGAAAATAAAACGGGACTACCCATTCCCCTGGGCTGCATTGCCATAAAACGAGATATTGATCCGGCTATTGCCTGCGATATACAGGCATTAATCGGCAAAAGCATTGAGCACGCTTTTTTGAATCCTCTAATGGCCTATGACTATATTCAAACCTATGCCCAGGAGCTTGATGAACATGTGATACAACAACATATCAAGCTCTATGTTAACAATTTTTCAAAAGATATCGGGAAAAAAGGAGAAGATGCCATTAAAACATTTTTTGAAAAGGCCAATGCATCAGGATTGATAAAAAAATCTGAAAGCCCTTTATTTGCCTGCTGACATGAAAGACCAGATAAAAATAAAAAATAATTTCCTTAAAGCCATTGCAAAAACCATTACTGATTTTAAAATGATTGATAGCGGGAACGCGGTGCTGGTTGCCGTATCGGGCGGCCCGGATTCTGTTACACTGGTTCTGTCTCTTTTAGCCCTTAAAGATAAATATGCCTTAAAAATCGGTATCGCCCACCTGAACCACATGCTGAGGGGAGAGGAATCCATAAGAGATCAAGTTTTTGTAAAAGGACTTGCTGACAAACTTAATCTACCTTTTTTTTGTGAACAAATAGATGTAAAAGCCTATGCCAGAATAAACAGGCGATCCATTGAGGAATCAGGACGAATAGCCAGATACCAATTTTTTAACCGGATCGCTAAATCCCATGGCTTTTCAAAAATTGCCACGGGCCACACAAAGGGTGATAATGCCGAACTGGTTATGATGAATCTTTTGAGAGGAGCCGGCCCTAAGGGCCTTTCCGGAATCCCTCCCATAAGGGGGGGCAAATATATCAGACCCCTTATCCAGATGTCTAAAAACCGGATTCTTGATTTTTTAAAAGCGGAAAACCAGAGTTTCGTCTTTGACTCTTCAAACAAGGAAATGACCTTTTTAAGAAACAAAATCAGGGGAGAACTGCTCCCCTATCTTCAATCAGAATATAATCCAGAAATCATTAATGCCCTGGAAAGGCTCAGCTCTATATTAAGACAGGAAGAAGACTTTTGGGAGATTAAAACCCAAAAAGCCCTTGGCAACTGCCTGGTTAAAACTGACTCCTCTTGCCTTGTACTTTCAAAACCGGAAATAACCGGCCTTCATCCAGCCCTTTTAAACAGGGTCTTAAGAAAAGCCCTAGAAATGATCAAAAAAGATTTAAAGGCAATTTCCTTTGTCCATATTAATGACATGGTCCAATTTTGTTTTGATTCAGCATCGGGCACGAGCCTTGACCTGCCGGGCCAAATACGTATCTATAAAAATAAGGATAGCTTTATGATTAAAAAAGAAGAATATCCTTTAAGAGAAATAGGAAAAAAAGAAAAAAAAATGAGGCAAATATCACAGAAAAAGCAAGGGTGAGATCACTAAAAAAATTTTCTTGTATATTCAGATTTCATGTTTATATATTAGATAGTTTATTAAAAATTTAGACGATTGGCATTCGAGCTGCTCGGCATTAAAGGACGCAGCTATTAGACACTGTTGGCCGATGAATAATTGGGTAAAAAAAAAGGAAAGGAAAGACCTTGAATCAATTTTATAAAAACATATCCCTGTGGCTGGTGATTGTCCTGATGATGGTGATGCTCTATAATATCTTCAACCAGCAACAGGTCGGACAGGTGGAAGTCGGATATTCTGAATTTCTAGCTATGGTTGAAGACGGACGTGTCCAGAATGTGGTCATTCAGGGTCAGGATTTATATCTAACCGACCGAAGTGGTTCCAGATATAAAAGTTTTGCACCGGATGACGGCGATTTGATCAGTTTTTTGCGTTCCAAAGAGGTTACCATAAAAGCCAAACCACCGGCTGAGAACTCCTGGTTTATGTCCATTCTTGTCTCCTGGCTGCCCATGATTGTTCTCATTGGTGTATGGATATTTTTTATGCGCCAGATGCAGGGGGGGGCTGGTGGTGGAAAAGCCATGTCTTTCGGAAAAAGCCGTGCAAGACTATTGGATGACAAGGGTGAAAAAGTAACCTTTGCCAATGTTCAGGGGATTGATGAGGCTAAAGAGGAATTGTCCGAGGTGGTGGATTTTTTAAAAAACCCGGAAAAATATACACGGCTTGGCGGACGGATACCTAAAGGGGTTTTATTAGTGGGTAACCCTGGAACGGGAAAAACCCTTTTATCAAGGGCTGTTGCCGGTGAAGCCGGCGTTCCTTTTTTTACAATCAGCGGATCTGATTTTGTTGAAATGTTTGTGGGTGTCGGTGCATCAAGGGTAAGGGATCTTTTTGCCCAGGGCAAAAAAAATGCACCCTGTATCATTTTTATTGACGAAATTGATGCGGTTGGACGTCAGAGAGGTGCTGGTTTAGGCGGGGGGCATGATGAAAGAGAACAAACTTTGAACCAGCTTCTGGTTGAAATGGACGGTTTTGAATCCAATGAAGGCGTCATCCTCATGGCAGCCACCAACCGGCCTGATGTTCTAGATCCTGCCTTGCTTCGTCCAGGACGGTTTGACCGTCAGGTCGTGGTAGACATGCCCGATATTAAAGGCCGCGAGGGTATTTTAAGGGTCCACATGAAAAAAACCCCTTTGGCAAATGATGTCGATCCTGTTCTGCTTGCCAAAGGCACGCCTGGATTTTCCGGTGCTGATCTTGAAAACCTCGTGAATGAAGCGGCTCTCCTTGCTGCAAAGCGCAACCATGAAAAACTGAACATGAAAGATTTCGAAGATTCAAAAGACAAAGTGTATATGGGACTTGAAAGAAAGTCCAAGGTGATTAAAGAAGAAGAAAAGAAAACAACTGCTTATCATGAAGGCGGTCATGCACTTGTGGCTAGGTTTCTTCCATTCACCGATGCGGTCAATAAAATAACTATTATTCCCAGGGGAAGGGCGGCAGGAGTCACATGGTTTCTTCCCGAGGAAGGCGATTTCAAATATAAGGATCAGCTTGAAAACGAGCTTGCCATTGCCTTTGGAGGCCGGGTGGCGGAAGAGATCATTTTTAAAAGAATCAGCACGGGTGCTTCCAATGATATAAAGCAGGCCACCAAACTTGCCAACCGGATGGTCAGAACATTTGGAATGAGCGAAAACCTGGCACCCCTTTCCTATGAAGACCATGATGACAATATTTTTATCGGCCGTGAAATGACCCAGGCCAAGGCCTATTCAGAAGAAACTGCCAGAAAAATTGATGCTGAAGTTGACAAGATAATTAACCGGGCATACCAATCTGCAAAAGATGTTCTTGAAGAAAACATTGATATTCTTCATGCTTTGACAGATCTGCTCATAGAAAAAGAAACGGTGCTGGGACCGGAACTGGATGACCTTATAGAATCCATGCGGCCCGACTTTGATTTTTTTGGTAAAAAAAATCAAAGTACATCTTCTGAATCTCCTGTAGAACCGGAAGATAAAAAAAATTCAGCATCTGCTGATAATGACGATACTGATCCTGAAAATTCTGACAAAAAGGATTCACCTGCTCCTGATGATCAGACTTCAGATGATAAAAAGACATCAGACCCTGAGTAAAGGAAAAGCATGCAGCCCTGTACCCTTGAGTTTAATGGATTACGCCTCGAATCAGGGTCTAAAACCTGTATTATGGGTATTTTAAATGCCACTCCGGATTCTTTTTCTGATGGGGGGAAGTTCAATACCGTCGAGACAGCAGTTGAACAGGGTATCAAGCTGGCTGAAGATGGTGCCCATATCCTGGATATTGGCGGAGAATCATCAAGGCCTTTTGCAGCGCCGATATCAGAGCAGGAAGAGCTTGACCGAGTCATACCGGTTATTGAATCCCTTTCAAAAAAAATAGAGATACCCATTTCCATTGATACTATAAAGTCAGGTGTGGCCAAAGAGGCTCTCAATGCCGGGGCTGCCATCATCAATGATATCTCGGCTTTTGAAAAAGACCCTGCCATGGTTGAACTTGCTGCCCAAAGAAAAGTACCTGTTGTGCTGATGCACATGAAAGGAACACCTGAAACCATGCAAGTGAACCCTGATTATGAAGATTTAATGTCAGAAATCACAAATTATCTGGATTCAAGGGCAGCATATGCCATGAAAAAAGGCATTCATAAAAACAACATTATCCTTGACCCTGGCATTGGTTTTGGCAAAACGGTTGAACATAATCTGGTCCTCATCAACCACCTTGAAAAAATTGCGGCTCTTGGTTACCCTGTCCTTGTGGGACCGTCGCGAAAGTCTTTTATTCAGAATATTCTGACCAAAAAAGAGAACGCCCCGGTGGGTACGGATCACATAAAAACAGAATATGGTACTTTGGCGGCTGTTGCCGCTTCGATTTTAAATGGCGCTCAAATTGTCAGGGTCCATGATGTTGAGCGTGTCAAATCCTTTACCCGTATAATAGATTCAATTAGGAATGCTTAAGCCTAAACGCCATACAAGCACCTTCATTCTTTTAATTATCCTCATTGTATTTAATTTTCCCGGCTGTGCAACAGAGCCTGTCGAGATCGACCTTCTCGTTCCTGTCAATTTTTCCAATGTTCCGGAAAACTTGGTGTTGACCAATTTCCATACAGACAAATTAGAAATCAGAATTCTGGCTGATCCCAAATTAATGGAACTGATCAACAAAAAAAATATACACTATCCTGTGGACCTTTACACCGACCTTGAATTCGATCCTGCTGGTGATTCTGATTCCATTGAACCGGGTTCATATTTGTTCCCTGTGGAGGAAAAACGTATCCCCATGGACCGAGGAATTAAAATCTTGACCATTACCCCTCCCTATCTCAGTGTTCATCTGGAAAAAAAAATAAAAAAAATGTTTAAAATAACAGTTCCTTATATTGGAAAACCTGCCAAGGGACATATTGTATTGGACGCTGCAACACAGCCCGCCGTTGTGGAGTTGATAGGTGCATCCACACTGATTGGGTCCATTACAGAATTGAAAACAAAACCCATTGATATCACAAATGTCAGTGAAAGTTTCAAAAAAGAGATCCCCCTGGATCTGGAAAACCCTTCGATTACTTCATCTTCTGACCCCATTATCATTGTCAGTGTTCCGGTTCAGGAGAAGCTGATTTCAAAAACAATTGAAGATATTCCCATCCAGGTTTGGAACTCCACATTAAAAGTCAATATTGAGCCTTCAAAAATCAGTATCCGGATTAAGGGTCCCTTTGATACCTTAAGCAATAAGGAAATTACAGATCAAATCTATTCTTTTATTGATCTTAAAGGGCTTGAACCGGGTGTGTATGCCAGGTATGCCTATATTAACATACCATGGAATCTGATTATGACAGATGCTGTCCCCCAGGTGTTTACAATTAAAATTGAATAAAGGAGAATTCTATGCTTCTTGTGATTGATGTGGGAAACACAAATACCGTTATCGGCGTCTATGACGGAGAGACTCTCAAGCATGACTGGAGAATCAGGACAATTCGAGACTCAACTGCAGATGAATTCAACGTGCTTGCCAACGGGCTTTTTTCGTATAAAGGTGTTAATCCTAAAGATATTAAGGCGGCGGCGATTTCATCTGTTGTTCCCTCATCTGTTCCCATCCTGAATGCATTCTGCGAAAAATACATCCGGGTATCACCTTTGTGGATAAAACCGAACTCGGTGAAAAAACTCATGCCGATTCTGTATAATAACCCCAATGAAGTCGGCGCTGACAGAATCGTTAATGCGGTGGCCGCCTATGATAAGTATAAAACCGCTCTTATTATTATCGATTTTGGAACAGCGACTACCTTTGATGTTATCTCTGAAAAAGGGGAGTATCTGGGCGGTGCCATTGTACCGGGTGTTATGATTTCTTCGGAAGCGCTTTTCCAAAAAGCCTCCCGGCTGGCAAGAGTGGAAATATTTGAGGCACCTGAAAGAGTGATCGGCAAAGACACCATTGAAAGCATTCAATCAGGTATTATTTATGGGAACGCCGCTATGGTTGACGGGATGGTTCAACGGATGTCAAAGGAAATGAAGGCTTCTCCACGGATACTTGCCACAGGAGGGTTAGCCCCTTTGATATTCAAAGTTTCCAACACCATTGAAAAAGTAGAGCAGTCTTTAACCCTTGAAGGATTAAGGCTCATCTATAACCAAATTTGAGAGCATTGATTCCACCCTGTACTTGACCTTAAAAGGTAAGTTTATTAATGTATCCCTGTCACCAATACGTTTTTGCTGAGGATTACGCATCAAGCCATAATACGGGGCTGCTTCTTACGAAAGGGACGTTATAGTAACACACCTGGACATAAAATTACCTGTTCTCGTCTGCATCCTTGGTATTTTCTTATCCTGCCCCCCTGTGCTTGCCCTTGACCCGGAAGAAGTTCTTGTCGTTGCAAATTTAAATGCAGCAAAGAGCAAAGGGCTGGCACTTTATTATATGAAAAAAAGACAAATCCCAAAAGAAAATCTTGTTTTATTATTTATGACGGATAAAGAAACCTGCACCAGAGAAGGATATCTGAAAAAGGCTGTTCCACCCATCAAGAGGTTTGTTGATCAAAACAATCAAATAAGAGCCATCGTAACTGTTTTCGGGGTTCCTTTAAGGATTTCATCTCCCGGTCAGACAAAGACGGAAAAAAAACGCCTGTTTGAGCTTGAAAAGGAAAAGAAATTTTTGGAAAATCAATTAAAGGAAGAGAGAATCTCTAACTCTGAATTGCAGCAAAACATTCAAGACAAATTATCTTCCTTGAAAAAGTCAATTGACAACTATTTAATAACCATTGACAAAACAGCCGCATTTGATTCTGAATTGTCTCTTATCAAAAAAGAAACGTATGATATTAATATGTGGCTTCCAAACCCATTTTTCTTAGGGTTTAAAAATCAAAAAACAAAAATACTCAAGTCTGAGGTATTAATGACCAGCCGGCTTGACGGAGCTGATATGAATATTGTCAAACGTATCATTGATGATAGCATAGAGGCTGAAAAAAAAGGGTTAAAAGGCCGTGCCTATTTTGATGCCCGATGGAAAGATCCAGGGGATGCAACAGTTTCAGGATATGCTTTTTATGACAAATCCATTCATCGTGCCTCTCAAAAACTCTTAAAACAAAATCGCATCAAGGTGACCCTGAATGATGACACAACATTATTTCAGACAAAAGAAAACCATGGCACAGCTCTTTATTGCGGCTGGTACAGTCTGGCCAAATACATTGACGCCTTTACCTGGACAAAGGGATCAGTGGGATTTCATATCGCCAGCTCGGAATGTACCACATTAAGAGATAAAACCAGCCAGGTCTGGTGCAAAAAAATGCTTGATCACGGTATTGGGGCAACCATTGGCCCTGTTGGAGAGCCTTATGTTCAGGCATTCCCCATACCTGAAATTTTCTTTGATTTTCTAACGGATGGATATTTTACCCTGGCAGAATCCTATATTATAAGCCTTCCCTATCTTTCCTGGAAAATGGTTCTTGTAGGTGACCCTTTATACCGGTTGAACTTATAAAAATGACCATCCCCAGCCGCCATATTGATCTGGAACATTTTTTAAAAACAATTCCGTTGTTTTCTTCTATTTCACACTCTCAAATCTTGGACATTGCCGCCTGCTTTCATTTCTCAGAATTTAAAAAGGACTCGCTTATTTTCCGTCAGGGAGATATGAGCAATTCAATGTACATCATCCGATCAGGTACGGTCCTGATTTATTCTGAAGGAGATTCCGGATCTTTCCAAACAGAACTCAGAAGAGGAGATTTTTTTGGTGAAATGGCTTTATTGTCTGATCTGCCAAGAACGGCCAATGCAAAAGTGACCCTGGATGCCAAAATTTTCCGCCTTAAAAAAAAAGACTTTGAAACCCTTTTATCAAAAAACAAACATATCGGACTATTTTTAAGCCGCCTTTATGTCAGAAGGTTGTCACAGAGCTTTAACAACCATGCACGCCCCAGGAAATCAAGTTTCTACACCCTTTCTGCCACTGATAAGGGTCTTGGTCTTTCCCATCTGCTCTATTCAATGTCATATCATATTTCAACAGAATCAGACAAAAAAGTCCTGGTTGTTGAACCCCACCTGACACCGGAAAGGCTCATGGCACATTTTGAAATGAAACCCACGGCCAGTAAAGAGGAAAACCTCTTTGGACTGATTCCGCCCTGCGCAGATCACCCCTATGATTTTAAATGGTTTTACCACCCTTCCAAGTTTTTTGTTTTGCAGCTTAATAAAATGGGGATTGATAAAATTACGCCCAGACTGCCTTTGTTGATGGAAAAGTTAAAGGAGCATTATGCCATCGTTATTTTCAATCTCTCCAGTCATTTCGGCCCCTTTGAGCAGCAGGCTGCCAGGCTATGTGATAAAAATTTTATTCTGATCAATAACACACCAAAAATGCTGGAAAATGTAAAGCTGAAGCTGAAGCAGCTGGAAAAAAAATCAGGAATAGGCCTGGACAGGGTTCGGGCTGGTGTCAGCCATCTTTGCGGTTTTCAAGGAATGTCAAGACAACTGCTCAAAAAAGAACTGAATCTGTCTGAGACTCCCTCAATCTGGGTGGACAGATGCGATACGGCTTTAATGAATGTAATTGATACCCAAAAACAATTTCCCATTAAGGGCCCCAGAGCCCTGGCAAGGGAACTGGCAGGCATAAGAATGGGCCTTGCCCTTGGTGCTGGTGCGGCAAGGGGGTGGTCCCATATTGGGATATTACAGGTTCTGCAGGAACAGGGGATACCCATTGATATGATCGCAGGTACGAGTATGGGAGCGCTGGTGGGTGCCATATTTTCCGCCAGAGGATCTGTGGATCTTTTAAAAAAACATACCATTGACCAAGTGCCAACCCGTTCTCTGGCAAGGAAAAAGATTTTTGACTATGCCCTCCCTTTCCAGGGTTTTTTAAAGGGGAAAAAGACCATGAATCTTGTGGCATCTGCCGTTGACCATGCGGATTTCATGGATCTTTTAATTCCAACTTACCTGGTTGGTGTTGATATTATGAAAGGAGAAGAAGTTTTATTTGAAACAGGTGATGTTTCAAAAGCTGTGAGATCTAGCCTTTCTCTGCCAATCGTCTTTACTCCGTTCAGGCACCAAGGCAGGTGGATGGTGGATGGCGGCCTGTTAAATCCTGTCCCTGTTAATATTTTGGAACAAAAAGGTGCTGACAAAATTATTGCAGTGTGTGTTGAAAGTCAGGGATCAAATTCAGAACAAACCAACAAAGCCCCGGGTATCATGGGAGTGATTTCAAAAACCATCAGTATTGTACATGGCCGTGCCACCAGCGGATTTGCTAAAAAATCCGACCTTGTCATCTATCCTGATGTCAATGGCGTTGCCTGGGATGATTTCCATAAAGGAGATCTGTTGGTTAAAAGGGGTATCAAAGCCTGTACAGATATTATAGAGGAGATTAAAAGCCTAGTCCGATAGGACTGTTTTCAAAATAATAGAATCAAACACCAGCCTAATAATGACGAGTAAACTCTTTTCCTGGCTCCCATAACGTATGTTTATTTTAGACCCGCGTCTGAAAGAAAACCGGGGAAACATAGCCGTTTTTTTAATATTATTTTATCTGAATCAGCCGGGACGCCACATTTACGGGATGTTTAATCTGTTTTTCGTTGAGCATCATTGCTTCGGTTTGTTTCCAGGCATCTACATCAATGGTACCAATTTTTATTGATGCAGATGGCTTGATGAGTCTCCGTGTGGCGTTTAATTGCTTTTTCCTGATGTCATCATTATTCCCCTTATCCATTTGCTTAACCGTTTCCAGGGTGATATTTTCGTTTAACGGATCCATGGCATCTTCCCATCCTTTTAAAAGGGCACTAAGAAACTTTTCAACAATATCCGGACTTTTTTTCAGAACAGCCTCAGATGTAATCACTGAATTAGCCACAAAATTCACGCCAAAATCTGCTGGATTAAAAAAATAGACATCCTCTCCTTCTTTGGCCAGTCTGTTTTTCAGTATAACCCCCTGGGAATTTCTGTATACGGGCCATACATCCACCTTCCGTTTAAAAAACGGGGTGAAATCAAATCGGACACCTGTTATGGTGACCTCTTTTTTAGTAATGCCCGCCTTTGCAAAAATGGTGTTCATAATAGTTTCATCATTTCCGCCAAATGTAATACCTATGTTGCGGCCCTTAAGATCCTGAAGCATTTTAATTTCAGGCTTATCCTTTCTGTATATCCATTGCATTGGATTCACCTGGAAAAGCTGGGCAATTACATAGATTTTCGCCCCTTTGTCAAGGGCCCGGATAACCTGATCTGCTGAAGCCACACCAAAATGTGCATACTTAAGTTCCAGTTCATTAATGGCGTTTTTTTCAGGGCTCCCCTCTTTGACGGTAACATTCAGACCAACATCATCAAAATACCCTTTGGCATCCGCATAAATATCGCCTGCAACACTCGTATTAAAAAGCCATTTAAGTCTATAGTTCACCGGAGTTGCCTTTGCAAAACCCTGTGTTGTCAACGCAGGAACAAATAAAACAAAGAAAACCCAAAAAAGACATTTTCTCATAAGACCCCTCCTTTATCTGAAATAGACCATTTGGTTTTAATTTGCTCTCCCATGGTTTCTAAAATTCCCTGGTATATGGAAATAATAATACCGATCATAAACAATGCCACAAGGATTTTTGCCAGATCGCTTTGGTATAAGGCAATCCTGATGCTATACCCGATCCCTGCATTAGCCGCAATGAATTCCCCTACAATGGTTCCTGCCATGGCCAGGGTTGCACTTCCTGATATCACTGTTGTCAGTTTGCTAAGGTTTTCAAAGGCCCTGATTTTAACCTCCAGTTGCCATCGCATCCGGTCTGTAACTATGTAAAAATGCTCAATGTCTGCCACAGGGGTTGCCATGATACCCAATACAGATAAAAGAAGAGGGAAATAACAAATCATTGAGGCAATCAAAAGCCTTGGGACAAATCCATCTCCCAGAAGAATAAACATAATAGGAGCCAAGGCAACGATGGGATATGCCTGTATATTATAAGCCGTTACTTTAATAAAAGAGCCCATCCAGGATGATTTCCGGCCGGCAATACCAACGGTAAAGGCCAGTGCAATTGAGAGCGCCTGCCCCAAAACGGCAACTGACAGGGTATTGATCACATCAAAAAAATATTCCCGCGTCACCTGACCTGCTGTTTCAAAGATAAGGGCTAATCCGGGAATCACATAATCAGACAATGAAAAACCCGTCTTGATCATCAATAAAAATAATACCCCAATTATGTATACGATTAAAAACTGGTAGATTCGTCTAAAAAGCATTCATAATCTCCAGCATTGTCTTATCAAGCTTTATTTTGTCCAGCATATACCCTTTTTTGGCATCCTGGCCGTCTATGACAAAGCAATCTTTCCTTTTGACAGATTTTCCTAGAACTAGTATCTGGCTGCAGAATTTTGAAACCTCCATAAGATTATGGGAAATATATAAAAACATCTTGTCGCTAAACAATTCTTTGATGGCCAGGATTATGGTTTCTCTGAGCTTTTCATCAACATTGGCAAGGCTTTCGTCCAGGATTAAAAGATCAAAATCTTGCATCAGGTACCGGATAAGATTCATCCTGTTTTGCTGCCCCATGGACAGGTTAGAAAATCGTGAGCCCAATACATCACTTAATTCAAAAATATCTATTAATTTTTCTTTCAGCGGTTGCTTTTCAGGGGAGGTTACTTTGTTCAGATGATTTCCAGTACTTGACCACCCCGGAAGCCTTTCCAGGTTGTAGGAGTAAAGTATCTTATCCATTTTCTCAGTTACGATTTCACCGTTACCATGAAACGCTGATTTGGCAATCATTTTAGCCAAAGATGTTTTCCCAACACCTGATGGTCCGAACAATGCTTTGAATCCTGGATTTTTCATTGAAAAAGAAAGATTATGAATAACAGCAATCTTGCTGCCAGGATATGTGAAATTCAGATTATTACATTCAAGACGCATCTTGACTCCAAGATATTATCCCATAAAAATCAATCTACACTTATCTATCTTTTGTTTAAAAATCAATATCCAGAACTATTAATTATGTTTTGCAAATCTTAAACCTGGTTAAGCTGATAATAAATCAGGCAGGGTTTTATTTCGATTTGGCCACCTGTTTCAGGTCAGTTAAAAGTTATAATGGACAGGTATTTTACACTTATGGCATTGGAGGGTGGACATGGAAGGTAAACTTTTGGAAGCGTTATAACCTTTGTAAATACAGCTCCTTTTTGAGTCCGCCTCAAGTGGTGATTAATGTTTCAAATCAGATTGTCCTTCCCTGATAAATTCCTTGAGTTGAGCCTTGGAAAGAACTGAACCTGCTGACTTCACCTTTCCGTTAATCACTAGGGCAGGCACCCCCATCACCCCGAATTGACTCATTTTTTTAACGTCTCGTATATGTTCAAGATCAGCTTGGACACCCAGATCCTCTATCACTTCCATCAGGTCCTGCTCCAGTTGATCACATGTCGGGCATCCAGCACCCAATACTATAATTTCGAGACTGCTTACAGGTATATCTGGAACCGGTTCGCCGATAAACTTTTTGTATTCACGAAGAAATGCAGACTCATAAAGTGCTGCAACCGAGGATGGAATGTAATTTTTTTTAGACAGTTTTTCCACCATAATAGTTCCAATCTTCTGATCCGAACAATTATGAGATTCTTTTTTTACGTCTTTGAGGACCTCATCAAGTCCAACAACGCCTGTATTATGTTTACCCACTCTGATTTGAACAACTTTTACCATTCCCTTTCTCCTGGTTATCAAATTTGACGATATAATACCTTTATGAACAATTGGTCATATTCAGTTGCCGGGATAAACCAAGACCGAATACCACCTTTATTCATAAGTACAAAAATCAGACCGTTAAGAATATCAATTTTTTTACGTCGCAAGAATCATCAATAAATGCTAATAGATATAATATACTTTAAGCATTATTTAAAGAGTTGTATTTTTTAGAAATAATTAAGAATGACTATCCCATAACAGCAAACATTAGGGAAGTGATGAAATTAAATCCAATAACGTTTCAATTTTGCGGTAATTATCACACCTTGAATCGGATTTTTTATCTGAGTATTTAAAAAACTCCTTGGCACACATTCGTCTTGCCCTCATTCTGGGGTGTTTACTTTTTGCCATCTTTGGTTTTCTTGATGCTATTTTGATTCCCGCCAAAAAACATCTAACTTGGGCAATCCGCTACTGGGTTGTATGTCCAGCCATTATTTTTGTGATATTTCTTTTCTACACCCAAAATTCCAGAAACGGATTCAGCCGATACTGAGCGCTCTCATTGTCGTTGCCGGCGGGGGTATTGTTGTACAGAGCTATACAGATCCCAATATTTATACTCAAGAAGACCTATAGATGTTGATTTTTATTTCAGATCAAATGGCCGTTGCAATAGATCCAAAAAGAGCTGAAGCAGAGCTTCAATTAAAGAATTTAGTTTTTGAATCAGCAATAACGGCCAATAGTGCATCAAATACCAAAGGTCTTCTCACCCATGTAAATAACACTTTTTTAGCGCTTTGGGGTTACCCAAAGAAAGAAGATGTTTTAGGGGTGCCAATCCCTCATTTTTTTAAATCTGAAAACGAGGCAAAAACAATCATCACCTCTTTTGACGAGACTGGTACTTGGGAGGGTGAGTTCACTGCTCTGAAAAAGGATGGATCCACATTTGCAGCCTATGGTTTGGCAACTACAATTCACGGTCTTTCAGAAGGTATAATCGGATATCAATCATCACTTATCGATATTTCAGATCGAAAAAAAGCCGAAACTCAAAAAAATGAAGGTGAAAAAATTGCCGGTGAAAATGAAAAACCGGTATTGGTCGGGCGGATTGCCGGGAAGATGGCCCATGACTTTAATAATATTCTTGGAATAATTATGGGCCATTCCGAGCTTGCTTTACTCCAATGTAAAAATTTGGAAATAAATAATACGTTTAAATTAATATTCTCGTTTTTGGGCTGAAAAAAACAATTGTTCTTGAAATCGAAAATAATGGTTGCTGAATACCAGAAGCGCATATTGATAATATTTATGAACCCTCTTTCTCCCTTAAAGGCAGCCAAGATGTCCATGGGAGCTATAAAGACGGGATTAAGGGAACCGGTTATGGAATGGCTAACGTAAAAAAATATATTCTGCTCGTAGAAGATGAACCCGCAATCTCTGATGTACAATACAAGATATTGACTCAAGCACCAATCTACCATGAAGTCGATATTGCCTTGAATGGTCAAAAAGCCAGAGAAATGAATACATCTGTTCCCATCCTTTTTATCTCAGGAAATATAGAGTTTTTAGAATCCATTAAAATGTTGAAACAAAAAGACCCTTATCTTGCGCATGTATCAAAGCCGTGTATGAATTTTGACTATTTAAACAGCATAAATAAATTGTTTGAAAGTTTTACACATTAATTTACCCATTTCCAGGGTTAGGATAGGTAATCAGAAATCACTTTTCCCAGCCTCATCGCACCCTTGGCCAGTTCCTTTTCATCGTACAGGGCAAAGGAAAGCCGCAAATAATTTTTTAATCCTTTTTTGTGGGAAAATAGCGGTCCGGGATTAAAATCGACCTTTTGTTTCTGTGCGAGTTTCCTTAAGGGCTTAGTATCGATATTCTCCGGCAACTTAACCCAGATAAAATACCCCCCCTTTGGAACCTTAAACTGTGCCTTCTTTGGCAGGTGGTTTTTTAAATGGTGGCAAAAAATTTTAAGGCGTTGACTATAGACGGTCTTGAGGCCTTGGATATGGGTATTTAACAATCCAAGGCGAATGACTGAATTTACAATTTCAGAAGTAAAGGGATTAAAACCACCGCCACTGTCTAAAAGGCCGGACTTTACCATTTTTTGAATTAAATCATTATTTGTATGCATCCACCCCAGCCGCAGTCCCGGTGCCAGGATCTTTGAAAAGGAGCCAAGACTAATCAAAGGGCATTTGTCGATCCAGTTGCCCATGGGAGGCAATGAATCATCTGAATAGTTGAGAAAATGATAGACTTCGTCCGCCACCAGCAGCAATTTGTTTTGGGTACATATTTCCACCAGTTCCTTGCGCCGTATAGAAGACATTGTAACACAGGCAGGATTATGATGGGCGGGGATGGTATACAAAAAGGAAGGCTTCAAAGATTCAAGCTTTTTTTTAAGGACATCTGTTACAAGTCCCTTATCATCCACAGGGATGCTGACAAGATTCAGTCCGCGATCGGCAAATATCCTCAGAGCCAGAAAATAGGTGGGCTCCTCCACCAATATTGTATCCCCGGGATTTGTAAACAGATTACAGATAAAATCCAGGGCCTGGGAATTGCCGTTGGTTATCAACAATTGATCCGGATTTACCGGTTTTGGATACTGATCGGATAAAAACCCGGACAGGGTTTGCCTGAAATTAGGGTTGCCTCTTTCGTCTCCGTAGGCGAGAAATGAACGGCTTTTCTTTGACAAACAATGGGCTGCAGCTTTTTCCATTTTGTTTATGGGAAGCAAATACATACTGGGCTGACCAATTCCCAGGTGGATCATATCCCGGGGAAGGTCAATCTGTGGGATGGTCAGATTAGAATCCATGTTATTCCTCTATTTACAGGTTACGCGGTCAGACTTTGAACAGGGATAAAGGAGACGGACATAAGGAGTCCATTATCGCCAGATCTTTGGCCGCGCTATATCCTTTGGAAAGATATCCCTGGTCAAATCCCTTCCGGGTAATTACCTGGAGATGGGTGTGGTAAAACCAGTTCCCGTTTTCATGAAAATCTCCAATAAAAGCAAAGGGATCTCCTGCCTTAAAATGGGTACCGGCAGCAGGAAGTCTTTCCCTGTTTAAATGGCCATAAAGGCTGTAAAACGTATCAAAATAAGGGCTTTCATGCATTAAGAGCACATTACCCCCATAATTTCCCTCTCCCTCTTCATATCCGCTTTCCTTTACGCTTGCATCTAGAGGCGCATACAAAGGGATGCCCAAAGGAACAATAATGTCAAGTCCCAGATGATAAAACCGTTGTTCTTCAACCATCTGGGGGCATTGTGACAGTACAGTCTCACGGTTTTCAAGATATGATGAAACGCCCCAAGAATACCTGTCCTTCATAGCATCATCCAGAAATTTTTGGAACCTTTTCTGATCTCTGACATCAATGACATCAAAAATAGTCGAGTCAACAGACATGTCTACGACAAGGGGGTCACCCGTCAAATTTTTAAAAAGCGGCTGGATATCAATCTTTGGGCTATATGCAATATAGGGATAGTTCATCATTTTTCCTTTTAGCCTCGCCATGGACCTAAATGAAATTATTTAAATACAATCACCTGTCTTTTGGGTTCAATTTATATCATTTCCAGTCCTTAGGAAACAGGAAATTGATTTGTTTTTAAAAGTCCTTTGATCGGAACCAAAGGAGATCCATCTTGATCTGTGGTAACACCTTGTGGAAGCACAAAATTCTCATCCAGGCACTTATAATAGGATACATCATAACAGCCAAGCTTTATCAGTAATTGACCATTGTCGTGAACAAAAGATGACGTGAGTCCATAATCCACCTCACCTAAACAAGTTGATATCATATATCTGGGAATTTCCCTTCCTGACCCTTCTCTTCTAACTGTTGTGGCTATGTCTATTATATCATCAGAATCCAAAGGATGATCCTTATTCCACTGTTGCTGTATGGGAAGCCCTGCAACATAGATGTGATGAAATTCCAGTCCTGCTTTACGAATGCTATAGACAAGGGAATGGATCTGCTCATCCCCATCATTCACCCCGCCTAAAAGGGCTGTATTGCTATAAACACTTATACCTTTGTTGTTTAATCTTCTGGCAAGTTTTGCATGGGAAGGGGTTATCTCATGATCTAAATTGAACCAGGTTTCAATTTCCAGCCTTAAAGGGTTCACCACACAAAGCGAGTTCAGATCACCAAAGGTATTAATAACAGCCCTTGTATAGGCTTCCGGCTGAGTATTAAACTTCAAGCTAACCAGACGGACGGCCTTTACATGGGAAATATTCCTAAAGCTTTTTATCAATCCTTTAATGTTATATAAAAAATCAATGGCATCGGTTGGTGAAGAAATAATCACATCTGTAATCCTGTCATCTTTTCCAATGTAATCAAGTTGTCTTTGGGATGCATGGACAGAAATTTCGACCCGTGTTTTATGCAGCCGCAAAAGGCTGTCAAATCCTGTATCCACTATGGATTTACCGGTCTGTCTTTTATTTTCCCAAATGGATTTCAGTGTTTCAATCTCCTTTATTGAAGCAGACGTCTTTTCATTGAATATTTTTTTGGGCCGGGGTCCATGAAGAAAAGATTCATCCCCTATCTGTGCTAGATACTGAATATCAATGGTGCCTTCATCATTGACCCTTATATTCGCCAACTCTAGGGCAAGGGGGGCATAATCTTTAAAATAATCAAGTGTATAGGGCGTTCTGATCCAGATAAAATTATCACTGCCTTCCACCTTCTCAACTGCCCATCCACTGGTGTGCCAGTCAATTTTTCCAATGGGAGTTGCTGTACATAAACTCGGGATTGCCCTGTCAGACAGCTGTGCTCGTAGATAATTTACAATTGTTATCCCATGGGACAGCGAACTGGCATAAATATTATTCCCTTGAATGGGACTGCAGGGAATAAAAATATAATGAATCTGGGCACCCGCCCCCCGCAGCAAGCTGAAAAGTCTCACCAGTTCGGGGCCTTTATCATTACAGCCCTTTAAAAAAGGCGTCTGGACATACACTGCAATCCCGCTGCTCACAAGTTCGGTTATAATCTCAAGGCTTTCAGGCGACACTTCATGGGGATGAATAAAATGGGTGGCAATTTCCATCCGTTTACCATACCGCTGGAATTCAAGATTTTTTTGCTTTAGATATTTCATATAAGCAGATTCATTTTCAAGGAATAGATCTGGATAATAGGCAATGGATCTTGTGGCAAGACGAAGTGTCTGAACATGATCCACATGCATAAGCCCATCCAGGACAATGGCCATATTTGTTCTGTCCATAAAGGGATCTCCCCCTGTTATCAGTATTTCTTTTATGGATGGAGAAGATATGACATGCTGAATCGCTTTTTGAACTTCGGCAGGTGTGGGGGGGAGGTGATTTCTGGAATCCTTATGTTTCCTAAAACAAAACCGACAATAAACCGGGCAGGTCATATTCAAAAGGATAATAACTCTATTCTTATACATCTGTTCTATAAGGCCGTCATGGAACTGGCCAATCCAGGTGTTTTTATGACCGCCAGTATCCAGTTCTTCTATAAAAGGCAGATATTGGTATGCTACATATTTTGAAACCATCATCTGGCGGATGGTATGTTTTGATAACCGCACCGGATACGTTTCAATCACTTTTTGAAGTTTGGCACGATCTTTCTTTGGAACCGCAAGATGAGCCGCGTTCTCAAGCTGTGGGACATTTTTAATGGAGATATATCCATTTCCGGGCAAGACTAGTTCAAGGAGAGCCACAAGCATCAGATGCGGTATGTCAACCTGATTCACCCGTATTTGTTTCATGTCTGATTCAAAAATCGCCAATAAAACTTCAGTAAAAAAACCTTGCGGGTCCTTGAAATATCCCGTTCCTTCCAAAAGATTTGAAAATTTTTCAGCACCATCCCCATCTTTGGTAATCCTGCAAAATTTTTTTCCTGTCAGGGATCTATTCGCGTAGGTATTAAGGAATTCGATGGCAGCGCTTTTCAGGTCGTTTACACTGATATCAAGTTTTTTTTCTGAATGTTTGAAATTGACCTGTATTGAATCATCCTTGTTTTCCATTAGCGCATCCATATAAACTTAATTTAATTA
>CAYVZG010000058.1:0-28702 GCA_964455805.1 uncultured Desulfobacula sp.
AATTTACCAATGGCTCCTCCCATGCCTCCCCCTATTACAATGGAGGGACCGAATACGCCCCCGCTCCCCCCGGATCCAATGGAAAACGAGGTGGTAAATATTTTCCCCAGAGCCAATGCAATCAGAGTTGGAATGGCCACCTGGTTGAAGATGGCTTGCTGGGTAATGCCATAACCGAACGCCAGTGTATAGGGAAGGAAAAAACCGATGATGCCCGTAATCAAGCCGCCAATGGCCGGTTTAATATGGTTGGGTATTGATAATTTTTTGAATAGATCAATGACTCCATAAAATACTTTGATGTAGAGGATGGCTGTAACCACAAGAACACAGGCAAGCACGAGATAAGGTCCGAGTTCCAAAGGATTTTGAAATTTAAAATCAGGAGAATCAAATAATGAACCCCATCCGAAAACAAGGCAAAATAGGCAATAGGCGACCACAGAGGAGATACCCGCAGGAATAATCACTTCTGATTCAAAGTCCGGGTCACGATAGAGTACTTCGGCAGCAAAAAGAGCCCCGGCCAGAGGCGCACGAAATATGGATCCAACTCCTGCACCAATGCCTGCTGCCATCATGATTCTCCGTTCTCTTTCGGATAATTTGAACTTGGTTGCCAGAAAAGATCCAAAACCGGCTCCTATCTGTGCAATTGGACCTTCTCTGCCCCCGGAACCCCCTGTTGTAAGGGTAATAGTTGAGGCAATTGTTTTGACAAAGGGGATTCTACCCCGTATAAGTCCTTCTTTATGATGGTAAGCATCAATAGCAGCGTCAGTACCATGACCTTCAGCTTCAGGAGCAAATGTGTAAACGATCCATCCGCTTACGATACCTCCCAGGGCAGGAAGAAATAAAAGTATCCATTTGTTAAAAGGGGTCTGGGTGTGTGGTAAGAGAAGGTGTTCTCCTGCCGGGGACGCCGGCCGGTATCCTGCCATCAAATCCATAAAATAGTGCATGCCCAGTCCGCATAAATAATGGAAAACAATGGCGCCGCATCCGGCAATCAGTCCGATTAAGACAAAATAAAAAAGCCATCGCCCTGCTACTGCAATATCCTGTGAACCGACCTTTGCTTTAAAATTCATGAGAATCAACCTTTTTTTAGGTCATTTATTCCGTTTAAAATGATATCAAATAATGTTTCTACATCATTTTCTTCAAGACAAGAAAATGCCACCCGGATATTTTTTTCACCAATTGAAATCAAGCCGGTTCCATAATTGATCAAAAGGTGAATCCTTAATTCTTCCGCACTCACATCCTTTAAACGGATACACATGAAATAGCCTGAGTTAAAGGGATATACATCAAAGGCATCATTGAACTTTGGATTTTTTAAAACCGCTTTTATTTTCAGGGCTCGCTTTTTCAAAAGTTCAAACTTTTCCAGCTTATAGCGTTCATAATTATCATCTGCCATTGATTTTAGGAGAATTGTCTGGCTTAAGTGGGAAGCATTGGAAATATTTCCCCTGATACAACCGGCAGTTTTCCTTTCCAATGCATCAAACATTTTCACATCATCACAAGATACACCATATGTCATAAAACCGGTTCTCAGACCCCATGCATATTCTTCTTTAGTGGCGCCATCTAATTTTACAGCCACTAGACGTTTATCTGCTCCGGCCAAAAGGGAGAAAATAGATTCTTTGTAGGTTTCCTCTTCAAAGCACAGTCCAAAATACGCATCGTCACAGGCGGCAACAACATGGGTTCCCTGCTGTGCGATGTCAATTAGTATTTCCGAAACCCTGTGGGCTTGGTTGACACTCAAAGTGTAACCGCAAGGGTTGTGTGGGAAATTTAAAATCGTAACAATTTTATCTTTTGTCTTTGCCTGTTCACGAATCACTTTTTCAAAAGAATCAATATTAAATTGTGTCAATTGATCATTATAAGCCTTAAAGTTGACTATGCGGGCACGATTTCTAACGCAAAATGTCATATTATAATTGCCCCACATCATATCGGGCAGAATAATCACATCCTCAGGGTCCACCCACATGTCGGAAAACAAACTAACGCCGTGTGTGATACCTGAAGTTACCACAGGAAGACTTATTTCCTTGTTTTTTAAAGAAGGGTTTTTTTTATAAATTTCTGCTTTCCATTTGTTGCGCAAATCCAGAATACCGAATGAAGGGGCATAGGTCAAATAATCATCCGGTTCAATATCTTTAATATATTTTGTCAAGGAAGAGAGGCTCAATACATGGTTGCCTTCTTTGGCAATACCAATGGTGGCATTAATTTTATCTGCTTTTTGTTTAGCCTCGGCACTTTGGCTAAGGATACCTTTTGGGAAGAAAAGTTCTTTTCCCATGTTTGAAAGCATTTTAAAAATGTGGGGGTTAGATCCATTTATAATGTTGTTCAGCTCTTGCGCAATTGGATTCATGAGGCTTTCACTCTTTTAAAATAGGTGTAGATAAAATTTAAATTAAAAAAACTCTGCGGCTTTTTTAATTTAAAAACCGCAGAGTTTAAATAAAACTATTGTATAAGGGCTATCTTCTTTTGGATGCTTTAATTGGATTGATCTTTTGTTTCTTGGTCGTATCAACGGTTTTAACATGGGTTGCAAAATTACAATTTCCATTTTTCCATTTCAATGAAGGATCCGGAGCTGCAATGCAATAACTACCCGTTTCAAAATCTGAAGTTCGTGTACATCCTTTGCATTCATCAATTATAGGTAGACATGCACCTTCATTGTAGCTGCAGCCTTGTTTTGTCATGAATACGCAGTCGTCACCTTCCCTAATAGTTGTACAAATCATAATAATAGTCCTGTAAATTAATCCTGTTGTTTGAAGTTATAGAAAAAAAGAAACACTATGTTTTTTTTTGTTATCTTATCTGTTATCATATCACTATAACCGTATTTAAATATCACAATTTTTAAAATGTGTCAATCTTAGAGTTTTTCTCAATCCATAATTTTTTTATATAAAAAACAGGTTGAGTATTGTATATAAAAGCAATTATACATAGTTTACAACCTTTAAAATGAGATTGATTTTTAATCATGATAATTAAAAAAGCAAAAGAAGCATTACAGATAGAAGCCGAAGGAATTCTGCAATTAACCGACAAAATAGATGCCTCGTTTGAAACCCTTGTTAATACTATATGCAATTCCATGGGTCGGGTTATCATTTCCGGAATAGGAAAGTCTGGTTTAATAGGAAAAAAAATTGTTGCTACCCTTGTCAGTACAGGTACAAATTCAATGTTTCTGCACCCGGTGGAAGCTCTCCATGGTGATCTGGGAATGGTCAGCAAGGAGGATGTATTTATTGCCATATCAAACAGCGGCGAAACCAACGAGCTAAACCAATTGCTTCCGGTAATCAAAAATATCGGATGCAAGCTAGCGGGATTTACCGGTAATCTTGAATCAACCATGGCCAAATCATGTGATATGATAATAGATACAGGGGTAAAACAAGAAGCATGTCCTTTTAATATGGCTCCGACTTCCAGTACAACTGCACAGCTCGCCATGGGAGATGCCCTGGCTGTTGTATTGATTACCAAAAAGAAATTTAGAAAGAGCGATTTTATGAAATCCCATCCAGGAGGCGTTTTGGGGCAACGTCTGGCATTAAGGGTCGGTGAAATCATGTTTGAAGCGTCAACTGCCCCATGGGTTTTGGAAGGCTCTTTCATGGGACTTGCCATTGAGCAAATGGATAAATTTAAGCTCGGTGCGGTTTTTGTTCTGGACAAGGATAAAAAACTCACAGGCATTATCACTGACGGCGATATCAGGCATTGCATGGCCCTTAATGAGATGGATTTGAAAACTCAAAAAGTAGACAAGGTCATGAGTACAAATCCCCACGCGTTAGGTGCAGAATCGTTTTTATACGACGCCTTAAATCTAATGGAAAAATATCAGATCACCGTACTTCCCATCGTTGATAAAGCGAATCTTCTTGAAGGTGTTTTACATTTACATGATATTCTTGGAAAGGGATCTTTCCAGTTTAATGGTGGGGGCAATGAATAATTTTGATTTCAACACAGATATTACTAGCCTCGGGGAGCCAAAAATTCCCTCCCCGCTTAATCGGTACACAAAATCGGGAAAGTCTGTCAAAAGATTTGTTTCAGATGAGGCAAGAATAATTGTTGATGTTGAAAGCAATCGTTTGCCGGTAAATCATTCTAAGATAAAGAGTTTTGATCAGGCGGGTCCAAGAGAAAAAATCTACTTTGATCCCAGCAAACTTAAATGTGTACTGGTAACATGCGGTGGTTTGTGTCCTGGATTGAACGATATTATCCGTTCCATCGTTTTGGAATTGCATCACATTTATAATGTCAAGGCAATTTATGGAATTAAACACGGATTGCAAGGGTTTATACCTGATTTTGAACATGAGTTAATGGACTTGAATCCAGAATCAGTAGATGGGATTCAAAATACAGGCGGGTCTATCCTAGGTTCTTCACGGGGGACCCAGGACATTGCAGTGATAGTTGATTGCTTAGAACGGATGAGCGCTGGTATTCTATTTTTGGTTGGCGGTGACGGAACATTGATGGCGTCAAAAAAAATTAGCGAGGAAATTGAAAAAAGACAATTAAAGATATCAGTCATTGCCATACCCAAAACCATTGATAATGACATCTATCTTGTATCCCGGTCATTTGGATTTGATACGGCTGTGGATGTTGCAACACTTGCCATTAAAGGCGCTCACAATGAAGCGGTGGCTTACCCCAATGGCATCGGGCTGATAAAGATCATGGGAAGGCATTCCGGTTTTCTTGCCGCTACTGCCGCTCTTGCACAGCAGGATGCAAATTTTGTACTGATTCCAGAAGTTGAATTTTGTCTCCATGGGAAAGCTGGATTTTTGCAAGCCTTGGAAAATAGAATTAACCATCGAAAACATGCGGTTATAATTGTGGCTGAAGGCGCAGGTCAAAATTTGTTTAATGAACAGCAACAAGAGTTTGACCCTTCCGGAAATATTGTTCTCCAGGATATTGGTATTTTTCTCAAAGATAAAATCACCCAATGGTTTAAAACAAAAAATATTCCCATATCCTTAAAATATATTGATCCAAGCTATATTATCCGAAGTCTTCCAGCCAATGCAAATGACAGCGTTTTTTGTGGATTTCTTGGTCGGGATGCTGTCCATGCCGGCATGGCTGGGAAAACAAAATTGTTGATCAGTTTTTGGAATAATCATTATGTTCATGTTCCAATGGATGCTTCTGCAGGGAAAAGAAAAAATATTGATCCACAGGGGCGGCTATGGCAATCGGTGCTGGAAGCAACAGGCCAGAATCCCTTTTTTACCGATTGATTTCAACAAATTTTCCCTTTTTTATGGTCATCAAAAATAGGTTTCTGTGCGCGGTTCCATCCTTATCGAAAAAGGTATTGCCAGTGGCACCTTCAAAAACGCGCGAAGCCTTAAGGGCATCTCTCAAGTTGCTTCGGGAGTCAATGGTTTCGTCCATGGCGGTCAAAAAAAGAATGGAAGCGGTATCGTGGGAAATGGCTTCTATAAAAGAGGGTTTTTTATTAAAAACAGCCTTAAATTTTTTTGTAAATTCTGAAGTAACCATATTTTGACTGTCACTAAAAAATCCGTCTGCTATGACCGCCCTCTTATTATATCCTTTTACATCCTTTAAAAGCTTTTTATGATGCCACAAATTAGTTCCCACAAGATACATGCCCGTGGCATCATAATAGGCCAGCTGGGGTAGAATCATGCTCAGTTTTGAAGGTGAATCCGGAATAAATATCGCTTCAAAGTCAATTTCAATTTTTTCTTCCTTTTCTTCCTTTTTTTTCTTCAATGCTTCTTTTTGACTATCTTCTTTCAGCAAATCAATCTCTTCTGTCGGGTTGTTCACATCGATTTCGGTTTCAGGTAAAATTTCCTTTGGTTTTAAAAATTCCGGGATAGGGAAAAATTCGCCGGTTAATTTTTTTATGGGTATGGCAAAATCTGTTTCTTTTCCGTCATAGGGTTCAACACCTACAACCTCACCCTCATATTTATCCACAACATCCCAGAAGAGCTCCATGTATCTTTTGCCATATTTCTCATCTGGATAAAGAATGGCCACCTTTTTTATACCCAGCCTGGAAAATAAATAATCACCCAGTGTTTGGACCTGCATTTCAGGTGTAATAAAATTTGAAAACAGATAATCTCCGTTTAAAGGGAAATCGCTTTTTTGTGTCAAAGCAATAATCGGGATTTGAAATTTTTCTGCTTCCTGTCCTGCCTCATGGACCATCAATAACGGGCCGATGATTCCTGCAACATTATCTTGATTTAATTGTCTGATACTTTCAATGGTTATATCTGGATTTGCCTGGGTATCTTTTATGATGAGTTTGAATTGTTTGTCATATTCTTTTGATAATTCCTGTATGGCCAGTTGAATGCCTGTCAATGCCCGTTGTCCAAAAATGGCATATTTTCCTGTCAAAGGTAGTAAACATCCGATTGTATTCCGGTTAAAAACTGATTTTTTTAAATCATTTACAAGATCTGCTGCATCTGAGTAATAGGGGTGATCAGGATATTGAGTCAAGAAATTTTCAAGTATTTCCGTGGATTTAACAGCATTGTTTTCTGTCGCATAATTCAAACCAAGCCAATAAAGTAATAATGGTCTTGGAATATTAATGTTTTTTATGCCTATAAATTCATGTATGGTTTTTGCAGGTGTTTTCGCAAGAACCCGTTCAATGGATGAAAGCAATTGGGACCTTTCGGCCTCACTGGCTTTTGAAAGTGCCTGATTATATATCAATAGCGCATCCTGAAAATTTCCCTGTAAAGAAAACTTTTTGGCTTGAATAGACAAACTTTCTACAATGGAAATCTTTGGACGGTCTTTTTGAATGTCTTCTTTTGCCGGTTTAGAAGGCTTTTTTGTGCCCTGATCCGTTTCAATCGGTTTTTTTGCAGGTATCATTGAACAGGCAGACAAAGAGAGGATGACAAATAAAAGTACCGCACATTTATAAAAAAAAAGAATCGGATATTTAGGTATCATGTGTATTATCGTGTATTTTATTGATGGTTTTTATTGCAAATCCATATTATTTCGAATCCATGTTGTCAGAGTTTGGACTATATGTAAAATTAAAAGTTATGTCAAAAACTCTTTTATCAGTCTCTGAGCTTCGTCAAATTGTGAAGGTCTAAGCCAATGGATATTTTTATCCTTATTAAACCAAGTAAATTGCCGTTTTGCATATCGTCTTGTATCCCTTTTCAATAACCTGATTGCCTCGGGCCAGTCGACTTCATTTTTTATAAACATGGACATATGTTTGTATCCAATTGATTGCATTGATTTTAAATTGAATGGATAGCCATTTTGAGCAAGGCCCACAACTTCATTCAGCAATCCCTGGCTCAGCATTATATCAACCCTTTTATTAATTCGGTCATATAACTTCTCTCTGTCCTGGGTCAGTCCGATGGTAAGATAATGATACCTTAAGTCTTCAAAATTATGATTTTTTTGGCGGTCAGAAATTTTCTGTCCACTTGTCTGGCACACCTCTAATGCTCTGATCACCCTGAAAGAATCGTTTGGATGTATTTTTTTTGCAGCTTTGGGGTCACATTTATTCAGTTTTTGGTAGAGTGCCTTGCTCCCTTTCTCCTCAAGTTCCGTATTCAATTGGGATAATATTTTTGAATTAATTGGTTTTAACCTAAACAACCCATGTAAAAGAGCCCTAATATAAAGCCCTGTTCCACCAGCAACAATGGGTATTTTCCCCAGTTTTGTAATATCTTCAATGGCTTTATCTGCAGCTTTAACATATTGGCCGGCATCAAAATTTTCTTTTGGATCAAGAAAGTCAATTAAATGGTGTTTTGCCTGCTTCAATTCATCCGGACTTGGTTTGGCAGTGCCAATATCCATATATTTGTAAATCTGCATTGAATCAGCACTGATGATTTCTCCATTAAACCGTTTGGCAATTGAAATGGCAAAAGAGGTTTTTCCGATTCCAGTTGGTCCGCAGATGACTATAATTTTCTTCATAAACAATGTTTACATTTATTCAAAAGTTGTTGACAAGGCTTACCTGATACCCTTATAACCCAAATTTCAATAATTGAAAATAAAATTTATATTTAATGTTTTTTTTTAGATGATAATGCTATTATTATTGTTTTGTGTGATATTCACGCTGTATTAAATGTTTCCGGTGGCGGAAACATGACTTACACCCCAAAAAGGTGAGAAACAATAAGAACAGTTAATAAATTAAACTTATTATCTGGTTTGTGGATTTAGGAGAACGGGTTTATGACATTTGATCTTTTTTTTAATTCATCACTTATATTACTTGTCATTGGAATGCTTTTTAAAATGTTCCAATGGTTTTCATATAAAATCGGAATTCAAACTGAAAATTCTACTTTATCCCAAAGATTGATAGTAGGCGGGAAAGCAGTTTTTGGAGTTGTTTTTAGTTCAAAAATTATAATTGTGATTAAAATATTCATTATAGATGTGTTGTTACAGGTAAAAGTTCTGAAACAGGATGTTTTACGATGGGTAATGCATATGCTGATATTCTGGGGTTTCATCCCGCTTTTCTTTATGCATGCCCTTGAATCCATAGTATCTGAAACAATTTTTTCTTCATACTATTCAACGGTTAATCCGTTTATGTTTCTGAGGGATTTTTTCGGTTTTATGGTTTTGGCTGGATTGGCTATTGCCATTTATCGTCGGTTTTTCATGAAAATTCACAGACTAAGTACCAATAAAAAGGATATATATGCCATTTTTATTGTTGCCATAATTATTCTGTCAGGAATTTTTCTTGAAGGCTCTAAAATTATTTCACATACTGATTTTCTAAGCATGGAAGAAGAATATTCCGCTCTTGATTACAAAGAGGATATAATTGCCCTGGAAGCCTACTGGGTAAAATATTACGGCCTTTCTTCCCCCAATGTAGTCGACCCGATTCCCGCCGACACTTTGGCTGCCGGCGAAGAAATACATACAGAGAGTTGTCTTGACTGCCATTCAAGACCGCAATATGCATTTACCGGTTTTGCTGCATCAAAATTAATGAAACCCATTGGTGGTCTATTGGATAATCTGGGGATAGTGACGTTCTTTTATTATTTCCACATCTTAGCATGCTTTATTGGACTGGCGCTGTTACCGTTTACCAAAATGCTTCATATTGTGACCACACCCATGAGTTTAGTCATAAATGGAATTATGAAGAGAGCCGAATCCGATCCTTTGAATATTGCAACAAGACAATTGATTGAACTTGATGCATGTGTCCATTGTAACACATGCAGCAAAACCTGTTCAGTGGGACCTGCTTTTGATGCTAAAAATAATAGGAACATCCTTCCATCTGAAAGAATGGTTTCTCTTACCCAGTATTTTAAAACCAAAGATTTGGGTTCATCCCAGTTTATGGCTATTCAGGAAGGTATTTTCCTTTGTTCAAATTGTGACAGGTGCACGGTGGTCTGTCCTGCAGGGATAAATCTTAAAGAACTCTGGTACGATGTAAGAGAAGAGTTTATTAGATCAGGTGCATCTATCTCATCACTTGTGTTGTCACCCTATTCGTTTAATCGTACTTACAATCAAGATGATTTTGGAGCGACTCTTTCTGATATGCCGGCCAAACATGCTAAAAATATTATCGCTGATAAGTACAAAAAGAAAAGCCAGGCAGACGATGTATTATCCTTGAGCCCTAAGGCAAATGATTTTTCCGAAACCACATTTGCATACTGCTTTTCATGTGAAAACTGCACAAATGTTTGCCCTGTTGTCATGAATTATGAAAAACCAGAACAGGCAGTTGACCTATTGCCTCATCAAGTCATGAGGTCCATCGGCCTTGGTCTTGAAGATATAGCCCTGGGATCAAATATGCTTTGGGATTGTGTCACTTGTTACCAGTGTCAAGAGCACTGCCCTCAAAATGTTAAAGTGACTGATATTCTGTATGAACTTAAAAACAAAGTATCCAAGGATTGTTTTTACGCTTAAATAAAGAATGATAACATATTCTATAATCATACTATATAGGAAACCTGTTAAAATGTTTTACCCATTTTAATAGTAAGACAATGGAAAAAAATATGAAAAAATTTGCATTATTTATCGGATGTAACATACCGGCAAAAGTGGAACAATACGAGACTTCATCACGGGCCGTGCTGGAAAAGTTAGATATTGGTATTATGGATATCAAAGCATTTAATTGTTGCGGATATCCGTTGAAAAATACGGATAAGAAAGCATGGATTCTGTCATCAGCCAGAAATATTGCATTGGCTGAAAATGATGGAAATGATATTTTGACTCTTTGTAAATGCTGTTTTGGAAGCCTTAAAAAAGTCAACGCCATTTTAAAAGATGATCAGGAATTAACACTTGAAATTAATCAAATTCTTGCCAAAGAAGGGTTAAAATATCAAGGGAGTGCTTCAATATCACACTATTTATCTATACTTCACAATGACATCAGCATTGATGAACTAAATAAAAAAACAATTGATCACTTTAAGGATCTTAAAATAGCCACCCATTATGGCTGCCATGCCCTTCGTCCTTCCGAAATAATGAAATTTGATGATCCGGCCGCGCCAAAGCTGTTTGATAACCTTGTAAATGTTACCGGCGCAAAAAGCATAGAGTGGGCATCCAAGCTGGACTGCTGCGGTGCACCTGTTCTAGGGATAAACGATGGTTTATCCTATGACCTTACCGAGAAAAAATTAAAAAATGCTAAAACAGCCGGCGCTGATTTCATTTGTGTGGCCTGTCCATGGTGCCATATGCAGTTTGATAAAATTCAGGATCAGATGGTTTCAAAAAGAAACTTTGAAGATGGCCTCCCGTCAATACTGTATACCCAGCTGCTTGGGCTTCGTTTGGGAATAAAAAAAGAAGAATTGGGAATTGAAAGCCCCGAAAATCAGAAGAGTGAGCTTTTGAATCAAGCGTATTCAAAGCTTTTTGAAACTGTAGAGAAAAAAGTAAAAAAGAAAAAATCTAAAAAAAAATCTGCTAAAAAAAAGGCAGCTAAAAAAGGGCCTAAAAGCGTTGATTAAAGATTTGAAATAAAAAATATTAAAGATAGGTTGTTTATAGGAGTAAAAATGTCACAAAAAAAAATCGGTTCAATAATGGTTGTTGGAGGCGGAATATCCGGCATGCAGGCAGCATTGGATGCTGCTGATTCCGGATTTTATGTCTATCTTGTCGAAAGGTCACCTTCCATTGGGGGGATTATGGCTCAACTGGACAAGACATTTCCCACCAATGATTGTGCCATGTGAATTATTTCACCAAAACTGGTCGAGGTCGGCCGGCATATAAATATTGAACTTCTAACCTTATCAGAAGTTAAAAATATCTCTGGTGAAGCAGGTGACTTTAAAGTCGATATTGTTCAGCATCCACGGTATGTTGACATGGACAAATGCATTGCGTGCGGGTTGTGCGCTGAAAAGTGTCCCAAAAAGGTGGATGACGAATATGATGAAAGCCTTGGAAAACGAAAAGCGGCTTTTGTACCGTATGCCCAGGCAGTACCCTTAAAATATTCACTGGATGAAGAAAATTGTATTTATCTGACCCGTGGAAAATGCGGAAATTGTAAAAAAGTTTGTCCGACTGAAGCGATTAATTATGAAGACCAGCAAAAAGATATCATTTTAAATGTGGGATCTGTCATTATTTCTTCGGGTTGCAAGCCCTATGATCCATCTGAGCATGATGTTTATGGCTATACCAAGTCTAAAAATATTGTGACAAGTCTTGAATTTGAACGGATTCTTTCTTCTGCCGGCCCTTATGAAGGCCATCTGGTAAGACCTTCCGATAAAAAAGAACCTAAAAAAATAGCCTGGCTGCAATGTATCGGTTCAAGGGACAACCACTTAGGATCCAATGGGTATTGTTCCTCTGTATGCTGCACCTATGCTGTAAAAGAAGCCATGCTTGCCAAAGAGCATAGCCATGATCCTTTAGATACCGCTATTTTCTATATGGATATCAGAACCCATGGCAAGGATTATGAACATTTTTATAACAGAGGGCGTGACGAATCCGGCATTCGATTTGTTAAGTCCAGGATCACCAATATTGTTCCGGATCCCAAATCAGATACACAGATGATAAACTATATTGATGAAGCTGGCGTCAGACAGCAAGAATCCTTTGATATCGTGGTATTATCTGTAGGGTTGTGCATTGGTAAAGAGGCTGTTGATCTGGCCGGCAAAATGGATATCGATCTAAATCATTATAATTTTGTTACCACCAATAGTTTTGAACCTGTCAAGACTTCAAATCCGGGAATTTTTGTATGTGGTGCTTTTGAAGCGCCAAAAGATATCCCTTCTTCAGTTATTGAATCCAGTGCTGCAGCCGGTATGGCAGGCATAGACCTCATGGATTCAAGGTGGTCGCTTACCCAGACAAAGGAAACACCCAAAGAGATTAATGTAACGGGAGAAGCGCCGAGAATAGGTGTTTTTGTATGCAGATGCGGGACCAATATTGCAGGCGTTGTTGATGTGCCTGCTGTTGTCGAAATGGCAAAAAAACTCCCCTATGTTGAGTTTGCCCAAGAAAATATGTTTTCCTGTTCCCAGGACACACAGGATGCCATTACAGACATTATAAAGGAAAAAGAATTAAACCGGGTTGTCATTGCTGCATGTACTCCGAAAACCCATGAAGGTCTTTTCAGGGAAACCTTAACAAATGCCGGTATAAACAAATATCTTTTTGATATGGCCAACATACGGAACCAGTGTTCATGGATACATGCCAATGAGACTGAAAAAGCCACTGAAAAAGCCAAAGATCTGGTCCGGATGACCACAGCAAAGGTGGCATTGCATGAATCCCTGAGTGAGCCCACCCTTGAAATTCACCAATCCGGACTGGTAATCGGTGGAGGTCTTGCCGGAATCATAGCTGCAAAAACACTGGCTGATCAAGGATATCATACACATCTTCTGGAAAAAGAAAATAAACTCGGGGGTCAGGCAAATAAACTTTTTAAAACATGGCAGAATGAAGATATTCAGAACGCTATTAATTCGATGATCAAATCTGTTATGGAGAATAAATTAATAGACATCCATTTGAATACCCAAATAACAGATGTTGATGGTTTTGTTGGAAATTTTGAAACCCATATTAACAAAAACGGTACCAAAGAAACGTTAAAACATGGCATAACAATTATTTCCACCGGTGCATCAGAATTAAAGTCTGAAGAACATCTTTACGGTGAAGATGACCGAGTTATAACAGGACTTGAGCTGGATCAAAAATTTTTAAATAATGATAAAGAGTTAAATTCCAAAGCAACGGCAGTTTTTATCCAATGTGTGGGTTCAAGAATACCTGAACGTCCCTATTGCTCAAAAGTATGCTGCACCCAGTCCATTCGAAACGCATTGAAATTAAAATCGATAAACCCCCAAATGAATGTATTCATATTATACCGAGACATGCGTCCGTTTGGATTAAGGGAAGATCTTTATACTGAAGCACGGACCAAAGGGATACAGTTTATTAAATTTGATTTTGAAAAGAAATTGGAAGTCAGTTCAAAACAAGATCAGCTCCAGGTGGTTTTTTCTGATACCTCTCTGAGGCGACAGATGGAGATAAAAACGGATTTAATTGTTTTAGCTTCTGCCATTGTACCTGAAAAAGGAAATCAAATTGCAGCCTTGTATAAGGCCACACAGAATGCAGATGGTTTTTATATGGAAGCCCATGCAAAGTTACGGCCTGTTGACTGTGCCACTGACGGCATATTCATCTGCGGACTTGGCCATGCTCCCAAACCCATTGACGAGTCTATTTCCCAAGCTCAGGCCGCTGCAACCAGGGCTGTAACACTCCTTGCAAAAAAGACAATGAATATGGACGGTACCATTGCATTGGTTGACCCGGAGGTATGCAGCTCCTGCGGCGTATGTGTTTCAATCTGTCCATTTTCCGCCCCGTCCTTTGAGAGCGAGGGACGGTTCGAAGGAAAGGCTCAGATCAATCCTGTCCTTTGTAAAGGATGCGGACTGTGTGTTGGATCCTGCAGGTCAGGAGCAATACACCTTAAAGGGTTTGATAACAACCAGATATTTGCCCAGATATTTACCCAAGATGACGATGAAGAGATCCTGGCGGATGACATTAAAACCCTAGATGATTCAAAAACAGGACCAACAGAGGAAAAAGATGCAGCCGATGCTGCTGTATAAGGAGATATAATTAATGAGTGAAAATAAAATAAAAATAACCAGTTTTCTTTGTAATTGGTGCAGTTATGGCGCGGCTGATCTTGCCGGTGTAAGCAGAATGCAGTATCCTGCCGATATCCGCGTTATCAGGATCCCCTGCACCGGAAGAATGAGTCCTAAATTTATTTTGTCTGCCATCAGGGAAGGTGCAGATGCTGTCTGGGTGTCTGGCTGACATCCTGGAGAATGTCATTACCTGGATGGTAATTATTACGCACGAAGAAAATTTGCCTTAATGGGAAATCTTTTGGAGCACATGGGAATCGAAAGAGACAGGGTCCATTTTTCATGGATTTCTTCTGCCGAAGCCACGAAATTTGTGGATGTTGTCAAAGAAATTTCTGATAAAGTTAAAGCACTTGGACCCAATAAAAAATTTGTAAAGGACTATAATTAGTAAAGGTAATTTTTATGAATACCTGTATAGAAAAGATAAGAGAACTTTCTGCTGATCTTCTTGAAAAAGGGGAAGTGGTCAAGGTCATTGGTTATGCAAAGGGAACAATTCCCATGGCAACATGTCCTATTGCCATTCAATCAAAACAAGATGTTGAAAAGCTTGTTTTTAATTCTACATGCGGGCTCAACCTTGCAAATTATGCACGTAAGGACAAAGGGAAAATAGCAATTGTAGCCAAAGGATGTGATTCAAGAAATATTATCACCCATATAGTTGAAAATCAGATTCAAAGAGACCAGATATATATTATTGGGGTTCCCTGTTCTGGAATGGTGGATAAAAATAAAATTGCAGCACTTTTCGAAGATGAGATCATTGAATTTGAAGAAGACGGGGACACCTTGAACGTTTCATCTTCTTCACAAACGCAATCCTTGAAGAAACAGGATTATCTGAAGGGAAACTGTCAGTATTGTACCCATAAAAATCCAGTTGTTTATGATGTCTTAGCTGCTGATCTTGTGGAAGAACAAACACTTGAGAATCTTTTCCCAGATGTTGATCAGATTGAAGCTTTGGACGAAGAAGCAAAATGGCAGCACTTTGAAAATCTTACAAAAAATTGTATCCGGTGTTATGCATGCAGAAATGCATGTCCCCTTTGTTATTGCCCGGTTTGTTTTGTGGACGAATCAAATCCCCAATGGGTTGGCAAAGGCCAGAATAAGACCGATGTAAATACTTTTCATTTTTTAAGAGCCTTTCACTGTGCCGGCCGATGTACCGATTGCGGCGCATGTGTCGAAGCATGCCCGGTTGGCATCAATGTCAGGGATTTTACAAGAAAGCTGAATAAAGACACTTTTGATCTTTTTGGCTGGGAAGCAGGACTTGATCTGACGAAGCGCCCTCCTCTGGATACTTATAATCCAGAAGATCCGGATGATTTTATCAAGTAAATAAAAAGGGTAAACAATGAAATTCATAACAATTGATAAAAAAGACTGGGCCAGCGGCATTGATAAATCCAGAGAAACATATCAGCTTTTTGGCCCTGTAAAAGATGAAAACGGATGTATGATCAAAAAGCTGGATAAAGACGTACAGCCGGACATGGAATATCATGAATCTGTCCTATCGGCCAAATCCGTTCTTTTTCCTCAAACAGAAAAAATTTTAAATTCCAACCTGAATGAATCTGTTGAAGATCACCATATAATGAAGCGATCAGATAATGATTATTCCCCCCGAGCGGTCTTAGGTATCAGACCATATGATGCAAAAGCCATTGCACTTGTAAAACTTAATTTTGATACCAAAGAGTTTAAAGACCCGTATTGGTGCGATGCCTATGACGCCACCGTTTTTGTGGGACTTGGCATTAACAAACCAGGACCGTTTGATTTTTCAACTTCAGTTGGGACAGGACCTTTTTGTGAGGAAGGTCTCGACATTCTTCTTGCTGATCTTGATGACAAATACCTTGCGAAAGTGCTCACCCCAGAGGGTGAAACTTATGCAAGCGCCTGCGGATTTGAAAACACTGCAGATGAGAAAGAGAGTCAAGCGCTGTTTGACATACTTAGAAAGGAAGCGGAAAAAAACATTGTTTCATTTGTGGAGACAGACAAGCTCAAGGAAAAAACCATACTTGAACTTCATGAGGCATCGTTCTGGGATGATATCGCATTTTCATGCATCAACTGCGGTACCTGTACTTATGTCTGCCCCACTTGCTGGTGTTTTGATATTCAGGATGAAATCAAACAGAAACAAGCCACACGATTCCGAAACTGGGATACCTGCATGTCACCTTTATTTACCCGCCACGCCACTGGCCATAACCCAAGAGGAGTAAAGGTTCAGAGGGTCAGGCAAAGATTCATGCACAAGCTTAAATATTTCCTTGATAAATACGATGAGGGAATCATGTGCGTGGGATGTGGAAGATGTGTAAAAAGCTGTCCTGTCAATATTGACATCCGGGAGGTATGCCTTAAAATGAACACTTTTGAGAAACAAGAATAGCGAACAAAAGGAGTATGAAAATGGAAAATCCCTATTTGCCTTATCCAGTTCGCATTGATGATATTGAAATTGCAACTGAAGACAAATCCCTTAAAACATTTAAATTTGTTTTTCTCAATGAAGGGGATGAAGAAAAATTTTCTTACCAGGCCGGCCAATTCGCTGAATTGTCCATACCTGGAGTGGGAGAAATTCCCATTGGTATTGCATCATCACCAGTTGAAAAAGGATTTGTTAAATTCACAGTCTTCAGGACCGGTGTAGTCACATCCTATCTTCATAATATGAAAGTGGGAGATATAATGGGTATCAGGGGGCCTTTGGGCAATTGGTATCCCTGGGAGAAGCTTGAAAACAAAAATGTTGTTATCATTGGCGGCGGATTTGCATTTACAACTTTAAGATCCTCCATTATTTATATGCTTGATCCTGCAAACAGGAGCAAATTCAAGAATATCGATGTGGTTTATGGTGCACGGTCTCCGGGTATGCTGCTCTATCGTGAAGAGCTCTATGAATGGGAAAAACGTAGTGATATTAACATGCATATAACCGTAGATGGAACTGACGATCCAAACTGGAAATATCATACAGGATTCGTTCCCCAGATAGTTGAACAGAATGCGCCAAAAGCAGATAAGGACACATATGCGATTATCTGCGGTCCGCCGATAATGATTAAGTTCACTCAGCCCTCTCTGGTTAAACTCGGTTATAATGAAGACCAAATAATCATGTCGCTTGAAAACAGAATGAAATGTGGAATCGGCATGTGCGGTCGATGCAACATAGGAAAAGAACTTGTTTGTAAAGATGGACCAGTCTTTACTCTTGAACAGATTAATCAAACTCCCAAAGAATATTAAAGAATATTATTGGGGATTTATTTTATATTGACAAATAACCATTGCTTAAGATATATGTAGGTTTTATTTATTTGAAACTAAGGCGGTATGTCTTAATAGGACCATAAAAAACTTTTTACAGGAGGTAATTTTAAATGGCAACAATTGAGTTCAATGGGAAACCTTTCGAAATAGACGAAGATGGATTCCTTCTTGATTACAATACGTATTGTGAGGAGTGGGTTGACTATGTTAAAGGTCAGGAAGGAATCGAAGAGCTTACTGATGAACATTGGACACTTATAAAAGTTCTCCAAGATTATTATGAAAAAAATGGTATTGCTCCAATGGTTAGAGTTCTTTCCAAGTTAACCAAGTTCAAACTTAAACATATTTATGAACTTTTTCCCTCAGGACCTGGAAAAGGCGCATGTAAAATGGCTGGGCTACCAAAACCAACCGGATGTGTTTAATAATATCAGAATTTGATATTTGTATTTGTTTTTAAAGGCTCTGCGCTCCCTGTGCAGAGCCTTTTTTTATGTTTTGTTACAGGAGATAACCATGTCTGTAATGGATGAAAAAGATAGAAAAATTCTGAATCAAATTCAGGTCGACTTTCCCATAGATTCACGACCGTATAAAATTCTTGCAGAAAAGTTGTGTCTTTCTGAAGACGAATTGATTGAAAGAATTCGTCTCATGAAAGACAATTTGCTTATCAGAAGGATTGGTGGCAATTTTAGTCCTGACCGGCTGGGATACCACTCAACTCTATGTGCTGCTAAAGTGCCAGAAGACAAAATAGAGGTATTTACAAAAACAGTAAACAAATATTCAGGGGTTACACACAATTACAAAAGAGACCATGAGTTTAATATATGGTTTACCTTTATTGAAGCTTCTGTTGAAATCATAAAAAGTAATCTTGAAGAAATTAAGAAAACAACCAAGGTCGAAACAATACTCAACCTACCGGCAACCAGGGTGTTTAAGATATCAGCCAATTTTAAAGTATGAAAACAATTAAAGCAGCCCTTGTTGTTCAAAATTGCATTGCCGGAAATTTTAATAAAAATATTAAATCATGTTTTAAGCTAATCGATAGTGCTCTTGAACAAGGGGCCAAATTTATTGTCTTCCCTGAAATGAACCTTACCGGTTATGTTGCCGGTCCTGATATAAAAAACATTTCAAGGAATATTACACAGGACGTGTCAAGACCATTCTCAAACCTGGCTAAAAATTTTAATATAACTATTTTGGTGGGACTGGCTCAAAAAACAATTCACAATAAAATATATGCCTCACATTTGGTTTTTCATCCAGACAGCTCATTTGAGAGCTATCAAAAAATTCATACAGCACCCTTTGAAAAAAAATATTTTACTGCAGGAAATGAAATCAAAATTTTTGAATCACAAGGGCTTAAGTTTGGAATACAGCTTTGTTATGATGCACATTTTCCAGAGTTATCTCTTGCAATGGCCTTAAATGAAATCGATGTGATTTTCATTCCCCACGCCTCTCCCCGGGGCAGTTCACAAGAGAAATACAATTCCTGGATTCGCCACCTCAGGGCAAGGGCCTTTGATAATGGTGTGTATATTGCCGCGTGCAACCAAACAGGTGATAATACCAAAGGCCTTTTTTTTCCTGGAATTACCATATTCATAGGACCTGATGGGAATGTACTCTACAAATCCTTGGATGGAGAACAGGCCATTCATATTATTCATATAGAAAAAAGGGTTTTAAATGAGATCAGATCCCATAAAATGAAATATTTTCTACCCCACCGGCGTAGTGATCTGTTTCGCTTTTAAACCTATTCTTTGATTTTTTCCTTGCGGTTTTCAACATATGCATTTCGTATGGCTACATAGGGATCAAGGGATGCTTTTTTTAAAGTTTCATAATCTCCCAGACGAAACGAGACGGTATTTATTGTTTCAAGGGCTTTAATTCCAGCTGAATACCCCCATGGTTCAACATAATTGACCGGATTTAAAAAGCTGTCGCCAACACGTCCGATAAGATCTCTGAACGTTGACGGCCCCAGTATGGGCAATACAAGATAAAAACCATTGCCGATACTGTAAGAACCAAGCGTTTGCCCCAGGTCTTCATTGGCTGTATGAAAATCAAATTCATTTTGAGCAACTTGACCAAATCCAAGCACACCAATGGTTGTGTTAATAACAAAAATGCCAACTTCGCTTCCAGCATCCTTGATTTCACCCTGTAAAATATTGTTAACAAATCTGACAGGGAAAATGAGATTATGAAAAAAATTTTTTAATCCCTTTCGGACCGGAACGGGCATAATGGCTTTATAGCCTTTAGCAATAGGCTTTATCGCCTTAAAATACAAAAAATCATTTACATTATGCATGAGATAATTAAAATGATAGAGAGGATCGGAAATAGAGTCAGATTCATAGTCATCATCAAAATTCTCAAAATCATCAGAAAGCACTTCGTCAAGTTCATGATTATCTGTTGTTAAGGAATGGTGTTTTGTCATAAGCATGGCACCAGGAATGTTATCAGAATCAAAAGAGCTGGAACCTTGTTCATAAAACAAGGCAGGATTTGCACCTGGCGTATCCTGGGCAAAACTGTTTGAAACTATAATAAGAGCGATTGCTAAAACCAAAAAAAAATGTTTTTTTCCCATGACAGCGTATTCCCTTTAATTTCACCAAGAGTAATTATTCAAACCAACATTCCAACCCAAGTAAGCCTTAGTTTTTATCCTTAATAAAAATAAATTTTCTGACAAGTGATTCAATATCAAGTGATGACTCTGTATCGAAAATCTCATCCCCTGCCTCAAGCATGATATCCGAACCTCCCGGTACAATGTCAACAAATTTTTGTCCGATGATACCAGATGTTTTAATGGATGCAATCACATCTTCAGAAAGTTTAATGTTTTTGTCTATAAGAAAGTCCACTTTTGCTAGTAATCGTTCTTTATCAATACTGACATTGTGAACCATACCGATCTTTACACCGACCATTTCTACTTTTGCACCTTTTTTAAGCCCTGAGATAGAAGTAAAAAAAGCGTGTACCTGATATTGTTTGTCCCGAACAAAACTCATTTCTCCAAGAACAATGAAAAGATAGGCAGTGCACAATAAGCCAATCAAGACAAAGAGTCCTACATAAAATTCAATCTTTCGTTTATTCATGGTTTTCCTCAAAAAGAAGCATCTTCAAATTTTAGTTTTAAATATCCTTTCCTTTGATAAAGTCATTTAAAATTTTGTTTTGTGATTCCAGAATGTCTTTTTTTGATCCTTCAAATTTTATATTTCCATCATCTATAAATGCGATTCGCTGCGCTAAGTTAAAAATCTCCGGAATATCATGGCTCACAATGACAGCAGTAAATTCAAATTTTTTCTGATATTCCTGAATCATTGAATGTACATTATTCTTTCTTATGGGATCAAGTCCGGTGGTTGGTTCATCAAAAAGAACAATTTTCGGATCTGTGATAAGTGCCCGTGCAAGGGCTACCCTTTTTTTCATACCGCCAGAAATCTCTGCTGGAAATTTTTTTTCAATACCAGTCAAACCCAATTGCGTCATGCGCTCTGTAACTTTGTCTTTAACCTTGTCATTTGGAAAATTTGCATTCTCAACCAAAGGTAAGGCAATATTATCATATATGTTCATGAAGTCAAACAACGCATTGTCCTGGAACATATAACTCAATTTTTCTTGAAAAGATTTTTTGTCTTTTATGGACAACTTGTTCATGGAACTGCCTCTAATAAGAATCTTACCCGAATCCGGGTTAACAAGACCGATAATATGCTTTAATAACAAGGACTTGCCTATTCCGCTTTTGCCGATGATGGCTGTAATTTCACCTTTAAATATGGATAGATCAAGTCCTTTCAGAACTGAAAGTTCCCCAAAGCTTTTACTCACATTACTAAATTGTATTAATGGTATTTTCATTTTCAAACCAGAAAAAATGTAATAATATAATCAAAGATAAAAATGGCAATACAAGATTGAACCACTGCATTGGTTGTGGACAAACTAACCCCTCTTGCACCAAATCCGCTGTACAAATGGGTATAATATCCACGATAACAGCATATGGTTGTTGTCACCAGGGCAAAAGCAAGAGACTTATAAAAACCGCCATTAATATCATGCACTTTAATCGCCTGAACAATGGTGTCCATATACACATACTGATTGATGCCAAGCATTATGGAACCGGAAATAAACCCGCCAAAGAGGCCAACGATATCAAATAATGCAGTGAGAAGAGGAAAACTGATAACAGCTGCAACAATTCTTGGGGTAAACAAAAACCTTACAGGATTGATATGCATGGTCTTGAGTGCATCAATCTGCTCTGAAATCCTCATGATGCCAATTTCTGCGGCCATGGATGACCCTGCCCTTGCCGTGATCATGATTGCAGTAAAAACGGGTCCCAATTCAGAAATCAAAGTCAGAGAGACAGCCGCACCAAGGGCTGCCTCCGAACCCACTTTGACAAGGGAATAGTAACCCTGAAGTCCAAGAACCATGCCGGTGAAAAGGCCGGTCAAAATAATGACGAAAACAGATTTTGAACCAATAAACCATGTATGATCAACGATTTTAGTAAATTGAAATGGTGGGATAAAAATATTCTCTATTCCGCTGATGACAAAAAGTGTCATCCGGCCAATGGATTCCAGCGAACTTAATATTTTTTTTCCAAAGCTCTCAATTAATTTTTTAAACATGGTTATTTTTTATATCTTTTATACCTCTAAAATTCAAGGTTCTATATCGTCCAATCCATCATTTCTAGGAGAAAAACCGGATTTATTATGGATATTTTGATTGACACGTATTAAAAAAAAGAATACGTATTAAATATTCGATGACTGATATTTTATAATTTATCTCAGGAGAACAATATGGCTCAAAAAATTACATTAAGTATACCTGATTTACTTCATGAAAAGCTAAAGGAGTGGCGGGCTTCTTTTAATTTGTCAAAAATGTTTCAAGACGCAGTTACCGATGCTATTCATAGAAAAGAGGACTTTCAGAAACGCTTATCAAAAGACTATGATATGTCTGACATTATTAAACGCTTAAAGCAGGAAAAATTAATTTGGGAAAAGCAATACTATAAGCTGGGCAAGGAAGAAGGACTTCAGTGGGCAAAAACTGCCCATTATGAAGAATTGCTATACGTATTGGAATCAAATGCTACGTATGAATTAATTTCTGATCCTAAAATGAAAGATTATTTTAATAAAATTTATCAATCAACTGAACTTGGAAAACAATCAAATTCCATTGACCATGAACAAATGTTTATGGATGGTTGGTACAAAGGGATTTTGGAATTCTGGAACCATGTAAAGGAAAAACTATAATCATGTCGCCGTCACTAAACATTCTTGGAATCGATGTGGGATCTGTTTCAATTCATATGGTGGTTCTAAACGATGATCCTGCCATAGTTCATACCGACACCTGTTATCATCATGGAGAAATCAAGCAAAACCTTTCAAAATCTCTGGAAAAGATCGATATAAAAAATATAGATTATGTAGCGGTTACCAATGCCACTCCTTCTATTATTCATAGAGATTATGCATATGATGAACAGCTTGCCATTATCCGGGCGGCCAAGCATTATCATCAAATTTTTGATGCTATTTTACACATCGGTGGAGAAAAATTTTCATTGAGCCGGTTTGATGAAACTCAAAATTATATTGGTGCAAACCATAACACGTCCTGTGCTGCGGGAACCGGAAGCTTTCTTGATCAACAGGCCAGGAGGTTAAATTTACTGGGTGGGTCACAGGAACTTAGTTTTAAAGCACTTTTAAATTCAAAAAACATTCCTGACATTGCAACCCGCTGTGCGGTTTTTGCCAAAACTGATCTTATCCATGCCCAGCAGGAAGGATTTGACATTGAACAAATCTGTGACGGCCTTTGTTATGGTCTTGCAAAAAATATTTCCAATACACTTTTTAAATATAACCAAGTCGGTAAAGAGGTCATCTTCTGTGGAGGTGTTTCTCAAAATCAATGTGTTAAAAATCATCTTGAGAAAATAACAAGCTATAATTTTATCATTGACTCACATTCAATATTTTATGGTGCTGCAGGCGCTGCGCTCTGTCTATTGGATGACATAAAAAAGAAACAAAGCAGGGTTGCAAAAAATGAAAATAAAAAGTTTTTATCAATTAATGATTTTTTTATTTCAGCGAAAAAGGAAAACCTTCTCTCTTATCCTGAACTTGAACTCAATTTTTCACAATTCCCAGATTTCAAATGTTTTTCGTCATATGTCTTTGAAGATGTTGAAATTGACATCTATCAAAACCCGTCTGAAATATCCACTGCACAGGGATATTTAGGGCTTGATGTCGGTTCAACCAGCACCAAGAGCATACTCATTAATGAGGACGGGATACCGATTGCCGGGTTTTATACAAAAACGGCATCAAGGCCGGTAATTGCGGTTCAAAAAATTTTTAAAGCCCATGATCAGTTTTTCAAAACATATGGGATTGACATTAAAATTAGAGGGTGTGGTACCACGGGTTCAGGGCGTAGAATCAGTGGTAAGGTGATTGGAGCGGATATCGAGCCTGATGAAATAACAGCCCATGCAACTGCAGCTTTTAATTTAAACAAGAATGTAGATACGATAATTGAAATCGGAGGCCAGGATGCCAAATTCACCCTGCTCAAAGATGGCAGGGTCACCTCCTCAGTTATGAACACCGTGTGCGCAGCCGGAACGGGAAGTTTTATTGAAGAACAAGCCATTAAGTTAGATTGCCCATTACCTGAATATTCTGATAGAGCAGAAGGCGTAACTTCGCCGGTAGCCAGTGACAGATGTACAGTTTTTATGGAAAGAGATATTAACTATTATTTTGCACAAGGTTATCAGAAAGATGAAATTCTTGCCTCGGTTTTACACTCTGTAAGGGATAATTATCTGACAAAAGTAGCCAGTATGGGTAAAATAGGCAATTGTATTCTTTTCCAGGGGGCTACTGCTAAAAACAAGGCGCTTGTTGCCGCATTTGAGCAAAAATTGAATAAGCCCATTCATGTCTCAAAATATTGTCACCTGACAGGTGCACTTGGTGTGGCATTGTTATTAAAGGAAAAACAAATCAAATTTTCCGGTTTTAGAGGTTTTGACATCTGGAGACATGAGATTCCCATACGCCAGGAAGTTTGTAAGTTATGCACGAATCATTGTAAATTAACCATTGCACAAGTTGAAGGTAAACCCGTTGCTTATGGGTTTTTGTGTGGAAGAGATTATCAAACAAATAAAGCCGTTCCAAAGAAAAATGCTTACAACCTGTTAAAAATCAGAAAACATGCCCTTCCAAAAACTAAAAAGGGTGACATTAAACATCATTTTACCATTGGCATCCCGGATGCACTCCATATCTTTGAAGATGTGGAATTCTGGGTCCATTTTTTTTCCCTGCTTGGTATTAAGACAAAAACAAGTTCCAAAATCAAAGATCCGGTTAAATGGGGAAAAATGATTGCTACTGCAGAGTTTTGTGCGCCTGTGGTGTCTTTGCACGGTCATGTTAAGTATTTAATGGATAAAGCAGATTTTATTTTTTTACCATTTTATTTTGAAGAAAAACCAGATAAGGAAAATAGTCGTCGACAGCATTGCTATTATACACAATTTGCCCCGTCCGTGATTTCATGCCTGTCAGAAATTGACAAAAAAAGGATAATATCTCCGATAATAAAATACCTTTATACCAATTTTCATACTAAGCTGGAATTATATAAATCTTTAAAAAAAATATCTTCTGATTTTCTGTTTTCGTTTTTTGATATTTCCACTGCATTTGATAGTGCCATGGAGTTTAAAAAAAATACCCAATTCAACTTAAAGTCATTATATCCGAAATATAAATCTGTTGGCTCTGATATCAATGTTGTCCTCTTAGGACGGCCTTATACTGTTTTGGCTCAGATAATGAACAACAATATCCCCCAGCTTTTTGAAAATATTGGGGTAAAAACTTTTTTTCAGGATATGTTTGATTTTGAAGCCATGGATGTTACAGAAGTCGAACCCTTGTTAAAAGAAATCCACTGGAAATATGCGGCACAAATTCTTAAGGCGGCAACTTTTATTGCCAAATCTGATCATCTTTATCCTGTCTTTATCAGCTCCTTTAAATGTGCACCAGATTCTTTTGCCGTCGATTATTTTAAACAAATTATGGAGAGTTTCCACAAGCCCTACCTTGTTCTGGAGCTGGATGAACATGATTCCAGTGTTGGCTATGAAACAAGAGTTGAAGCGGCAGTACAATCCTTTAAAAATCATAACACCACCATGTACAGAGAAAAAACAACGGATTTGTCGCATCTTAATCCATTATTTATATCAAAGATTGACCACAAAAAGACGATTGTTTATCCAAACTGGGATTCATATTCCGGCAGCCTGATTGTATCTATTTTAAAAAATGAAGGCTTTAATGCGCTTTTAATGGAGGAAACTTCTGAAACTTTAAAAAAATGCATACTGACAAATACGGGTCAATGTATTCCTTTAAACGCGCTGGCAGCAGGATTTATCCATACCGTGAAAAAAAACGATCTTGATCCTGCTAATTGTGTTTTATGGTTAAATCCTTCTGACATCGCCTGTAACATAAAGCTGTATCCATATCATATTAAAAAAATCCTTGAAAAAAATGGTAAGGGATTTGAAAAATCCGGAATTTATAAAGGCCAATTGTCTTTATTTGATATTTCTTATAAAGCATCAATCAATACATATTTTGCCTATATGTTTGGTGGATTGCTAAGAAACATTGGCTGCAAAATCAGACCCTATGAAATCCAAAAGGGACATACCGATTTAGTCATTTCATCTGCATTGAAAATTTTATGCCATGCCTTTGAAAAATCTGCATCCAAAGAAGAGGCTTTAAATCACGCCATTGGAATGTTTTCTGACATTAAAACCAAAAAAGAATCACGACCAAAAATTGGTATTTTTGGAGACCTTTATGCCAGAGATAATGATATTATGAATCAGGATTTGATTCATTTTATAGAAGACAATGGTGGTGAAGTCATTACAACTTCTTACTACAAATATGCCAAAATCATTGCCAATTTTTATTTTAAAAAATGGTTTAAGGAGGGCAAATATTTAAGTTTATTCTCAAATGGTGCCCTCTTTGTAGCCATGCAGGCCATGGAAAAAAAATATTACCAATATTTTGAACCGGTTTTGAGTAAATCCGCATTTGAAGTAAAGGACTCTTGCGAAAATATCCTGTCCGAATACGGTATTCTCAAGGAACATACAGGCGAATCCATGGATAATATTTTGAAAATCCACAATATCATCCATGAATTTCCTGATCTTAAACTTTTGGTTCAGACAAATCCGGCATTTTGTTGTCCCGGACTCATTACTGAGGCGATGTCTCAAAAGATTGAATCAAAAATTAATATACCCATAGTGAGTATCACATATGATATTTCAGGTGGTAACAAGAATAAGGTAATACTGCCCTTTCTCATGAATTCTGATGAACACGAATATCCGTGCAATCAAAAAATGTCTTTTTGACTTTCATTGGGAAACATGGCTTTGATATTGTAATTGATACCATCACTGGATATAAAAATGGCACCATTTTTATCCGTTCTAAAAATGTGTATGCCCATATCTTGATATCGTTTTATAACAGCCTTATTGGGGAAACCGTATCGATTGTTCAGGCCGCACGAAATAATGACAGTTTTAGGTGTCACTTTGCTTAGAAAATCAATGGAGCTCGAGGTTAAACTTCCGTGATGAGGAGATAAAAGTATCTCTGCATAGAGATTGGTATCAGGATGACTACTTAAATTTTTTTCACGATGATTTAAAATATCACCGGGAAACAACATTGAAAACCGATTATGAACGACCTTGAAAACAAGAGAATTATTATTCAAATTATATAAAAACTTTTCTTTGTGTGATTCAAAAAAATATATATTTACAGTTTTGAAATTTATCTGATCAGAGTTAGGTGACGGGTTGAATATTTTTATTTGTTTCTTTTTACAAATTTTCATCAACCGCGTATAGGCAGATGAATTTTTTTGATCATTATTTTTGATAAGGGTTTTTACATCAAAATTGTTAAGAATGTAAATTAACCCGTTCATGTGGTCAGATTCCGGATGACTTAAAATGACATAATCAAGAGTCCATATCCCCTTCTGCCATAAAAGTGGTGCAATAATGAACCGTCCTGTGTCAAATGTGGAACCATCAGAAAACCCACCCCCATCCACCAGAATATTTTTTTCTTCCGGGGTTTGAATAAGCGCACAATTTGCCTGTCCCATATCCAGGATAGTGATGGATAAATTAGTACTGGATGTTTTTTTTAACCGATCTATTGAAAAATAGAGGCCCATCAACGAAAAAATTAAAATGCATAAAGGTAATAATATTTTTTTTCGGAACTTTAAACCCAAAAAAATGAGGACAAAAAGCAAATAAATAGCGATTATTTCTTCCCAATGAAAGCGGGCAACCCTTGACCATGAAAAGGGAAGTAAAGCAATAAAGTCCAATACGGTTATAGATACCAAAACAATCTGGTTGCACATTTTGAAAATAAAGAGAGCTAATAATGGAAAACATGAAAAACACACCAAAGAGATGAGTCCCAGGGGCAATACAATAAATCCAATAATCGGAATAAAAATAAGATTTGATACTAATGAGATAAGCGAGACAATATTGAAATAATGTGCGGTTAATGGAAAGGTCCCAAGGTTTGCAAACACCGTTACACAAATCATTAACAGTATTTTTGAAGTCATATTTTTTGGAATAAATAAATATTCTTTTAGCACGGAAATACCACCGATGATAAAAGCCACGGCAATAAATGACAATTGAAACGAAATTGAAAAAACAGCAGAACTGTCCAGAATTAAAATCAAAATTCCGGCAACACTGAGACTTGAAACAATATCCTTTTCCTTTTCAGATACAAAGGACAACAATAAAATAA
>CAYVZG010000059.1:0-28611 GCA_964455805.1 uncultured Desulfobacula sp.
GCAGTGTCCTGGTTATCGGTGCCGGAGGTATCGGTACCAATATCATCCAGGGGGCAGCGTTAGTAAATGCTTCCAGGATCATCGCAGCCGACCGCTTTGATCAGAAACTTACTTGGAGCCGATCGTTTGGCGCAACGCATACCATCAATGTAGACAAGGAAAACCTGGTTGAACGAGTCATGGAAATCACTGACAATATGGGGGTTGATTACGCCTTTGAAGCCATATCCAGACCGGAAACCATTGCCATGGCGTTTGACGCCACCGCCAAACTGGGTAAGGTGGTGGTTGTGGGTTTGACACCGTCTCATTTCGATTCGATTCCCATCAGTCCGCTGAACCTGGTGTTGACTCAGAAAACATTAATGGGTGCAATATATGGAACCAGTAATGCCAGGATAGAAATTCCCAAGCTGCTGTATATGTACAAAAAAGGACAAATCAAACTGGACGAATTGATCACCAATACCTATTCCTTGAATGAAATTAATCAAGGATATGATGATCTGCTGGCGGGAAAGAATATCAGGGGGGTTGTTAAATTCTAATACAATGAAACTTTCTCAATTTGACTATAAAACACCCACCAGTAGAAAAGAGGTGGTTGATCTGCTGAAAACCTCGGGGCAAGACCCGGCCATACTTGCCGGCGGAACGGATTTGATTCCCCACATGAAAAACGGCACCCTCATGCCGAAAACATTGGTGAGTTTGAACCATCTGTCTGCCCAAAAAGAACATTTAACAGATGATGGGTCGCTTAAGCTTGATGCCTTATCGAAACTGTCCCGGATCGCTGAATCCCCTTTAATTAAGGATAAAGCACCTTCTCTTGCCCAGGCTGCCTTTCATGTAGGCGGGCAGCAGATTCGCAACCAGGCCACCCTGGGGGGGAATTTGTGCCAGGAAAGCCGCTGCCTTTATCTGAATCAAAGTCACGATTTTCAGTTTGTGGAGGCGTGTTATAAACGGGCTGGTGACATTTGTTACCCCTTCCCGGATGGCGGTAGAATCTGCCGGGCGGTATTTATGTCGGATATGGCACCGGTACTTTTCACCCTTGGCGCACGCCTGGTCCTGTTGACAAGCCATGGTGAACGGCAAGTTGATATTATAGATTTTTATACCGGAGACGGGCTTAAACCCTTGAATTTAGGACCGGACGAGCTGATTACCTCTGTACTCATCCCAAAGGAATTCCAAAACATGCAATGCCGGTTTATTAAGGCGACCCCCCGGGGCGGGTTAGAGTTTGCCATGGTTTCCATTGCTGTGGCATTGACACTTGATAAACGGGATAAAAAATGCAGTAACGCATTGATCGCTGTGGGATCGATAAATACCAAACCGCTCCGCGCATCAGCGGCTGAAAAACAATTAACCGGTTCATTGCTGAACAAATCCAATGTTGTTGACGTTTCCAAAACTGCGGCCAATGAAATCCAACCACTGCCGCATCACGGCTACTCACGCGGATATTTAAAGCAATTGGTTGAAGTTTATATCAAAAGATCTCTGATGGACATCATTAACCCGGATATTTCATGAGAATAAGAGTAATTTCGTCAGAATATCCTATAAGTACAAGGTGTAAAACCATGAAACAGGCAATTGAATTGATCATCAATGGAGAAACCCATGATATGATCATAACGCCGAATGTGACCCTTCAGGAAGCCATTCGCGAACTGATCGGATTGAAGGGAACCAAAACAGGCTGTGAAATGGGTACATGCGGTGCCTGCACTGTTTTGCTGGGTGACAAGCCGATTTTATCCTGCATTACGCTGGCAGTTGAATGCGCTGGATTAGAAATCACGACCATAGAAGGGTTGAGTGAGGGACCAACACTTTCAAATATGCAAAAAGCCTTTGTTCGGGCAGGGGCCGTTCAATGCGGGTTCTGCACTCCAGGTGTTATTCTGTCCGGTACGGCCTTACTAAAGAAAAACCCCCAGCCGAATGTCAGTGACATCAAAAAGGCCTTGGAAGGTAACATATGCCGCTGTACTGGATATAATAGTATCATCGAGGCTGTTTTGGATGCTGCAGATCCTTCAGGCCATTTAGAACATCAGCAGGATCAGGAAGGAAAACGATGAACGCATTGAAACTGGTCGGTAAAAGTGTGCCAAGGATTGATGGGCCCGACAAAACAACAGGTAAAGCCAGATACACGGTAGATGTGAATTTGCCGGGCATGCTGGTCTGCGGCATAAAAAGGAGTCCGCATCCCCATGCCAGGATATTGCGTATCAACACCTCCAGAGCAGAAAAACTTCCCGGCGTCAAAGCGGTTATCACAGGCGTTGATACTAAGGGAATCAAGCATGGGTTTGTTGAGACACCCCGTTATCCGCCGGATCAGAGTATACTGGCGTATGACATGGTCAGGCATGTGGGTGAAGAGATTGCGGCAGTAGCTGCAATTAACCATGAGGTTCTGGCTCAAGCGTTAAAGATGATAGACATTGAATATGAAATTTTACCCGCCATTTTCGATGTGGAAGACGCCATGAGTCCCGATTGCCAGGTACATATTCATCCCAATCATCCCAAGGTGAAAGAAAATTATTGTAATATTGCCGGTAAAACCCAAACCCAATGGGGTGATATTGATGCCGGGTTTAAAGAGGCAGACCTGATACAAAGCGATCGGTTTGAGAGCCATTTGAGAACCCACGGTTATTTGGAACCCCAAACCGCTGTTGCCGATTACCGTGGTGATGGTACCCTGCACATGTGGATCTCCTCCATGGGCCATTTTGCCAAACGAAGGAAACTGGCGAAAACACTTAAGATGACGGATGCATCCATTCGGATCCATAAAGCCTATGTGGGAGGCGCCTTCGGCGGGAAAATCGATCTGTTTTCTCATGAGTATTGTGTGGCAGCTCTTTCCATCAAAACCGGTCGTCCGGTGAAGTATGTTGCGTCCCGTGAAGAAATCTTCATTGCATACCGTCACGGGCAGCCGCTTATTTCGGAAATTAAAACAGGTGTCAAAAAAGATGGAACCATCGTGGCTCAACAGTTGAGAATGATTAACAATGCCGGAGCCTACAAAGGCAGTGGAGTGGTCGTCATCTTCCTGGCCTGGGGCTTTACCATGATCCCATACCGTGTTGAGAACTTCAAATATGAAGGATATTCCATCTTCACCAATAACCCGACGAGAGCACCTTTACGGGGACATGGCGCGCCACAGGTGAGATTTGCCATTGAATCCCATATGGATATTATTGCTGAAAAATTACAGCTCGACCCCATCGAATTCAGGCTGAAAAATGCCCGTGTACCCCACGAAGAACTGCCAAACAAAGACAACGTACACAATTGCGGCCTGATAGATTGTATCAAACAAGCCGCTTTTAAAACAGATTACACCAATCGGCGCAGCCGTCGGCCAGACAATGAAAAACTTCGTGATTCCAGCCCAATAAAACATGGCATTGGACTGGGTGTCAGCGCATACTTTGGCGGGTCTTTGATTTATCCCAACGGCTCCAGTGCCATTGTTAAAATGACGGATGACGGATCCGTGGATCTTCTGACAGGTGCCATAGAGTTAGGACAGGGGTCAGAGACCGTTTTGTGTCAAATTGTGGGAGAGGAGCTGCAGCTTGAGATGGATGATATCAGGATCATTTCCTCGGACACAGCCACGACACCGCCTGATATCGGCGCCTGGATAAGCGGCTTGACCTATGTTACCGGTAATGCCGTCCGGGAGGCTGCAGCAGGGGTACGGAAAAAAATCCTGAAGGTTGCAGCACAACAATTAAATGAAAAGACAGAAAATCTGGAACTTGCAAATAAATCCGTATGGGTGGCTGATAATCCAAAGAAACAGATCACGTATCGAGACATTTTTGAGATTAGTGTCGCCAAAAACCAGGGCGATACCATTATCGCAGATGGGCACTGGCGTACCATGCGCGATGAACCTTTCCATCCCAGCCTTGCGTCAACCAAAGGACGATGGACTGAGAACTACGCTTTCAGTGTACAGGTGGCTGAGATTGAGGTGGATACTGAAACAGGAGAGATTAAACTGAAAAAGGCAACCACGGTCCATGATTGTGGTTTTCCCGTAAATCCCCAATTGGTTCAAGGGCAGATTGACGGCCAGGTTTCCCTGGCATTAGGACACGCTTTTATGGAGAATGTCATGATGAAAAAGGGTTATACCCTGAATCCATCCTGGCTGGATTATAGGATGCCGCTGATTCATAATGTGGCCGATTCCAAAGGGGTGGATGTCATTACCCAAAGCTACCAGACCGGACATTCCTTTAGAACAAAAGAAGTTGGCGAAGGCTTGGTATCAGCCATTCTGGCAGCTATTGCCAATGCCGTTTACGATGCCACGGGTGTAAGAATGTATTCAACACCTTTTTCGCCTGAAAAGGTACTTAAAGGTTTAAAGCGACTTAAAAAATAGAGGATTGCTGTGATGAATACTTTATATTGGGAAAAAGAGCTGGAGACAATGAATCGAAAAGATTTGGAAAAACGCCAACTCTCGCTTTTCAAAGAAAAAATGCAGTATGTGTATGATCGCAGCCCCATGTATCAGCTAAAATTTGATCAGGCAGGCATCAAACCCGATGATATCCGCACAATGGCGGATATCCGTGACGTACCTTTTACCGAAAAAGAGGATCTGCGTGAAAGCCAGGAAAGACAGCCGCCCTGGGGAGATTGTATATGTATCCCGCCTGAGGAAGGAGTCCGGGTCTTTCAAACCACGGGGACCACTGGTACACCCGTCAAAATAATTATAAACAAAACCGACTGGGAGACGCATTTCTACAGACAGTTCATGCATTTTATGAACGGCTACGGCATCACCACCCATGACCGGCTCTATGTGCCGTTTAATTACGGCTTGCATATTGCCTGGTGGGGACTGCAAACCGCTTTTGAACGTGCCGGTGTGATGGTTATACCCGGGGGAGGCATCAGCTCTGAAAACCGCATAAAAGCCATATTGGAATACAAAGCCACTGTTGTTTGCGGCACGCCCACCTATATGCTCTATCTGGGGGAAACAGCCAGAAAAATGGGAATATCACTAAAGGACAGTCCCGTGCGTATCCTGATTGTCGCCGGCGAACCAGGGGCCAATATTCCAGCCACCAAACAAACCTTGGAAAACATCTGGGGGGCGACATGTTTTGATGATATCGGGTCCAGTGAAATTACAAATTTTGGGTTTGAATGCACATGCCAGCAAGGCACACACGTCATTGAAAGTATGTTCCTTGTGGAATCTCTGGATCCTGAAACCCTGAAACCCGTACCGGATGGGGAGGTGGGAGAACTGGTCATCACCAATTTGATTACCGAGAGTATGCCCCTGATCAGATTCAGGATCAAGGATCTGGTTCGTTTCAATCGAACCCCCTGTGATTGCGGCCGCAGGTTTCTGCGTCTAAACGGCGGTATTTTAGGCAGGTCCGACGACATGTTTCAATTTGCCGGAATCAATATATTTCCTTCTGCCCTGGAACATTTCATCCGTGAACATAAAGAATTTTCCAATGAATATCAGATCCACGTTCCAAAGCAAAGCAGCGGGGACCACCTGCTGATCAAAGTGGAACCCAGCGGCGCTGAAGTTCTTTCCAAAGAATTGCAGGCGGCTAAACAAAAACTAATTGATAAAGTGAAACTGAACATGACCGTTACGCCTGCAGTGGAAATTGCAAATATCGGTGAATTGCCCAGATTTGAAGCCAAAGCAAAAAGAATTTATCGACATTAATCGTGTGTGACTTGTAAATTTTTACACCGACTTATTTGAGGCTCATGGACATTGTGATTCTCAAAGGAGGTGCAGGCGGTGTTGAGTTGATCAGTAAGAAAGGAATAAAATGGATTTATTTACGGCAATTTCTCAAAGACCCAGCTGCAGGAATTTTTTAAATGATCATCTAAAAAAAGAGGTTGTTGAAAAAATCATTGAAGCAGGACTCATGGCCCCTTCTCCTTTAAACAGTCAACCCTGGGATTTTATCGTAATTACCAACAAAAAGATAAAGGACCAGCTTTTTGATGACGTTGAAAAATGCAAGGCCAAAGCCATTGAATTAAGCGGGTGGAAATGGCTTGAAAAATATTCAGTCAATTTTTTGCAAACAGCGCCGGTTCTCGTTATTGTGACCGGAGACAAAACCAAATCCGGAGTGGATTCATTCTCTGATGAGGGGCCCATGGCATATCAGCATGCATGTGCCGCTGCCATTCAAAACATGCTTTTAGCTTCCCATGCCCTGGGAATTGGAAGTGTCTGGTTCACCCTGTTTGATAAAAAATCAGTTAAGGAACGTTTAAATATTGAGGATAACAAGGTTCCCCTGGCATTTGTATGCCTTGGAAAACCGGCCAAACCATCTGAAAGAACACCACGGAAACCTTTGGCAAAAAAAGCCATATTTATTGAGTGATTTTTATTTGAATGCCTTTTTTAAAACAACTTTAGCTTTTCACTCTTATCAACGATTGAAATAAAATCAATCAGGTATGAGTGCCAGGCCCTTTGCCACCTCGTTTCTTTTTTCCTTTGAAAAGAGAATTTCAACAAGTGTTAAAGCAAAATCACAGGCAGTACCTGCTCCCCTGCTTGTGATACAAATGCCATCCACAACAACATTTGACTCCACAATATTACCATTATCAATATAATCAATAAATCCGGGGTGGCAGGTTACCTTACCCGGGGTAACCAGGCCATGATGATGTAATACTACTGCAGGGGAAGCACATATGGCTCCATAATATCTTTGCTGCCGGGCCTGTTTTTTCAAAAGGATCGCAAGATCTTTTGAATCACGAAGATTCTGGGCTCCGGGGATGCCGCCGGGCAAAGCAATCAAATCAAACTGCTCTTCCATGCAGTCTTTGATCAGTTTATTGGCTTTAAATTCAATCCCATTTGAAGCCTTGATATCTATCTTATCCACGGATGCGACAATAACATCTGCACCTGCTCTTCTGAGCACATCAATAATGGTAATGGCCTCCATCTCCTCTGTCCCCTGGGCCACGGGAACAAGAACTTTTTTTTCCATGACAATCCCTCCTTAAAATAATTTTATCTAATCATATTCCTCCGGGTAATCAACCCTTTTTTCACAAACAATCATCAGAACCGGCATCATAGTCGTTTTCTTGACACTTTCGGGCATCTTCTTATTTTTAAGATATACCTATGATTAAAAAAAGAATATAGGAGATTTTTACCATGAAAAACCACTCGTTTTCCACCCGGCTGCCTACCTTAAGAACTGGAATTATCATCTTAACGCTGATTATTTTTTCATGTATTGCCACCATATCAGTGGCAGCTGATAAGTATGGTATTCTTGGGGAAAAAGCACCTGAACTTAATCTGGACACATGGATTGATGGTGATGGATTGAAAAAAAAAACACTGAGGCTTAAAGATCTGAGAGGCAAGGTTATCTATATGTATTTTTTCCAGGATTGGTGTCCGGGCTGCCATTCTCACGGATTCCCAACATTAAAGGCTTTGAGCCAAAAATTTAAATCAAACCCTGATGTCTTTTTTATTGCTGTGCAGACAACATTTGAAGGTTTTTCGATCAATACCCAGGATAAATTAATAGCAAACCAGAAAAAATATGATATTAATATTCCCATGGCACATGATGCCGGGAACAGAAAAAACAGGGCTTTGCCAAAAACCATGATCAGATACAGATCAGGAGGAACGCCATGGACTGTGATAATAGACCCCGAAGGCATAGTTGTCTATAACCAATTCCATATTACCCAAAAAAAGGCTGTTGCAACCATACAGGAGCTCATAAAAGAGCATAAGGGATAAATGGCCTCACATAAGATGTATAAAAATCTGATGAATATAAATGACTGTCCATTAAAAGGACAAAAGGTGTAGAATATGGAGAACATCTGGAAAAGAGAAATTAAGATCGAAGAACTGAATCTTGCTTCAAGAGAATCCATTGTAGGGAATGTGGGTATTACATTTTTAGAAAAGGGAAAAGACTTTCTAAGCGCTACCATGCCCGTTGATAAAAGGACCAAACAGCCCCTTGGTATTCTGCACGGAGGCGCTTCTGTTGTACTGGCTGAAACTTTGGGCAGTACGGCATCTTATATGACTCTTGAGGACCCCTGCTATAGTGTGGGCCTTGAAATAAAAGCCAACCACCTGAAAAATGCCACAGAAGGAGTTGTCAAAGGAAAGGCCAAACCTGTTCATCTCGGCAAGACAACCCAGGTGTGGGATATTGCCGTTAGGAACGAAACAAATGAATTGATCTGTGTGTCACGGCTGACTATGCTGGTTTTAAAGCCTTAAAAAGATCAGGGCTGATAAGAATCAGCCCTGTCTTTCAATTTTCGCTTAGCACCAGGCAAAACGACTATCTAATTTCATGGTACAGGTGTTTTACTATAGTACCCATTTATCAGGTGTACCGCTTTTAAACTTTTCCGGCATTTTAAAAAGGCCAGCATCACAAACAAGCGCAATCATTTCTCTTGTTTTTTCCATCCCCAGATTATTCATTATGGCAAAGGGGCCCTGGGGCCATGCAAGGGCGGTTTTTATACCCAGCTCCAAATCAGCTGCTGATACAATATCTTTTCCCACAAGGTGGGAAGAAATGGCAAAGATGGTTCCTAAAAGGGTATCTTTAACCTTCTGTCTGGCTGCCTTATCTTCAACAATAGGACCATCTTCAAGGTCCCAGTTTGACCCGCTGTTAAAGCATGTTTCCAATTGTTCCGGGACTTTTGGGTATCCCACATCTGAATCATGGAGATATTCAACCATGGAATTTGCCGCATGAAAGGCCGTTCCCATTCCAGACATGTTCTGAACCCACATGATACCGAATCTCACGCCTAAAGCCTCCTTGGATATATCGTCCAGACTGGCGGCATTATACTCCCCGTAAAAGGAGTTCAACACCATATAGCTTGAAATAAATACCGGGTTAATGGCAAAGCCTGGGAAATCTTTTACGGAAATGACGGTTTTCCTATTTTTTAATGAAAATTCATTAACAGCATTATAGGTGTCGTCGCTTGTATTTTTTTGGCGGATGACTTCCACAAGACGGTTCACGTTGGCCGGGAAAAAATAATGCAGCCCTGCCGTGCGGACGGGGTTTGAAACTTTTTCCATGACTTTTTCAATGAGAAAAGTAGAGGTGTTACTTACCATTATGGTGTCTTCTGAACAAATCTCAGACAATTTTCCAAATATATCTATTTTCAGATCCAGATTTTCAACGGCAGCCTCTATGATAAGATCGCATTCTTTTAAATCTTCATACTGAGAGGTCCCTTTTATTCTCCCGGCGATCTTATCCATATCTTCCTGGGTGATCTTATTTTTTGCCACTCGTTTGCTCAAGGCCTTTATGACCCATGAGTCATACATGGATTTAACAAGGTCCTCATTCAATTCTTTAAATATGACATTATATCCTGATGAGGCGGCATTAATACCAATGGCTGCTCCCATAACACCAAACCCTATTATTCCAACGGTGTTTATTTCTTTCATCTTGCTTCTCCTGCATAGCATCCATCAGCCGTATGTCTAATTAGATTTCGGCCAGGCACTATTTATTATGATTTCGCCTTAATTATTTTTATAAAAATCCCTGAGTGTTCATATGGGAATTTTTATCCCACTTTAAGGACAAGTGCAGCTGAGGTATCACCTGCCGCACAGCCGGTAAAGAGAACATATCCGCCACCCAACATGGCAGCCTCTTCAATTCCCTCAATGATCGACCGCCCTGCTGTGGGTGCCTGGGGATGTCCGAACACTAATGAACTTCCGTAATTGTTAAAGGTATTAATATCAAGATTCATTTGCTTTGACATATAGATATCATTTGCTGCAAACGGATTATGGGTTTTGATGACCTTAACGTCATCAACGGTCAAACCGGCTCTTTCCAATGCCATCTGGGCAGCGGGTACAGGCGCCATTGGCATGTGAGCCTTTTTTACCCTTGCATGGCCAAACGATACGACCTGGATTTCAATATCCTTATCATCACTCAATTCTTTTGCTTTTTCTTGATCCGTGACAATGAGTGCACAATGGCCGTCAGCCGGGTGGGTCTGCGCACCAAATGTAAGCATTCCACCTGGCAGGACGGGCCTCAGTCCTTTTAAACCTTCTGCAGTGGTTGGCATGATACCTTCATCTGATTCAATCTGAATGGTTTTTTTCTTTGATACCCGGATTTCAACGGGGAACATGTATCGTTTCTGAAATTCTCTGTCATTTTCCAGGGAATCGTTATATTGGTCAGCCCGTCTTAGGGCTGTGGCGTCACACTCTTCCCTTGTAATTCCCGTCAGTTTTATGACATTTTCCGCCGTCTCGATCATGGCGCCACCTGCCCATGGGTCATTGCCAAAATGGTCCATGACCCAATTCTCAGAAATCACCTGTCCACCAGGCCCTTTGGGGTTTGGCCATATGGTATGGGGTCCGTTTGAACACCGATCCGTATACAGATTATAAACCGTTTCATAGGCTCCGTTTTCCACACCCATGGCCGCTTGAAATATCCCCGTGGTTGAGGTTGAGCAGGCCTGACTTACCAATAAGCCGGCTGTTTCTGTAGAACCAATAAGCGCTGATGCCCAGGGACCGCCATAAAAAAGAGCTGGCTGGCCAATGGTAACTCCCAGCATCAGGTAATCAAAAATTTTCGGATCAATATCCTTTGTAGCCAGCCACCTTTTTGAGGTTTGCGCCCCAAGTGTAATTGAATTTTCGTTGGCAAGGCTGCCCTGCCATCTGACAAATGGTGTGCAGTAATATCCTTTGTACGGAATAAATGCTTTTTTTAACATGGTTCCTCCTAAATTATTTGCCTATATAGTTTGGTTTTCTTTTGCCTGCACTGGAAAGTCCTTCCAGGGCATCTTGTGTAGAAAAAATTTCTTCAAGACGGGCAAGTTCAATTTCAATTGCATCAATATTTGATTTTCCCTTCTGCAGGTCAATTATATCATTGGCCATTTTTAATGCAATGGGTGCTTTTTTGCCCAATATTTTAATCATGGATTGAGCAAATGATGTGTCTGCTTCAGCGGGAATGCTTCCTTTTATCAGATCATCAAAATTAACTTTAGAAAAAAAAGTATCAATATCTTTGAACCGGTCCGGCAGCGATACTCTTATTTTTTCTTTTTGCTCTTCTTTTAAAACCAGCGTCGCTATAGTCTCGTCCAGTTTATCAGAAGAAACAAGATGGTCGAGTATCCCCAGTTCCTCTGCATCTGAAGACGTAATGGTGTTTCCGGTAAACACATAATATTTAGCCAGTGCAGATCCAACTTTGCCTGCAAGACGAGGCATGCCTCCCAATCCGGGGTAAATGCCGATGGCTGTCTCTGGAAATGCCATGGACCCTTTTTCCGTTGCAATAATGGTCTGACAGCTGAGAGCAAGCTCACTGCCACCGCCAAGGGAGAGCCCATCCAGAACGGCAATTGTTGTTTTTTTACAATTTTCAATGGCCAAAAAAAGTTCGCTTGCTTTCCGGGTGAATGCAATGATATCGGATAGATTTTTTTCCTGAATTTTTTGGATAAAAAACTTAATATCTGCGCCTGCCACAAAGAATTTACCTGCCCCCTTGATTACAATAGCCTGAATGGCTGGATCATCTTCTGCCTTGTGAAATGCCTCTTCAAACTGGATCATCAGAGGCAGATTCAATGCATTCATGGCCTTTGGCCTGTTAAGGGTAATACTGGCGATACCATTGTCTTGAACATCAAATACAACAAGTTTGGCATCCTGTTTCATTATCACGTCACTCCTTTTTCTCAATAGGGTTTCAATAAATCATGGGACAAAATCTTAGCGCCCCCCAAAAGCATCCGTGGAAATCCTTAGAACGGCATCTCCTGAATCCATAATTGAATCCATCCTGCCCAAAGTTATAGGGCCGATATTCTCAATGAAAAATCGGGCCGATTCCATTTGCCCCTGGTAAAAGGCTTTTCTCTTTTTTTGTGTTGTTTTGTCAAGTTGTTTTTGTGCCACATTGGCTCGCCAAAGTAGCATCCAGGCTAAAATCACATCTCCTGTAATATGGAGAAAAGGCCCTGAAAGGGATCTGGCCTTAAGGATATCTGATGAGTGTTCAGGTGTCCTGCTCATTAGTTTGACCACTTTTTCAAACCGGGTTACCAGGTTTTCAAATTTTGCAGCCAATGGTTTCATGGGTTCCTGGGTTTTTACTTCATTTAGGGTTTTTTCAATCTGAGCGATCAAGGTTTTAAAAAGGCGGCCTTTTTTCATGGTTAATTTCCGGTTAAAAAGATCTATGGCCTGAATTCCGTTGGTCCCTTCATAAATTGTTGTGATACGGACATCCCGCAGGATCTGCTCCACGGGATATTCATTTGTATACCCATAGCCTCCAAACACCTGGATGGCCATATCGCATACTTCCACGGCCCGATCAGTGACATAGCCTTTCCCAATGGGAATTAAAAAATCAATCAGATTTTGAAATATCTCTTTTTGGGCTGCATTATCTGTAACTTGTTTTTGATCCTGACAGAATGCAATATAAAATAGAATACTTCTCATCCCTTCCGTATAGGCTTTCATTGTCAAAAGCATGCGTCTGACATCTGGGTGGTCTATGATTCGGATCTGGTTATCGTCCTTATTGGCATTTTCTACACCGGGAATGGAGCCCTGAACTCTGGTTTTGGCATAATTCAATGCCAGAAGAAATGAGGATGATGCGCTTGCATGCCCCTGGGAACCCACAAGCAGTCTGGCATCATTCATCATGGAAAACATGGCATAAAGCCCTTTATTTTTTTCTCCTATAAGGGTGCCCAGACATTCCTGTCTGCTGCCCAGTGACATGGAACATGTCGGACTGCCGTGAAGTCCCATTTTTTCTTCAATACCCGTACAGGTGATATCATTTTTCTCGCCGCAGTTGCCATTTTCATCCATATGGAAACCGGGAACCAGAAAAAGGGATAACCCCTGGCTGCCTTCAGGTGCACCTTTAATCCGGGCAAGAACAAGGTGAATAATATTTTCAGTCAACGTGTGGTGTCCGCCCGTAATAAAAATCTTTGAACCGCACAGGCTGTATTTCCCGTCTGGTCTCGGCTCAGCAGTGGTTGAAATTCGACTCAAATCTGATCCGGATTCAGATTCGGTAATATGCATGGCAGTGGCCCATTGCCCGGAATAAATCTTCTTCAAATACAGATTTTTCTGCTCTTTGGTGCCAAATTGTTCAATAACACAGCCGGCACCATGGCTTAAACCGGCTATCATATACAAAGCAATGTTTGCCCCATTGATATAATCCCTTGCAGCAAGCGCAACAGATCTTGGCATACCCTGGCCACCAAATTCTACTTTGGCAGTGGGTACAAACCATTCCCCTGTTTGCAACAATTTCCAGACATGGTGGAACTCTTTAGGCAGTATCACCTCTCCTTTTTCAAACCGGCATCCTATTCTATCCCCTATTTGGGACGTTGGAAGGATTTCCTTTATGGCAAGATTACGGGCTTCAGTGACCACCATTTCAATAACTTTTCGATTAAAGTCTGAATATTTTTCTGTGTCACTGAGGGTTTGTACCTTGAATTTCTCAAAAAGGAGAAAATCAAGATCTGATCTGTCTAAAATAAATTGTGCCATATTATTCCCAAATAATATTACATTAAAAGTAATTGTTCAGCCTGTTAAAAGACGTTATCTCAAAGCTTTGTCTGATTTATATTTGCAGTATGTTAAGCGCTTAGCATCAAAACAAATATCCATCAGACAGGGCGATTTCAAATATAAGGGCTGAATAGTTACCATTAAAATTTGATTTTTTTCATAAAAGTTATTTCTAATCGTCCTGCCGCAATACCCTTTTTAAAATTTTACCTGTAGGACTCTTGGGCAACTCGTCAATAAAGATAATATGTCTGGGCGCCTTGTACTTTGCCATTTTAGAACGGCAGAAACTGATCAGTTCATCTGGTTCAGCCTTTATTCCAGGCTGAAGTACGATGGCGGCGGCAACAGATTCGCCTTTTATATCGTCGGGTTTTCCAAAGACTGCTGCTTCAAGTACAGCCGGATGTTTGTAAAGAACATTTTCCACCTCGGCAGGATAAATATTGTTTCCAGCTGAAATAATCAGATCTTTGATCCGGTCCACCACAAAATAGTATCCCTGTTCATCAATGGTGCCCACATCCCCGGTGAATAACCAGCCATCCTTTATTGCTTTGGCTGTTTCCTCAGGTCTATTCCAATATCCCTGCATGACATTGGGGCCTTTAATGCAGATTTCGCCCCATTCACCTCTGGGCACCTCATTTTTATCCTCATCCACTATTTTCATTTCAACATTCATAATGGGCTTACCAATGGATCCAAGCTTGTATTTCAGATCATGGTTATAACTGGCAAAAGGAGAGCTCTCTGTTAAGCCGTAACCATCGTTAATGGGTATTTTATATTTGTCCTGCCATTTTTCGGCAACCTCTGTCGGCATAATGGCTGCGGCTGTAAAATAATACCGTATACTGGACAGATCCAAATCCTCATCTTTCATATTCAAAAAATAGGTGTAAATCGTGGGTACGGCAAAAAACATGGTAACCTTGTATCTGGATATGGCGCTGACCACGGGATCAGGTTCGAATTTTTGGTGCATGACCAGGCAGGCACCCATTTTCACACAGGCATTCATTATAAAGTTCTGACCGAAACAATGAAAAAGGGGTAAAAAGAGGTGGATGACATCATCGGTTTTCATCCCAATATGGCAAATAGTGGCATTTACATTTGATACAATGTTTGACTGGGTCAGGGTGGCCCCTTTGGGAGCCCCTGTAGTTCCCGAGGTATAGAGGATGGCAGCCGGATCATCCGGTGCCATTTGCCGGGGGTTGAAATCGGTAATACTTGTATCAAATATCCTGTTAATATGGCCCTCGCCATCTTCTTCTCCAACCAGGATGACCTGTTCAAGGGTGTCAACCACTTGGGAGGGGATATGCACTGCCTGTTCTTTTCCGGCAAAAATAATTCTGGCGCCTGAGTCTGTCAGGATGTGGTTTACTTCATCTTCCTTTAAAAGCACGTTTAAGGCCACCACTATGGCTCCAATCTTTTGGGCGGTAAAATAAATCATGATGAATTCAGGAATATTGGGTAGAAAAATGGCAATCCTGTCCCCTTTTCCCATGCCCATGTTTTGAAGACCTTTAGCCAGTTGGTTGACTTTAAGACTTAGCTGCATGTAAGTTGTTGTCTGATCTTCAAAAATAAAGACCGGGTTGTCAGGAAAAAACATTGCGCTCTGATCAAGATTATGGGCGATATTCATTTATTGTGTCCTCATTATCAATAAATTATGGATTTATAAAACCTCTGTAATTATTCAACCAGTTAAAAAAATTATCTCAAAGCCCTATCCGATGGATATTTGCAGGAGGTTAAGCGTTTAGCATCGAAACAAATATCCACCAAAAATATCAATTGGATAGGTCGGTTTCAAGCATAAGTGCTGAACAGCTACAAACTCTTTTGGTGTCAGCCGTCTGCTCTTCTGGCTTCCTCACTTCTGATTTCACGGCGAAGCAATTTACCGACTTTTGATTTAGGCAGCATATCCCGAAATTCTATATATTGCGGGATTTTATAAGATACCAGTGTTTTTCTGCACCATTTTATGAGCTCATATCCGGTGATACCTTTAATATCTTCTTTTAATACGACATAGGCCTTAATTCTCTCCCCGACTTTCTCATCAGGGACGCCAATGACACAGGTGCCGATAACGGCGGGATGCTCCTGCAGGACAGATTCGATTTCAGATGCAGACACGCGATACCCTTTATGTTTTATGGTGTCAACAGTTCTATCAACAAAATACAAATTCCCGTCTTCATCCATTTTCATGATATCGGCTGTTCGATACCATTTCTTTCCTTTGATTGTGACAAATGAATTTTCAGTCTCCTCGACTTTGTTCAAATAGGAAGTGACCATCTCTTTGGAATGCACAAGCAGTTCTCCCGGCTCACCCGGCTTTTGAGGATTCATCACCGGGTCAACAATCATTACTTGTTTACTGGGAACAAGCTGACCTACGCTTTTAGGCGGATTTTCAATATCCACCGGGCACATCACAACTCCACCGCAGGTCTCTGTGGCTCCATAGCCCTGGTATATGCATTTGCCGAATTTTTCCTGCCACCTGCGGCCGACTTCTACCGGCAGTACGTCTCCTGCGCTGTACCAATAGTCTACAGAACTTAAATCATATTGATCCAGGCGATCGTGTTCCAGCATCATGCGGTATAAAGCCGGAACGCCTATCATGGATTTCACCTTGAAACGATAAATCGCTTCAAAGGTGGCATCCATATTGATCTTAGGCTGCACCAATAAGGCGCCGCCAACAAAGATAGTGGCCAGACTGCAGGTTTGTCCCAATATATGGAAAAGGGGTGCATTGCCTAAAATAATATTTTCCTGTGGGGCAATGAGGGGTTTGCTTGTTAAAATCTGTTCTATTGCTGAAACAAGAAACAAAGCGTGGGACATGGGAACGCCTTTTGGAAATTTTGTGGTCCCGCCCGTATACAATATCTGTGCTGTTTTATCTTTATCATTCTCAACCGGCGGCAGATCTGGCTTTTTATACTTGGATAACAGCTGCTTTAATGAATATATATGTTCTCCAGATGCAACATTCCCCTTAGGAATAATATCATATATCCTGCCAAATGCCTGTTTCCACAAGGGCAGAAGATCTCCCATTCTAACGTAAATGGTTGTTTTAATACCCGTAGTTCCCAATACCTTTTGAACATATCCAAAATTGGTATCTGCACAAATAATAACAGACACCCCGCTGTCATTGGCGATATATTCCAGGTCGTGGGGGGTGTAGATAGGCGTAATGGGAACACACACACAACCGATTCTTTGAATGGCTAAAAAAGAAACCACCCATTGAATGGAGTTTGGAATGTAAATCATCACCTTATCACCGGATTTCACATCCAAATCCAATAATGCCGTTGCAAATTTTTCTGCCATTATCTTTAAGTCATGGTAGGAGAATTCCGTTCCAAGATAAATCACGGCCGTCTTTTCCGGATATTGATCGGCCATTGAATTAAACGCAGAGAATATATTATTTTCTATTAAGGTTTTCATTCATCATACTCCAAAATATGCAGCTTTGATTTCTGGATTGTTCATCAATTCCTCACCAGTCCCGGAAAGGGACAGCATTCCGTTTTCCACCACATATCCCTTATCAATCATTGGAAGAACAGGGCGGGCAAACTGTTCACTTAAAATAACAGTGATTCCATTGGATTTGTTCAGGGCCTTGATGGCATCCACCACACTTTTTTGCATGATCGGACTTAATCCCAAAAGGGGTTCGTCTAAAAGCAGCAACTCAGGCTGAACAATCAATGCCATCCCAATGGCAAGCATTTGCTGCTCTCCGCCACTTAAAAATCCGGCTTTTCTTTTCTTGAGTTCTACTAAAGCAGGGAAGAGTTCAAAAACATATTGCATTGTCTTTTTAATTTCTTTTCTAGTTCTCAGATATCCTGCAATTTTCATGTTTTCCAGAACACTGCTTTCCGGAAATATGGGATGTCGCTCCCTGGATAGAACAATTCCCATTTTAACCCTTTCTTCAGGTTTCAAATAGGTGATATCCTCATCTTTATATATAACCTTGCCATACACGGAAATCCTTTCCCCGCCGCGTCTTTTTTCTTTTATCTGCATATCGATTATCAAACCGGACAAGGTATTCATAAGAGTTGTTTTCCCGGCAGAGTTGGAGCCGATAATCCCCACAATTTCACCTTTTCCCACGGTGAGATTCAACCCATTTACGGCCAGTGCATTCTCGAAAAAAACCATTAATTCATTAACTTCAAGCATTTTTTTTCTCCGGGTTTACGCCTCGGTTCCAAGATAGGCATTTTTGACATCATCGCTTTCCATTACTTGTTTTGCAGAACCATCTGCTATTTTCTCTCCATAGTTCAACACGATGACTCTATCCGCAATTTTAAACAATTCTTTTAACCTGTGTTCAATCATAATAATTGCAATTCCCTTTTGCCGGAGTTTTTCAACTATGGGTACAATGCTTGCGACTTCTGCAAGACTCAACCCTGAAAAAAGTTCATCTAAAATCATAAGTTCGGGCTGAAGCGAGATAGCCTTGGCAAGCTCCAGGCGTTTTAAATATCCCTGAGGCAGGATTCCTGCCGGTTTATACGCCACAAAGGAATCTCTTTCAAACCCTACTTCTTCCAGTAAATCCAGGGCGATTGCATCACGATCCCCGTATTTACCCCCAACAAAATTTTTGACTCTGGGAGAATATAAAGGAATGATCATATTTTTATAAGCCGGCAGCTGATAAAAGGGTCTTACCATTTGAAATGTTCTTGAAATACCCAGGCGGATTATCTTATGGGGCGGAAGGTGATTAATTTTTTGTCCATGAAACATCACTTCACCCGAGGTTGCCTTGACAAATCGTGTGATTAAATTCACGATTGTGGTCTTGCCGGATCCATTAGGCCCGATAACGCCTAATAATTCTCCAGGCTTTAAGTCAAAGCTTACGTTCCTAACAGCCTGAACCCCGCCAAAGGATTTACTGATATTGACAACTTTTAAAAGTTTGGTCTGATTCATTTGTCCACCTCAACCCATCTTTCAAACTGATTGTATTTGCGTTGAACATAATGGAAAATACCTTCTGGCAATGCCACAGTAAAAACCACCAGAAAAAGACCATAAAACACAATCCGCAATCCTCCGAATCCTCTTAACACCTCGGATAATGGAACCAGTATGCATGCGCCCAAAGTTGCACCGGCAAGTGTTCCTGGTCCTCCCACAACAACAGCAGCTATGGGAAGTATGGAATAATCCAGAGCAAAAACGGGCATGCCGACAAACATATATACATGGGTCATAAAAGCACCGGCAAAGGCACCGATGGAACTTGAAATAAAAAGTGCCTGGGTCTTATGCCAATAGATATTAATCCCGGCATTGGTCACGGATCGGTCGTTATCTCGAATCCCTTTTAGAACAAGTCCGAAATCAGAATCCAGCATTCTTCTAAATCCGAAAAGTGAAATCAACATGACACCAATAATCAGATAAAGCTCAATCCAATGGGAAGGAAGAGGAGACATGCCTGTTAGTCCTTCTGTGCCTCCGAAAATCTTTGTTGCCTCGATTACCCTAACCAGCATTAAAGGAATGATCAAAGTCACCATGGAAAAATAAATCCCCCGAAGCCTTAAGACGGGCAATAACATCAGGGTACAGATGAATCCCCCCAGAAATGTTGCAAAAGGAATGGAGATAAAGGGATGAAATCCGAAATAATGGTTCAGGATACCGGCTATATATGCGCCTATTCCAAAAAACAGCGCCTGGCCCAGGGACACCATTCCGCTTTCAGCAAGGATGTCCCAGCTGATGGCCAGAAGTACAAAAACAGCAGCCGAAAGAAGCACTTTCTGCCAGTAAACCCCCAGAACAAGGGGTAAAATTAAAAATCCCAGGATTGGAATTAAGCGGGGTGCTGAAAGATAAAGCATTTCTCTATAGGAACAAAGCGCAAATATATCTTGAGATCTTGCCTTGATGCCCCGATCAATTCTTTCTTTTCTTTTTTCCAATGGTTTATATCCTTTCTTCTAGTTCTTTTTGCTTTCCAAAAAGCCCGGAAGGTTTAACAATCAGTACAATCAGAATAGCTGTCAAACTGACTATCATGGTCCAGTGTGATCCGATGTAGGAATCTGTAAACCGTTCCGCAAACCCGATTAAAAAACTGGCGACAATAACCCCTCCAGTACTGCCAAGGCCACCTATGATGCATACGGCAAGCGCCTTGATCAGGACATCATATCCTTCTGAGGGGAAAATACTGCCAAGGGGGATAATAATCGATGCGGCAATGGCAGCAAAGCCAGCGCCTAAGGCCACGGCCAATGTGGCAATTTTATCTGAATCGATACCAAAGGTAAGCGCCGTACGTTCATCTTGAGCGATGCCTCTGAAAGCCAGGCCCAGAGAGGTGTTATGCGTAAACAGCCAGAGCAGTACCACTATTATAATGCCGAGGACAACAATAAGAATCCTTTGCATATCAACATAGGTTCCCAAAATCATAACGCTTGAATCTATAAATGGCGGGAGATTATATTCAAATCCTACGAATCCTAAATACCGAAATAACTCCAATATGGCCAGGCCGATGCCGAAAGTGGCAATGACCTCAGAAATGGCCTGCCCTCTCACACGTTTGAGAACCAATTGGTACATGAGAGCTCCCAAAGCCATTGTGAGAATGATTGAGGCTGCCACTGAAACAAAATACGGCAGATGAAACGAATTCATCATAATCCACGTGGAATAGGCGGAAAGGATATAAAAGGCACCATAGGCGAAATTAGCGACTCCGCTGATACCAAATGTCAGGTTAAAGCCAATGGCGATTAAGGTGAGTATGACACTATTGATCAGTGCGTAAATAATCGTACCAATAAACATCTATTATTTCTCCATTTTTCAAATGAATGATGCCACCTATAAATATCTGATGGGTTATCGTTGAAGCTATTAAATTTTTCTTTATCGAAGTGGCTTGGACGGTCTTAAAATAGGATTGTTTATTTTTTCACAACCGTATCACAACTTTATTTCAAGACCGCCTCAAGTTTTTTTTACTTAAAATTAACTTTTTTTTTCAAGTTAACAAGAAAGCCTTATCAAAAATAAGCCGCTAGTTCTGAACTGCTTTCAGGCCTTTTGGAAGCATAATTTTTCCTTCAGCAACAGATGGTGGAAAAACAATGGTTCTATCTCCAGCTTCTGTCCATTGAAAGACTGCTGCAACAGCGGCTTTTGCCGGATCCATGTCATAAACAGCCTGATGTCCGGCATCAAATTGAATCCTTCCCATTACACCGTCCCGGTTTGTTTTTTCAAGTTCTGCAACAATGGCATCGGCATCAACACTGTTTGCGCGTTCAATGGCCTCTGCAAGGAGATATACAGATTCATAGGAAGGAGCCGGGCCATGCCCTGCTTCCAGTTTACTTCCCCATCTTTTCTCATAGGATTCCACAAATGCAACGGCTTTTGGCATTTTGTCTGAGGAAATAGCACTTCCCATTTCAAAGTTTACATTGATGGCACCGGCTATTTTTTCATCAAAGGTATTCCAGGCGCCAGGACCGGCAAGCGGAGAGATAAATCCGGCCAAAAGACTTGGAATTCTCATGCTGTTCCATTGTTTAACCAGGGTACCGCTTTGGGGCATATCAAATATTGGCAGAATGACCTGGGCCCCTTTTGCTTTTGCTTTCATTAGCGCAGAGGAGAAATCTGAGGTGCCTGTTGGAAAACTTTCCTGTCCAACAACTTCCCATCCGGCTTTTGCAAAATAAACCTTGTTTGTAATTTCACCGGTTTTTCTTGCCCAGGCAACATCCTGATTCATAATATATACTTTGTTAAATCCATATTGTTTTTTAATAAATCCCATGGTGCCGGCGAGATATTTTACCAGATATTTTGCATTGAGACAGGATCTGAATATATATTTATACTTTTCAGGGTCTTTTTTAATTTTTCCTTCAGATGCTGGAGACATTGCTATGGTTCCGATTAAGGGTACTTTGTATTTGGCAATAATATCCATGCCTGCCATCAAAGCCTCTGATCGAAAAGGCCCTACAATTAATGCAGTGGGTTTTTTCTCCAGGATAATTTTTTCCAGGCCTAAAAGGGCTTCGGGAACGGGTACGCCAGGAGCGGCATCCCTTATGTCTATTGATTCCACCTTGAATATTCTATTATCATTCCCTACTTTTACGCCGCCTTTTTTATTAATTTCTTCAACAGCCATCTGGACTGATTTAAGACATTCCTTTCCTTCTAAAAAACCGGTTGAAGTGGGAACTCCAATAACGATCGGATCAGCCGCCCATACACTTGGTACAAAAAGAAAACATAGTACGATGACCTGTATCATGCATGCTGTAAAAAGTTTTCGCGTTTTCATGGTAATGCCTCCTTGTTACGGGTTAGAATATTGAATTGATTATAAAAATCACACCAAAAAACTTCTGTGCTTCACTTGTAAGTTAGAAAGATAAAAAAAATATGTAAATCAGTGATGTCACTAAAAAACCATAGGTAAATCACCTAGTGCTGCAAAAAATAAAAATATCCCATAACCAGAAATTATACATTATTTTTTAAAAATTACTAAGAAAAAATCAGAAAAGATCTGTTTCCAGCCACAGAACTGCATAGCGTACCATTTCGCCGCTGGTTTTCAGTTTTGATAAACTCTCTTGCTTTGTGCACATTTTCTGCGGAAACCACTATCTATCTATAAAGCTTACATATCCTGATTCATACAGATTTGGAGTCATCATCCGGTTGCACCGGACCTCTATTCTGAGACGCACCGCATTCCCTCATGCTTTGGATGATTTGCTCAAACTTTTTTTGTTCGTCCTGATTGTCATTGTGAAAAATATGCCATTTCATTTCTTTAGAAAAATAGTAAATGGTACTGCCATCTATATCGGCCGAGCCACCCGGATAGAGCAGCACAAAACCATCTGCATTGTATATAAGCCTCCCTTTTACTGGGCCAACTTTTTGCATTTGTTCTATAATTTCATCTTCGGTTGTCCCGCAAAGAGATGTAGATGCTGCAACCAGCTTCACAATAGGCTGCAATTTATCTATAAATCGCTTCATGGCTATCTCCTCCGCCCAATTGTTTAAACCTGCGGCAATAGCGATGCCCGCCAGTACAGCGCAAAGCCGAACTGTTTTCCAGCGTTTGAGCTGTTTTTTGATAACGGCAAGGCCAAGAAAATAAAACTGGTAGCAGATCCCCGGACAAACAATGAACAGAAGAATTCCGGTCAGGCTTCCGATATGGGGCCAGGCAAGAAGAGATGTGAAGGCCTTATATACAAAGACGATATAAGTGGGAAGCAGAATGATTGAAAAAGCGAAATTAGTGGATTTTTTAATTGAGGAAGTACGCTTTTTAAGTTTCAGGATCAAACGGATGAACCATTGGGTAATAATTAAAATACTAATGAATACGAGAATTAGCCAGTATTGATCGCTGATTATTTCCAATGTTATTCTCCTGGTTAGAAAAATCCGCTATCCATCCATATCATTGGAGTATCTTATATTATTTTTATAAATCATACAGACTTAATACGCCATTTTAGTTGCCATCTCCATGAGTAACTATTTAAGCGAAGCATGGAATCAGACCGATCTCTTGAGTCATGGATAATCAGGAGATAGCATCTTAAACGCACCTGGAAGAGATACTACCGGCATCAGGGTTGGAGTCCCAAACGAGTGAAAACCCAGTGATCACGGTATCCGAGTCTAAGTGCGTCTCTTGCCTGTAAGGTGGCCTCCTGTTGTCGACCAAGTTGATAATATGTACCAGCAAGATTGGCGCGAAACTTACCCTCGGTGGGCAGTAAATTAGCGGCTGCAAGATAATAAGAGATTGCTTCCCCGTAACGTCCCTGATTAAAAAGCTGATCTCCTGTTGCATTATATTGTTGGGCCTGGTTTTGCGAGGGGGGGATATTTGTAGTCTTCTGGGCATCTGTTGCAGGTGGTTGTGCCAGGTTTCCCCCTTTGTTGATAACGCCTAAAAGCTTATCAATGGCTTCTTGAATCGATTCTTCCTCTATACTTCCATCAGGATTCACTTCAATGGCAATCTCTCCCGGCAGAGTACGGTTATCTGTGAAAACAGATGTATCAGGAGCTTGGATATCACTACCCGAAACAGGTTCTCCAGCCGTTGATGATGGTTGTGTCACTATTTTGGAAATGGGAATCGGCTTCAAACTTGGCGATGGCGCTTCATAAGCCCTCACCTTATCTTTATGTCTGAGTCGTTTTTGCAGAGGTTCATCAGGTATTGCAGCAATCACCAGATCACGCTCATCAGCAAATGGATTGGCTGAAGAAGGGAGCTTTCGTTGCCCTGAAGCCCAGTTGGAGAGTTCCAGTGCATCAACTAATTGAGCTGCAGGGTTGTGCCCCTGATTCATGGAGGTCTCATACTTTTTTCTTATATCGGTAATGAGTGAAAGTGCCAGTGCTCGATATTCATCTGCAGCGTTCCTATCCGGCCAGGTGTTTGATTCACGCACTTTTTTCTCGACTGAATTGAAAAACAGACCAGCACTCTGACGATGTCGACCCTTTAACTTAAAAAGGTCATCATCTGTAAAGCTCTTGTTGTAAAGATGACTTCCTTTTTCCCTAAGCTGTCTGTCAGCCTCGGGCTTGTTCAGTCTGCCACTCAGGGTGGAAAGCACCAAAGCCTGGTTGTAATAGGTCAGGTAGTTTTCCACTCGGACAAGTTCTTCGGCTATTTCCTTTCTTACGCTCCTCAACCGATTTTTCAGTTCATCTCTGGACAGCCCTGACAGGTCAGTTGTTGAATTACTCACAGAACTTGTCTGTCTTTGAACGCCGACAGATGCCGATTGGTAAATATTGACAGTAAGAGAACCGCTATTGCCTACATGACTGCCGGCAACATAGGCATCATAGATCCACATCTCAAGTACTTTTCCTTGGCCTCGGTACCACACATTGTATACATGTTTGGGGTTATAGGGGATCTCACGCTTTTTGCCCAGATAATTGCTATTAAGGGTATTAAGGTTCTGTCCGTTTATGATGAGTTGTCCCCACGCTTGTCCGTTTTTCCCGCACCTTCCCTTTCGAAAGCACCAAAGTGCATCCACCTCCGAGGTTCTTCCACGCCAGACGCTAAAGGTCCCCTTGGCTTCAATGAGATAAGTTTTCCCATTTTCAAGCACGGTCCGGGTGGTGAATTTCCGCCTTTGATCGGCGGGTATGTTTATACTCTCAATCAGTTCTGTTTTGACCGATTCGGTCCGACCATGAGCGATTTTGGGGATTAGGCAAAATACCAGTGTCCATGCGAGGGCTAAAACCGCAAACTCGATTGATTTTCTAAATAATTGATCAGTTATCGCAGCCATGTTTATCTATTAGTCCCTGGGCTTCGGATATGATCCGGCTATGTTCATTATAGTATGGTGACAGGGTTTGCTGGACGGAGTTATAGTCACTTGTCACCGTGCTCAGGCGAGTACTGTTCTCACCCTGTTTTTTGATCATCTCTTCCAGTTTTAATTCTGCATTTTTGTACTTGGCCGTGATGTCGTCCAACTTTTTTTTCAATTCATTCCGTCTTTCATAATCAGGCTCTCTCTTATCCATCTCATAGTCATATGATTTTTGAGCACTATCCACCCACTTTTTCAAATGGCTAATTCGATTTGTCTGTTCAGGAATCCGTTTTTCAAGAGATTTCCCTGTCTGCTCGCGTTGTTTTTTTTCCCGGTAAAGTTTTCCTGATTTATCCAAAGAAGATGCATAGGTCCCGTCGTTGGATTTCATGGCCGCATGCAGAGGATGATCAACCCGTATGCCTGCCATTGGATTTGAATCTCTCAAATTAGGCGAGCCGCTGACCACCCCAAGCAGTACAACAGGTCCCACGCAGGGCGAATCACCCACTTCCGGACCCTGTTTGTCGAGTTCCAGTCCGATATTTCTTTCTTCCTTTCTTGCATTGTTAAGATCCCTTGCAAAGATGGCTCCTGATGTATAAAGGAGAACGATCATCACACAAAGCATGAACGATATTTTGCCTGTCCCTATCACATTATCCTCCGCCAATACCCAATAATGAAATGGGGGTCTGATTTTCAGCCTGCTTCTCAATGGTTTTCATGGTGCTGCCTTGCGCATCAATCATATCTTTTTCCTTCTGATCGTTCTCCCGCCACTCTTTGATTTCCTTTAGTGCCTTTTCAGATTTTATTCTCAGCTCTTCAAGGCGGTATTTTTCCTTAAGAAGGGTTGCCAATTGTTCCCGTGATGTTAAATCAGACCGGTACTGCCTGTCTTCGATCAAAGGATCGATCATCTTGGTCTTCCCCTTTGCCACCCGGATATTATTCAAATGTTTGAGGATCAGCTCATCTTCTTCAAGCAATGTCTTGTCTATCTTGCCCCTTCGTGATTCATAAACAAAAATTATTGCCAGAAGGGAAGCCTTCATGCTCTCCATGGACTGGTTGACTTCTGTAACAGTCTGATTCGGATCAAAGCCTTCGCATTGGCCTACCCGTTCTTCTTTTACCGATATGCTGTCCGCACTCTCTGCTGCTTTTCCTATCTGAGCGAGTTGTTGTTTATAGGTGGACCAGACAGCCAGGTTGGCAGCGAGTGATTCGATCAGGCTGTTGCCTTCATTTACCATACTCGCGACATTTTCTATATCACTGAATGCAGATTTAAGCGGCCTGAACGAGTCAGGCGCATCACCGGCCTTGTCGATTTTTTTTGCAATCTTTTTGCTTTCCGAGTCCACAGCCTGGTCCAGTTTTTTCATCAGACCGGAATATTCGCCAACATTTGCGCAGGCCTTTCCAGCTTGCGCTCCAGACACTACCACCTTTATGAGCAATTTGTTGATCTCCAGATATTTGCCTTTTTCAATCAACTGGGCAATATCTTTCATTGTAGCCCCTTCCACCAGTTCTACGCGATTTTCCTTCAATGCTTTAAGAACACTGGCAAGAACGCCTCGATCCACTTTTCTTAATTTCTCACAGATACTCTCATAACCAAAATAATCCTTGGCACTGCATTTCAGGTGCTCGTACTTTATCATGGACGCATCAGCTAAGTATAATACACCCCGACCGAGGGACTGTCCGGTCTCGGTGTTTTTGAGTATCCATTCCCCAGCCACATTTCCGATGGTCCAGGCGCCGAAGGCCGCAGCAAACGGAGGATAAGCTTCCATTAGAACGCCGAGCCCGCCAGCAACCACCAGGCTGTTTGCAGCATCTTGAGCTTTTTTGAAATAGGCCTCAGCCTCTGCATCGCTGATACCCGCGTTCATCGCCTTTTCTATATTATCTATGTACTCTTTCAGACTCTGGGCGGCAAAATACAGGTCAGCGGCTACGCCGATACCGGACAATACTTTCAAAGATCCGGCTTTCATTTTTTTAAAAGAAAATCTGGTGGATTGATTGCGCATGGCCTTGGCCAGGTCCTTAGCGATGTCGTCTCCATACTTCAATTTCAAAGAATCAATGAGCGCTCCCTTCTGTGCGTCGGGAAGGGTCCCCATTAATCGGGCAATATCATCTGCAGCCGTTGCCCGGAATTTCGGATTTTTCACGGCCGCCTCAGCCAGTGACTCAGACATATTTTTGATGGACCGCTCAAGAGAATTTTGAGCCACGGCATGGGCTGCCAGAGTTTTACCATAATTCCCCGGTGACCTTACCGCGCCACGCTCAGCCATTGTACCGAGATTTTTCATCACCAAATTTCCATCCCCATCCTTGACAATAGTGAACAGTTCGCCAGTCTCTCGCATGAGTTTACTGAGGCCTTCCTGTTTGCGCAGCGTGCTGGTGGCGGATTCGATGCGGCTGAGGTATTTTTGCTCCTGTGCCATCATCTGATGATATTTTGCCTTGAAATCCGGATCATTTAGCAGGGATGGATTTGCACGGAGCTGAGCCATTTTTGTCTGTTTCTTGTTTATGAAATCGTGCATCTCTTCAGTATATTCACGAAATTGTCTGGGGCTGACTTTTGTACCGTCCTTTGCCCTGGATGTTGCTTCAAATTCGGCTGCCCCCGGTCGCTTATAGGCATCATTATTCAGCTTTGCAATTTTTTCAAACTGTCTTTTTAATTCTTTTTCTGACAAATTTGCACCAAGATGTTTCGGATCAGCCATAAAGTCTGTATCCAGTCGGTTGTGCCAATTACTTTGTTTTATATGAGCATACCCATTGTCATAGAGCCAGCCGTTTATTTTTGTGTTGTATGACTTCTGCATTTGTGTAATCTGTTTAGGCGACTTTACCTTGGTGATATAGTCTGAATCCGTTCCCGGGCTGTACCGTTGTGAGGTCCGCTTCTGCACGGTAAATTCTGCACCCGACTCCCGTGCGGCGTCGGCTGCAAATTTTTGGTTCCAATCGGCAAAGTCAGCCTGTGCTGCCTGGTAATGCTGATCCGTAATCCAGCCGTTGAGGCGTGCACGGTTGATGGCATCGTTATTCATAAACAGCAAAGCCTTTTGTTGTTCTGTGGCCTTACCGCGGCGCATGGCCTCAAGAGCATCATTGATGGAGGAAGATAATTTTGCGTGTACCGCCACAGAAGACAGGGTCAGGATACAGAGTAAAAGGAAAAACGCACGGAAAAAGCCCTTGGGAAAAAGAGGCGGAAAAGCAAAAAGAGTTAAATGCGAATTTTCAGACAATAATTTTTTCCCCATGCCATGCCCTCTCATAATATATTTGGCGTATTCAAGGAGATAGTAAATCAGCTGGATAAGAGATTCATTGGGATATGGAATAAGTAAATATTTTTTT
>CAYVZG010000060.1:0-27782 GCA_964455805.1 uncultured Desulfobacula sp.
TGAGGGTGTGGCCTTCATTCAAAAGCCTTTCTCAGAAGCTGATTTAGCACAAATAGTCAGGAAGGTATTGGATGGAAATGAGTAAATATGACGGGCCCGGCAGGTTGTTTTATACTAAAATGTCTTCCTTGCAACAGGGCTTTGAAGAGAAAACCATTTAATTAGTTTGCCGGCTATGGTTTGTTTGCCAGGGACAACGGGAAGTTTATCTGCAGCAAACCAGTTGGCTTCGATTATTTCCTGGGTATCTATTGATATGGTTCCTTTTTCATACTCAGCAATAAAACCGATCATAAGACTGTCCGGAAAAGGCCAGGACTGGCTTCCAAAATATTGAATGTTTTTGACTATAATACCAACTTCCTCACGGATTTCCCGCCTTACACACTCTTCCAACGTTTCTCCCGGTTCCACAAAGCCTGCTAACACACTGAACATCTTTTTATCGGGAAAATTTATGCCCCTTGCAAGAAGAATTTTGTTGTTTTTTATTACCGCAGTAATAATAGCAGGCGAAATCCTCGGGTAATGGGTTAAATTACAATTTTGGCATTCCCTTGCATGCTCATTATTTTTTTTTGTAGTCTGATTACCGCATTTTCCACAGAATTTATAATTGATATTCCAATCAAAAATTTGTCTGGCATAACCGGCTATGCTCCACAACCGTGTATTAATTTTCCCATATAATGATCGTAAGTTAATGAATTTATAATCGGCTGACAAGAACGTTGGTAAAGTATCCGGCATATAATCTTGATTGATTTCAGCACAATAACAGGGGATATTTTTAACCATTCCAAAAAAACAGATATCATTTAAATTCAGTTGTGGTTGTAAATTTTTTTCAAAACATGGAATGGATACAAGATCATTTGAAATTTGACTGACAAGAATGTTATTATTTGAAAAAATATAATAATATGCTTTAGTAAATTTTTTTTTGGGCTCCAATGCTGTTTTAATAAAATTCATTCAAATTTCCGCCTTTTTCAGACCAGTGATAAAAATATAATCATCGTCAAACAACTCCATTCATGAATTGTTTTTTTGTCTTATTTTGTGAGCAGTCTATTACTATAATCGCCTTTTGTGAAGTAAATTAAACATTTTGGTAGTTCAATTCTTCCGGCAAATTCTCTTGTTAATTTAATCTGGTAAATTTATTCTGATAAAGAGAGACGTTTTTGATCCAGTACAAATCAATTTGAATTTTAAATCTTGTTTTGCTAAAAGGAGTAAGAACAAATCTGTCTTCTTGATTTTCTATTGAATTGCAATTGTTCGTGATCCTGCTGTGATTTATATATTACCTGAAAAATAAGGGGCCATTAAGATGGAATGCTTAAAATACCGGTTTCAATTAAGCTCAATCTATACAATCATCCTGTTATTCTGGGTTCTGCCGATTTCAAGTGTCTGGGCAGAACCAGGAAATATGACAGCATTTGTCCATGTGAACCTGATGCCAATGACCCGGCAAATAATAATCCCTGATCAGACTATTGTTGTAAAAGGCTCGAAAATCATAGCAATTGGACCATCAAACAGCATAAATATACCTGAAAATTCAACTATCATAAATGGAACAAATAAATATTTATTGCCCGGCCTTGCCGACATGCATATGCACACGGATACGAATTGGCTCAGCAGTGATTGGCCTGTGTCTCCATTTTATCTATATATTGCCAATGGGGTAACCACCATAAGATGTTTTGGTCCCAAAGCAAGATATCCTGACAATATTTTTGCCTGGCGGCAGATGATCAAAAAGGGAGATTTTCCAGGCCCTTCAATTTACGCAAGCGGTGAACAACTCAGAGGTTATATTACCAGTCCTGAAAAAAGGGTTCGGGAGCTAAAAGCCAATGGCTTTGATTTTATAAAGCTTTATTCATTCCTGTCTAAAGATGAATTCGCCAGAGCAATATCCACAGCCAGGAATTTAGGTATGTACACTGCTGGACATATTCCCTTCCAGGTTGGGCTGGAAGGTGTTTTATCCAAGGGCTTAAACGAAATAGCACATGTTGAGGAATTATTTTGGGAATTTGTTGATTTTAACCGGAATAAGAATCTTCCCAATGAAAAGGAATGGATGTCATATGTCATTGGAAAGACTTTTCAACAATATGAACCCTATTTGAACTCAAGTATGCAGACAATGGAGGATCTTTTATCAGATAAAATGGCTTTGGTTGCTCGAAAATTAAAATCACAGAACATACCTGTCTGTACAACCCTGTTTTTGGACCAACTCATAGTTGAAAAGCTTTTTAAGCCAAAAACATTTTTATTGAAACCGGAAAATAAATATCTACCTGAGAATTATCTGGGCACATTCAGGCAGGGCCGTGAAAAACACCAAAGGCAATTTTATGGGGGCGAGGTTTTTGCACCGTTTAAACGCAAGGCCGACTTAATGCTTCTGCATCATTTGAAGAATGAAGGAGTTCCTCTCATTTTGTCCACTGATGCCGGCAGCGGCCGGATGGGACTGGTTCCCGGATTTTCTGTTCACCGGGAGCTGGCGGTTTTGACTCAAAACGGTTTTACGCCCTACGAAGCGATTAAAACCGCAACAGTCAATGCAGCCGGTGCAGTAAAAAATATGATTGGTGAAAGTAATTTTGGAACCATAGAAAAGGGTAAACGGGCAGATCTCATTTTGGTTGATGAAAATCCCTTTAAGGACATTAAATTTCTTTCAAGCCTGCAGGGAGTCATGGCCGGGGGCAGATGGTACGATAAAACCTCACTGAAGAGGATGATTCGGCCGGGTATTCCTGTTATGGGAGCTGTCCACCATGTTCAAGAAGCCGATGATAAAAGCTATACATATTTTGAAATTCTTATAGACAAGCGTTTTAAAGATAAATTGCCGAATGCGATAAGATCAATTGCCATATTTGGTCCAAACGGAGAACTGAAGATAAAGAAGGATGATTTTAATTATATACCGGCCATTAGAGATTTTTGGATAAGAATACCTGGGATTCCGGAAAAAGGAACCTATAGATTTGAAGTCAAAAGTGATGTGGATAGCGGCTCAACCTTTGATTACCAAAATATCGTAAGAATAATCCCAAAACCGGACCAAAAACGGTTTAAACCCGGTAAAGGTGAAAAATTGTATTCAACAACACCAACGTTTAGCTGGGCAGCTGCCAAAGCAGACATCCCCTTGTATTACCGGCTTGAAATAAATAAATTGCAGGGTAAAAGAGTTTATTCAACCATACGTGGTAAAAATATTTTGTCCCATAAAATCGCCAAAGGTGTTTTAAAAAAAGGTCAAAGTTATCGCTGGAGGCTCAGAATAACAGACAGCGATGATTGGTTGAATGTTCAAAACAGATCTCAAACCGGTTGGCGGATTTTTCATGTTAATTAAATTGTCAGCTATATAAGACACCCGGGCCATTTAAAATTAGATTTAAATGGCAAAAATCACATTATAGGTGAAACCCGGGACACGGCGAACATACTATTCAAAATATTTTTTAATGGGGCAAAGGATCACAGCCCATTTACCCGATTAATAAATGTAACAGGTTTTCCGGCTATGTCAATTCACCTCTATTGTATTAAACGAAGTCTTCCAATAGAGGGGTTTCGATGGCAGATATACTTGTGAAGCGACCCTTTATTGGTTGGCAGGGCAATGGGAAAGGGTAAGACCTTGGCAGGGGAAATCCCCCATTGTGACTGAGGGTGTCATTTATATAAAATGGAGGGCAATCAAAAAAATGGAAAATCTGACAAATTGTTTACCAGATAAAATTTGGAAGTACATGTTTAGTATGGTTTGTGTTTTATGGCTATTTACATCAATATCAGAAAACGCCCATGCCAAAGATACCATATTATGGTTAAATGATGCCATGCCTCCGGCTTTTATTTCCCATGGCCCGGATAAAGGCAACGGCATTGTGGACGGTGTCGTTAAAATTTATAAAGAGCATCTACCCGAATACGAGCACTCTCATCTTGAAGCGAATATGCCCAGGATACTCGACCTGATGCGAAAAGGAGACAAGGTCTGTTATGCCGGTTTTTTCAGGACGCCGGAACGAGAAAAATTTGTCTCCTTTTCCATTCCAAACCTCATTAATTATATGGGTGCCATCGTTATAAAGAAGAGTCAAAGAAAAGCACTTTTCTCAAATGCGAAAACGTTGCTTTTGGGAAATATTCTGGAGAATGACACTTTAATTGCAGGTTTCACAAATGGTCGATCATATGGAAAAATAATAGACACCCTTATTGAAAAAAATAAAAATACAAATAAAACCATGATATTCCGGTCAGGACAAAACTCTATCCAGGGGTTGCTTGAAATGCTATCAAATAAAAGGATTGATTATACCATTGGATTTCCCTGGGAGATTCCCTATGTGGCGAATCAGATTGGCAAAACAGATGAATTCGGAATTATGTATATAGAGGAAGGCAAGGACAGTCGGTGGATAAAAAACTATATTGGTTGTCCCAATAATGAATGGGGAAAAAAATTAATTCAAAAGGTAAACAAAATATTAATTCAAGTGCGGCCGACCAGAGGTCATATGGAATACCAGCTCAAATGGTTTCCAAAAGATATTGAGACGGATATTAGAAGAGCATACCAGGATCAAATCATCACAATTATAGAATAAGAAGGGCTCTTTTTAGCTTTACTAAAATTGTCAGAATGCCGTTAGTCAAGGCGGCAATATTATAGAAATTTTCTCCCTTTTTTCTTGTTTCCGTTTATATAGCCCTCTGATTTGTTTATTGACTAATATCAACTTTTAGGGTAGTAATTTGATGTATCTATCTGAATTTGTTTGGAGGATTTATGATGACTCCACTTCATTTGAGAAATGTTTCGATCAGGGAAAAATTATTTAAACAATTGAAGAAGCATCTTGACTCAAGTTTTAAAAACGGGTTTTGGATGTTAATGGTTTTTATTTTCACCGTTATGCTTCCCAGTACTGTTCAATCCAAAGATGCCAAAGAGCTGCGTTATGTAAATGAACACTGGCCGCCATATATCATCTTTGACGAACATGATAATGCAAGGGGTATCGATATAGAAATCCTTAAAGAAATCGCCGATCATCTTGGCGTCCGTCTTAACATCATGAAATGCGATTGGTTCTATTGTCTTAAAATGATAAAACTTGGTCGGGCCGATATGATATCTGCAGCACTCAAACGCCCTGAGCGTGAAAAATATATGCTTTATATTGAACCACCCTATATTTTAAAGTCAACAAAACTATTTTATCTTCAAAAAGGAAAAGGGAATCTGATTAAAAAATATGAAGATCTTAACCATATGACGATTGGGGTGTTAAAGGGCAGTTCATATTTTCCCAGGTTCGATAATGATCTAAAAATTCAAAAAATTGAAGTGTTAAAAACAGAGCAATTACTGCGGATGTTAAGAGATGGGCGCATTGATACTTTTATTGGAACAGAATTGGTAGTGGACTATCTTATCCAATCAAATTCTCATATTAATTTATTTGACAAATCATTGTATAAATATGATTTAGAAACCCCGTTTTATTTTGCAATATCAAAGCAGTCCTCCTTTTCTGAAAGGATTTTTGAAATAAATGAAATAATGGATTTTCTATTGAAAAACGGCAGTATACAAACGATTTTGAATAAATATAATAAAGTGAACTAAACAATTGGTTTAAGCATTTTGGTATTCAATTCAAAACCCATGTATTATTAAACAGGTTTTATCACAAGTACAGGTATTATTTAATTTTCTGGGAGATTGAATGGTTAAAAAGTCAACTATGATAATGCTGATTATATTCATCCTTTTTTTTAATTTTATACCTTGGACAATCAAGGCACAAGAGCTAAAAGTTGCCTTTGCAAAGTGGCCTCCATGGAAAATTATCAATCAAAATCATTTCAAAGGCATAGATGCAAGAATTGTTCGAAGTATATCAAAACGGCTCGGCTTTTCAATTAAGTTTGTCCAGTGCCCATGGCCTCGGTGTGTTGATATGGTTAAGAGCGGAGAGGCGGATTTGATAACCAGTTTTGGAAAAACACAAGAACGCGGGGAATATGTCTATTACCTTGGGCCGCCTTATATAGTAGAACAATTATCCTTTTGGATCAGAAAAGATTCAGATATTTCAATCCAGACCTACGAAGATCTATATGGGAAAAATATCGGTACAATTAAGGGTTCAATCTATTTTTCAAAGTTTGACCAGGATCAAAAATTGAGTAAAACGATCGTTAATTTGGAAGTTCAGACGTTTAAAATGCTTTCCAATAACCGCATTGATACATTTATAGGATATGAGACCGTAATAGATTACCTTTTATTGATTGAAGGGTTTAAAAAAAAGTTTAAAAAAGTGAGGTTTCAACAGCCCGGAAGTGGCTCTCATATTGCCATGTCTAAAAGATCCAAGGGATTAGTATGGCGGTCGGTTATTGGACAAACGATTCAGGAAATGACCCGGAACGGAGAATTGCGTCAGATTATTGATGATTTTTTATTGGATGTCGCAAAAAAGGTCGCCCCAAGAGAAAAGTAGAAGACAGGCTATTTATGAGAATATTTAAACAAGCAAGTATCCGCCGCCGTCTGACACTAGGATTAGCAGCCGCTATTACTCTGGTGGTGCTATTATTTTCTGTGGTATCGATTTTATACAATAACCGATCGCTTGAAAAAAAATTAAATGACCGGCTGGATAAAATGTCCAGTTTTTCAGAAGAAAATTTATCCATTGCGCTATGGCAATACAATCATGATTATATCAGAGAGTACATTGAATCCTTGTTCCTGTACGAAGATATTGTTTTTGCAAGTGTTATTGTTAACGGTAAGGTCATTGGCCAAAAAATTCATCCTGATTACAAAGAATTTGAATTTTCAGGATTTCAGAAATCACGAAAGTTTATTTCGGCCGAAAAAAAGGTAACATTCAAAAAGGTAAATGTTGGTACGTTTCGTTTGGTTTTTTCACGAGATCGCATTCGTAGAATTGTCATCACAACAAGTTCGTTATCCATTTTGATTCTGTTATTGGTAAACTTGGCCGTATTTGGAACCAATTTTTTTATGTCCAATTTATTCATGTTCAAACCATTGTCCAAATTGGAAAAATCAGTAAAAATTATTTCTGCTGGAAATTTAGATGCGAAAATCGATGCAACCAGTGAAGATGAAATTGGACAGCTGGCAAAATCCTTTGAGCAGATGATGATAAATCTGAAAAAGATTACGGCATCCCGGGATGAATTAAATCATGAAATTACGGAGCGAAAACGAACCGAGAGAAGAGTTGAGAGGCTTAATATTTTAAAGGAAAGTCTGCTGGGTTCTGATCCGCTTGCTGAGAAATTGAAATGGATAACAGATAGTGTGGTGGATATCTTAAATGCTGATTTTGCGCGTATCTGGCTTATTCGTAAAGGAGATATATGTGACTCAGTCTGTGCGCATACCAGGACCAGTGACGTATCTAATCCCTGTTATGATACAGATAAATGTCTCCATTTGATGGCCAGTTCAGGGCGCTATACACACCTTGATGGGCCCCATGGGAGAATCCCTATTGGATATTACAAGATTGGACAAATCGCATCTGGGAAAATGTCTGGATTCCTCACCAATGATGTCCAACACGACCCGCTTGTCCAAGACCATGAATGGGCCGAAAAATTAAATCTTGTGTCGTTTTCCGGCTATAATCTTTTATCAGGCAAGGGTGAATCCATAGGGGTCCTTGGTCTTTTCAGCAAACAAGTGCTCACATCCAAAGATGAAACTTTGCTGCAAACAATAGGTGCAACGGCCTCAGTGGTAATCCAGGCAAGCAAATCCCAGGACATGCTGCAAGAAAGTGAAAAAAAGTATAGAAATCTTTTTGAAAATGCTCAGATCGGTATGTTCCGGTCACGGATACGTGATGGGAAAATAATAGAATCCAATTATAAGATGGCTGAAATACTGGGATATGATTCACCTGAAGAGTGCATGGCAAAACACATTGTCAATGATAGTTATCTTTATCCGGAACAAAGAAAAAAAATAGCGGATTTACTTAAGAAACATGAAGATATTTCAAATTTTGAAGCTCAAATAAGAATCAATGACGGTTCTATAAAATGGATACAGTTTTCAGGAAGCTTTTCTGAAAATAAAGATTATTTTGAAGGTGTGATGGCAGATATTACTGAACGTAAAATAGCTGAGGAGAAGCTACAGGCCTCTTTAAAAGAAAAAGAAGTACTTTTTAAAGAAATTCATCATCGCGTGAAAAATAATATGCAAATTATCCAAAGCCTTTTAAGTCTTCAGTCAAATGAAATTAAGGAAAACAAATATAAAAAACCGCTCATTGATTCAAATAATAGAATCAAATCCATGGCTTTGATTCATGAAACACTATATCAATCAGATGATATTGCAAAATTAAACATTGAAACCTATTTTAATGAAATTATTCAGCATCTTTTCAAGATATATCACAAACAGGGCCTTGATATAACATTGACGATAGATGTTGATTCCCTTGAATTGGGTATGGATATAAGTATTGCTTGTGGTTTGATTATCAATGAACTTGTCAGTAATGCGTTAAAATATGCCTTTGTCATCACAAAGAAAGGAAATTTGTTAGTGTCTCTAAAGAGGAAATCTGACAATAAGGCCTTGCTAATTATCAAGGATGATGGACAAGGTCTTCCCATGGGTCTGGATTTTAAAACAATAGAGAGTCTTGGATTGAAGATTGTTAAAATACTTGTTAAAGGACAGTTAAAAGGAAACTTGGACGTCAATAGCGATAATGGTACTTTGTTTGAGATCCATTTTCCTTTGCCAACATAATAACAAAGAGAGCTATTAATGGACAAAACCAAAATATTGATTGTTGAAGATAACCCAATTGTAGCCGAAGACCTTAAAATTAAACTGATCGATTTGGGATATGGTATTACGGCAACTGCCTACTCGGGAGAGCAGGCTCTTGAATCTGTAAGGACTCAGAGACCGGATATCGCTTTAATGGATATCCGGCTGGGCAGGGGTATGAATGGCATTGAAACAGCTTTAAAGTTAAAAGATAAATATAATATTTCGGTTATTTATCTGACGGCCCATGCAGATGATAATACGGTTTCCAAAGCAAAATTGACAGAACCATATGGATATGTTGTAAAGCCCTTTAATGATACAGAGTTAAAATCCGTAATAGAAATCGCAGTATATAAGCAACAATCTGACCGTAAACTAAGGGAAAGTCAACAATGGTTTCAAACAACATTGAACAGCATTGGGGACGGTGTCATCGCAACAGACATGACAGGAAATATTACCTTTATGAATCCCATTGCCGAAACACTTACGGGTTGGTCTCAATCGGAAGCAAAAGGAAAACCCTTGAATAAGGTGTTTAATATCATTAACGAATTCACTCGAAAATCCTGTGAAAATCCGGTTTTAAAAGTTATCAAAACAGGCCAAATTATTGGCCTGGCAAATCACACGATTCTGATCTCCAGGGACGGTAGTGAAAGACCCATAAAAGATAGTGGCGCTCCAATTATATTAGATGATGGTACTCGACTGGGGGTTGTTTTAATTTTCCAGGATGATTCAATGTCAAGGGAGGCGGAGGAGAGATTAAGGGATAGCGAGGAGCGTTTTAAAAGGCTATTTGAACATGCACCATTACCTTACCAATCCCTCGATAAAAATGGCTGTATTATTGAAGTCAATCATACATGGTTAGAGATGTTGGGATATCAAAAACAAGATGTTGTTGGAAAATCGTTTGGGGACTTTTTAAACCATGAATGGGTTGATCATTTTAAAGAAAATTTTCCAAAATTCAAAAGTGTAGGGGAGATCCTGGGCGTTGAATTTGAAATGAAAAAAAAGGATGGGACATTCATTATCGCTCGATTTGATGGAAAAATAAGGCAGGATCAAGCCGGTGAATTCATTCAAACCCATTGTGTATTCAAAGATGTGTCAGATGAAAAAAGAATGCTTAAAAAATTAGAAAAACAGGAAATAGCTCTCAGACAGACCCAAAAACTGGAGGCGATAGGTAATTTAGCCGGTGGTATTGCACACGATTTCAATAATATTCTAACGTCAATTTTAGGATTTACAGATCTTTCTCTGCAGGATGTTCAGAAAGACAGTGAGATATATGACAATCTTACAGAGGTAATTGCTGCAGGCAAAAGGGCGAAAAATCTGGTTAAACAAATTCTAACATTCAGCAGGAAGGGTGAACAGGAAAAGCAGCCCCTCGATATTCATTCCGTGATAAGTGAAAATTTGAAAATGCTGAGATCAACAATCCCTTCAAATATTGAAATTAGAACACAGATAAGTCATGAGTCCATTACGATAAACGCGAATAGATCTCAAATGAATCAGGTCATAATGAATCTTGTCACAAATGCAGTCCATGCCATAGAAGATAACGGGATGATAGACATTGGGCTTCAACTGATGGTTCTCGATAAAAGCGATATGGATCAATATCCGGATATGATTCCGGGAACATATGCCAAGATTTTTGTCAGTGATACTGGCTGCGGAATTGATCAGGAAAATTTAAATGCTGTTTTTGATCCCTATTTTACAACAAAATCACCGGATAAGGGAACGGGATTAGGATTAGCCGTTGTTCACGGGATAGTGAAACTTCACTCCGGGCATATTTCGGTTTACAGCGAACGTGAGAAGGGATCAACATTCAATGTGTATTTGCCACTTGCCACTCAAGTGGAAAAAAGGTCAGTAATTCAAAAAGAGACCAAGGTTGCTGAAGGTGGAGAGAGGATTTTATTTGTGGATGATGAACCGACAATCGTCAAGCTGCAAAAAAGAACGCTGGAGAGGCTCGGTTATGAAGTTACAACTAAAACCAGCAGTGTAGAAGCGTTGGAAACCTTTCGCCTGACACCTGATTTATTCCAATTGGTTATAACCGACATGACTATGCCGGAAATGACAGGTGATAAACTATCCCAGGCGGTTAAGGATATCAAACCGGATATCCCCGTGATTTTGTGCACAGGATTCAGTGAGAAGATCAATGAAACAACAGCTTTCGATTTTCCCATTGATGGTTTTTTAATGAAACCCATTGACACGGATAAAATGGCTAAAGCAGTACGAAAAGTTTTGGATAAAAGTGATTATTAAACGAGACAGATGCAGCTTTAAACTCCTTTTTAGAAATATTATAGATTTTGATCATTTAAAGAACAGCCATACAGAGAAAGGATATTAAGCTGGAACAAAAGAAAAAACTTTTGATTGTTGAAGATGAAGTCATTCATTCTCTTTCATTGCAAATGTCTTTAAAAAAAATGGATATGATATCTGCACACTGGCCTCAACAGGTGAAGATGCTATTTTGATTGCAGACGATGAGATTCCTAATTTGGTTATTATGGATATTAATTTGGCCGGTAAGATGGATGGCATAAAAGCGGCTGGAATTATTAGATGCAAACATAATATCCCCATTATATTTTTAACAGGATATTCAGATGCGGAAATGATTGAGAAAATTGATACTATTGAAAATGCAATATATATTAAAAAACCCATAGATCCGGAAATAATACATTACGAAATAAAAAAAATATTTGAAAAGGAACTGTGATTATTATCAGGCATCAAGATGGAATGGGATGAGTGAAATTAAGGCGGCCAAGCGCTTGCCGACCTTCATTTCATAAAACAATCAAACATGGTAAGGGTAAGATCATGGATAAACTGAATCAGCTGAACATCCGTAGAAGTCTGGTATTCACTTTTTGCCTATTGATATCTATTTTTATTTTATACGGCTTATTATCTCTCTTTGACCACCATGCGATTTTCAGGCTGACCAGAACAATTTACGATCACCCCCTGGCTGTATCAAACGCGGCACTTCAATCAAATGCCTCTATCGCCAAAATGCATCGCAGCATGAAAGATGTTGTGCTTTCAAAATCAACAACCGGGATTCATGCATCTATTAAGGCAGTAGAGAATCAAGAAAAAAAGGTGTACCAATACCTTAATATCGTAAAGGATAAAATTATCGGCTCCGAAGGTAAGACGCTTGAGGATGAAGCCAGGAAGCTATTTGAAAATTGGCGACCCATACGGGATGAAGTCATAAATCTGGTCATGAGCGGCAAAATAGATGAAGGAGCCAAGATAACTGTTCAAAAAGGAGCTGAGCATGTTGCGAAATTAGAAGATAAAATGCTTGAGCTAACCCATTATGCAAGAGCCAAAGCCTCTTTGTTTATGGGCAACTCGGAAAAAACTTATACCAGACTTATTATAAAATCCATCCTGTTTTTAGTAATAGGTACATTGATATCTGTTTTAATCGCAAATTTCACAATAAAACAGATTCTTTTTTATGAAAAAGATTTTCGAGGTAGTGAAGAAAGATATCGTTCACTGGTCGAAAGTCAAACAGACCTTGTAAGTCGTTTCTCTCCTGAGGGAAATTTTACATATGTAAATGAGGTGTTTTGTCAATTTTTTAATCAAACTAAAGAGGATCTAATCGGTTCAAAATGGCAGCCTTTACCCGTTGATGATGATTCCGAACTTGTTAAGAAAAAGTTATCAATGCTGTCTGCCTCAAACACTTCGGTAACTATTGAAAACAGGGTTCGATCAGGGAAAGGTAACATTCACTGGATTCAATTTCTTAATACGGGCTTTTTTGATTTAAAAGGCAATTTAGAAGAAATACAATCGGTTGGCAGAGATATAACTGAGCGCAAACTGGCAGAAGAACAAATTAAAACATCCCTTGACGAAAAAGTGGTTCTCCTGAGGGAGCTATATCATCGAACTAAAAATAATATGCAGGTCATCATGTCCATGATCAATCTCCAGATAAAAGATGTCAAAGATGAAAGCATTTTGAATATGTTTCAGGAAACAAAAAATAGAATAAATTCAATGGCCCTTGTTCATGAAAAATTATACCAGACAAAGAATATGTCCAGAATTGATCTGAAAGAGTATTTCCTGGATCTGATAAGCCTTTTATCAAACAGCTACCAGAGTGGATCTCAAGGGATAAAGATAACTACAGATATGAAATCGGTAATGGCAACAATTGATTCAGCTATCCCATGCGGTCTGATAATGAATGAGCTGGTTTCAAATGTATTCAAACATGCTTTTCCAGGAGAAAATACAGGTGAAATTAAAATTAGCCTAAAAAAAGATGATGATGGAGACATTGAGATTGTTGTGTCTGATAATGGTGTCGGCTTGCAAGACGAAATGGATATTAGAAATATTAACAGCCTGGGCCTCCAGTCTGTTGTTGCTTTAACTGAACATCAGCTTGAAGGTTCTTTAAGTGTGGTCAAGGGTAATGGGACAAAATTTTCTATTTCTTTTAAGGAGAATCCACACAAAGAGAGATTTTAAGATGGAAACCCAAAAAAAACTTTTGATTGTGGAAGATGATTGGTTTATAGCCAACGACACAAAAACAATTGTGGAAAATCTAGGGTATGAAGTTACCGGTATTCTCCCCAGCGGAGAGGAAGCCGTTAAAATAGTGGAAATAAACCCGCCGGATCTGATATTAATGGATATTATGCTTAAAGGGCAAATCAATGGTATAGATGCTGTAAAACAGATTAATACAAAATGTAATATTCCCATCATATATGTAACAGCATTTGCAGATAAGGATTTATTATACCGCATTAAAATAACAGGGCCTTATGGATACCTTACAAAGCCTTTTAAAGAAGCGGAACTTCATATTGCAATTGAGATAGCGCTTTATAAACAAAAAATGGAAGAACGGTTCCGTAATGCTCAAAAAATGGAGTCAATCGGAACTCTGACAGGCGGTATTGCCCATGATTTTAATAATATTTTAGGTATTATTATGGGAAACGCAGAACTTGCCTTGGAAGATGTGCCTAAATCGAATCCAGCCTATTCCAGCCTTGAAGAGATCATGAAAGCTAGTTCAAGAGCAGCAAATATTGTAAAACAGCTACTCAGTTTCAACCGTAAAACCGACCAGAAAATGAAACCCATTCAAATTGGGCCAGTGATTAAAGACATTTTATGGTTTTTGAGATCAACGATTCCCGGCTTAATAGATATGAAGCAGGAAATTTTATTAACAAATGAAGTTATTTTTGCAGACGCGACCCAGATCAGCCGAATCATGATGAATTTGTGCCTCAATGCTTCACAGGCCATGGAACAGTCCGGCGGAGAACTCAGCGTTGCTGCAGAAAAAATGTTTTTGGATGATCGTTCAGCCAGGGACTACCCAGATTCAAAAAGCGGATATTATATCAGTATAATAGTAAAAGATACGGGTCCGGGAATCGAACCGGAAATTATAGGCCGAATTTTTGATCCATATTTTACAACCCGGAAAATAGGTAAAGGTTCTGGTATGGGGTTGGCAGTGGTACACGGCATTGTCAAGAACCATTGTGGTGTTATCACCGTTGACAGCAGCCCGGGAAAAGGCGCTAAGTTCAGTATATTTTTTCCGTTGACCAATGAAAAACCAGTGGTTGAACCCCAAACTACCCGGGATATTCCCAAAGGAAGTGAAACTATACTTTTTGTGGATGATGAAATATCCAATGTAAAGATGGTGCAAAAGATGCTCAGCCTCCTGGGATATAAAGTCCATACCGCAACCAAACCGCAAGATGCTTTGGAACGTTTTGCCAAAGCCCCTGATCATTTTGATCTTGTCATAACTGACATGACAATGCCCGGAATGACCGGAGTTAATCTGTCCGAGAAACTGATGGAGATTCGTCCAGAAATTCCCATCATCATCTGCACGGGATATAGCGCCCTTGTTGATGAAAAAAAGGCAAAAGAGATGGGGTTGGCATCTTATTTAATGAAGCCTCTCAAAATGATGGAAACGGCTCAGACTATTCGAAAAATATTGGATAACAAAGAGTACCTTGGAAAATGATAATGGCTGTAGTAAATATTCGATGTAGATTCTATGACAGAAATTAAAAAATCAACGCCGGTTGTGAGCGTATCAGGAACTTCCCGGCTTTTTGAGCATACCGGATTTGAAACTGTCCGGCCAAAAACCCTATTACAGCAATGACCTGCTTGATTTGATCAGCCGCTTAACTAAACAAAGAATAGTTGATTAATTATGACCATCTTAAAAACCCCTTGCTGATCAACCTTGATTTTTAGACAATTATAATTTGTGAAAATGGATGACTTTTGTGGCGGGAAAGCGTAAAATAATATAAACCCATGAAAATAATGCATGGTAATCACTTTATCTCATGGAAAAGATCCATGCAAAATCATGGGATGGCAAATTCCTGATTGTTTTAATGTTCATAAACCTGATTAAAACATGCGGTGACAATCGGTATAAGAATGAAAATTCGCCGGCGTCGCCATGATTAAATTAAACCCATACGTTAAAGGAGGATAAAAAATGACTGTATTAAAACCCGGAACACACTATTGGTGTGCCTGTGGGAAAAGCAAAGACGGTGCTTTCTGTGATGGCTCTCATAAAGGTACTGGCAAAGAACCCTTTGCCTTTGAGGTGACAGAAGAAAAGGATTACTCTATCTGCGGCTGCGGTAAAACAAAAAATCCACCCTATTGCGATGGCTCCCACGAGGAGAACTGAGTCAAATTAATCCCATAATTCAATCGGGACTCACCTAAACTAAATGGGTCCCGTTTTTTGATTACATATTTTCGGTTACATATTTGGAAAGCCTGGATTCCAAATCAGGATCAATTTCAGGCTTTTTCCACTCTTGAATCCTTTGAACAACCTTTTGTCGGGCATGTTCATCCAATTTTTTCTTCCCTTTTCTATCCCATGTTGAATAATCATTTCTCCGGAAAAGATCAGGTTCATAAAATTCAGTCCTGCAATGTTGGAAAGTTTTGGGATGGGTGAGGTACTCACCACCACATCCCACGGATTTTATGGTTTCAAAATCTATTCTTTCATCAGTAATTTCAAGTGGTTTTAACATTCTTTTGAGCATGCCACAGATTTCTTCATCGCCCAGGAATTTTTCAAAGCTCATGGAAAGATATGATCCTAATATTCCGCATCCATGTAAAATAAAATTTGCCCCGCTCATGATGGTGGTTGTCAATGCAAGAGTTGATTCAACACCTGCCTGCATATCAAGGCTATGAGTGTCTGTGACAGCGCCGCTGCCCCTAGTGGGAACGCCATAATACTGCCCCATCTGTTGCGTGGCATTCTGGATCATGGACAATTCAGGAGCACCCACAGCAAGAGAGCCTATACGCATATCAGTTACAGTGGAGGTTGATCCGTAAATTACGGGTGCCCCCGGATTGACCAATTGAGCTAACACGATTCCGGCAAGAATTTCTGCATTTTGAGTAACAAGAAGCCCGGGTAATGTGATGGGGGCTGTGGCGCCGGCCTGGGAGAGCAATGCCACCATATTCACTTGTCCATGCTTGGCATAGACGATTAATGCCTCGGCCATTTCAGTTGAATACTGCAAAGGTGAAAGAGAACTGATCATGCCCATGGTAACGGGTTTGTTTAAAATATTATTTTTGCCTCCCCAGGCAATACCGGCAAGTTCCATGGTGTCCACAGCTGCCTTTTGGGATATTGAGCTTCCGATAAACGGTTTGTCACTGTTTACAATGTTTGAAAACAACATATCCAGGTGGCACTTGTCAGCAGGCCTGTCTGAAGGATCTCCCATGAGCATTCCATTCATGTCAATATGTTTGGATGTATGGACAAGTTTGCAAAAATGGATATAATCTTCCAGAACAGCTCTTTTTTGTTCCCCTTGTTTCATAATGAATGGAGATCCATAACCCGGCGCTATAACAAGATTGCTGCCACCGATATCCACTGATTTTTTTGGATTTCTGGCGTGGATTTTAAATTCTGACGGTGCGGTTTGTAACGCGTTTTCAATCTGTTCGGGCACAAAATAGACTTTATTTCCATCAATTTTGATTCCATGATTTTTAAAGATATCAAGGGCTTTGGAGGAGTGGAAAACAATTCCGATTTCCTGGAAGATTTTTAAAGTGGACTCATGAAGCTTATCAAAATCCGCTTTTTTTAGAATATTCATACGTTCATACATTTTTAGGTTCCTTTGAACAATTTAAAATGCCATCAATTCCTGTGCCTTACGCGATGCACTGCCCGCTGTTTCCGCATAACCGTCTGCACCGATCTTTTTTGCAAATTCATGGGTGACAGGGGCGCCACCAACGATAATTTTTATTTTTCCCCTTAAACCTGCTTCCACAACAGCATCTATGGTTTGTTTCATTTTGGGCATGGTGGTTGTCAGCAAAGCAGATAGTGCCAGGATATCGGCATCATGCTCTTGGATAGATGAGACAAAGGTTTCAGGAGACACATTGATTCCCAGGTCAAATACCTCAAACCCCACACCTCTGAGCATAATGGCCACAAGATTTTTTCCAATGTCGTGTAGATCCCCTGCAACCGTTCCCAATAAAACTTTACCCGAGTCAGTGGCAGAAGTACCTTTCAAAAGATGCGGTTTTAAAACTGCTACACCTATTTCCATGGTCTGGGCGGAAAGCAACATTTCCGGGATAAAAAATTTTCCTTCTGCAAAACCGTCCCCCACATAATTCATTGCTGAAATCATCCCCTGCTCCAGTATAATTCCTGCAGGTACATTATTTGTAAGTGCAGTGCTTATTAAAGTTTTGATTTTGGATTTGTCGGCTTGAATGATACAAACCTGGATTTTTTTGAGTATGCCTTGTTCCTCTGAAAGACACGATGTGTCAACAATCATTGTCTCGGATCCAGCAAAAATATCTTTGAAATGATCACCCTTGAGGGGAAGTTTTCCGTTTTGGGCAAAATATTCTCCCATTTTCTGTATGCGGTTGAAGGAGCTCAAAGGGCTGACAGCATCAGTTATCCCGGGAATGAAAAAATTTCCCGGCGCCATGGACTTAAATGCATAGTCAAGATAATCGATCATCTCTTTTTCAGAGGTTTTGCCGGGGATTAGGTAGTCAGCGGGAATCCCGCCGATGATGGCCATATTCTGCCATTTCTTCCTGTATTCATGAAGTTTGATGCGTGTCATGGGATAGGGGCATAATGATTCGCAACCATCTACTTTTGTTTGACGTATGAGATCCATTAGCCCGTCATTTTCCCCGTCCGTATGGGTGATTATATACTTACCCCGAGAGCTTAACCGTTCATGGGCTTTGATGTGCCATGGAAGAATGTCTTTTTCAAAATAGGGAGGGAAGGTGATTGTACGATCATAATTGCATCCCCAGGCAAGTACCTCACCCGGATAGTTTTCGTAAATATCCAAAACCTGGTCAAAATAGTTGCTGATGCTGTCCGCAAGCTTGTCTATCTTTTTCCGGTCTTCTTTATACAGGGTGAAAAACCGGGTGGGACTGATTAGGTTTTTTTGTATGAGATGAACAGGAGATCCGGCATCTGTCGCCTGGCTGGCAATCAGTCCGTTGTCTCCCATCAGCCTCTCCTGCTGAAGAAAGGACTCGTACCGTGGAGTCAGCTTCAGATTCTCAAAAAGAAGGGCCACAAGATCCCAGTCCTCCTCTTTTTTGATGAGTTTTTCCTTGATCCAGGGATATGTAACGCCTTCTTTTTTCATGGTATTGTTTAAGACCAGGGTGGTAGTTAAATCCCCTTTTGGTGTTTCAAAAACAATTTCCATAACCCCATTATCCATCCGGGTTTTGATATTGATATTGTCATCAAATGTCATGTCATGAACCGTTTCAGGGGGAGAGAATATGCCAAGGCATGTAAAGGGCCATTCTGAATGCTTTTTTTCCAGATACCTGTAATCACCGGTCAACCGGTATATTCCCCAGTTTTCTTTTTTGCAGATATTTTCCAGAGACTCATTTTTATAATGTTCGGGAAGGGTATTGTGAGCTTGGGCAGCGGCATACCATAAATCCATCCGTGGTGCAAAAGGTAGTTCATCTAACGTTTCTCCTTTGATGGCTGCCAGCATTCTCTGTTTGGTGTTCATTTGCATTTTACGGTTCCTTTGTTAATTAATTATAGGTGTCAATGGTGTTTAATATCTTTTAAATAAGGTGATGATTTGAATAGGTCTGCAATTGCAGATCTAAGAGTCCAAGGGGAAAATATGTCATAAACCCTTTATAAAACGGAGCCTCCTTCCCATGTATTTCCGGCTGTTTTTGTAAACAGTCCAAGGACACCGGATCTCTTGTTCTTGAATTCGGGCAATCGTTTTAATCTGTTGGTCAAAATGACACCTATCTCTTCGTTTGTCTTTGTTTGACCGTTTATACCTATTATATTCAGACGTCTGTTCTTTACATCAATATGAATAAGATCTTTTTCTCTGACAAGGGCAATGGGTCCGCCCTGGGCAGCTTCAGGAGAAACATGACCCACAGCCGGACCCTGGCTGGCTCCTGAGAATCGACCATCTGTTACAAGGGCAACAGTGTCTTTTAAATCCATCCTTGTATGGAGCACTTCTGTTGTTTTGAACATTTCTGGCATACCAGAACCCTTTGGGCCTTCGTACCGGATGACCAGAACATCACCGGAAAGGATAAGATTTTTTTCAATGGCTTCAATGGCTGCTTTTTCTGAATCAAAAATGCGGGCTAAACCTTTATGGTTGTGCATGGAAGAATCGCAGGCGGCATGCTTGATTACAGCCCCCTTTGGTGCCAGGTTGCCTTTTAAAATCGCCAGGCCTCCATCCGGCTTATAAGGGGATGATAGGGGCCTGATAACCTGTTGGGGTGTAAGCTTATAATTTTGTAGATAGCGATATGTATTTTCAAAATATCCTTTTTCATCAAGGTCGTTCAGGTTTTGGGACAGGGTTTTTCCTGTCACCGTCAATGCATCAAGGTGAAGAAAATCTTTCAGTTCCTTCATAATGCCGGGTACGCCGCCTGCAAACCAAAGAAGCTGTCCAGGCCATTTGCCCGAGAGCTGAAGACTGCAAAGCACGGGGATTTTTCTATGAACCCGGTCAAAGTCTTCAGGAACAATACGAATGCCTGCCTGGCGGGCTATGGCCGGCAAATGGATAAGGGCGTTGGTGGAGCCCGATATTGCTGCATGAACAACCATGGCATTTTCAAAGCCTTTTTTTGTCATAATATCCTTTGGAAGAATATTTTTTTCAAGCAATTTCATAAGGAGAGTACCGGCAAGGTCTGCATGATGCCTGATGATATTTGACCAGGCAGGCATGAGGGCATTTCCCGGCAAGGACATACCCATTGCCTCGGATAAGATCTGCATGGTGGCTGCCGTTCCCATATATTGGCAGGCCCCGTATGATGCACAGGCATTTATTTTGAAAAATTCTGCTTCCTGTTTGGAGATTTTACCATCTCTTAAGGCTTCCCGGGTTTCATAGCATTTTACTGCCGTGGAAAATTCAGGTCCGGGCATCATGGATCCACCGGAAAAATGAATGGAAGGTCTGTTGAGTTTTGCAATGGCCATGAGATGCGCAGGGATTGATTTGTCACAGGATGAAAAGGTCAAAAGACCGTCATAGGGAAGGGAGGAGGCATGGATTTCCACCATGGCAGCCATGATATCCCTTGATGCCAGGGAAAAATTTATTCCGTCGTGGCCGCAGGCAATCCCGTCACATATATCAGTAACACTGTAGATGGCTGGTTTACCGCCTGTCTTGTAAATACCCATTCGGGCCGCATCCACAAGTTCCTTTAAATGTCTGCTGCCCGGATGACTATCTCCATGGGAGCTTTCCAGTAAAATCTGAGGTTTTTTTAAGTCATCTTTTGTCCAGCCACTCCCCAAAAGCAGGGGGTCTGCTTCCGGGTTGAGGCGCCTTGACTTTTGGCTTTTCAACATGTGTACACCTCCTGTGTCTCCACGATTTTAAGGTGTTTGGTACAGGGCCTGATCGTATTCTGTCCAGTTTATTCCCTCTCCAATAAAATGGTCATTATTTATTACAAATAGTCGTTATTTGTGACAAGATAAAAAAAATAAAACTCCCGTCAAGGTTTATTTAATGCAGGATTTATTTGCTGAATGTTAGGAAAGACCTGCGTCTTTATGGGGTGATGTCAAATAATAATTGCCTTTAAAGGCATAGGAAATGGAATTGAATCAAAGATTTAATTTTTTTCCAATTGGTTTGCGAGAGCCTTGCTGATCCTTGTCAGGTCAGAAAGGATATATTTAATCTTTTCTGGAATCATTCTTTGAGTCGGACCTGAAACGGAAATGGCATAGGAGGGAAAGGGGTTGTTTAATATGGGCAATGAAATACACTTGAGTCCCAGTGTCCATTCTTCCTCATCCAGGGCATATCCCTGACGTTTTATTCGGCTTAACTCCCGGGAAAAAATTGTTTTGCTTGTAATGGTGTTTATCGTCCGTGGAATAAAGGATGCTGATGCTGTGTAATCATCTTGTTCCTGTTCAGATCTAAAGGCCAGAATTGCTTTCCCCATGGCCAGTGTATGTGCCGGTGAACGTTCTCCAATGCTGGAATCGTACTTGATTACTTCCGTTCCCAGCACCACATCAATTATAACAACATCATTCCCTTCAAGTTTACCTAAGTTAACCGTTTCCCCATGTAGATTTGACAGCTCCCTCATATAGGGTCTCACAATGGAACGGATTTCATCCACATCATCAATTTTATTCGCGATTTCAAATAGTTTTAATGAAAGCCTGTACCTGGATTGTGAATCTTTAATAACATATCCCAGTTCTTCCAATGTTGCCAAAAACCGGTGACTGGCGCTTCGGTTCTGACCCAGCAATTTGGCCATTTGTGTTACTGAAAGTGTTCTGTTCTCTGCAAGAACTTCAATGACTTTAAGTCCTTTTTCAAGGGTTGAAATCTTATAATATGCTTTATTGGACATGCACGCTCTTTTTCTATTTAGATTTTATTAGATCTTATATTACTATAATAGTCAAAATTTTAAAGCAAGCCTGAGAAAAATCGATAACTTTTGCATGTATTCACAATTCAAAAAATATCTTGACACGGCTTAGGATGTTTTTTATTTTGTCACACATAATAAGTATTTGTCATAAATAATGAACATAAGCAATAAAAAAACAGCAGAAAGGCAAAAATAAACCCGGTTCGGCGTTACAGAATAGCGAGCAGTGGATTCATATGAAGAGGTATATGCGAAATGATTTTTCCTCAAATGATTAAAATCAGGCAGCATTTTTCAAGACCTATAGTTACAGATATTGAGAAATTTTTAAACGAACGCATTGAAGCGATTCAGCCAAAATTAAAAATAAAGTCAGGAGATACCATAGGGATCGCCTGCCCAAGCCGGGGAATTGCCAATTATTCTATGATCATAAGAGCCCTTGTTTTTAAATTAAAACAAATGAATCTGGTTCCCTTTGTTTTTCCGGCCATGGGAAGTCATGGCGGTGGTACTGCTGAGGGTCAAAAAGATACCCTTGAGCATTTAGGGATTACCGAGGATTTTATCAAAGCCCCGGTTAAATCCCAGCTTGAAGTCGTAAAGATCGGAGAAACCCCGGAAAAGGTGCCTGTTTATATAGACAAAATGGCCTGGGAGGCGGATCAAGTCATCCTTTTTAATCGGATAAAAAAACACACGGATTTTGAAGGTGATATTGAAAGCGGAGTGATGAAATTGTCTGTTATTGGTATGGGGAAACTTAAGGGGGCCCAAACATATCATAGGGCCATGATGTCTTTTGGGCCTTGGCACATAATTAAAAACAGTGCACAGGTTGTACTTGAAAAACTGTCTGTTTTGTTCGGCATCGGCGTTGTTGAGAATGGCTACCAGGAAACCGCAGAACTTGCCATAATGACGCCAGAAATGCTAGAGGAAAAAGAAAAATCCTTACTAAAATATTCAAAAACATTATCTGCCGGTCTGCCATTTGATGAAGCAGACATTTTAATCATAGATCAGGCAGGCAGCCCAATGCATGGCTGAAAATATAGATATTGATCTTTCAGGGTTAATGTCTGGAATTGGCAATTTGACCGGTGCATCAGACATGGTTTTTAAAAAGGTCATCAAAATCGCTCAGGCTAGTCTGCCCAGCGCTGAAAAGCTTGGACATTATGAATTTGGTTTCCATTCAATCGGTCCGACCTTGTGAGAAAAAAATGGCTATTGTAATGGGTTTTCTTACCCATGAATGTGCAGACTTTAATAATAAGGCAGTGACGTAAAAAAGCAGTATTTAAGCTCAAAATACCTGGCATATTATAAATACCCATAAACCTGCGGAGTTAATCATGGAAACTTCAAAAAATACGTGGACACTTGAATCCCTGACATTTAAAGAACAAAAAGCAATTCATGAGGCATCCATAGAGATCTTGTGGGAATGCGGTGTCAGGGTGGAGCAGAAAGCGGCTGCAGATATTTTTCAAAAGGCAGGCGCCCTTGTTTCAAAAGAGGGAAAACTATACAGGGTAAAGCTGCCCCGCCATCTGGTTGAAGAGAGTATTAAAAATGCACCAGCAAGCTTTACCATGCACGCAAGAGATCCAAGGCACAATCATGAAGTGAAAAACGGAAGTTTATCCTATGTTGCCGGGTTTGGCGAGCATGTGAAAATTGTTGATGCCTTTCAAAAAGAACCGCGTAAAACCACAAAACAGGATTTGATAAATATTTGCAAAATCCAGGATAGCAATGATGTGTTTAAAATAGCTAACAGGGCTGCCTGCTCAGGAGACAAACCCAGTGAATACCAGTCTGTTCATAATTATCATGCCATGGTGCAGGGTACATCAAAACATTGTGTCCTCGGTTTTAATGGCAAAAAATGTGCAAGGATAATTATAGACATGGCCCAGGCGATTGCCGGAGGCGCACAGGAACTTAAAAAAAAGCCTCCTTTAACCTGCTTTGTATCGCCCACAAGCCCTTTATTTCTAGTATCGGAGGCAACCGAGGCCATGATTGAGGCTATACCAAGGGGTATTGGCATAGCCGTTTCTCCCATGATACTTTCAGGTGCAACAGGTCCAGCTACATCACTTGGAACAGCTGTTCAGCATAATTGCGAATTGCTAATGACCATAACCTTAGCTCAATGTATAAGAAGGGGGACCCATTGTATCATGATCAATTGCAGTACCATCATGGACCTGCGAAAAGCCATCGGTCCTGTGGGTGTCGTAGAAAAGGTATTGAATTCTCTCTCCACCATCAGTATGGGGGCGTATTATAAAATACCTACCTGGGCCGGAGCCGGAGCAACAGACAGTAAACTTCCCGACGCCCAAATGGGATGTGACTTCTCACTTACAGCGCTGCCATCAACGCTGGCCAACGCCAATATTATTTATGGGCTAGGTGCATCAGATTCCCTTATCACATTTGATTATGCCGCACTAATGATAGGCATTGAGCAGGCCCAAAGATTTTTAATGCTGAAACAAGGCATAAATTTTGATCATTTAAAAGAAAATATAGCGCTTATAAAAGAGGTCACAGGCAGCCAGGGATCAAATGAATATTTAACTCACAAACACACGTTTGACCAAATGAGATCCATGAGCACAGGATTTTTATTTGACAGAAACAACCGGGAAAAATGGATGGAAAATGATTCCCCGGATGCCTCACAAAGGGCTTATGGTCAGGCCGCCAAAATTATCGGTGAACATGAGCCGGAACCCATGTCACGAGAGGTTGTGTCAGCGCTTGGAAAAATAATGAATGGCCTTGTAAATATAGGATGATATGTTAAAGCAGGACCATCATGAATTAAAGTTTGAAAGCCAAAAATCATGGATAAAAATAGATTTATAAAATTATATTCTAACCTTTTAGGTAAAATTCCCAAGGAAAGACTGATTTTTGATACCATTCGCAAAATAGCATATGGAACGGATGCCGGGCTTTATAGGAAAAATCCAGGGCTTGTCATCAGGGTTGAGTCTGAAAAAGAAATCCAAATCGTAATGGCATTATGCAGTAGCCTCAATCTGCCTTTTACATTTCGGGGGAGCGGCACCAGTGTATCAGGACAGGCTATTTCAGATTCTGTTTTGATCCTTTTGGGAAAAGGCTGGTCCGATTATGAGATTCTTGACAAAGGGCATAGAATCAACACGGGTGTGGGTAATACCGGAGCCGGAATTAACGCGCTTCTTGCACCTTACGCCAGAAAGATAGGTCCTGATCCGGCCTCAATTGCCTCTGCCACCATTGCCGGTATTGTCGCCAATAATTCATCTGGCATGACCTGCGGTGTAACCAATAACAGTCAAAACACACTTAAGGGAATGAGGTTGATCCTGGCTGACGGAACAATCCTTGATACACGGGATAAAAAAAGCCGGTCCGCCTTTAAAAAAACTCATTCTCATATATTGTCCGGCCTTGAAAAATTATCCGCCAGGATCAGACAGAACCCGCAGCTTGAAAATAAGATCCGAAAAAAATACAAAATTAAAAATACCACAGGTTTCAGTGTAAATGCGCTTATAGACTGGGAAGATCCCGTGGATATGCTGGCCCATCTGATGGTCGGCTCTGAAGGATGTCTTGGATTTATCAGCCAGGTTCAATTTGAAACAATTGCTGATCTGCCCCAAAAGGCCACCAGTATGATCGCCTTTGAGGACCTGACCGCAGCCTGTGATGCGCTTAAGATCCTTAAGTATTGTTCTGTGGATGCAGCCGAACTTATGGACAGGCAAACCATCACAGCAGTTGAAGAGCTGCCCGGTGTACCAAAGTTTTTAAAAGAACTGGGAAGGGATGCCGCCATTTTATTGGTGGAAACAAGAGCCTTTGACAGGAAAAAACTGGAAGAACAGGTCCGGAAAATTATCCGGGAATTGTCAGGGATACCCATTCCTTTACCCATAACATTTTTCTTTGATGAAAAAGAGTGTCAAAGGCTTTGGGAGATCAGGGAAGGATTTGATCCGATCATATGTGCCAAAGCCGATCCCGGTACTATAATGATTTCAGAGGTATTGCACTGAGTGTGGCAGATTTAGGTCCGGCAATAACAGATTTCCATGACCTGTTCAAAAAACACGGCTATGATGATGCCGTTATTTTTGGTCATGCCCTTGCCGGAAATCTCCATTTTGTGATGCTCCAGGATTTCAATTGTGCAAAAGAGGTGGCGCGGTATCAGTCATTTATGGATGAACTTGTCAAGATTGTTGTACACAAATACAAGGGCTCGCTTAAGGCTGAACACGGAACAGGCCGAAACATGGCACCCTTTGTAAAGGTGGAATGGGGAGACGAGGTCTATGGCATAATGGAGGAGATCAAAAATCTTTTAGATCCGGGTCATCTCATGAACCCGGGGGTTATTTTAAATAAAAATCCTTTGGCCCATGTCCAGGATTTGAAAACCTTTCCATTGGTGGATCCGGCAGTGGACACGTGTATTGAATGCGGTTTTTGCGAACGGTATTGTGTCTCCCACCAATTGACTCTTTCCGCCCGCCAGCGAATTGTTATCCTGAGGGTAATTAAGCAGCTTGAGCAAAATGGGAATGATCCTGAAATTTTAAAAAGTCTTAAAGAAAATAAAAACTATTTTTTAATGGATACCTGTGCTGCTGATGGCCTTTGCTCCCATGCATGCCCCAGTGGCATTAATACAGGTGAATATGTTAAAAAATTAAGACAAAATCGAAAAGGGGCTGTTAAAAAAAATACAGGGAAATTCATAGGACAACATATACAATTCTTCACTGCTCTTGGAAGATCAGCTTTATGTACCGGCAATTTAGTTAAGGGCATGGCCGACGATGAAACGCTTATCCAAGTGTCAAATAAACTTAGAGATTTGACAAATAAGAATTTTCCAAAATGGTTTTCGCATATGCCCACATCTGCCAAAAGGAAAACCCCTCCACCCTATGTGAGACATTTAACAAAAAATCATGATCAGGTGGTCTATTTCCCTTCCTGCATAAACCGGACCCTGGGTGTAGACTCTAAAACTCCAGAGGATAAAGGCCTTAACCATGTGATACATGAACTCTGTGAAAAAGCCGGGATTAAGGTGATTTATCCGGAACATCTTGAACGGTTGTGTTGCGGTCTGGCCTTTGCAAGCAAGGGGTTAAAGCAGGCTGCCCGTGAAAGGGCAAACGTTTTGAAGAGAGCATTGTCTAACGCCTCAAAAGGTGGAAAGCTTCCGATTTTATGTGATATGAGTCCCTGTCTTTTTCACATGAAAGAAACGCTTCCCAACGAGTTAAACCTTTTAGAGCCCGTTGATTTTACACTAAAACATCTTGTTCCAAACCTGAAAATTCAAAAACTCAAAACCACAGTTGTGATTCACCCGGTTTGCAGCTTAAAAAAAATGGGTCTGGAAAACAAAATAAAGAGCCTTGCCCGCATCTGTGCTGAGAAGATAGTCACAACCAGGACAAATTGCTGCGGGTTTGCAGGAGATAAGGGCTTTTGGACACCAGAGCTTAATTGTCATGGATTAAAAGGTATCAAGGACCAGATTCCCCCGGGGGTAAACAGGGGATATTCCACAAGCAGGACCTGTGAAATAGGTCTTGCCGAAGCCAGCGGGATACCTTTTAAGTCAATTTTATACCTCGTGAATAATTGTGCTTTTAAAAAATAAATTTCTATAACATTTTATTGAAAATAAAAATCATCCTCCAATTTTTATTATGTTAACCTATATCTTAATTAATCATTTGGGATA
>CAYVZG010000061.1:0-27749 GCA_964455805.1 uncultured Desulfobacula sp.
GAACAGATTGAACCTGAACAATTTAAACCTGAACAGCCTGAGTCGGATCAACCTTTACCAGAGCCTGTAGAAACCGGTAACAAGGAAGGTGAAAAGTCCAATACTGCCGATTGATTCCGCTTAGAAAAACCAGCGCATGAGCCCAAAAAAAAATACTCCCATGATGGAACAATACCTGTCCATCAAAGAATCTTATAAAGACTCAATTTTATTTTATCGTATGGGCGATTTTTATGAGATGTTCCTTGAAGATGCAATAAAAGCGTCTGCTATCCTGGAAATTGCCCTGACCTCCAGGAATAAAAATGATGATACCCCCATTCCCATGTGCGGTGTTCCCTTTCGGGCTGCTGACAATTATATTGCCAAATTGATTGGAAATGGATGCAAAGTCGCCGTGTGTGAACAAATGGAAGACGCATCGGCAACAAAGGGCCTGGTAAAAAGACAAGTTGTCCGGGTGATCACCCCTGGAATGATTTTAAACGAAGAGTTACTGGATAAAGGATCTAATAATTTTCTTTTAGCCCTGTCAAAAACAGGAAATGTTGCCGCTATTGCCTATCTTGACATCTCAACGGGCACCTTTAAAACCACGCAGGTTGAATCCAAAAAATCTAAGATACCTCCAGAATTGATTGACGAAGCGTTAAAGGTTGATGCTAGAGAAATCCTTCTGCCTTCCAATTTTGAAAAAGATCCTGCCTACACCCATATCAGACAGAATTTTAGAGAAAGCCAGATCACCTATATTAATAAAAATAACTTTTATGTTGAAGATGCAAAAGAAAGGCTATTAAATAAGTTCAAAACCAGAAGCCTTGAAGGATTCGGTGTTGAGCATCTGGCTGCATCCATTTCTGCAGCCGGTGCGATCCTTTCCTATGTCCAGGACACCCAGATGCAGGACATCCTTCATATATATCAGATTAAACCCTATGATTTAAAAAATTTTCTGGTCATTGACGACAGATCCTGTAAAAATCTGGAGATCCTCACAAATATCCAGACCCTTGATAAAAAGGGTACACTTATCCATGTGCTTGACAGGACCATTACGGCCATGGGCTCAAGACTTATCAAAAACTGGATCCGCTACCCTTTGATTGATAAAAAGAAAATCCGTAACCGCCTTAACTGCATTGAAGAAATAACCAAAGCCTCACATATCCATTCATTAATCATCACCCACTTAAAATCAGTGTATGATTTAGAACGACTCGGCAGCAAAATATCAATGGGCCAGGGAAATGCAAGGGATCTTATTGCCCTTAAAAGCTCTTTAAAAAAACTCCCTTCTCTTTTTAAAGAACTATCCCTGTTTAAAAATCCAATACTCACGGGGCAAAACATAAAAAATCAGGGTGCCATTTTAAAAGAACTTGCTTCTCTATCTGATCTGATCGGCGAAGCCGTTCGTGAAGATGCCCCCCACGTCCTCAATGAAGGCGGTTTAATCAATGATGGGTACAGCCAAGAATTAGATGAACTGCTGCAGATTTCAAGGGATGGCAAATCCTGGATAGCAAAAACCGAGGCCATACAAAGAGAAGAGACAAAACTTTCTTCCCTCAAAGTGAAATATAATAAAGTTTTTGGTTATTTTATAGAGGTGTCAAAGGTTCAGGCAACACAGGTTCCAGAGCATTATATACGGAAACAGACACTTGTAAATGCAGAAAGATTCATCACCGATGAAATGAAACAGGTGGAGTCAACCATATTAAACGCTCAGGACAAACGCAATGCACTGGAATATAAAATCTTTTGCACCATCAGGGACAGGATTATTTCAAAAGCCTCTCTTATTCTTGAAACGGCTGATTTTATTGCCCATGTGGATGCGCTCCAGGGACTTGCAAGGGCTGCATCTGAAAACGGTTATACAAAACCTGTTATAAATAACAAGGAAGCCATTTCCATTGAAGACGGGCGACACCCCGTTGTAGAAAAAATGATCAAAGGGGAACGATATGTTCCCAATTCCATTAAAATGGATAATCTTGAAAATCAGTTCCTTTTGATCACCGGGCCTAATATGGCTGGAAAATCAACAGTATTAAGGCAGGTTGCTCTGACAGTTCTGATGACGCAGATGGGATCATTCGTCCCTGCTCAAAAAGCTTCGATTTGCATTGTGGACCGGATATTTACGCGGGTGGGCGCCCTTGACAATCTATCATCGGGCCAAAGCACATTTATGGTGGAAATGGAAGAGACGGCCAATATTGTGAATAATGCCACAAATAAAAGCCTTGTTATTTTAGATGAAATAGGAAGGGGAACCAGCACCTATGATGGAATGAGTATTGCCTGGGCCGTTTCAGAATACCTTCACGATCTTAATCAAAAAGGAGTAAAAACCCTTTTTGCCACCCACTACCATGAATTAACAAAATTAGAAAAAACAAAACCCCGGGTGAAAAATTTTAATATTGCTGTCAAAGAGTTTAACGATAATATTGTATTTTTACGCAGACTTGTTAAAGGGGGCACCAATAAAAGCTATGGTATCCAGGTGGCAAGACTTGCCGGTGTACCGGATATAGTAATTGATAATGCAAAGTATATATTGTCCTTTGTTGAGAAAAAAAACAATGGAGACAGTCCCAAACCCATACCCAAAAAAAAGACTAAAAAGACTAAAAAACAAAAGAAAACAGATGATAATCAATTGGAGTTATTTTCCAGCAAAGAACAATCTATTAAAAAAATATTGGAAAATCTTGATATTTCAAGTATGACTCCACTTGAGGCTATGAATATGTTAAATGAATTAAAACAAAAAATTCTTCATTAGGATGGGATCTTTGAATCATATTCAACAATGTTATAGTGAAAGGAAAATGGAAATTACAACCGGAGGAATATATTGAATATTTCGAGGACTATCTTCTTCATACTCCGCAACAACTGCTCAAAAGGGGGGGGTATTCAAAGGTCTCAGGATATGGCAAAGCTAAAGATTCCCATGCGGCAATTTTTTTTCCTCCATATTATCATTGCCGCCGTTTTTATTTTTTCAACCAACTCTTTTGCCGACACTGCAAAAGAAAAGTACATGAGGGCAGAGACCTGTTACAAAAAGCTGAGACATTCTCCTGCCAAACAAAAAAAAGAAATTGAATGGCTCAATTGTATCAGCCGATATGAAATCATATATCGGCTCCATAATAATAGCTCATGGGCACCTGCAGGGATGTATAAAGCGGCACAGCTTTATATTACTTTATCCAAACGGTCCGGAAGAGGGAGTCATCAACGCCAGGCTGCAGATCTTCTTGCAAGGCTCCAGAATAAATATCCAAAAAGCAAATATGCCGGACGGGCAAAGTCTTTGCTCAGGACAATAACGGTTACACCGAGATATTCTGCTAAAAAACCCCATCGGCTTCAGTCAAAAAAAAGATTGACCAGAAATGATGCCCTGATCAAAAAATTTATTCAAAATCAAAATCAACCTGATAAGAAACAAAAAAAATCAAGTGATTATAAAGTTAACAACCCCGATGTTGTAAAAGCGGAATCCGTTAATAAAAAACATGCCTATGATACCACGGTTACTGAATTAAGGTTCTGGTCCAATCCTGAATACACAAGGGTTGTTATCAATGCCAAACATGAAAGAGATTATTCGCACAGGCTCTTAAAAAAAGATCCTGGCATTAATAAACCCTTTCAACGGCTGTACATTGATATTGAACAGACAAAACTCGGACCAGGGGTTGCCGAACATACACCCATTAATGACAATCTTTTAAAACAGGCCAGGGCCGGACAGCACCTCCCCCATTCGGTAAGGGTTGTTGTGGACCTCAAATCTTTTAAAAATTATAAAATATTTTCATTAAAAGATCCCTTCAGGATAGTAATTGATATCTGGAGTAAAGGTTCAAATGGCGGGAAAGATTCCTCTTCCACGACTAAGATTGCAAGTACGACAAAAAGTAAAAAGCCATCCCGTCTCACAACTGACAATTTGAAATCATCGGATATTGCAAGACAACTTGCCCTTGGGGTTAGAAAAATAGTCATTGACCCGGGACATGGCGGTTCAGATCCCGGTGCGCCGGGATATTATAAAAATGTCTGGGAAAAAGACCTTGTGCTGAAAATTGCAAAAAAACTAGCCTCCTCCCTTAGGAAGCGATTAAATTGCACGGTATTGTTGACCAGAACCACGGATAAGAGGCTGACCCTTGAGGAAAGAACGGCCATAGCCAATACACAAAAAGCAGATCTGTTCATATCTCTTCATCTCAATGCGGCTAAAAATAGAAAGCTCAAGGGAATTGAGACCTATATCCTGAACCTTGCCACTGATAAACAGGCCATTGCGGTTGCTGCCAGGGAAAATGCCACTTCTGAAAAAAATATCTCAGATCTGGATTTAATTTTAAGTGATTTGGTGCAAAATACTAAAATTGAAGAATCCACAAGGCTTGCCAATCATGTTCAGAATAATATGATAAGGGGAATGAGAAAAAAATATTCAAGAATCAATAATTTGGGTGTCAAGCAGGCGCCGTTCTACGTTCTGCTTGGTGCCAGAATGCCTTCCATCCTGATTGAAGCATCATTTATCAGTAACAAGGCCGAATGCAAACGGCTCATGAATGACGCCTACCAGACCGCCCTTGCTAAAAATATCACAGACGGACTCGAAAAATATATAAATACGACAAATCCCAAACAATTATAATCTATGCTAAAGGAGATCACCATGTCTTTTGAAAACATTATTCTTGAGGTTGACAACGCAATTGCAACCTTGTTTTTTAACCGCCCTAAAGCGCTGAACGCACTCAATAATGCCCTTTTTGATGATATGGACATAGCACTGGATCAGATAAGGGAAAACAAAGAGATAAGGGTACTCATCCTGACCGGCAAAGGGGATAAAGCTTTTGTGGCAGGAGCTGATATTGCCGAGCTTGTAAAGATGAATCCCCTCCAGGGAAAAAGTTTTTCAAGAAAAGGGCAAAAAGTTTTTTCAAAACTTGAAGATCTTCCCATTCCGGCCATTGCCGCTGTAAATGGATTTGCGCTTGGGGGAGGATTGGAAGCCGCGCTTGGCTGTGATTTCATATATGCGTCGCAAAACGCACTTTTCGGTCTGCCGGAAATTAATTTGGGATTGATTCCGGGATTTGGCGGGACTCAGAGACTGGCAAGGCGTATTGGTGAAAGTCTTGCAAAAGAAATGATCTTTACCGGCAAAAATATAAATGCGGAAACCGCATTGGACTACGGTATAATCAATAAGGTCTGCGAACCTGACAAGCTCATGGAAGATGTTCTGAAAACAGCCGGTCTCATTGCCACTAAAGGTAAAACAGCCTTACAATCCGGAAAAGAAGTGGTTGAGTCAGGCCTTAATGTTGATCTTGAAACCGGATGCAGGATTGAAAATGACGCCTTTGGTCTTACCATGGCAAGCGAAGATGCAAAAGAAGGTACCCAGGCCTTTCTTGAAAAGAGAAAAGCGGTTTTCAATGGAGAAAGGTATTAGATAGAACCTGACGGAAACCGCTCATTTCAGCGGTTCCTGGGTTAGGCGCTAAATAAAAGGAGTTGCACCATGTTTGTTGAACAAATATCAATATTTATTGAAAACAGGGAAGGAAGGCTTGCAGAAGTTACCGCGATCTTAAGGGATGCCAATGTAAATATAAAGGCATTATCTCTTGCTGACACCACTGATTTTGGTGTGTTACGATTAATTGTCGATCATGATGAAAAAGCTGAAAAAGCATTAAAAGAAGAAGGATTCAAGGTAGGAAGAACAAATGTTCTTGCCGTGGAAGTGGAAGATAAACCCGGCGGGCTGAATAAAATTTTAGACCCGTTTTTAGAAAATGAAATCAATCTGGAATACATGTATGCATTTGCAAACCCAAAAGGCGAAAATGCCATCATGATCTTCCGGTTTGATGATCACGAAAAAGCCTTAAAAATTCTGGCTCAAAACAATATCCGGGTCTTCTCTGCCCGGGAAATATAAACATCGGGGTCACATGTAAGGAAAAAGCCCGGCGATCCCCCATATAAAAAGGGTGTAAAACAACATGTTTACACCCTTTTTTGTTACAGACTTCTGTCTAATTTAAGCAGTATGGCTTAATGTCCACCAAGTGCTTTAACGGCAGGAGCGATAGCTGGATGAACAAAGAGAAGAATCATTGCAACAACCAGTGCATAAATACAAAGAGACTCGATCAATGCCAGACCAATCAGCATGTTCACCTGAATTTTACCTGCTGCTTCAGGGTTTCTTGAAATACCTGACATTGCTCCGTTCAGGCCTATACCCTGGCCAATGCCGCATCCAAAAGCTGCAATACCGATGGCAAGACCTGCTGCCCATACACTACCAACTAGAAATTCCATTTTTTACTCCTTCATATAATAAAATGTAATAATATAAAATAACGGGCTTCTTCCCAGTTCCCGTAAAACTCTTATTAATGTGCTTCTTCAATTGCCCCTGCAATGTACATGGTGGGCAAGAGGAAAAATACAATTGCCTGAATCAAAGAGACCAATATACCCATTGCCATAATGGGAAGCGGTACTAAAAACGGACCTGCCAGACCAAGCAAAATTAAAACAACCAACTCATGACCCATCATATTTCCAAACAATCGCAAGGTCAGTGACAAAACACGCGCCAAATGTCCGATAACTTCTATGATAAAAAACAAGGGCATCAGAGCAGGCACAGGTCCTAAAAAATGTTTGACGTATTTTATACCATGCCTTTGAATACCGATGACATGGCTCCAGGTAACGGCTATGACAGCCAGCGCCACGGTGGTATTGATACTGGCTGTCGGTGGATAGAATCCAGGGATCAGCCCAAACAGGTTTCCTAAAAGGACGAATAAAAAAAGTGTTAATACAAGCGGAAAAGATTTTCTTCCCTCATCTCCAGTAATGGATACCATGAATTCTTCAAGACCTGAAATCACAACTTCAAACACATTCTGTATAGAATTCGGCACCATGGAGATGCTTTTTCCGCCCAACCAACCTAAAACAATCAGAATAATCATCGCCAGCCACATATATGTAACATACGGATGAGCTGCAGCCCATTCTTCCAGTCCAAATATTCCGAATACCCATGTCAAAATTAAAAACGGATGTTCCACTTATACTGCCTCCTTGAAAAATATTCTTTTTAATTCAAGCGCCGTAGCCAAAAATACACTTGCAACAACTACGGAAAGGCCTGCCAAAAGACCTACCGGATGAACGATATGTTTCGATATCAGCAGGAAGATCAACAACCCGCTTATGGCAAATCGAATATAATACTTAACCAAAACATTTCCGATAATCGATTTTCCTCTTTCTGATACTGTATCAGGGTGAAACATATTTTTTAATGTTCGCTTCAAAAGATGGAAATTCACAGCAACGATCAGCCCGCCCAAGATGATACCCATGGCAAATTTAACCGGGGTCATTAATAGACCGATTATCCCTCCTATCACAAGGATCAGCCAATTAGACGTTGTTATAAAATCAACTACCTTTTGTAGGTCGTGCATTAAAACTTTTTTCCCTTCTGCCCTGCTTTATAAATATTGCTGAATCCAGCGGCAATACCGAATGCTAAACCAACAAGCAGCAAAACAGGTTCCGTATCAAATTTTTTATCCAGCCAGAGTCCGATTCCAAGGCCGATGAAAATAGCAAACGCCACTGACATTCCCAGGCTGGCAAAATATCCAAGTTCTCTGATGGTTTTACCGGTTTCTTTTTTCATCCCAAGCCTTCTTAAAATTTCTCCCTGGCTCTCAAAGATCAATTTATCTTGAAAGCAAATAACATATGATGAATTTCAAGTCAATGTGAAATAACATTAAATTTGTCATAAAAATCCCATAGCCTTTCAGGGATTTAAATCATGGATATCACAGAAGCGAATCTTCCTGTTTTTTTTTCTCCCCTAAAAGAATAAAATCGTTCTGTATTGCATTTTGTGCAGATTTCCATATTTTTAATATTTTCTTTTTTCAACCCCTTTTCCATGAGCTGGTCAAGGCTCATTTCCCAGAAATTAAAATAATCTTTATCTTGATTTTTGTATGTCCAGAACACGGGAGGGATCTCATCTGTATAATTTACAAATTCAGAACAGCAGGGACCAAGAGATGGTGAAATTCCCGCCATAATATGCTCCGGCTGACAGCCAAACACAAAGATCATTTTGTCAACAGTTTTCCCTATTATATTTTTAATACTTCCCCGCCACCCGGAATGAATATTTGCAATCACTTTGTTTTTAAGATCATACAACATGACGGCCTGGCAGTCAGCCACCTGGATGACAAGAGACACATCTTTTATGTCAGTTATTATGGCGTCGGCGGTATAGGTTTCAATTTTGAATAACTTTTTTTTTGATAAGGCCATTTCATCTTTTTTCAACACCTTGATTGAATCCTTATGCACCTGATTTAAAAAAACAAAAGACTTAATCCCCATGGCCCTTCTAATGATATCCCGGTTTTTGTCAACAGTCTTTTGATCATCTCCAGAATTGATACCAATATTCAGTGATTTAAAAGGACCTGTACTTGCTCCCCCTGTTCGTGAAAATATGCCGTGAACAATATCGGATTGATTTTTGAGATGTTCAAACTCATAGGTTTGGATATCAGTGTTTTCCATAAAAAAGGTTGCCAATACGTTCTATAATTTTTGTAGTGGAGATATCAGGCTCCAATGTAATCCTTTCTACATATCCTCCATTTTTCTTTACAAAATCAGCCCCGATAATCTTATCTTCGGTCCAGTCCGCACCCTTAACCAGCACATCAGGACATATGGCCTTAATTAAAATTTCAGGATCAGGCTCATCAAACAAAACCACGTGGTCAATACAGGCAAGAGCCGACAAAACCATAGAACGATGATCCTGGTCTATCACGGGTCTTTTTTCTCCTTTGATTTTCTTCACAGAGCTGTCGGAATTCAAGCCCAGAATAAGAATATCCCCAAGGCTTGCTGCATGGGCAAGATATTTTACATGACCGGCATGCATAATATCAAAGCACCCATTTGTAAATACGATTGTTTTTTTTGCATCCCGGTATTGGCGGGATAATATTTTGATCTGAGAAAAACTGGCACATTTATCCATATATGTCGCCTCTCCAATCCTTATTGCAGGAGGTTGATTTTTTTAAGGATACAGTTTCACCATATCATCATCAATCGTTTCATTCTTAAAGGCCTTAGCAACTTCTATAGCCCTTTTAACAAGCATTTCTCCAGATTTTAGTCCGGCCTTGTCCTCCATGACACCACATCTGACATCACCTTCAAAAATGCCATGCCCATTTTTGCTGGATACTGCTGAAGCCCCCAGTGGACTGATGGAATTATGGCATCCCACCGGCAGCATATCCAGATTATAAAATACAAACATATGTGATAGATGGGTGGTTTCAAATCCACCATGCCGTTTCCAGGCAACAGCCGCACTGATACCAATTTTATTTTTCATCTTGCCTTTTGAAATATTTCCAAAAATAAAAACGCGCATTCTATCAGTTAGGGCTGCCATTTTTGCATTCATCCGCATATGATATACCGGGCTTGATAATAGTATGATATCCGCATTTTCAGCTGCCTCAAAAATCTGCTGTGCATCATCTTTTATCACACAATATTTACCGGGTTTTTGTTTTCCAATGCAGGCATTGCAATGAATGCATTCCTCTATTTTTATTTCTGACATATTAAAACATTGTATATCACATTCCAGTTGTCTTGCCGTTTCAATCATGTGCGAGGTCAAATATTCATTGTTTCCCTCTCTTACCGGGCTTGACGATATGGCAAGTAGCTTTAACATGCAATCCTCCTTGTTCGATTTTTACAAATATTTGATTCTAAAAAAAGATTTCAATTTTTCCATTAATACCTGCAATGGCTTGACTTTTCAACATATTTTAATTAGTTTATAAAATTAGGAAGAGGAATAAAAAAACTGAATTTTGTGATTCAAGTATTTGTATTCACAAAATTATTTTTAAACAAAACCGAGTGACATCTTTATATAATATTTGGAAAAGGAAAAAAAAATGACCTCAGAAAATTCTTTTCTCAAGGGTAAACACATATTGGCTGTTGATGATGAACCGGATGTCATTGAAACCATAGAGGAAATACTGGAAGAAGCAAAAGTTGACGTTGCTCAAAACTATGAGGCGGCTTCTGAGAAAATCCTTAAAACCCAGTATGACCTGGCTATCCTGGACATTATGGGGGTTAACGGGATTAAGCTTCTTGAAGAATGTGTAGAAAAAAATATCCCGGCCATCATGCTGACAGCAAACGCCATGAATCCGGATGCCTTGGTTGAATCCATCAAAAAAGGGGCTATTTCCTATCTTTCAAAAGAACATTTAAGTGTGCTTGATTCATTAGTCAATGAACTTTTAAACAAACACAAGCAAGGTGGATCCACTTGGAAATTTTCCTTTGAAAAACTGGGCAATAGTTTTAATAAACGTTTTGGCAGCAACTGGCAAGATGACAATAGGGAATTCTGGGATAAATTCAATAAAAATCATTATATTTAAAGCTTGAATCGACACTCACATCATTAAACTCTTATTTCAAAGCGTTTTAAGATAGCTTCTCCGGAGGGCATTCCGTTCCTGTTTCTGCGCCTTAGACACCCAACTTTTAACAAAAAGAAGCCGGAATTCAACGAAGTCAACGTTTTTTAAATACCGGCTTCAATTGTCAGAAAATTGGCATAAACTTTCGATTTTTTACTATATCTAAAAAGTCTGAACAACCAAAAATCAATTTCAATACTTCCAAACCTTACATCACATCATTAAACTGGCCAGGAATAATGAAATTCCAGGAAATGTTACAATGAGTGTTAAACGAACAATATCTGCTAACCAAAAAGGTGTCACACCCTTGAAAATAGTACCTACTTTTACATCAGGCAAAACCGCCTTCAGTACAAATACGTTTAATCCAACAGGCGGCGTGATCAAACTGATTTCTGTTACAACAACCACTACGATTCCGAACCAGATCAAATCAAAGCCAAGGGCCTGTATCATGGGATAAAAAACAGGAACCGTTAACACTATCATTGACATACTTTCCAGGATGCAGCCTAAAATGATATAGACAACCATAAGAATAAGAATAATAACAAAGGGCGAAACATCCCAACCCAATACAAAATCAGCTAAAGCACCCGGCAGTCCAACCACATTGACAAAATTGGCAAAAATCATTGAACCAATCAATAGAAAAAAGATCATGGCTGTCGTACTTGCTGAATCAACTAAAACTTTCTTTAAAATGGCCAGGGTAAGTTTTTTTCGAAACAGGGTAAAAAAGAAAGCGCCGGTAGCTCCGATTCCGGCCGCTTCCGTAGGAGTAAAAATGCCAGCATAAATGCCACCCATGACAATAAAGAACAACAACAATACTCCCCAAACGCCTTTAAGGCTTCTGAACCTGTCAGGCCACGAGACCTTTTCACCTCTAGGGCCAATTTTCGGGTTAATGCTTGTTGCTGCAGCCACAGCACATAGATAGCAGAAAACACCGAGAAGACCCGGCAAAATACCAGCAGCAAACAGTAACCCAATATCTGTTTCAGTCATAATACCGTAAATGACTAAAATCACACTGGGAGGAATGAGGATACCCAGTGTACCGCCTGCTGCAATGGAACCTGTTGCCAGGCTGTCTGCATAGCCGAATTTACGCATGGACGGCATGGCCACCTTGCTCATGGTTGCTGCCGTGGCCAGAGAACTGCCGCATACGGCTGAAAAGCCACCACATGCAACAATGGTGGCCATGGCAAGTCCACCCTTCCTATGCCCTAAAAAGGCATAGGAAGATTTATAAAGTTCATGGGAAAGCCCTGATTGAGTGACAAAATTACCCATTAAAATAAAAAGAGGCACTACGGATAATCCGTAATTCATTCCCTCTTCAGAGGCTACTTGAGCTACCATGGCTAAACTGGCGTGGTAGTTAATAACCTCTCCAAATCCGATAAACCCAACCACTGCCATGGCCATTGGAATGGGTACTTTTGCAAGAATTAATATGAGAAGAAATACAAATCCAATAAGCGATGCTTCCATTAATTTATTTTTCCATTTTTAGTGAATTGATCATAATAAAAAACAAAATCAGGCAGGAGATCCCTGTCATTATTGACATGAAATATATCAGTGGAGGCAAAGGTATCATTAAAAATTCCGTCCTATCTCCATACTCAGCATGTTCTAGTGCTTTAATCCATAACTGCCAGCTGATAACAGCCATGACAACTAAATTAATCAGATTAATGATTACTTTTTGAATCGGTTTGATTTTATCGGGCACAAAGCTATCCAGAAGATCAACCGTCACATGGCCTTCTTGAGACGTCAGAAGAACCAGACCCAGAAAAATAACAATTGCCATGGAAAATTCAGTGAGTTCAAGTCCGCCCACCACTGGTGAATTGAACAGATATCTTCCGATCACATCAACAAACGTCAATGCCATCATGAAAAACAATGCAATTGATACAAAAGGTTCGAAAAGCCGGTGCAGAAAATTATAGATTAAATTCCACGCACCGGCCAGAGTGTCGCTTTTAGTTGATGACGTCATAATCTGCTACTTTACTACGGTAAAATTTTAGTGCTGCAGCACCGTCAACGCCTTTAGCATTAGCTCTTTTTACCCAGTCGGCTTCAATAGCTTTTGTAGCTTCTTTAATTTCAGATACTAATTTGGGAGATGCTTTTTCAACAGAATTGCCATTTGCCTTCATAGCTGCCAACCCGACTCGATCTGCTTTATCCCATGCTCTACCTGCAAGTTTTGCCCATGCTTGACCGGAAACTGACATGATTGCTTTCTGATCTGCGGCAGAAAAACTATCAAAGGTTTTCTGGTTCATAATCAGGTAAAAACTAACGTTGTAAAGACCGCCAGGAATAATAGTGGTGTAAGGAACAAGTTTCATAAGATTAAAAGATTTGATTGATTCCAAGGGAAGCAGTGTACCGTCTGCGACGCCACGGGAGAGAAATTCATAATTTTTTGTTGCTGATGCCTGTAGTCCTACCATACCAAGACTCTTAGCAACAGCACCTGCAATACCGCCTGAAATGCGAAATTTCATACCTTTAAGATCTGCAACACTATTAATGGCTTTTTTACTATTATGGATCTGACCCGGACCATGAACCATTACTCCGAGAAGTTTTACACCTCTATACTCATTAGCTTTGATAAAATGTTTCTGGTAGGTTTTCCAGTAAGCCACACTCATAGCCTCTGAAGTATCCCCTAGGAAAGGAATTTCAACCCCTTCAGAAGCCACAAAACGCCCCGGTGTATAATTGTTACATGTGTAGCCGGCATTAGCAATACCATTTTTTACACCATCATAATAACTTTTTGGATGACCAATTCCTTTTGCCAGAAGTTTGAAATCAACCCTTCCATCTGTTGCTTTTTTAACATTTGCCATCCAGGGAATCATCATATCGGCAACAATGGGATGTGATGGCGGTAGCCAGGAAGAGAAGTTTAACTGTTTTGCCATTACACTAGATGATAGGATTGTCATTAAGAAAAAAATACTGCTCATGATTAAAGCCACTTTACATTTTTTCATGGAACGCCCTCCTAAGATTATGATTATATAAAAAATGAGACCTTATAAAAACGATCCCTCTTAAAACTCACTAAACTATATAGACGTACTCAATTGCTGTGCTAATGGTTCTAATGGCATAACAATGAAAGTCCAGCGTACGTCAAAATTCAACAAAAAGTCAAGCTCAACCAACAATTAATTAATCCAGTTTTTTAAATGCCTCCTTTCTACCGGTAAATTTTTCCCTAAGCTGTGGTTTCATAAGCTTACCTGTAGGATTTCTGGGAACCTGATCAAAAATAACCTTACGCGGTACTTTATAAAGAGAAAGCTTTGATTTGGCAAATTCAATCACTTCTTCTTCGGTCAATTGCCTGCCCTCTTTGAGCTGGACAACAGCAAGAACAATTTCAACCAATCTGTCATCCGGGTATCCGATACATGCAATATCATCAATATCTTTATGATCCATGAGTGCATCTTCAATTTCAACGGGAAAAATATTTTCGCCGCCGCTTGTGACCATATCCTTCATGCGATCAACAATATAAAAGTACCCGTCTTTATCCGTCTTTAACAGATCACCGGTGTAAAGCCACCCCTCTTTTAAAGCTTCCAATGTTTTTTCAGGGTTTGAATAGTATTCACGCATCATTCTCGGTGTCTTGAATATCAGTTCACCCACTTCACCCGGGTTGAGTTCTTCACCTGTGGGGCTAACGATTTTAGCCTCAACTCCAAATGTGGGTTTGCCTATGGAACCCGGTCTGGTAAGTACATCTTCCGGATAAAGGTTGAATAATCCACCGCCGCCGCCTTCTGTGATCCCGTAAATATTTGATACGGCGCAGGGCAATTTTTCCACCAGAAGCTTCATGATATCAAATGGTACCGGCTGAGCACCTATTTCCATGTATTTCCATGAAGAAAGGTCATAATCTGAAAGAACAATATCTCCTTTTTCTATGGCATTGAGAACAGCAATCCCAATGGGCACGACAAAAAGTACATCCGTGCACTTTTCCTCAGCAATGGCCTCAATTATCCATTTGGGATTCTGGAAATCCCTGATAATGGTTCCTGCAGCTCCAGTGGCATAAAAGGGTGCCCATAAAAACATGGTTCCGCTGTGATATAAAGGTAAAAAGAATAAATAATTATCATCCTTTTCAACGAAATATGTCATTCCGTTGCCAACAGCTGTATTGTTAATTGAAAAATGAGTGTGAAGAACGGGTTTGGGTTTACCGGTTGTCCCGGAGGTGAACATCATGGCGAGATCATGATCCCTATCAACGTCAACCAGTGCATCTGAAATATCCGGGTATTCCAGGATTTTTTTAAAGTCAATCATGTCATCAGGGACATCATTGCCGATGCAGATATAATTTTTAATGGTGGTAAGATCTTTTTGAGCCGGCTGGACAACGCCTAAAAATTCAGAGCCGATAATAAATACATCCGGGTTGCAAACTTCTGCTGCATAAAGGATATCAGAACTTTCAAAACGGAAATTGAGGGGAACAACAACAGCACCCAGCCGTATTATTGCAAAATAGGTAACCAGCCATTCCAGTGAATCTTTCTGAAGGTGCATGACAAAGTCTCCATGCTTAACCCCCAGCTCCTTTGCCAAAAAATTCGCTGTTCGGTTTATTTCGTCATTAAATTCCTGCCAGGTAAAGGATCTTCTGTCTCCTTTTGCCGGGGTTCGCTCGATCAGACAAACCTTGTCAGGAATGTGCCGAGCATGAATTGATGCGTAACCTGAATAATTCAAAGAGGCCCTCCTTTGTTTTTAATTAATTATATTTTTAAAAAGCGCTTTTCTCCTTTTGGGTTCATGGGTGTCAGGTTTTTTTAATGACGACAATATAAAAAACCTGACACCGTATATGTATTACTTCATAACCTTAGAAATTGACTTTATCAAGTCCTTTCAAACCTAGAATCTGTCTTGCATCATCTGATGTTGCAGGCTCAAGGCTCATTTCTTTTGCAATCCTTTTGACCATACATACCTGATCTGCACTGGCTTTTGCCATAATTCCCTTGCCGGCATAAATTGAATCTTCAAGTCCAATTCTTACATTTTGTGCACCCATTGCCATTGCCGTTGTGGTGATCGGGATCTGAAACCTGCCGCCGGCAGCAACTGACCAGGTAAAATTGCCTTCTCCAAGAACCTCTTTTGCTTCATCAAAGATCAGTACCAAATGCTTGACTGACGGTGTCATCCATCCCACCATTGGACCAAATACAAATTGAAGATGAACCGGTGCCTTTAATAGATTCTCTTCCAGCAGCCATTTAACATATGAAATATGGCCCAATTCATAGATTTCAAGTTCAGGTTTGGTATCAATCTCAAGGAAGGTTTTCCCATATATGATATCATCATTAAAAGTTGGCCTGAAGGTTACATTCTTGCACAATTCAAGATAATCTTTCTCCCATTCATACTTAAACTCCTTAAACCGCCCTGCAATCTGAAAAATGCCAAAATTAAACGGTGCCGGATCAAAGGAACACATTTCCGGTTCCAATTGTTTAATGGGTATGAGTTTTTCCTCTGTTGTCTGATTCATCCCCCCGCCTGTGGTGGGCAGCAGTATCATATTACATCTTGCCTTAATTTTTGAGCATACTTCCATAAAAAGCTCAGGATCTGATACGGGACATCCGTTTTCAGGATTTCTCACATGGATATGGGCAATGGCAGCTCCGGCCTCATGTGCTTTTACCGCATCTTCCACAATCTGATCAGGTGTTATGGGCAGGTAATCACTCATTGTTGGTATGTGAACAGATCCTGTAATGGCTGCTGTGATGATTATTTTGTTATCCATTATTTAATTCTCCTGTTATAAAAAGATTATTAATTTTTACACCCCATACGCCTCATCCAGATCAAGTACAAACATTTTCTTTTCCTTGACATTATCAATCACGAAAGAAGATTTAATGACCTGAATACCTTCTATCTGGGTAAGTTTCATATTCATGAAATGGCCATAGGCCTTAATATCCTTGGCAACCACCTTTAAGATAAAATCATTTGCACCGGCAATCTGGTAACATTGAATGACTTCATCCAACTCCTTAAATTTTTCCTTTATAACTGCTACTGAAGAAAGACTACTCAAGCTTAAGCTGATATTCACCATTGCCATTATTGAAAACCCGATTTTTTCAGGATCTATTACAGCGGTAAAGTGTGAAATCACCCCTGCCTGCTCAAGGCGCTTGACTCTTTCAAGGGTTGCCGGGGCCGAAATACCAACAATTTTTGACAGCTTGGAATTTGTCGTCTTCCCATTTTCTTGAAGAATATTTAAAATCTGCTTGTCAATTTTATCCAGAACCATTTGTTTTTTCTTTTGAAAATTTTTGTTTTCAGTTAAATTCATTACAACAGCAAATGCCTATATTTTTCTTTTATCAATGGCAATAATTCTTTTAATGTTTCATCTATTTTATTAACCAAATGATCAATCTCACCTTCCGTCATTACAGTGGACAAGATGAACAATCCCCTTGGAATTGTAAAAATTCCTTTGTTCAATAAGGACAGATGCATAAGCGTATGTAGCTGTTCCTCTGATTTTAGAACCTGCTCAGCTGTTGTTATTGGTTCATTAACAAAATGCAGGTTCAGCAAGGATCCTATCTGATTAGACTGGATATTTAATCCATTGGCCTTAAAACTGTCCAAAAGACCTTTCTGAAAATGATCACCCAGTTTATTAATGTTTGTTACCGCTTTTTCATCATATTTGGACAGGGCAGCAAATCCTGCCTGCATAACTGTTTCATAACCGTTAAATGTTCCGGAATGGTACAACGGCTTGTCTGTTCTTTCATGACAAAAAATGTCCATTATTTCTTTTTTGCCGCCAAAAACACCAATGGGAAGTCCCCCTCCCACAACCTTTCCAACCGTTGTCAAATCAGGAATAACCCCGTAAAACGCCTGGCATCCGCCCGTGTGGACTCTGTAAGAAAAAATCTCATCAAAAATAAGCAGGACCTTATTGTCTGAGGTCACTTTCCTTATATGCTCGAGATACCCGGGCTCAGGTAATACAACACCACCCGCCCCAAGAAAAGGTTCCATGATCACTGCAGCCAATTGGTCAGCGTTTTCTTCTACTGTCTTTTCAATGGCTGAAAAATCATTAAATGGGACTTCCAGCATATCCTGGGTCATACCCGCAGGTATCCCTGCGGTTATGACGTTCTTTTTTGTGGATGCTGCCACACAATCGTGAGTACCATGAAACCCGCCGGACATTTTCAGTATTTTGTCTTTATTCGTATAGGCCCTGGCCGTTCTTAAGGCAAACAAAGTGGCTTCTGTTCCTGAATTTACAAATCTGACTTTGTCAAACCCGGGTATCCTTTCACATAACAGTTTGGCTAGTTTATACTGTCCGTCTGTAGGGGTGGAATATTGGGAGCCTTTTGTAATACCTTCTTGAACCGAGTTCACAACATCCGGATCACCATGCCCATGGACAATGGCACCATAGGCATTGGTCACATCAAAAAGCTTATGACCTTCATGGGTGTATACAAAGGCACCTTGCCCGTAATCGATATGTATGGGATAGGGTTTAAAATAACTTAAGCTTCGGGTTGCACCACCGGGAATATAATTGATCAGTTTTTCATGATGTGATTTGGAAACAGGAAACTTTTCCATATACGCATCTGCTATTGTCTTTTCAATTTGCTGTTCATAAGTCATGGTATCATCCTTATTAAGTGTTGATTGGGGTCCGTCTTGCATAGCTCAAGCCGGACCCTTCCGATGACCGATTCCATCGAAATTTGAGATTTTTAATTATTCTTTAGTATGAACAATCAAGAGTTCACCAACCTCTTTTTCTATCTTTTCTACAAATTCACCGGATTCAATTCTGGCCTTCAAGTCTTCCAGATCATCAATGTAAACCTTGTCTTTATCCATATAATCAAGGGTTTCACGAACCGCATCATACATGATTTTACCTGCAGGGCTGAGTCGGTCAACTCCCCTTTGATCTGCTGCCTGGGCAGCACAAAGCAGTTCAAAAGACAGGATATGGTTGGTATTTTCAACAATTTTCCGGGTCTTTCTTCCCGCAATCAGACCAAAACTGACAATATCCTGAAAATCAGCTGTGGATGTAATGGATTGAATAGATGCCGGAACTGCAAGTGTTCTGTTCTCTGCCACAAGAGATGTTGTCATAAACTGTCCGCCCATCAGACCCATGCGGACACCTGTATCTTCTTTACAAAGGAAAGGAGGAAGCCCAGTACTGTGTGCTTCATCCATGAAGCGATCTATTCTTCTGTCACTGACAACACCAACATTGACCATGGAGATCCCGAGGCAGTCCATTGCAAAGGATATGGGCTGACCATGAAAATGACCATTATGGAAAAATGTATCCAGATCTGTGAAAATCAATGGATTGTCATTGCTGGAATTAAGTTCCCGTAAAAGAACCTCATGGGCATTTTGTAAAGAGTCTTTGGTCGGACCTACAAATTGGGGTGTACAGCGGATTGAATAGGCATCTTCAACAGGAATATCCGCCACAGCAACGCCTTTGTGCTCCTTTAAGGTTGATTGCAATTTTAAAGATAGTTCCAATTCATCAATGGCCAAATTACTTCCCTTGAGAAGCTTGGTCAGATTCATTGCAGTCGCATACTGGCCAGGATGGTATTTCTGCTCGTGAACGATGGGATCAAACGGATTAAATCTGCCCATTAATGTTTCAATGGCAAAGGCGGCGATAATATCTGAATTTTTCAATGTATTGGTGGCTTCTGTGATAACCGTGCAGGCAAGTCCCACCATACCGGACGTACCATTAATCAAGGACAGTCCTTCTTTGGCATTCAGATGCATGAGGTCTATACCGGCAGCTGCCATGGCTTCTTTGCCCGGTAAGAGTTTGCCATCATAATTGGCCTTCCATTCACCAAAGGCAACACTTGCTATACAGCCCAGCGGCCCAAGGTCACCGCTGGTACCCAGAGAACCTTTCCTGGGAACCAGGGGGAAGACACATTTATTGATCATTTCCAGATAGATTTTTAAATTGACTTCCTTAATACCGGAAAAACCGCGACAAAGCGAATTGGCCCTGGCGATCATAAAGGTCCTGACAAGCGTATCTTCAAAAGGTTTACCCACCTGAGTGGTGATACTCCTCACCAGATTTTTCTGAAAATCATTATCTCTTTCTTTGGGTAGAAGGTAGTCAACCAAACCACCGCAGCTTGTATTAACACCGTAAATGCACCTCTCTTCATTGGCCCACTTATCGACCAAATCTCTGCAATCACGAATCTTTGGCCAGTTCTTCTCGTCAATTTCAACTTTTATCGAGAGATCATTACCGGCTCTCATCAATTCTTCAATAGTTAATGTATAACCGTCAAGAATAAGGGTATTTTCTTTGATTGGCATGGTTTCCTCCTTAAATATATCCGTTTAATAATGCTTATAATTTTTAGACAAACAGACAACCTCAGTTTAAATGATTAAAATAAAGTCGTAAAACAAGATCTAAGATCCTATTGTTTTCCAGATTAATAGAATTCACAAATATTTGTCAAGTAATTATTTTATTTTATAAGGAAATTATTAAGATTATTTAACTATCGAGGTCATAAATCTTATTTTTGACTTATTTTATAAACTTTTATCTTATTTTTGCCTTATTTTAATTTTTGCCCTTACACTTCACCATAAAGACGTGGTCATATTTTTTTCCCATATGAAATAATCTCCTGCCTTCCATATCATTTGTATTAATATTGTAAAAATCCAAACATCACATTTTCATTCTACACCAATTAGATTTATGATAAGTTTTTTTACTCTATTCTGTTATTGGAAGTGGTTTGAGTCCGACATTAATGAATAATGTTATATTGCGATGGGTTTTTTACTGGTTTGCAAGTTTTTGCCTTTTTATCATGGGGTGGAAACCCAAAGGGAAAATCCCGGACATCAAAAAATATATTCTGATAGCTGCACCCCATTCATCAAACTGGGATTTTGTATTTTTCTTATTAATTGTTTTTAAATTTAAAGTAAATGTTCACTGGATGGGAAAACATACCCTGTTCAGGTGGCCTTTTAAATCACTGTTAAAAAGGCTTGGCGGCATACCCGTTTACAGATCAAAAAAAGGTAATATTGTTCAATCTCTGGCTAAAACCTTTGAACATTCAAAAGAATTGATAATCACCATTGCGCCCTCTGGTACCAGACAAAAAGTGACAAAATGGAAAACAGGGTTCTATCATATTGCCAATCAGGCAAAAATTCCAATCGTACTTGGTTTTATTGATTACAAATTAAAAATTGCAGGGGTCGGTCCGATATTTGAACCTTCGGGTGATATTAATGCCGATATGACATTAATAAGAGCATTTTACGCTGACTTTTCAGGCAAATACACAATCGTTTAACGGGTTTTTTATTGAGGGGCCAGGTAATCAGTCAATATTGATTTAAGCTTGGGCAGACAGCCTGAATAAAAATGGTCACAACCTTTTATAATCTCAAACCTGGGATCTATTTGCCATTGATTGATATGCTCCTGAATCAATTTTAATGGCGCTATTTCATCGTTGGCACCGGTTATAATCAAACCTGTTGAAAATATTTTTTTTATGTCGTCAAAACTCATATATCCCACAGGCGGAGACACCATGATATGGTCTTCAATTTCGCATCCCTTTGAAACAATCATAGCATTGATTTTTGCACCAAATGAATATCCGGCAAGACTAATTTTTTGATACCCGTTTTCCTTAAGCCATGAAATTGCGGCCCTTATATCATCCTGTTCGCCTTTTCCATTATCAAACATTCCTGAGCTATTGCAGGTTCCCCTAAAATTAAACCTCAGGGTTGTATACCCTTTTTCAAAAAAAGAATCTGCTATGGTCATGACCACTGGATTGTCCATATTCCCGCCATAAAGCGGATGGGGATGACAGACAATCACTGCAGATGGGGATGTGTTTTTCCTTAAACTGCCCTCAAGTTTAATGTTTCCACACTCAATTGTGATGTTTAACTCCATTTGACTTATCCTGTTTTATGAAACTTTTCTTTTGTATTATACTCTATTTTCTTGTCACCTGTGCATATTTTTTATAAATTCTATTTTATAGAACCCTCTTTATTTATAAAGGGTATCATTTTGAATATCAATTCAATAAACGATTTTGATAAAAAATATTCGACCAGTAATTATAGCCGGAGTAAATCATGGGAATAAAAATCTGTCCGAATTGTTCTGAAAAATTGATCAATTTAAAACAACGGTGCCCAAAATGTGGTATCATAATTGAACAATCAACTTCGCCTGTAATGATTGGACTTGCCATTGTGGTTGTTTTGGTGTTGGTTGTTATTGCGGGATTGGTTTTTCTATAGGCCCTTTTCCTTCAATAACCCTTTTCATTATCATTTTTATTAAGAGGCTACCACAGTTCTCAACCCTTTAAAAGGTCTCAGGAGGGGATTATTTGAAATTTAAACTTGTTTTCTTTGTTTATATATTGCTGATTGGGAATGTTGTTTTTGTTTCAGCTGAATATTATCATTATATTGATAAAAATGGTTTAAAACACTACACAGACGATATTTCAAAGGTTCCTGAAAACCTTCGGCCAGATCTGAGTAAACATAAACGTATTTTAAGTCCTGAAGGAAAAACCACAACTAAAAAAAAGCCGATAAATGACAAGACAAAAATCACACCTGATATGCTTACAAAAATAAAATTTGTACTGGACCGTGAATTTAAAACACTTGCCCAAAAAAATAGGGCCCTGTCTGAACAAAAAAACCATCTTGATGAAAAGGAATATAATGCCCTTGCAGCCCAGTTGAATATTGAAATCAAAGATTACCAGAAGAAAATAGAGCGTTATGAAAACCTGATAGAGCAATATAATAAACAAAAATAAAGAGGTCAGGCATTCCCTATTACATTTTTGAGCCTGTAAGGAAAGCCTGACCCGTATACTGTCTTTAATTCTTTGCTTTTAGATCGTCCGGATTTATTTCTTAGCATTCTTTAAGGATGCTTTGATAAACTCTCTGAACAATGGATGTGGATTCTGTGGTTTTGATTTAAATTCCGGGTGGAATTGGCATCCAAGGTACCAGGGATGATCTTTGATCTCAACGATTTCAACCAGTTCATGATCAGGAGAAGTACCGCTGATAATCAGCCCGCCCTCCTCAACCAATCTGTCTTTATATTCATTGTTAAATTCAAAGCGGTGTCTGTGGCGCTCTGAAATTTCTTCCTGTTTATACGCTTCCATGGCAAAGGTATCAGGAACAAGTTGACACGGATATGCGCCTAGACGCATGGTTCCGCCTTTATCAGAATCTTCATCCCGTTTTTCAACTTTTTTCGTCTGTTCGTCATACCATTCTTTCATAAGGTAAATAACAGGATATGGCGTATATGGATCAAATTCCTGACCGTTTGCATCGTCAAGTTTAAGAAGGTTCCTTGCAATCTCAATCACAGCCATATGCATTCCAAGACAGATCCCAAAATAGGGTACCTTATGCTCTCTTGCATATTTAGCTGCAATAATTTTTCCCTCAATCCCCCTTGAGCCAAATCCGCCAGGGACGAGAACGCCATCGCTTTTGGAGAGAATTTCTACAACATTATCTTCTGTGAGGGTTGTTGAATCAATATATTGGAGATTTACTCTGGCATCATTGGATATGCCTCCATGGGATAGAGCTTCATTCAGGCTTTTATAACTTTCTGTCAGGTCGACATACTTTCCTACTATGGCAATATTCACTGAAAATCTGGGGTTTTTAAGGCGGTCAACCACTTCTATCCATTCATCGAGCCTCGGTGCCCGGGCCCAGATATTCAGCTTTTTTAATATTTTATCACCAAGCCCCTCTTTATTGTAAACCAGCGGGACTTCATAAATACAGTCCACATCTTTTGCCGTAAACACATCATCAGCACCCACATTACAAAAAAGAGCAATTTTTGCCTTGATATCCTGGGACAGGTAGCTCTCAGTTCTGCAAAGAAGGATATCCGGCTGAATACCGATACTTCTCAGTTCTTTAACACTGTGTTGTGTAGGTTTTGTTTTTACTTCACAGGCGGTTTTAATATATGGAACAAGGGTGAGATGGATATAGATAACATTGGAGGGGCCGACATCTGTTTTAAACTGCCGAATGGCCTCCAGAAAAGGTAAAGATTCAATATCACCAATAGTGCCGCCTATTTCTATAATGATGACATCAGCGTCATCAGATACCAGGCAGATACTTCTCTTTATTTCATCTGTGATATGCGGGATAACCTGCACGGTTCCACCCAGATATTCTCCTTTACGTTCTTTGGTAATTACCTGGTCATAAATTTTGCCAGTGGTAAAATTATTATTCTTACCCAGCTTAGCATGGGTGAATCTTTCATAATGGCCCAAATCAAGATCTGTTTCCGCCCCATCATCTGTAACAAACACCTCTCCGTGCTGAAACGGATTCATTGTTCCGGGATCAACATTTATATAGGGATCAAGTTTTTGTATGGTGACCGTCAGACCGCGGCTTTCCAGAAGCATTCCTATGGCAGCAGACGCAAGACCTTTGCCTAAAGATGACAATACACCACCGGTAACAAAAATATACTTGGTATTTTCAGCCATTATTCCTCTCTTGTTTAAAGTTATTCATATAGTTTTCTAAAATCTTCCAACCGTTTGTCAAGTTCATTGACCTGCTTTGAATTTTCGTCTAAGGGATCAATATCATTTACAGGATATAGCCGTTTGATATAATCGATATCAAATAAAGACGGCGAAGCCCCTGATTTTAATCTGATGCTTCCCGCTTCAACCATGGCAAATAATTGGTTGTCTAAAAAAATGCTGACCTTCATCGGATACCATGTTCTGCTGACCCGTTGCCAGTTGTGATACAAAATTTCAACCATCAAACCATTTTTTTCCACCACATACTTTATGGGGAAAATAGTATCTTTTTCTATCCATAGCCCTGAAAAAGGTTTTCCCTGTGAAAGAGGATCGCCTATTACATAACAAATGATATCATTATATCTTTGAAAAGTGACCTTGTCCGTATCAATACCTGCCAGATTAATCTGATTTAAAAAACTTTCATAATCGCGAGAAAAAAGGATATCCGTATACAGATCCACCAAAAGCTTTTCCTGGGAAACAATAGCGCCATCCACCACTTTTATAAATCGGAAATCAGATTCAACACTAAAGCTTGTTATATTATCAGAAATAATTTCAGATCTGATCCTGTTTGGATATTCGTATATTAATTTTTCATTTAATTTTATATATTCTTTTTCATTACCCTCGTCATTCATAATCTTTTTGCTCTGAAAGACTTCAATACCAACAGGCTGTTTGATCTTTTCCACTACAAGGTGCAGAAGATGAGGCGCCTGGGGCACAAAAGCCTCACCCATTCCCCTCATAAGGACAAAAAACAATATTAAAAAAATAAATGAAATTCGTTTTTTCATAAATCCCAAATTAATTTGCAAATTTAAAATCATACAAAAAGGTTTTCAGGAAATGATGCGCTGTCTCCCAGCATCTCCTCAATCCTTATGAGTTGATTATATTTAGCCACTCTGTCACTCCTGGACATTGATCCTGTCTTTATCTGGCCTGCATTTATGCCCACGGCAAGGTCCGCAATAAAAGAATCTTCTGTTTCCCCGGATCGATGTGAAACAATTGTTGTATAACCGGATTCCTTGGCCATTTGAATTGTATCAAGCGTTTCCGTGACAGTACCGATCTGGTTTAATTTAATCAGGATTGAATTTGCAATTCCCAATTCAATCCCCTTTTGAAAAATATCAGGATTGGTTACAAATATATCATCACCCACGATCTGTATGGAATGTCCAAGTCTTTGAGTCATGATTCCCCATGCGTCCCAGTCTCCTTCAGCAAGGCCGTCTTCTATGGAGTACAATGGATATTTATTAATCAACTTTTCATAATAGTCAATCAAATCAATGGCAGAAAGTTCCTTACCTTCTGAGGCAAATATGTATTTGCCATCTTTGTAAAATTCTGAAGCAGCTGCATCAAGGGCAATGCCGATATCTTTACCCGGCCTGTAACCTGCCGCTTCAATGGCATTGATGATATATTCCAGGGCTTCTTCATTGGATTTAAGATTTGGGGCAAACCCACCTTCATCCCCCACTGCTGTGCTCAATCCTTCTGACTTTAATATCTTTGCAAGGTGGTGAAAGGTCTCAGCACCCATACGAACCGCTTCAGTAAGAGAAATTGCACCAAAGGGAAGAATCATAAATTCCTGAATATCCAGATTGTTTGCCGCATGAGCTCCGCCATTGATAATATTCATCATCGGAACAGGCAGCAATCTTGCATTAATCCCACCCAAATGCTGGTACAAAGGCATTTCACAAGCCTTTGCCGCCGCCCTTGCAGCAGCCATGGACACGCCTAAGACAGCATTTGCACCAAGCCTTGATTTATTTTCCGTGCCATCAATATCCAGCATGGTTCTGTCAAGGCCAGCCTGATCCATGGCATCATATCCAATAATCTCAGGTGCGATCACCTCATTTACATTGGCAACCGCATTTAGAACACCCTTGCCTAAAAAACGGTTTTCAGATTTATCTCTTAGTTCCAGGGCTTCTCTTGTACCGGTTGAGGCGCCGGATGGAACCGCTGCCCTTCCCTCTGCTCCACAGGCTAAAACAACATCCACCTCAACCGTTGGATTACCCCTGGAATCAAGTATTTCTCTTGCTCTGACATCAATTAACTCTGTCATGGCGCCTCCCTTGTCCTCAATATATATTTGTCTTAAAAATTCATAAATTTCATGTGATTTTTTCTGTCACCCTTTCATAACAATATCCATTCTGACATTCAAGGCTATTCTTAATTTATAAAGGAATTGGCCCAACCTGTACTATATTTTTTAAAAAAAATTCAAACCATGGAAAAGCTTTAGGGCTTCTTAACCTTGACAAATAAAAATGCCTCTTATAATTAGAAAAGTTGTCTTAATTTTACATAAAATAATTATAAAGGAATTTTTTTAATGAACATTTTATTTTTTGGACCAAACGGAAGCGGCAAAGGAACCCAGGGATCCATCCTGAAAGACAAATATAATTTTGCTCACATTGAATCCGGCGCTATCTTCCGCGAAAACATTAAAGGCGGGACAGAACTGGGCAAAAAAGCCAAAGAATATATTGATAAAGGTGATCTGGTTCCCGATGATATTACAATTCCAATGGTTCTTGACAGAATAAAACAGGATGATTGCAAAAACGGGTGGCTTCTGGATGGATTCCCCAGAAATAAAGTCCAGGCGGAAAAACTTCATGCTTCCCTGGAAGAAGCAGGAATCAAACTCAATTATGTCATTGAAATGCTTCTTGATAGAGAAATAGCCAAGAACAGAATCATGGGGCGCCGCCTTTGCGTCAAGGACAACAATCACCCGAACAATATTTTTATCGATGCCATTAAACCAGATGGTGATAAGTGCAGAATTTGCGGTGGAGAATTAACCAAACGTGATGATGACCAGGATGAAGCGGCTATAGATAAACGCCACTCCATTTATTATGATACAGACACAGGCACACTTGCATCTTCCTATTATTTCAAAGATGTGGCTGCCAAAGATGACTCAGTCAAATACTTCACACTGGCCGGAGAAAAAGCACTACCGGAAGTTACAGCAGAGTTGATTTCCAAACTATAGATTCTTTGGATTGAACACTAACTTTTAAGCCTTTGAGTCTCCAATTTTAGGTAGAGAGATCTTAATTTCTCCTTGCTTTTAAGACACGAGTTTGTTACATAGTTCGGTTATAAATATTCAGATATTTAAATACACTATGAAAGGGGCGATGTTTTTTGAAGGAAATTACAGTAACGGTTATTGATAACGATGTTGAAAGAGCATTAAGAATATTGAAGAAAAAAATCCAGAATGATGGCCTCTTCAAACGTCTTAAAG
>CAYVZG010000062.1:0-27714 GCA_964455805.1 uncultured Desulfobacula sp.
GATAACACTCTCCGGAAGTCTTGCCACCCCGAATCAAGGGCAAATTTTTGAGAGTGCAGGCAGACAAACCACTTTTGCCCCCTCTTTTAGAATGGTTATTGATCTTGCCGTTGATGAAATTTACACCAACATGGCAGGAGGCCCTTCTGATCGCAGATTTTCAAAATGGTATTGTTCAGATCTTGAAAACTGGCTGTCTGGAAAGTATAAAACCATTGCAGTGAGGTCTGAAAAAAAATATAAATTATAAAAGAATCTGTGTTGTAAATGCTTGAGCAAAAAAGGCGGTTCTTTAAAAAAGAGTATCCATTTTATGAATAATTTTCAGTTGTTTCCTGGGGGCGAAAAAAACGGCTCAATATTGAACGCATTCAGGATATGTAATTTCTAAAAATTTGCTCATGGGAAATGTATTTTTCCTGATCAGGATCCATCAAGTAATTTCTAATAGCGTTCACCCGTCTTACAATTTCAGACTCTGCCCGGTGACGCATCTCTTTTTTGGTTTCAATAATATTTTCATTTAATCCTTGAGTTCTCTGTCTGGCGGAATATTTTTCACTCTTAAGTTTGATACGCATGGTGATCAGGTTTTCACGCTGTTTATTATGTTCTTCATCCAGAGATAACACCTCCGGCATCAGGTCGGCAAAGTGATTGACCGCAATAATATCCTTGTCCCGTTCCCAATAACTCATTAAGAACTCCGATTCCAGATCCCGGTAGTTCTGAAGCGGCATATACATCCGCCTCAGGTAGAGCAGGACTTTTTCTGTCTTTTTACGATGACCGCCTATGATAACCGATCCACCAACCTCATCTTTGCGTACCCCTTTGGTCCAGGGTGCACCCGTGATGCCAAAATCAATGCACAAGGGCAGCCGCAAAAGGGCGGACAGTGTGTTTAAAGCAAGGGCATATCCGGCAGAAGGGCCGCCCACATTATAAGAGGCCGACAGCAGTTGATGATGAAGTGAATACCGTTTCAGAAAATCTCTGAACAACCATGGGATGCTGTGACCTGGATCCAGTTCCTGGATATAGTTTTTCACCATGGTCAATGCTTCCTGGGCAGACTGTCTTGTCATCTGGACCGCCATGTCCATCTGGGCCGAACTTTCAGTGGTTGTGGAAACGGCACCGGTTACAATAATGGGTGAGGAGCCTTCCACCCGTCCGGTGAGGCTGGTTGCAATCGGCAAAAGAATGCCGCTGACATCATTGGCCCCGACACCGATGATAAACCCCACCTGAGGTTCCTGACTCAGTTCGGTCTCCAAAAATTCATTTAACTGGATCATCCCTTTTCTTACCGGACTCTGGGAGATTTCCCTTCGGGCAGAATTAAGATGGGATTCCACCAGAGGATAATCTGCTTCAGTCAGAATATCATCCACATTAGACAGGATCTGGTCATAATGTTTTACAAAATTATTTATATTGTTCTTGATCTTGACCTTTATCAGGGGAGGTGCTTCCACCGCATCCAGGATGCCGATGATGGTTTTGAAGTTGAGCTTGATGAACTCTCGCTTTTCCGCTTCGCCTGATTTTTTCAAAAGCCTCAGCTTTTTTAATACCTTGAACTCTGTGCTGCAAAGTGCAATGGCTTTTTCTGTAAAGGAGGTATAGTCAGCCGGTGTATTGCAGATTCCCTGGGCAGTTTCAATGACCTTTTCAACTTGAAAATTAAGCTTGTACGGGGTTTCGTCAAATCTTTTTTTGATGACATCAAAGATATCCTTCTGCCTCATATGGCCAGATATCTCAAGGGTTTTAAGCCTTTTGGACCGGATTAGGGCCGGATCCAGAATATCGAGTCGGTTGGTGGTCAGCACCGTGAATACCTTGTTCAAAGGAATTTCTCCGTCAATGATGTTTAAAAATTTATTAGTTAACGCATCGGACGGCTGTCCGCCCGTTGCAGACCGTCTCGGGGCCAGTGCATCCCCTTCATCAAAAAAAATGACAGTGGGCGCAATCATTTTGGCGATATCATAGACTTTTTCCAGGTTGGCCACAGCCCCGTGAACCGGGCTTGAAGGATCCTGAAGGGCAGAGGGGCTTGTTGCAATGTCATGAACTTTGAGGTTGGAAGACAGCCAGGTTCTCACCAGAAAGGTTTTGCCGCTGCCGGGCGGACCGGTTAAAACGACCCCCTTGTCTTCACTGATGCCATAATTAAAACAGTTGTTGGCCATCTCAGAGAACTTATCCTTAATGGCTCCTACATAATCATCCCAGCCGACCTTTCGGTCCATTTTGTCAACCACCTTGTTATAGAGTTCACCATAGACATTTTTGGCCACCAGCTGGAAGGCATTCCGGATCAGAATACTGGAGTTTAAAAAATCAAGGATAAAGTCGCCGCGGATATGGATGATGGATTCGATCAGTTTTCTGACGTAGGCCGGACTGATTTTAAGACTGCGTTCCTTGAAAATTTCATAGATTTTTTCCGCTGCCCTGTCCAGCTGCTCAGAATCTTCGGTATATTTTGTAGGGATCTGATGCCGGTTGATCTCCAGATAGATGATGGTTTTAAGATTTTCAGCATTCATCCAAAACTTGGAAATATCGATGATGCAGCCCTTTTCAACAAACCGCCTGTAAATGGTGGATTCAAACCGGTGTGTCTGGTCACTGGTGGCTATGAGGATACAGTCCCTGCGGCCATCGATTATCTCGTCCAGAACAATGTTTGAGCTGTCTATCAGGGTTCTCTGCTGTTTTTCCACACCTGTGCCATTGATACTCTCGGATTTTCCAAATGCGGAATGGGCCTCTTCAATATGACGGATACAAGTAACCTTTGGGTGTCCCATGGCCCGTTTAAAATAATTACCCGGCTCTCCTGCCAGGGATGTCTGGTAGTCGTTGGGGGTTATAACAGACGCATCTACACTGATCCCGCGCTCTTCAAAATAGGTCAGGTTTTCCATGATCCGTTTTTTGAATATCCATCGCAGAACAGGAATCCGGGAAAGACTGTGATAAAAGGCCTGTTTACGTTTTTTAGCGATTTTCATTGCAAATTCAGGATCAACATCTTCTAATGTTTCAAATAGTCCGTGTTTGGCCAGGATTTCTTCTTTTTTCTTTCGCCAGTCCACCGTGGGAATGACCTCATTTTTAAAGACCACCTTTTCCAATGCTTCGCGGACAGTGGCGCTTTTACCACTGCCTGAGGTGCCTTCAACCAGCATAATGGGCGCTTTGGGAACATCTGGATCCTCAATATGCTCTTTACGGATATGGGCCCGATAAATTTTATCAAAGATTTCCCGAAGCTCCACCGGAACATGAAGATCGGTCAGTTCCTTATCCAGGACCGCAATCAGGTACTTGTACTCTGCCCGGCTCAGTTCCTTTTCGATAATCGCGTTCCAGGATGCACCCGGATTGGTTTCACCTGAGTATAAAAACCGTTTTTTCCAGTCCCGCAGCACTTCAGGATTATTCAGTACATTCATCTTTTTTGTCTTCCGTCTCATAAAAAACAGGAAAAAAAAGGCTGCTTTCACCATGGTTACAAGGGGGTGGCTCGGCCGGTACTGGTTCAGCCTGGACCGTACAAATGCTTTGGTATCATATGTCCAGGATTCCACCAGGACTTGTATTCTCTGGATGGATTCCTCGGGAAGACGGATGAATGTTTTTTCTTTTGTGGTTCGTCTGGCCATACCCTTCTCCTGGCATTAATTGATTCTGTTGTTGGGGTTATTGCCGGGGTTCCGGGACTGTGGGGTCTTTTCCCGGAAAGGGCAGGGTTAAGGCCGGTGATGTATCTGAACCGTGGAGTACAAAAGTTTTCTGGTCTGTCTGGTTCTTTTCATAGGCCGTGGCCCATTTCTGCTGTGATAAAAACGCCAGAAGGGCCGGATGAACAGTTTCAGATTCAGTACCGCCCAATGCCAGGTGAAGGGATCGAATGCCTTCTAAATAGGCCTTATACAGCTTTTTGATCCGGTCGGATTCCTGGTCGGCAGCATAATTTTCTGCCTCAGCTATAAGCTGTCGGCGCTTTTTTTCTTCTGTGGCTTCAACCAGCTTGTCTCCAAACCGGGTCTCGTTGAGAACAAAACTGACCACTTCAATGCCGTATTTGCCTTCTATGGTCGGGCCGTCTTTATTGATGGGACGATTTTTCAAAGCCTGAAATATCACTTCCTTGATTTTTTCCCTTTCACTGATCAGTTTGTTGACCTCCTGGGCCTGCAGGGTATCTTTGGCAATACCGTCAAAATCGCCCTGCAGCAAAATTTCGGGAAACAGGTTTTCAATCCCCCAGACCTTTAAATCCTTAATTTTGAAGGTCATGAGCGCAGATGTCCAGAGGGCCACATTTTCCTTGGATATGATCTTCAGGGGCTGGGCTTTGCCGCCAAGATAGAGGTTCTGGTTCATCAGTGGCACTTCTTTTTCAAGGCGTGTAAAAAAAGGTAACCGGTAATGCCAACCAACATCGGTAATGGCCTGCCGCTTGCCCCCAAATTGTTCTAAAATGACAGCATAATTGAGCTTTACCTTATAAATGACTTTTGTGGAATAAACGACAGCAGCAAGGGAATAAACCAAAGCAACGACAAAACAGATAAATGCCGTTCGTCTAATCAGGTTGATTACCCTGGCACGCTGCAGGAATACTTGGGAGGACTGATCTTTCATTTTTGACTCCTTTCAGTAAAAACACCGGAGGCAGTTATCAATGCTGTCTATAAAATATCACATATTAAGACCGTTACGAAATCGAGAATAAACTGGATGAGATTCAATCTATTAAAAAAGAGTATAACCACCTAACCGGTATTCGTCAAAAAAAACCCCTGATTTATGGCAGGGCAATCGCAGGTAGAAACATTATAACAGACTAATTTTAATGGAAATATTTTTATCCAGGCTTTTATATTTTATGGGGATCCCTGTAAAGAATAATTTTTTTCTGACAGTTTATTGGTTGGATCACCCTCTTTTACCATGGTGTTTAGAATGGTTTTTTCTTTTTCTTTTGGCAGCCGGCCTGTCATGTGAGCTGAACACACCTGTTTTTTATCCTGATTGATGAAAACAGCTTCTGCTTCCGCCCGATTATTTTTATCAATTTTGGTTATGGTTACGCGGCATTGAACGGTATCTCCAAAATAAACAGGTGCCATAAACTTAAAATTCATTCCTGTGGCAAGCCATCCCACCTGGCCGCCAAACTCGCATATCATGGATCCCACAAGAAGGCCATGACAGATAAGCCCTGTGAACCCTTTTTCGTTTGTCCATCTCTCATCATAATGAACCGGATTATAATCCCTTGTCATATCGCCAAAAAAAAGGGTCTCTTTTTCTGTAAATTTTTTTTTATATTTAAATGAATCTCCTTCTTTAAGGCCTTTGATCGCTTTGAGACGAATGGGGTTTGTCATTTTAAAATTTCCTAAACTTCTAACTTGACTTTTTATCGTTGGAATCCGGTTTTCGGGCCATAAGAATTTTTGCAGACAATTGGTTTGTTTTTATGATAAAGGCTTTCATTTCATTGGGGTTGATTGGGCTTGCCGATGGTGGTCTATGCTTGAGCGGATCCACAGATTTTCCATTTTTCTTCATGCGAAAATCAAGATGTGGTCCTGTGACATATCCGGTGGTTCCAACATATCCAATGACGTCCCCCTGAGATATCTTTTTGTTTTTTTTCATGCCCCTGGCAAACTTGGACATGTGATTGTATTCGGTGGTATATCCATTATAATGATAAACTTTTATATAATTTCCCATCCCTTTGTTAAAACCGATTTTCTTAATAACACCATCCCCCACTGTTTTTATGGGTGTGCCTCTGGGAGCGGCATAGTCCACTCCTGGATGAGACCGATACTCTTTAAAGATGGGGTGAAGCCTTTTTTTGGTAAATTTTGACGAAATCCGTGAAAAAGTAAGGGGTGCTTTTAAAAAGGCCTTTTGTAAAGATTTTCCCTTCTCATCATAATATCTGGGAACCCCTTTGTCGGTTTTATGCAAAAAGGCCTTAAAAAGAGTCCCGTTATTGGTAAAAAAAGCGGCCTGAATCTCACCATATCCTGATAAAATACCATCCCGGTATCTTTTTTCCACGAGAACCCTGAATTGGTCACCGGGTTGTAAATCCCTCAAAAAATCAATATCCCAGGCAAAAATATCTGCCAGTTTTCGTGCAAGTTCGTTTTGTTCACCTGATTTTCTCACGGCATCAAACAGGCTTGTGGTGATGGTAGAAGATACCACCTCCAGTGCCACATCATATTTGATCGGTACCTGGTTAATGGAAAAAATATCTTTTTCTTTTTTAACAACCAAGCGATCTTTTCGATTGATTTCATATTCAAAACCTATAAGATTATTTTCCTGCAAAATAATCTTATAGGGCCGACCCTCTCTTATATGTGTGAAAGGAAAAACATCTGTACTGCGCCGGCTGATAGAATATATGGTTTTTAGGGGAAGATATTCGTTGAGCAGACTGGATGCTGTATCTCCTCTTTTTACAAGGCCTTTTACAACCTTAATATGAGGGATGCCTATTGTCTGGTTCGTATGCGTTGTTTGATCAGAATTTGAAGCGGCAACTGTATTTAAGCTGAAATGAAAAAGAATGCCCACAATAAAAATAATAAAAATATTTTTTTTCTCGGCCCTTTTTCTCATGTTTTCTTCCTGTAAATACCCATTTAACAAAATTGCTGTAAACCATATACAAACCAAGATATTTAGTAAAGACAATTTTTTTTAACCATTATCCATATAAATTAAAAGGGCTGAAATTGGAAGCTTCAGCCCTTTTAACGGATTTATATTTTTATAAAATGCTATTTTTCATTTTTACCGATATCGGCCATCATTTTAAGCATGGTGTATTTATCAGCTACTTCTTCACCTATTTTAGCCCTTAGACGTTTTGATTCCTCTGGAAAACTCTTTTCAAGTGCAGCAAACCGTGTTTCTCCGCCAAGAAATTCCTGTATCGTTCCATCCGGTGCTTTTGAATCCAAAACAAACGGGTTCTTGCCCTCTTTAATCAATTCAGGGTTATACCTGTAAAGCGGCCAATATCCGGATTCAACGGCCAGCTTCCCTTCAAGCTGGGATTTTCCCATGCCCTTTCTAATTCCCTGGTTGATACATGGCGCATAAGAGATGATCAGAGATGGTCCTGGAAATTTCTCCGCTTCAAGCAAGGCTTTCATGGTCTGGTTTTTATTCGCCCCCATGGAGATTGAGGCGACATAAACATACCCGTAACTCATGATCATGCGTCCAAGATCCTTTTTTCCTATCTTTTTACCTGTGGCAGCATATTTTGCAATGGCCCCCGTGGGAGTTGCCTTAGAAGACTGTCCGCCTGTATTGGAATAAACTTCCGTATCCATGACCAGGATATTGATATCTTCTCCTGAGGCAAGAACATGATCCAGGCCGCCGAATCCTATATCATAGGCCCATCCGTCACCGCCAAATATCCAATGCGATTTTTTCACAAACACATCATTTTCATCATAAATTTCCTTTAAAATACCCGTGGTTTCATCCTTTAACAATGTTTTTAATGCAAAAGAATATTTTTTCGACTCCTGGGCATCGTCTTTTCCATCTATCCAGCCTTTTAACGCATCTTTAATTTCCGGAGATATTTTGGTTTCAAGGGCTTGTCGGGCCTTTACAGCCAGGGAATTTCTACGGGTTTGTGTAGCCAGCATCATTCCATAGCCATATTCTGCCGCATCTTCGAATAAGGAGCTTGCCCATGCCGGACCTTCCCCTTCTGCATTTGTGCAATAGGGTGTTGCCGGTGCTGACCCGCCCCAGATGGATGAACAACCTGTTGCATTTGCAATGGTCATTCGTTCACCAAAAAGCTGGGTTAACAATTTTGCATAAGGTGTTTCGCCGCATCCTGCACATGCTCCGGAGAATTCAAGAAGGGGCTGAAAAAGCTGACTTCCCTTAACGGTTTCCCTTTTAAGAATATCTGTTTTAAATGGTATTGTTTTAGAAAATTTATGATTATCCACCTGGCCTTCAACCTGGCTGGCCAAAGATTTCATCTCAAGGGCAACCTTTTTAGCCGGACAAATATCTGCACAGTTTCCACAGCCCTGACAATCCAGTGGGTTGACCTGAATCCTGAACTTAAACGCCTCCATTCCCTTACCTTTGCCCTGAATGGTATCAAAATTTTCAGGGGCAGCTGACAATTCTTCGTCCGTGGCAACAATGGGAATAATTGCCGCATGGGGACAGACAAAGGCACACTGGTTGCATTGGATACAGTTTTCGGGAATCCATTCGGGTACTTCAATGGCCACGCCTCTTTTTTCATACTGGGCCGTTCCCTGTTCAAATACCCCGCCCGGTTTAAATACACTGACCGGAAGATCGTCTCCGCCCTGGGCATTGATTTTTTTCATGACATTATCAACAAAATCGGTGGTCTTTTCCTCTGCCTTTTCTTCTCTCACACCCTTTTTCCATGATGCCGGAACCTTTATCTTAACCAGGTTCTCAAGGGTTTTATCAACTGCTTCCATATTCATTGAAACAATTTTTTCGCCCTTTTTACCAAACTTGGCTTGTATATCCTCCTTAAGAAGTTTGATGGCTTTTTCCACGGGGATAACATTGGCAAGCTTGAAAAAACAGGTTTGCATAATCATGTTGATCCGTCCGCCAAGACCGACTTCTCCGGCAATTTTAACCGCATCAATATTAAAAAATTTGATCTTTTTATCATAAATGGTTTTTCTAAGGTCACCGGGAATATTTTTTTCCATGTCTTTAACAGACCAGGGTGAATTCAAAAGAAAGGTTCCACCATCTTTTAGTCCTTTGATAACATCGTAGAGTTCCACATAATTGGATTTATGACATGCCACAAAATCAGAGTTATCAATCAAGTATGTTGACTGGATAGGCACATCACCAAATCTTAAATGAGATACGGTCAGTCCCCCTGATTTCTTTGAATCATATGCAAAATAGCCCTGGGCATACTTGTCTGTGTTGTCTCCTATGATTGCAATGGCGCTCTGGTTAGCACCAACGGTCCCGTCAGCTCCAAGCCCCCAGAATTTGGCTGCAATGGTTCCTTTGGGGGCCGGATGAAAACCTGTTTTAACCTCAAGGGATGTATGGGTTACATCGTCAACAATTCCCACTGTAAAATGGTTTTTTGGCTGAATGGATTTCATGTTGTCAAAAACAGCCTTAACCATATTTGGATTAAATTCCTTTGAGGAGAGGCCATATCTGCCGCCAACGATCTTCGGGCTTTCACCATATTCCATGAATGCCGTGCAAACATCTGTGTATAAAGGCTCGCCAATGGCACCGGGTTCCTTGGTCCTATCCAGCACGGTAAGGGTTTCAATACTTGAGGGAACGGCTCTTAAAAAGCTTTCCCTGTCAAAAGGTCTGTAAAGGCGAACCTTTACAAGCCCGTATCTCTCTCCCTGGGCATTGAGCGCCTTGATGGACTCTTCAATGGCTTCACAACCGGAACCCATGGCAACAATCACCTTGTCTGCATCCGGATGTCCCACATAATCAAACAGATTGTATTGACGACCGGTCAGATCGCTGACCTTTTTCATATAATCATTCACAATGGCTGGAATTTTAAGATAATATGAGTTGACAGCTTCTCTGCCCTGAAAATAAATATCTGGATTTTGTGCCGTTCCTCTGGTATCAGGGTGCTCAGGATTTATTGCGCGGCTTTTAAATTCTTTAAACGCATCATAGTTAAAAAGGCCGGCCATATCCTCGTATTCAATCATTTCAATTTTCTGAATTTCATGGGAAGTTCTGAACCCGTCATAGAAATGAAGGAAAGGAATCCTGGCTTCTATTGTGGCTAAATGGGCAACCAAAGCAAGGTCCTGGGCTTCCTGGACCGAATTGGATGCAAGCATGGCAAAACCGGTCTGCCTGGCGGCCATGACATCCTGATGATCACCAAAAATGGAAAGGGCATGGGCGGATATCGCACGGGCTGTTACATGGAAAACACTGGGGAGAAGCTCTCCTGCGATTTTATACATATTTGGAATCTTAAGCAATAGGCCCTGGGATGCTGTAAAGGTAGATGTAAGCGCTCCTGCAGAAAGCGAACCATGAACTGCTCCGGCCGCACCTGCTTCAGATTGCATTTGTTTTATGTTTAACACCTGGCCAAATATATTTTTTCTGCCTTTGGAAGCCCAATTGTCTGCAATTTCGCCCAGGGGGCTTGAAGGTGTTATCGGATAAATAGTGGCAACTTCACTCATGGCATAAGCCACATGGGTTGCCGCTGTATTTCCGTCTATAGTCTGCATTCTCTTTTTCATAAGTTTGTACCTCTTTTAGATTAATGTGAAAAAGTAAAGCTCCAATATAAGTTTAAAGTCATACAGCAAATGGCAGGATAAGTAAATAATTAAAGAAACTCGATACTTAAGAACCTGTTGAAAAACATGAGATGAAAAAAAGCTTATCTTTAAATGACGCCCGTCATCCGCATTTTTTGATTTAGAGAGCGAATGAAAAAAATGTAACAGGAAAATTCGGTTTCCTGTTACATTCTATGGTGTCTGGTGCTAATTAAAAACAACACAGATTAAATTATAAGGCCTTGTCCAGCGCCTCATCTAAATGTTTGACCGTACGATCTATATTCTGCAATTTGTCCAGGCCGAATAAACCCAGCCGAAAGGTTTGGTAATCTTCAGGTTCATCGCATTGCAATGGAACGCCGGCCGCTGTCTGTATGCCGGTTTCCAAAAATTTTTTCCCCGTGTGTATGCCATTATCTTCTGTGTAACAAACAATAACACCAGGGGCCTGGAATCCTTCGGCCGCAACAATTTTTATACCTTTACTTTTCAGCAGCGCTTTAACTTTGTTGCCAAGCTCAAGCTGCTTTGTACAGGCTTTATCAAAACCATAGTTTTCTGTTTCTTTCATCACATTGCGAAAAACCCTGAGTGCATCTGTGGGCATTGTTGCATGATAAGCATGTCCACCGTTCTCATATGCTTCCATGATTTTAAACCATTTAAGTAAATCGCAGGCAAAACTGGTACTGACTGTTTTTTCTGTTTTTTCTTTTGCCAGAGCGTTTAACATTACCACTCCACTGCAGGGTGAACCGCTCCAGCCTTTTTGTGGTGCGGTTATAAGTATATCTATACCGTTTTTTTCCATGTCCACCCAAATGGCACCCGAGGCAATACAGTCTAAAACAAATAAACCGCCAACTGAATGTACGGCATCTGCCACTGCGCAAAGGTAATCATCAGGCAGCATCATACCTGATGAGGTTTCGACATGGGGGGCAAAAACGATCTCCGGTTTGTTGTCTTTTATATTTGCCACCACTTCTTTGATTGGTGCCGGTACAAAGGCTGCCTGTTTTACGTCCTCAACAGGACGGGCCTTCATTACTATTGATTTTTGAGGAATATTCCCCGTTTCAAAAATCTGGGTCCACCGATAACTAAACCAGCCGTTTCGAAGTACAAGACACTTTTTGTCCGTTGCAAATTGTCTTGCCACAGCTTCCATGGCATACGTGCCTCCGCCGGGTACAACAACGACTGCTTTGGCATTGTATACTTTTTTAAAGGTTGTGGAAATATCATTCATCACCCCTTGGAATGATTTTGACATATGATTAAGTGAGCGGTCCGTGAAAACCACTGAGTATTCAAGAAGCCCATCTGGGTCAACATCGGGTAGTAATCCTGGCATATCTATATCCTTATATTAAAAATGCCAAATCTAACAGAATTGTTTATAGATGGCAATAATTATGTTCGATAAGACAAGCTCTTGAATATATAAGAAAATTCAGTGTTTTATACACTCTTTACGTAATTGTAATTTAATCAAACCACCTTACATCGCGAACCAAAGCCATCGAGCTCAACACCCTAAACGACTTCTCCCTGTTTTGCTTATTTTGAAATCACAGGCAGTCTCCTATATTACCGGTACTCATGTACAAAAATATATTCCCCGGGAATGCCCGGGTTCCTTACTGATACGGTCATAGACCGACCATTCACACATTCTGGAATGCTGCTTATGTGAATAGAAAAAAAGCTCATTCATCCACGGGCAAACCCGTGATCTTCTGCATTCGGCCGCATAAAAGGGCCGACTTCTGAAAAAGAGAATACAGGGTATGATAGTTTTAATTTTGATCCCCTGTATTTGGCCTTTAGCATAGAAGCTTACGAGCGGTTCAAGCCTTCTTCTTAATCATTGGACGCTTTGATGTGGAGATATTTTGTGGACAGGAGATAAAAATTATGATTAATATATTCACCTGAACACTGTGAAACGCTTTAAACCCTATGGCTGATTAAATCGTACATTCACGCGTGTTTTGGAGCCAAACACACTTATTTTACATTAAACTAACATGGGTATCATTCGACAAAATTATTTTAAAGCCATTGTAGGTGCATTTGACGGGCCCGTGTATGTCTGTTCCTCCCGGAACATCATTGAATATGTCAATCAAAAAGTTATAGATCAAATGGGTCAGGATATTACGGGCCAGCATTGTTATCGTGCTTTATACGGGTTTGAAAAAATCTGTTCCTGGTGCAGGGAACAGGATGTTTTTAAAGGAAAAACGATTCGATGGGAGTTTGAACATCCGAAAACGGGTCAATGGTTTAACTGCATGGCATCACCGGTTTTCCATTCCGATGGATCCATATCTAAGTTAACCCTATGTGCTGATATCACAAAAAATAAAACACTTGAGAAGGAGTTAACCGAGAGTACACGAAAGCTTACAACACTTATGGAGAATTTGTCGGGAATGGTTTACCGCTGTAAAGCTGATGCGACAAACAGTATGGAGTTTGCCAGCAAAGGATGTTACAAGCTTTTAGGATATAAGGCCTCTGAGTTGATTGGCAAAAGTACCACTGCATATCAACACCTGGTACACCCCAGGGATCGAAAAAATTTACTTCGATGTGTGGCTGCCGCACTGGATGAGAAACGTTCCTACAGCTTTATTTACAGGGTTAAAAAAGCAACAGGAGAAATCATCTGGGTTTGGGAACAGGGAGAGGGTGTGTTTTCTGATAAGGGTAAGCTTCTCGCCCTGGAAGGATTTATCACGAATGTTACCGAACAGAAAAAAGTTGAGTTGGATCTTCGAAATGAAAATATCAAATTAAAAAATTCTTTTAAAGACCGATATAAATTTGGAAATATTGTGGGCAAAAGTCATTTGATGCAGACCGTTTATGAAATGATATTACACTCTTCTTCAAATGATGCCAATATTATTATTTATGGTGAATCAGGGACGGGTAAAGAATTGGTCGCAAGTAGTATCCACAACTTAAGCGACCGGAAAGACAACGCTTTTGTCGCCGTTAACTGCGGTGCCATAAATGAAAATCTTATAGAAAGTGAATTTTTTGGTTACAAAAAGGGATGCTTTACAGGGGCGATATCGGACACTCCCGGATATTTCGACAAATCAAATGGAGGGTCCTTGTTTTTAGATGAGCTTGGCGAGATGAGCATGGGTATGCAGGTCAAGCTTTTAAGAGCCATTGAAGGCCAAGGATATACACCAGTGGGCGGCAATAGTGCAAAAACCTCGAATTTTCGGATCATTGCTGCTACCAATCAGAATTTAAAGGAATTGGTTAAGAATAAAAAGATGAGGGAAGATTTCTACTACCGCATCCATATTTTACCCATATTTTTGCCACCCCTGAGAGATCGAAAAGAAGATATTCCCTTGTTAATAGATCATTTCATAGAAATATATCCCGGCAAAGGGGCTAAAAACATAAATATCCCGAATAATATAATGGAGGCCTTCCAAAGATATGATTGGCCTGGAAATGTCAGAGAACTTCAGAATGCTGTTTATCAATATATAACCCTTGGTGAAATTGTTTTCATCAATGAAGAATCAGAGAAGAGAAATAGTTTAAATGAACGTTTTTGCACTGATGTTTCCAGTACTCCAATAGGGTTGAATAAAATTATGGCTCAATTGGAAAGAAAGGTCATTTTGAATACACTGGAAAAATACCGGTGGAATCGCGGTAAAACCGCAGAACATTTAAATATTGACCGCAAAACACTCTATCGTAAAATTAAATCCCTTGATATGATCACCCACAGATAAAAATCTATTCTTTTTAATCCCCGTCTTTGATTATGAACTCAAAAAATTTAAAAACTATAGTATCAGAGGTATTCCCATTTCAAGGTTTAGCTTATCCGGCAGATAAAAAACTTTTTCCGCACCATTCTTTTTCAGGTATTCAATACGTTTTGACTCTTGTGCTTACATATATCCGTAAAATTGTTTGCGCACGACGGCTGAATGTACCCAGTCAATCAATGTGGAAAAATCAAATACAGGTAATTTTAATTCCTTTTGAATCGCCCAGGCATGGCTTGGGAAAAGCGTACACTCCAATAAAAGCGCGCCAATATCCGGGTTCTGTTTGACAAGATCCTTTGCCAGTTTGATTAATCCCTGCTCCAGTTTATGGGTGTTATAATGTCCGACACCAGCCAATATTTTTTCCATTTCCGGGAGTTTTTCTGCTCCGGCAACAATCAAGCGAGAGGGGTCATTAATTCCACAATTTGCTATAACTGGTGCTGTCTTTAGGACTTTTCCATTTGCACAGAGAACACCGATTTTCTGTTCGGGTCTAAGGGAGTTTAAAATCATGGGAACCTGCATTAAACTGGAAAAAAAACAAGGGACATGTAATTTTTCAACGACTTCGGGCAGATAATTCGCAAAGTATCCGCAGGCACCAATGACCGCCCGACACCCTTGTTGTTCTAAGTACAGACCTGCTTCCACCAGTTGGGAGGTCACATCCAGATCAAGTTCCGGGGACACCACTGAATCAACTGAAGCGGCATGAACACCATGAAATAAAACAGGATATTTAAAGGTCTGGGCATTCTCCACACTTCCCGGTGGAAAGCTATATCCGGCTTTTCCGAATAAAATAATTCCGATGGCAACACCGCCCAGCATCTGGCCGTCATTGGTATGAAATTCTTCATCGGTTACACCTTGTTGATAGGGATTCATAAAACCTCCTTTTTGTCTGTTTATAGCATTTTGTCACGACACATTCAGTAAAATTCATGAAGCAAAACCTATGCCAGTTAAAAGTTGAACATGGCCTTAATATTCAGGCCTTTCATGGGTTTGTTTAGATCACGGCAGAACGGCACGGATACAATGAAAATTTACAATGCTTTATCCAGGGATTCTTTTCCTTGACAGGCGCTTGTCCATTTCATATTTTATCAACTGATTTAATCACAATTGCATCGTCATGCTATTTCTAACTCTTTTTATCTGAAAAATACCCTCCTCATATGTTTTCGGGCATATTAATGACTTTTTCGGGCATGTTTGCCCTGAACCGCCAAAACAAATGAATTGCAAGCCCTTTATCGAAAACTCGATATGCTGTTGGGGCAATACTTCCCCATCATATTTGCATATCATTGCTCTTTTCACCCAAAAACCAGTGCATTTGATTATAACCGGTTGATTTTCATTAATATTTTTAAACATTTTTTTAATGGTATGAGAGTTGCTTTATGTGTCATAAATAACAGGCACAATCAAAAATCTAAATTTCGATCAGGAGGATTAAAAATGGAACCCAAACTAAACATATTGAGTGACAGGGAGATGTTGGATATTGATCAGGCTTCCCGTGCCTTGTTGTGGGAAGTAGGGACGCTTGCGGAAAATGAAGAGGCAATGGACCTGTTTGAGAAAGCAGGTGCCGTGGTTGACAGGGAAAAAAAGTTGGTGAGAATCCCTGATCATGTTATCAATGAAGCCCTGGCCAAGTGTTCATCCTGTGTTCGTCTGTATGACCGCAAAGGAGGGGAGCCTCTTATAATAGGGGGAGATCATATCTATTATGGTACCGTTGGTATCGCCACCAATGTATTGGATTTTGAAACAAATGAATACCGCCAGGTGATTTGCGATGATTTAAAGGATATCGTCCGCCTGTCAGATGTTCTTGATCCCCCCGATTTCATATTGGTTCCTGCAACACCCACGGATGTGCCGGCCTCCATTGTCGATGTCATAGAAACAAAAATATTATTGACCAATACAAAAAAACACTTCATAGCTGAAGCACAAAACAGGGAAAATTGCTTGAAAAACATTGAAATGGCCGTAGAAGTTGCAGGCAGCCTTGAAGCCCTTCAAGCAAGACCTTTCTTTTCTACACTGGTGACATTAAGCAGCCCGCTCCACTTTAGAAATGATGGGGTCGAGCTGATTATTGAGTGTGCAAAACACGGCCTGCCACTTTTTATTGAATCCGGCCCCATGTGCGGTGGAACGTCCCCTGCAACCCTGGCATCAACACTGGTTATGGCCAATGCGGAATTATTGAGTAGTTTTGTCCTTGCAAAAACGGTTAACCCCTCTGTTCCTCTGATCTACGCCAGCTGGGCAAGAATCCTTGATATGAGGGCAGCCACATGCTCCCACGGCGGTCCTGAGTTTGGAATGCTCCGCATCGGCACCACCCAGATGGCCAAATATTATGGTCTGCCTTCCGGGGGCGGGGGCATTCTTGCCGATACAAAATCCATTGACGTTCAGCTGGGTATGGAAAAAATGGGAACCGGACTTTTACCCGCCCTTGCCGACACCAATATGGTTGTGGGGATGGGACTTTTTGCAGACGAGAATGCCATCAGTCTTGAAACCCTGGTGATTGATTGTGAAATTGCCGGATGGATAAAAAAAGTAAAAAAAGGCATTGAGGTGAACGACAGAACATTGGATTTGACCGTATTTAAGGAAGTTGGGCCTGGTGGAGATTTTATAAGGGCAAAACATACCCGGGAAAACTTTAAAAAGGAGATGTTTTTGCCCAAGGTGATGGATCGGGGTTTTCTGGCCCTGGATAAGGATCCGGAAGAAAAAAGCATGCGTAAAAGAGCGAGAAAATATTATTCAAAAATGATGGAAACATATACTCCACCGGAATTACCCGATGATATTGATGACAGACTTGATGCCATAATTAACAAATAATATATCAGGAGACCATAAAATGAATACAGACGAATATTTAAATAAAATAATAGAGGGCGTCATAGATCAGGATGAAGCCCTGGTTGCAAAAAGTGTTGAAGAGGCATTAGGCGCAGATATCGATCCCATGGTTATTATTAATGATGGCCTCACTGAGAGTTTGAAAAAAGTCGGTGACCTCTTTGCCGAGGAGGAACTCTTTTTACCTGAATTGATCGGATGTGGTGAAATAGTAACCAATGTCATGGAAAAAATCGAAGACAAACTCAAGGGGGACGGCTCGATTTCAAAAAAAGGACTCATGCTGATTGCAACGGTCAAGGGAGATGTCCACGATATCGGTAAAAATCTTGTGGTCTTGCTTATGGGGGCATCTGGATATGATGTTACAGATCTTGGAAAAGATGTACCGGCAAATACGATCGTAGAAAAAATAAACGAATTGAAACCTGACATCGTTGCTTTATCCGCTCTCTTATCCACCACCATGCCGGGCCAGAAAAATACCATTCAGGCCATTGAGGAAGCGGGTATCCGGAAAACCGTAAAAATCATAGTGGGCGGCGCCCCTGTTACCCGGGCATGGGCCGAAGAGATCGGTGCGGACGGGTATGCGGAGGATGCCTCTACTGCCGTTGTGGAAGCCGATCGTATTATGGGTTTCGCTTAATATCATCTTAACGATAAAAAGGACTGAAAATAAAATTTCGTGAGCACATTTTCTGTTCAATTTATATGACTTTTATTCCAATTTATCCGGAGATCATTGAATCGTTGGAGGGCTCAACAGATGTATATTGTAGGAGAACTTATCAATGCCAGTCGCAAGTCAATAGGCGAAGCCATAACCGCCAAAGATGAAATTGCGGTCCAGAAGATCGCAAAAGCCCAGGAAGAGGCTGGAGCCGATTATATCGATGTGAATGCGGGTGTTTTTGTAGGCAGGGAACCTGAATATTTAAAATGGCTGGTTCAAACCGTACAGGAGGTTGTGGATTTGCCCTGCACCCTGGACAGCCCCGACCCAAAAGCCATCGAAGCGGCGATTGGGGTGCACAAAGGCACTCCAATGATCAATTCAATTTCATTAGAAAAGGAACGTTATAACAGTCTCATGCCGATCCTTATCGGTTCTGATTTAAAAATTGTGGCCTTGTGCATGAGCGATGAGGGCATGCCTGAAACCATGGATGATCGAATGAAAATCGCTGATTTTCTTGTGAATGCATTGATAAAAAATGGTATAAAAACAGAAAATATTTTTGTGGATCCCCTGGTGCAGCCCTTATCGGTTAATAATAATTTTGGTATGGCATTTATCAATACCGTGGAAAAAATTCACTCTGCTTTTAAAAATATTCATACCATATGCGGTCTATCCAATATTTCCTACGGCCTGCCGAACAGGCATTTTTTAAACCAGACCTTTATGTCCATGGCCATTTCAAAGGGCCTGGATGGTGCCATTATGAATCCTTTGGATAAAAAAATGATGGCAAGTATTATCGCAGCCGAAGCCCTGGCCGGCCACGACCGGTATTGCAAGCAATATTTAAAAGCACATAGAAACGGTATTTTTGATATATAGTTCAGGGGTGGCATGGCAAAAAGGATGTAGGAAATTTTCAGCTTTTATGCTTGAAACCGCCCTGTTCTATGGATATTTTGGGTGGACATTTGTTTCGATGCTAAAGGCTTAACCTCCTGCAAATATCCATCAGACAGGGCTTTGAGATAATTTTTTACGGACTAAACAATTACAGGAAATATAAGGTGAGCCTTTCCCTAGGGGTCGATACAGGTGGTACATATACGGATGCCGTTATTGTGAATCGCACCACCAAAGAAATTGTGGCTACAGCCAAATCAATAACAACAAGAAAAAATTTGTTTCAGGGAATTTTTTCTGCGATTGATTCATGTCTTAATGAAATTTCTGAACAATTTTCTTCCAAAGACATCAGCATGGTCTGCCTTTCAACCACCCTGGCCACAAATGCAATCACCGAGGGGTGCGGGGCCACCATTTGCAAACTTCTCATCGGGTACAATGAGCAATTGCTTCGGGATCAAGGTTTTATGGAGGAAATGGCCACGGATGACATTGTATGGCTGACCGGTGGTCATGATGTACAGGGCAACGAAATGGCACCTCTGGATGAGGCTGTGGCCAAAAAAGAAATCCGGGCACGAAGCAAAACCGTTGAAGCGTTTGCGATATCTGGATATTTTGGGATAAGAAATCCTGACCATGAATTGCGTGTCAAAACCTTGGTGAAAGAGTTAACCGGTTTGCCTGCGACCTGTGCCCATGAACTGACCAGCCGTCTGAATTCTGTAAACAGGGCCATCTCTGCTGGCCACAATGCCAGACTCATCCCGCTTATAAAAGATCTTATTTTAGATATTGATCAAGCGCTTGAGCAATTGAATATTGATGCACCACTTATGATTGTGAAGGGGGATGGTGCAATTGTACCCGCTCAATGGGCCAGTGAAAGACCCATTGAAACCATTCTTTCCGGCCCGGCGGCAAGCAGTGTCGGAGCCTACCATTTAACAGGGTGCAAGGATGTCTGGGTGGCGGATATGGGAGGTACTACCACAGACATCGCCCTGCTTATAAATGGACGACCTGTAATAAAAGCGGAAGGAGCCTATATCAGCCATAGAAGAACCATGGTGGAAGCCGCAGATATCCATACAGTGGGGATTGGAGGAGACAGCCGGGTTGAAATAAATACCCAGGGTAACATCAGTATCGGCCCCCATCGTGCAATTCCCCTCTGTCTTTTGGCAACGGATCATCCAGGCGTGCTACCGGCTCTAAAAAGCCAGGTTTCTGAAAACACCAGGGAAAGAACCTCGGGACAATTTATCATAAGCGGCCGCTCTCAGCTGAATCACCTCGGGCCGGAAGAGAGTGAGCTGCTATGCCGCATGGGAAAGGGACCATTGCCAGTGTTGGCCTTTACCAGGGATCGAACAAAATTTGTTACAAAAAGACGGATCGAACAACTTGAAAAAAAATATCTGCTGCATCGTTCAGCATTTACTCCCACAGATGCGTTGCATGTTCTGGGGCAAATGGATATCTGGAATAAAGAGGCCTCCTGTCTGGGTGCAGAACTTCTAGCTGGCCAGGTTGGCATGGATGTTATTGCTTTTTGTTCTGCTCTGGTTAAAAAATTATCAGCCGGCTTGGTGAGGGAAATTTTGAGCAAGGTTATGGAAAACAAAACAGGATTACCGCAATGGGATAAAGAACCCATAGCATCTGCTATTTTAAATCGCGCATTAAGCGATCAGGACGAGGAGGAGTTATCCTGTTTATTTAAACTAAAAAAACCATTGGTGGCCATAGGGGCGCCTGTTGAAGCGTATATGCCGGATGCAGCATTAATTTTGAATACAGAATTGATTATTCCTGAACATGCCCATGTCGCAAATGCGTTTGGTGCTGCCACTGCAGGCATTATCCAACGAAGCCAGGCAGTTATCCGAATGATGGAAGGAGGCCGGATTTATCGTGCACATCTACCGGATAAGCTTGCTGATTTCCCCAATTTTGAAGCAGCCAAAATCTACACAGAAAAATATATGAGATCTTATATTATCAATTTGGCCCAAAAGGCCGGTGCCCGGGATATCAAAGTCGAAATGGCTTTTAGTGATCATTCCGAAAAGCTGCCGGCAGGATGGCCCCAGGAAATATTTTTGGATACGCAACTTTTTGTGGCAGCTTATGGAGACCCACATATGAATAATGCGGTCAATAAAAAATAAAAGTGAGAAAACAGACATAAGGAGGATTTATGAAAAATAAAATTTTTGATATTATTATTATCGGTGGCGGGATTATGGGCTCATCCACAGCATATCATCTGATGGTGGCGGATTCATCTTTAAAAGTGCTTGTTATTGAAAAAGATCTGGGTTATGAAAAAGCATCTACCGCACTATCCATGGTCAACGCCAGAATTCAATTCAGTTTAAAAGAGAATGTCCAGATTTCTCAATATGCCTTTAAAGTACTTGAAAATTTTGAAGATGAAATGGCGGTTGACGGAACAAAACCGGCTATTTTTTATCGCAGGGAAGGTAACCTGTTTCTCTATGATAAAAAAAGCGAACCTGCTGCCAGAAAAGCATTTGACATGCAGAAAGAATTGGGATGTGCCATTGAATGGTGGTCAACCCAAAAAATAAGAGATGAATATCCCCTTTATGAGAACTTAGACACCATTGTGGGTGGTACCTTTGGTCCCGAGGACGGTCATTTCGATGCCTATGCTGTATTGATGGGGTTTAAAGCAAAAGCAAAATCCATGGGGGTTTCTTTTCTGCAAGATGAAGTGGCTGAGCTGATAACCGGTGGAAAGGGGAAACGGACCGGAATGACCATTCAAGGGGTAAAAACCATTTCGGGAAGAACATTTTTTTCTTCCCATATCGTCAATTGTACAGGCGCATGGGCAGCTCGGCTGGCAAAAACCGTTGGTATTGAGCTTCCGGTAAACCCTACCAAACGCCAGGTGTTTGCCGTAAAGCCTGAATTTAAATTCAAAGGCCCCCTGCCGTTGACCGTTTTGCCATCCGGATTCTATTTCAGATCAGAAACCGGTGGCCTTCTGTTGATGGGCAAATCCATGGAAGAGGATCCCATTGGGTTTGATTTTTCCTGGGATGAGGATCGTTTTGAGCTATTATGGGGAGAATTGTATAATTTTGCACCGGCATTTGAAGCATTAAAACTCATCAAAGGATGGGCCGGACTTTATGCGGTCAATACACTTGACGCCAATGCCATTTTAGGTGAGTGGCCATATCTGAAAGGCTTTTATCTTGCCAATGGTTTTTCCGGACATGGATTGCAGCAGGGACCTGCTGTGGGAAGATATATCACCGAGTTGATAACAGGTAAAAAACCAATTCTTGATCTTGGAATTTTCAATCCGTCAAGAATACTTGAGAAGAATCCCATACTTGAAGATGGTATTGTTTAAAAGAGGGTATTTTTTAAAAGATGGAACCGTTTAGCGACGGGCCGTTTTTAAACATATTCTCCCGTATCATAATGAGATAATTAATGTTTCAAGTGGCAAAGGAGAAAGTGTCTTTTTTACCATCAGCATCCTGCCAGGTAGATCTGCGCGTAACCTCTATAAATAAAAATTTTCATACGTTTACCAAATAATGACTCTTCTTTTTAAAAAAATATGAAACACAAAATATGGTATCTCCAATTTTTAATTTGCAATATAATTCATTTTTAATATTTTGATTTATATGTTTGATTTTGCAATACTAAACTTGTTTTGATAAAAAGGATTACTGGTATGCCAAACTCCTTTTTTAGAGTGAATGCCGGTCTTCTCATCTGATATGTCAGTCCTCTTTTATTGAAATTCAACCAACCACAATATGCAGTTTCCATGGGTTTCAGGAAATCGTTGAAACTTTTGTTTTTAAATGCGATTGTCCTGTTAATTTTTGTTCAAATATGGTAAAAAGATTTGATTGAAATAATATAATATTTATAATAAAAATAACTATTTATAACAAGGATAACTGTATGGGATTAATTTCTTCAACACATTCTGTCAGCCGGTATCATATTGATGGAAAAATTGAGGGTTCTATAATGGAAGAGGTAAAAAAAGGTTTAATCAAACATTGCATTCCAAAAATAGAGAGTGAATATGATGAAATTTCAGCCGGATGGACACCAATAGAAAGTCCTTATAATCCTGATTTTGAAAAATTCCCTTTTATGTTTGGAACCTATTTCCTATTTTCCCTTAGAATTGATAAAAAATCCATCCCGGCTAAACTGATCCAAAAATATATGGCCATTGAAATTGAAAAGAAAAAAGAAAAATCCGGAAGAGATTTTATTTCTAAAAATGAAAAATCAGAAATAAAAGAAAGGGTCACAGATGTTTTAATGCACAAAATTCCTGCCATCCCCAATTTATATGATGTATTGTGGAATTATGAAGAAGAAAATTTATATTTATATACCACTCAAAAAGCCGCCAATGAATTTTTTGAAACCATATTTTTAAAATCCTTTCAATTAAAACCCATCCGGCTTTTTCCCTATACCATTGTTGAAACCAAATCTCATTTTTCTAATCCCCAAAAAGACAGATTTCAAACGCTTGTTCCTTTAAAATATACGAGGTGATTTTTATGCTTGATATTGCAACTGCATATAATAAATACAAATTTCTTGGAAACGATTATTTAACCTGGATATGGTTTTTAATTGAAACCGATCATAATATATCTTCTCTTTTAAATACAAAAGACCATGTATCTCTTGAAGTGGGTAATTCAATTTTTCTTGAAAATAAATTAGGAGATAAATCAAAGGAAAAAATTACCATAAAAGGAGATCAGGCAGGTCTTGAGGAAGGCACAACTGCCTTAAAAAAAGGGGCTTATGTTACCCAGATCAATCTTGTTTGTAAAATAAACGAAGATGAGTATAAATTTACCATAAAAGGGGAGAGTTTTAATATTACCGGTCTAAAAACCCCTAAAACTGATATTTCAAATAAAAAAGAAGAGATGGAAGGACTGGTTTTGGAAAAAGCTTACTTTTGCCTGAATATTTTTAATGTTATTGACACTCTTTTTTTAAAATATATTGAACAAAGGACAGCAGATAATTGGAATGTAAAAGGATTACAGGATATTAGAAAGTGGATTGGATCATTTTAATAAAATGTTTAAAAAACGGCAGTTTTGAACACCTTACAATTTTGATACAAAACAAGTGTTTTTTTATTACAATACAAACGAATTAGTAATATAATATATTAAATAAATAATTAATAAATTTAGATAGTTAAAAACTTATAAACATTTAAACACTTTTTATTATTAATATTATTTTAATTAATATTTAATTAATAAAACCATTCATATTTATTAATTGATAAAACAAATTATATGATATAAATATTAATGAATATATAATTTTTTTGAAAAGGGACTTATATGAAATTTTCATTTGATAAAAAAGAAATTTTGGATGTTCTTTTAAAAATTCAGGGCTTGACAGGAAGAAAAACCAATCTGACAATTACGTCTGATATTCTTATCAAAGCAATGGGATCACAGATTTCAATCATTGCCAATGATCTGGAAACCGTTTTTTTGGGTACGTATAATGCCCAGGTGGAAACAGAAGGTATTTTATCTATAAATTCTAAAAAATTTTTTGAAATCATCAGAGAATATCCTGAAGATAATATTTTTATTAATGAAATAGAAAACAGGTGGGTTGAAATTGGAAAAGGAGACAGTATTTATCATATTGTATCTTCAGATTATGAAAATTTTCCTGAAACCCCGGTTATAGAAAATATAGATTTTATTGAAATCAACCCCAAAGATCTGAAACAGATGGTTGATGTATCTTCTATTGTAAATTATTCAGGAGAAGAAAAAAGAATTTATGTTTTAGGATCCCTGATCGAAAAAGTATTAATAGACAATAAAGAAACCATAAGAATCGTATCAACTGATTCAAGAAGACTTCATTGTTGTGATGCACAATTCAAAGGGAATTTGGATCTGCCCAATGAAAGTGTTATCATTCCTAAAAAGGGTTTGTCTGAATTGAGTAAATTCATTGACAGCAGTAAAGAGGGCATAAATGTGGGAATTAAGGATAATTATTTTATTTTTCAAAATAAAAATGAATCCATAATGATAAAACTTCTTGAAGGAGAATATCCAGATTACAAACCCATCATTGATAATGAAGAAATGATTCCCATTGAAATTGACAGAACCATGTTTTCAACTCTTATGAAGCGGGTTTCTATTTTAACATCTGATGATTACAAAAGCGTTATTTTAAATTTCAATGAGAACGAACTGGTGGTTACCATTACCAACCCTGAAATAGGTGAATCAAAGGAAAGAATGATGATTTCATATCAGGGTGAAGAAATTAAAAGTGGATTTAACCCGCGATATTTTATGGATGCTCTGAGTCTTTTTCAAGATCCTATTGTTGTTATAAATATTAAGGATAGTAAAAGCCCGTGTATTATAAGGGGACTTAGTGATGATAAACTTGTGTGTGTAATAATGGCGATGCATATATCATAAACTAGAGGTCAAACGTGAATGAAAACAAAGTAAATAGAGAATATAATTCTGGTAGTATAAAAGTACTTGAAGGTCTGGAAGCGGTACGTAAAAGACCATCTATGTATATCGGTAATGTTGATCTTCAAGGTCTTCACCACCTGGTTTATGAAGTGGTTGATAATAGTATTGATGAGGCCATGGCCGGACATTGCGATACTATATTGGTTACTATTCATCCGGATATGTGTGTGAGCGTGGAAGATAACGGCCGGGGTATTCCGGTTGAAATGCACGAAACAGAGAATATACCCGCCTGTGAAGTTGTTATGACCAAACTCCATGCCGGAGGTAAGTTTGATAAAGATTCATATAAAGTGTCCGGTGGATTGCACGGAGTGGGAATTTCCGTTGTAAATGCGCTTTCTCAGATTCTTGAAATGGAAGTTTATAAAAACGGAAAAATATATCACCAGTCCTATTCAAGAGGTAATAAGCTCACTGATCTTGTTACTAAAGGTGCCACTGATAAACAGGGAACAAAAATCAAGTTCAGTCCTGATTTTGATATCATGAATGAAAATGAGTTTGTTTTTGAAACACTTTCAAGGAGAATGAGGGAACTTGCCTTTTTAAATAAGGGCGTCCGAATTATTATTGAAGATGAACGGTCTGCTGAAAAAGAAAATTTTTATTATGAAGGCGGAATCGTTTCCTTTGTAGAATATTTGAACAGATCCTATACATCTTTACATGAGCCCATCCATATTGAAGGGGATAAAAAGGATGTTCAAATTGAAGTTGCCATTCAATATAATGATACATTTAAGGAGAAACTTTATTCATTTGCCAATAATATAAGAACCATTGAAGGTGGTTTTCACGTATCTGGATTTAAGGGTGCATTAACCCGTACAGTCAATTCATATATATCTTCCGGATCTAATAATCTGCCCAAAAATATGCAGAATATTAAAATCAGTGGAGATGATATGAGAGAAGGTCTTTCTGTCATTATTTCCGTAAAGCTCATGGAACCCCAGTTTGAGGGACAGACAAAAACAAAACTGGGAAATAATGAAATTAAGGGGATTGTTGAATCTTTATTAAATAAAGAACTGGGTCATTATCTTGAAGAAAATCCCCAAGTTGCAAAAAAGATTATTGCCAAGTCCGTTGATGCAGCAAGAGCCAGGGATGCGGCTAAAAGGGCCAGGGAATTAGCCAGAAAAAAAGGCACCCTGATGGATTCATCCCTGCCCGGAAAACTGGCAGAATGCCAATTTGCAGATCCGGCAGAAAGAGAATTGTTTCTGGTGGAGGGAGATTCTGCAGGCGGCAGCGCTAAACAGGGAAGGGACAGACGGTTTCAGGCCATACTCCCCCTTAAGGGAAAAATTTTAAATGTTGAAAAAGCCAGATTTGATAAAATTTTAAGAAGTGATGAAATTAAAAATATAATTACGGTTTTAGGTACAGGTGTTGGCAGGGAAGAATATGATATTGAAAAAGTAAGGTATCATAAAGTTGTTATAATGACGGATGCGGATGTGGATGGATCCCATATAAGAACCCTTTTACTGACTTTTTTTTACAGACAGATGCCGGATTTGGTTTCAAAGGGGTATTTATATATAGCCCAGCCGCCTCTTTTTAGGGTCGGATCAAGAAAAAGCGGTGTATACCTGAAAAACGAAGATGAATACTCTAATTATCTGGTAAAAAGAATTACCGCGCAAAAAGATATATTTTTAAATGGAAATACACAGCCTCTTTTGGAAAATGAATTTTATACTTTTTTAAATGAGTTAACCGATTATTATGATGCGGTGAATATGTTAAAGAAAAGAGATATGGATATCAATCTTTTACTTACCCTTATTAAAAACGGCGTGAAAGATAAATTTTTTCTTGAGGAAAAACAAAATTTTATACGGCTATCAAAAGAGCTTGAAAAAAATGGATATATAACCGGTGAAATGGAGTATGACGAAGAACGAAATATATTTGAAATGGATATATGTGAGAAAAAAGAAAAACAGATTCTTTTAAGGGTGGGTCGAGAAATTCTTGCCACCAACGATTATCAAAGAATGCTGAAAAGATATGAAAGAATCAAACAATTTAATAAGCCGCCTTTTTCCGTATCTGCAAAACAATCAGGTGTTCAGGTAAAAAAAGAGTATCATTTTGATCATATTGACAGTTTATTTGGATTTATCATGTCTGAAGCAAAAAAAGGTATTAATATACAGCGTTACAAAGGTCTTGGTGAAATGAATGCAGACCAGCTCTGGGAAACCACAATGAATCCGGAAAAAAGAAATATGCTCCAGGTGGATATAGAAGATGCTGAAAAAGCCGATGAAATTTTCTCCCTTTTAATGGGGGAGGAAGTGGAACCTCGAAGAAATTTTATTCAAAAGCACGCCCTTGAGGTCTCTTCTCTCGATTATTAAAAGGATAATCAAAAAATAAAAGCTGATGAAAAGTGAATATCG
>CAYVZG010000063.1:0-27612 GCA_964455805.1 uncultured Desulfobacula sp.
ATATGGGCAAACAAATACTATAAAAGGAAAAATATTCTTAATTTCCATACATTTTCAAATTGAATAAAACAGATTTTCCAAAATTAAATTTAAATATAAAAAGAACTTCTCCAACCTGCTTCATCCGATAATCTTTATAGGATATAAAATGACAATCAAAAACAACTTGTTTCCAGGATGTCACCAAATTGGGTGATAGCTTTTTAAATCCCAAAAACACTATAAATAAAGAAGATACAAATGCGCTATACGTTCGGGACGCTGGGGTCGGAGGTTCAATTCCTCTCATCCCGACCAGCTAATAGCAAGGGTTTTCAGGTTTTATAAAAATTAAATACTTAGATGGCTTTCGCTATTTTCTTCTGTAACGGTGAAGATAGCACGATCGAGGTCTTTGTTTCCCCATATTTACTTAACTTTTCAACCATACTGTCCAAATGGGATATGGAGCCGCAAACTACTTTGAATATTAAGGATTCGTTACCGCTAACATGGTGACATTCAAGGATCTCTTTTTGTTCTTCGGCAAAGGCGTAGATCTCTTTATATTTGTTGGGTTGGGTTGTTAAAGTTATAAATGCCATGATGTTATGGTCAAATACCTTTGGATTTATATCAGCATGGTATCCCATTATTATTCCAGATTCCTCCATTTTATAAATCCGTTCTGCGACAGATGGTGATGACAGGCCAACTTTTCTGCCAATGTCACTGAATGTGGACCGGGCGTTGATCTGAAGTTCTTTTAGAATCTTCATGCCTATATCATCGACAGAACTTATTTTTTTTGGGTCCATTTTTCAAAACACCTTAAATTATTAGGGTAAAGCAACCATAAACATTAAAATACCCATTCTCTCTTTCTTTTAACTCGTATATCATACTTTCAATGAAAAAAGATGATACAACATTTTTTGATGATAGCATAAAAAAGAATTCAGATGTTAGTCATTTTAACCACCTGGTTATCGACATGAAAAGAAATTGTTAAGAAGGATAAAATGAAGACATTATTTGATGGGGTTTTAACAGGCTTATTTCTTCAATTGGCACTGGGGCCGGTATTTTTCTATATACTTGGAATTACTGTTGATAGCAATTTCACAAACAGCCTGTTTGCCATTCTTGCAGTTACATTGGCGGATTATATCTTTATCATTTTGTCACTATACGGTATCGGAAAATTACTTCAAAAGGATAAAATTAAAACCATCTTTGGGATATTCAGTTCACTAATACTGATGATTTTTGGTTTAATGATCTTTTATAAAGGTTTTATATTTATTGACAACGTTGGCCCATTAAATTCGATTGAATGGACACCATTAAAAAGTTTTACAAGTTGTTTTATACTCACAATTTCAAGCCCTTTGACCATAGTATTTTGGGGCAGCATATTTTCTGCAAAAGCAATTGAAAAAAAATATGGCAAAAGACAATTGGTAATATTTGGAATAGGTGCTGGAGCTTCAACATGTCTTTTTCTGACTTTCACCATGATGATGCTGTCTGTATTCAAATCAGGTATACCAAACATGATAGTACAGGCTTTAAACTGTATTGTCGGCTTGGTTTTGATTTATTATGGAATTATAAGAACAGTTAAAACTGTATCTAAAAATAAAAAAGCGTGTGCCTGAAAATTCAAGGCTGGCAAATAGCATCCAGCGATGGCAATCAGGCACACTGATAAGATTGGCTTTATATCAAAATAGGCAAACCTTACAATACCCTGAAGCAAAACCCTAATGTGTGTTTTGAGTTTGACATGAATAACATACTCAAAAAGTAATCAATTTAAAATGTCATGACTGTGGCGTTTTCTGACAATTCAAATAATTTGGGCGCTCCTGCTAAAACAATGGATTCATCAACATCTGCTTCACCAACCTGGCGAGCTTCAGCACAGGGGATTCACAGAAAAATAGGCACATTGTTAGCAATTAAAAATTGGAAGTGTGATCCGGCTTCATCTCCCGTGGGCGCCACTACATTATCAACCATACCTTTCTTGGCCACAAGAACAGCATCATCTGTTAAAAAGAGACTGGCATTATGCCCGTTTTCTATGGCAGCCTTTGCGAGTTGAAATGCTCTGGTCACCCGTGTGGGGTCTTCAAGACCTCTTGTAAGTACGAATACAAAACTGCTCACTTTACCTCCTTGATTGAGTAGTGAATGTCTAAAACAAACCCGATATTTGTATTTTAGTAGCAAACACACGCATTGAATGCAATGCTCATATGGTCTTGGTTTGTGAATAAGAGAGATATTTTCCCACAGTATTTTCTCTAATTTATATTACTTCAGAAATATAAAAGTAAACAATTGAGGAATAAAGCGATAAAAATACACTCAAAAAAATCTGTCACCAGAATACCTCCGATTTTGGTGGCAGATTTTTAAGCCCAAAAGGGATATGAACAAAAAAGATACCGGCAGGGTTTCTGTTTGGGAGGCAGGGGTTGGAGGATCAAATTCTGTCATCCATACCACCTAATGGCAAAAGTTGAGTTCGAAAGCCATCCTTGTCTATTTTAAAATATCAACTGGAATGATCTGGTATCATTCGTAAATAAATCTTTTTGTAGCAAAGAGTGGCTATGATTTCCAACACCACCAGCCCCAGTATCAGGGGGGGTGAAAAAAAAAGCAGCCCAGCAAATCCCATACACAAAATACCACCTGAAACCCTGAAAATTATCGAATCCATCAGGTAAATAGCTGCCATGATGCACAACAATGCATTTGATATGAAAAAGACATTGGCACAGGCGATGATCTGTTCAAGGCCGATTATATCCAATTGCAACATCACGATGACCAGAAGGTGAATACATCCATAAAGAAACACAGCATGGTTCGGCGCACCATTTTTATTTTCACCTGCCAGCAGGACAGGTATACGGCCATCTTTTGCCAGGCTGTATACAAGACGGGTTATGCCGCCTACTATCATCAGATAGGTTACCATACACAACAAGGTGGTGATTCCAGATAAAACAGGAGCGGTCCATTTGCCCAGCAAAGGTTTGACAATGTCTGTCATAACGGGCGTGTCAGCTTTACAGCAATGAATAGCCCAGGCAATCAATAAATAAATGCCGCTAATTGCTATAACACTCAGAATGGTCGCCTGAGGTATGGTCTTTTTTGGTGTTCTTACCTCTGAGGAATAATTGCCCAGAAGCTCCCAGCCCACGATTGTCCAAAAGAGCAGGAGCAGGGCCTGTCCGAAAGACAATGGATTTAGATTCAAGTCCGGTATGGGTGAAGGATGGCTGACCGCAATGGTGAAACCGCTGCCCAAAATCAGGATGACAGCCACAAGGCTGCTGCAAATTAAAGAAATTTTTCCCACGGCTGTAATGTCCCGAAGGAGCATGAGAATGCAACAGAGCAGCAGTCCACATGATATTATCGGAACACTATTAGTTGACAGTTGACACGCCCGGGCAATTTCTGTGGCAGCAGTGGCAAGCACTGCAACCGGTCCAACACAGACAGCAGACATGATGAAATTTGATGCCAGCTGCCCGACTGTGGGGCCGAAAGCGCTTCGTACTGCCTTTGACACCCCTTCCTTTCCGGGGAAGGCAAGTGCAAGTCTCGCAAAAATGGCTGCAAAAAACCCTCCCAGCATCATGATCGTAAGCCAGGCCCAGACGGCATGGGAACCGATCTGTTGATGAACCAGTGGGGGAAACAGAATCACACCTGATCCCAGGATTGGACCGATCATCAACCCACTGAGCTGGAAGGGGCCCAAGTAACTTTGCTTCATTTTATACCTCCTTTTATGGTTTTTTTGCTATGGATACCATTGAGGTATATATTTGTAAAATTGAACTTTTTGATTGAAACATTCAAAAAAAATGATAGTATTATTTGAAAAAGGAGAATAATTAAGATGGAAATTCGAAATTTTAAAACCTTACGGGCCATTGTTGAAACAGGAAGTTTCAGTCGGGCATCTAAAACCTTAAATTATGCTCAAAGTTCAGTAACTGCGCATATTAAGGCGGTTGAAGACTTTTACGGTGTGCCGGTATTTGACCGTATCGGCAAACGGGTCTTGCTAAATGACTTTGGCAAAATAGTATTCCACCATGCCCTGAAACTTCTGGATACCTATGATGAGATCTGCACCCTGGCTGGCGATAACGATCACCCTTCCGGAACCCTGCGCATCGGTGTACCAGAATCCACCATGCTTTACCGGCTGTATCCGGTTCTCGGAACTTACAAAGAAAACTATCCCGACGTTGAGATCATCATGGAAAATCGAACCTGCCCTCTATTACGGGAAGGATTAAAAAACGGGGAGCTGGATCTGGCACTGGTGCTGGAGCAGAAGCGACAGGAGCCGGACCTCATTATTCATGATCTGATACACGAGGACATGGTTATTGTGTTACCGAATAACTATTCCGGTGATAGCCTTGACTCTCTTGAGGGATATTCCGTGCTATACACAGAAGAGGGTTGTAGCTACAGGGGAATATTTCAGGCTCTGCTGGCTGAGGCCGGTATCCTGGCTGACAATATTATTGAAACCACCAGCGTTGAAGTGATCAAACGGTATGTCTTATGCGGCATCGGCATTTCCTTCTTACCTTTAATCACCGTTAAAAAAGAGATCGAATCCGGTGCCATACGCCACATTCCTTGGGATGGTGCTTTGCCGGTAATCCTGCAACTGGCTTACCATAAGGACAAGTGGGTAACACCTGCCATGACCGAGTTCATTGGGATGATCAAGGAGGAGGCAGCCGGCTGGACTTCTGCCGAATTTTAAGCGCTATTACCCCTAGAACTGCAATGAATAATCACGGTGTATCGACTGGCATTTGGCAACAGATTTAATCTGGTCCGGCAGCAACCTTCTTTGTAATCGAATTCCAATGGAATTTCTGATGGCATTTTCATAGGCTGAAAGAGCCGGGGCCATTTTTGCTGTGGCCTGTTGACGCCAGCTAACTTCAGCAGTATATATTTTCAATCCCTCTTTTAGAAACTTGACAGCCTTTTCCGTCTTTGGTTTTTTCTTTTTCAGAAGCCTGCGCGCCTTGGATAACTTGGATCTAATCTTACTTGTGCCGGCTACCTTGCCAAGAGCCCTTTCCGAGTCTTTGATCTTATCCACGGCAACCTTGGCAGGCTCACTTACAACTATCGTTTCAAGAGATGCCAATTGCTGTTCAAGAGACGCCAGTTCATCAGCTCCGGAAATAATGCTTTGTAATTCCACAATTTTTTCATAGGCCTGGTCAACATTACTTCGGTAATTGCGACGCGCTTTTTTTTGCGCTTTTTCCAGTTCTACATACCGTTTGCGTATTCCAGACCAGGATTCTGGAATCTGGTTTTGAATATCTACTATTGATGATTCTTCGGTTTCTATTTTTGCTTTAATCCGGTTCAGGATTTCCTCGTCCGGGGAATCGCTCCGGGATAGCCTCGTCCAATCCATTTTCAAAGCAGTAATTTCCGCTTTAATATAACGAATTTGTGTCTGCAGGCCGCGGACATGTTCATGATGTGGACGATATTCATCCGAATACCCGGCAAGATTTGCTTCAGCCGTACGAACCTTTTCCACAAGATCAAACGTATTTGAAGCCTGTTTCAGACTTTTTTTCAATTCTTTCTGCCATTTTGCCGGTAAAGAACTCATATCAACAGCACTAAAGGTATTAATATGGTCTCGCAGCTGTTCCCCCTGGTTGTCATAATAATCAAAAAGATATTCCTCAAGGCAAAACTGCATCCGCGGATTTATTGGAGGGGGAGCTGTTTCAGAAGACAGCGCAATACGTTTGGGAAGGTAGTTTACCATAATGGGAGACAGGGCAACAATCACAAGGGCAATCACCTGCAGGCCAATAAAGGGGATTGCTCCGCGATAAATATGAAGTGTCTTGACTATGGCCGGTGCCACCCCGCGCAGATAAAACAGGGAGAAACCAAAGGGCGGGGTCAGAAATGAGGTCTGAAGATTAAGTCCAACCATTACCCCAAGCCAGACGGCTGTGACATTGGCACCTGGATCGGCAAGCAGTATGGGTGCTACAATGGGGACAACAACTACTGCTATTTCAAGAAAATCGATGAAAAAGCCTAAGATAAACATCACAATCATTACGACTATAAACTGAACCCAAAATCCTCCCTGGAGATTGGTTAAAAAATGCTTGACCAGTTCTTCCCCTCCAAAACCGCGAAAGGCAGAGGTCAGCATGGCTGCACCAATCAGAATAATAAAAACCATGCACGTGGTTTTGGAGGTTTCAACCATTACACTGTTAAGGGTATCTTCAATTTTATATATCCGCCAGGTACTCCAGATCACGGCAATCAACAAAATAGTTACTGTAACCGATGCCATAAAAATACCGATGGCATCCCCTTCTTTAATACTTTTTACGTTCAGGTCATAGAAGGATAGTATAACGGCAAGTGCTATAGTTGAGCCGATTGCGAGAATTGCAGGGTAATAGGTACCTTTTTTGCCTTCATGAAGGCGGTAGCCCCCCATGATGATGGCACCAACAGCACCCACAGAACCGGCCTGATTAACCGTGGCAACTCCCATGATGATGGAACCGAGAACCAGAAGGATAAGGGTCAGGGGAGGTGTCAAAGCCATGAAAATGGTCATGAAAAATTTACGATCATACTTTCCTTCATACCGTACAGGTGGAGCAGAACCGGGCTTGACTACTGCGACAAACAGAATATATAGAACATATAAGCCCACAAGCGCCAAACCGGGTACCAGTGCTCCCATGAACATTTCACCGGCGCTGGTGGAAGTAACATCCAATATTGAGGGCATTGAAAATTCACCCGTTGCTGCCTTATAGGATGCTTTTCGGATGGTACTGGCCTGATCAGAAGCACTGGTTAACTGATCAGCAAGGATAATAAGAACAATGGAAGGGGGAATTATCTGCCCCAAGGTTCCCGAAGCACAAATGGTTCCTGTTGCCAGTGGTTTGGAATAATTATTTCTCAGCATGGCCGGAAGTGAAATTAACCCCATGGCAATAACTGTTGCCCCTACAATTCCGGTGGTAGCCGCAAGAAGTGCTCCGACCAGGACTACGGAAATGCCCAGCCCTCCGGGAATCGGCCCAAACATCTGTGCCATTGCAACCAGAAGGTCTTCGGCTATCTTGGAACGCTGGAGCATAATTCCCATAAATATAAACAGGGGAACCGCAATCAGGGTATCTCTTTCAACATCCCAATAAAGACTTCGAAAATTTGTTACTCCGGCATTGAGCCATTGTATGGCACCGCCTTCTACAAAATAGGAGCTGGAATCTCCTGCAAACAGATACCCGCACAAAGCGGCTAAACCAATAGATAAAATTGCTGCTCCAGGCAATGAAAATGCAACCGGAAAACCGGATGAAAGCGCAATGACCATCATTAAAAGAAGAACAGCGAGAAAAACCAATTCCATTTAATTATCCTTTTTACATTATTATTGGATTATGTATTGTCTGCCAGTGGATCACCATCGGGTTCCAAACGAAGGTCAGCGACCTTTTCGAGGAGGTAACTTGTAAACTGAACAATCATGGATATCGCATAGATGGCTAAAAATCCAACCATCAGATACTTCACATACAGGCCATACCCTGACTGGGAAATTTCAAAACTATACAGCGGGCTGTTAATACTGCTGGTTTTATCCCACATACCGACACCGAGGATAACCCATCCCAGCGGCAGGCCCAGGAGAAGTGTACCCACTGTATTGGTCCATGCCTTACTGCGTTTATTAAAACGGGAATAAAGAACATCTACACGGACATGCCCGTCGTGAACCAGAGTGTAGGCACTTGCAAAAAGAAATAGTGCCGCATACCAGAACCGTACAAGGTCCCCCATGAACGGCTGTTCATAGGAAAAAACAAATCTGGAAATAACAATCTGAAACTCTGCCAATACCACCAGAAAAGCCAGCCAGGTAAATCCCAGAGATTTATTAAATGATGCAATTACAAAAGACAGCAGTATCAATGGGAAGTGCACATAAATGGCTCGAACCCGCGGGCGCCCAATCGCATCTGACATATTGTCCCCGATTAATGCCGGCATAAAATTTTCCACCCTGAGAAAAGAAATGATGATATCGGCAATTCCTATAATCAGTACAATCCAGAAGGCAGCACGAATGATGTAGGCAGCAAACCTGGACAGCAAATCCGCATCCGAGCGAAGGGACTGGCTTCGGGTCCGCCATACATAAAGAGCAACAATAACAATAGCTCCCATGTAACTCAAAAGCTGAAGCCACCCTTTTATCATCTGACCATCTGCCAGGGGGGTGCCTAAAGGTTTGAGGCCAAACCAGCCCAGGTTTGAAAAAAAAGATGGTAATCCCGGCCATTGCTGCCAGAAATTCAGATAGTTGTTAATTAAAAAAACCAGCATGACTGCAACAACCGAAAATGCAAATATCCGTATCAGAAAATAGACGGCGTTAGGATCTACGGCAGGGGTTTCAGTTGTTGCGCCGGGTGAATCACTTGTATCGATGATGTCTGATGAATTCATATGGTGTGGTCTGTTTATAATTTAGGGTATCGGTAATATTGTGCCTGTATAGCTGTGGGAAGCTGGCTGCCATAGTTTACCCTGGCAGCCAGCTTCGTTATTTGACACCCCCCATATTTCAATGGGCGGCTTATTGGTATTGATCAGAGATCAAGTACTCGGTTACGTTGGTTAAGATAAGCCTGATCCGATATCTTCATCCAGCCGCCAACCTCTTTACGTGCTTTTATAAAACTCTCATGGATCTTAGCTGCCAAAGGACTATGCTTCTTTGTCTCTTCAAATACTTCTGCAGCTGCTTCACCAAAAGCATCGTAGACATCATCGTTAAACTCACGCAGTTTCACGCCCTGCTCCGTAACCAGTTTGGCAAGGGATTCTCCGTTTCTTGAATTAAATTCAGCCATCATAACATCATTTTCCATGGATGCTGCAGCTTCAATCGTCAACTGGTCAGATTTTGAAAGGCCATCCCACCATTTTTTATTCATGCCAAGGCCCAATGCTGCTCCTGGTTCATGCATACCCGGGTAGTAGTAATACTTGGCTGCTTCATAAAATTTCATGAATGCATCATTCCATGGGCCGACCCACTCTGTTGCATCAATTGAACCGGCAATCAGATTTTCATAAATCTGGCTTCCGGGAAGAGAAACGGTGGAAGCACCAAGCTTGGCCATGACATCGCCTCCAAGACCTGGAATACGCATTTTCAGTCCCTTCAGGTCATCGGGAGAATTGATTTCTTTTCGGAACCATCCGCCCATCTGAGAACCGGTATTACCGCAGAGTAATCCTTTGATTCCAAATTCGGCACCCAGTTCATCCCATAATTCCTGACCGCCTCCAAAACGAATCCAGGCGTTCATTTCATTATAGGTTAAACCAAAGGGAACAGCAGTCACATAGGCCCAGCCCGGATGTTTACCTTTCCAATAGTAATCGGCGGCATGATACATTTGCGCATTGCCTGAGGCAACCTCATCAAAGGAATCAAATGCCTTTACTCGTTCATTGGCAGCATAGTAATTAACTTTCATCCGACCATCGGTCATAACTGACAATCGTTCAGCAAAGCGCTGGGCTCCAGTGCCCAGACCGGGAAAATCACGAGGCCACGTAGTAACCATGGTAATATCGATGGTTTTGTTTGCATGTACGGCAGGAGCTCCGGCTAAAACAGCTCCGGCAGCAACAGCACCTGCACCGGCCTTTTTGATAAATTCTCGTCTTTTCATAGCATTCCTCTCTCTCTCTGATGGATTAAAAGAACAACAGACCTATTGATAGATGTCGTATGGCAAAAAAAATTAAGGCCTCCGAGCCTTCCATCACAGGACTTTTCACTAATCTTGAAAACTTTACCCTGGTTGTGGAGCATTTTCAACGCACTGACAAATTTACTCCAATTAAAGACCAAACAATAAAATAGGAAATTGCTTTTTGTCAAGGCAAAATAAATCTTTTATAAATTCAATTCAGCAACTATTCATGATTAAAAAATTCAATATTCACCCTTTGATCCAAAATTTGCTGATCAAACAGAGAATCAAAGAATAAAGTCATTGCTTTTATTTTTTTTTCATCCAGGTCACAATGCAGTAAATCAAAATATTTTTTAACAATTGATCTCTCAAGTCCTAATTTTTGTCTTCCTGACTCAATCACCTGGTCAATGTTTTGATATCCTTGATCTTTTGACAACAACAATAAGTCATGAATTTCTTTTACCAGTGACGGATCTTTGTCTGCAAAAGAACGCCTGACCACCCAGACGGCAAAGACAAAGGGAAGCTGTGTCATCTCATACCATAGCCGGCCTAGATCAATACAATGCTCAAAATTTTGATCCCAGGGATGTAAAAGCGCTGTATCACCAATAACCAGAGCCGCATCTGCAGAATTAGATATCTGTTGATAATTGCTTACCGGTCCCACTTCAAAAACAGGAGATACACCTTTTTTTCGAAATATCATTTTCAAAAAAGAGGCTGCTGAGGCCGACTCCTGGGAGAACATCACCTTTTTGCCATCAAGATCATCAATGGCATAATTACTGGCCAGGATAACACTCATAACCCTCCCGTTACAGGATATTGAAAGATCCGGCAACAATAAAAGTTCTTGATGATTCATGGCATAGAATGCTGCAGATACAGGACTTATTTCTATCTGTCCGGTTTTTATTTTTTGATTTAAAACCGCAGGTACATCTGCAACCATTTCCAGCCAGGAAGGCAAAAGACCATGATCAAGGCCAAAATAAACCGGAGCATCATTTATATATGAAATTTTTCCAATTTTTATCTTTTTCTCGTCCATGTGGAATTATCCATTTGAAATTATTTTTTTTAAAATATTATTTTTGTTCAATCCTGAAAGGGGTAGATACAAAAACTCTGCCTTTTTCCCCTTTGAAAGAGTACCGGTCAAATGATCTACACCCAGAGCGCGGGCACCGTTAATAGTTCCCATTGATACAATAATTTCCAGATCAAGATTTGGATATTTTTTTTGTACAAAAGCCATTTCATCTAAAATATTTAATGAGCTGCAACTGGCAAGACTGTCTGTTCCCAGTGCAGGCATTATACCTTTTTGAAGCATACGTTCAATATCCGGCAGCTTTTTGTGCAGGTTCCAGTTGCTCCTGGGGCACAGGCATACTTTTGTACCGGATCGGGCAATCAGGTCCATGTCCTTTCCGCTCACATTTAAAAGATGAACCGCAAGGGTTGAGGCATCCAACAGCCCCATATCCATGACATAGGAAACTGGCGTTTTCGACCCGATATCCCAGGATGAAAAATCAATTCCCCGTAAAGTCATAAATTCTGCCCACGGCCCTTTTTGATCGCTGATAAAATCAGTTTCATCATTTGATTCTGCCACATGTATTGAAAAAGGCAAACCTTGGGATGCTGCACGTTTTTTTAGCGCCTTTAGCAAATGAGGAGACGATGTATGGGGTGCATGGCCTGCAACAGAAAGAGAAACAGACTCATTTTTTTTTATAACGGCGTTGGGGATATCAGATCCCAGAAATTCATGAAAGAAAACGCCTTTTAAGGCAGATTCTTGAAAAATCTGCCGGGTAATTCCCATGGTTGAAATATCGCCGATATAAAGGTTGCCCCATTCAAGTAAATCACGAATAGAAATTTTGGCTTCCTCAATCAATTTTTTATGCCCCAGAGCATCTCTTTTTTCCAAAAGCATTTTAACCCAGGATTTAAATCCCCTATCAAAAGGTAATAGATTTTTTAAGGCAGACAATTCAAGGTGCAGATGCGCATTCACAAGCGGGGGCATCAATATTCCGGGACCATGATCAATACTTTTTTCTTTTGGTTTTCCTTGGCTGGCACTGCAGATAAATCCGTTTTCAATTTCAAGATATCCATTCTCGATAATGGTAAATGCATCCAGCATAATCCATCCGGCTCTATGGATCTCTCTTTTTTTTTTACTTTTAATGCAGATGTTTTTTTTTGAATTTGATCTCATAACAGATGATAATAACAGTCCCTCTGACGAGGCTCAAAACCTGCCAGTGTTATCAATCGTGTCAATTCTTCCCTGGGAAGCATAAAGTCTACCCCTGCAGAAGCGACTACATTTTCTTCAATCATGGTAGAACCCATATCGTTAGCTCCAAAAAAAAGTGCGGTCTGGGCAATTTTATCTCCCTGTGTCACCCAAGATGCCTGTATGTTATCAATATTATCAAAAAATATCCGGCTGATTGCCAGAACCTTCAAGTATTCCACGCTTGTCTTCTTTTTGACGGAAATCTTTGTGTTGTCCGGTTGAAAAGTCCAGGGAATAAAAGCGGTAAACCCATGGGTTTCATCCTGGAGGTTTCTGAGTTTATCCATGTGCTCAAAAATATGATTATCGTTTTCAATATGGCCGAACATCATTGTGGCACTGGATCGCATGCCCTGAATATGTGCCTGTCTCATCACTTCGAGCCATTCTTCTGAAGTGCATTTGTCAGGGGACACTTTTTGCCTGATATCGTCACATAAAATCTCTGCACCGCCACCGGGGATGGAAGAAAGACCTGCCTTTTTCAAAACCAAAATGGTCTGGGCAATGGTGAGGGAAGATTTTTTAGCAATATAATCAATTTCCGGAGGGGAAAATCCATGAATATGGATATCAAAGTTATCTTTAATATCCGTTAAAAGATCAATGTAATAATCAATTTCAAGGTTCGGGTTCATCCCCCCCTGCAAAAGAATCTGGGTCCCGCCAAGATTGATGGTTTCCTGAATTTTTTCAAACAGATCTTTTTTTGAAATAATGTATCCACTGTCCATATCCGGTGCTGCAAAGAATGCACAAAAAAGGCATCCCGAGGTGCAGATATTCGTATAATTTATATTTCTATCCACCACATAGGTAACTATTTTTTGGGGATGATAATGAAACCGTTTCTGATTTGCCAGGTTTGCCAGAGTCAAAAAGTCAGCCTGTCTGAATAAAATTTGGCCTTCATTTTTATCTATTCTCTTATGTTTACTAATTTTTTCAATAATTTTATGCAGACTGTCCATTTTACTCACTCAGTTTTTTAATGGGATTATAGAAAGAATCGCGTTCAAACGGTTCAAACCCGGCTTTTGTAATCATATCCTCCATTTGTTCTTTAGTCAGGCCCTTGGCTGATTTTGCACCAGCCATATGGGTGATCCTTTCTTCGATGATGGTCCCGTCAAGGTCATCTGCACCAAAGCTTAAGGCCACCTGCGCCAATCTTTCTCCAATCATTACCCAATAGGCTTTGATATGGTCAAAATTATCAAGCATAAGACGGGCAGCCGCTACATTTTTCAGGTCATCCACAGCTGTGGTGGACTGAATGTGATCAAGTTTTGTATTTTCCGAATGAAAGGCCAGGGGGATAAAGGCTGAGAATCCTTTGGTTTCATCTTGCAACTGCCGTAAGGAAATAAGGTGATCCACCCTTTCGTCAATGGTCTCAATATGACCATAAAGCATGGTGGCATTGGTTATTATTCCAGCATCATGAACCGCCCTGATAATCTCAAGCCAGCGTTTGTGATCGATCTTTTTTGGAAACAATTCTCCATGTATTCTTGAGTTTAATATTTCAGCACCACCACCGGGCATCATTTCAAGTCCTGCCTTTTTTAACTCTTGAATTGTCTGCTCAACGGACAGCCCGGCAAGTTTGGAAAGATAATCAATCTCCACACTGGTGAAAGCTTTAATTGTAGCATTGGGACGCACTTTCTTCACCGTTTTCAACAGATCAATGAAGTAATCAAAGGGCAAATTCTCATTTAGCCCTCCCACAATATGCAGTTCATTTACCGGTTCATCAATGCGCTCTAAAAGTCTTTTTTCAATTTCCTCAATTGACCAGGTATAGGCGCCCTTTTCTTTGTCGTCCCTGGCATAGGCACAAAAGCTACATCTGTTTTTACAGACATTGGTATAATTTAAATGCTGATTATAGATGTAAAATGCTTTATTGCCATGCAAAGACCTGCGGACATGGCTGGCAATTTGTCCCAGGCCTATTAAATCATGGGTTTTATAAATATAAATCCCGTCTTCCTTGGAAAGACGGGAGCCGTTTAAGACTTTTGAATAAATTTCTTTTAGCCTTTTATCAATAAAGGTTGGATCCATTGGTATTTTTATGTTTTACCTTTCCTTTTTTGGATTTTGATTTAAAGCCTGGATGGCAAATATCAATCTCCCTGGTTTATCTCAGAAATCATATCTGCTATATTAGAAGCCATTTCAGACACTTTTTTCTCCTGTTCAGGACGGGTGGGAGGGATAGAACTCTCATCAGGGTCCGGGTCTTGAACCAGGTCCTTCACGCCCCTTTCTACAGGCTCTTTTCCAGTGTTTGCAATATCTAATTCCAAACATTCGCCTTGCCGGTTAACCATCACAGAAAGGGGAACCTTGATTTCAAAATCAAATTTATAGGCAATGGTGTCATTGCTAACCACAAGATCGCCTTTTTTACATTCTATTTTATCCTGGAGGATGAATTTATGCTTTTCCATCAGCATTTTTTCAATGGCTTTCCAATCCAGTGCCGCATTTATTGTATCAATAAACTCTTTTTCAGTTTCCTGAATGCTATCCGAATTTATAAGTTTCATAAAACACCTCTTTCATTAAAGGAAAAATGCAATTCCTCAGCAGCGTCTAAATATGCTTTTGCTGCCGGACTTTTTATATCATGCAATAAAACAGGGATCTTTAATTCCGTTGATTTTTTAATGGCCGTATCTTTGGGAATAAATGTATTATATACCAGCTCTTTTACATCAGACAAATTTTGATTTTCAATAAAGGATTCAATCTCTTCTGTTGTTTCACACAGGTTGAACAAAAGACCGGCTATTTTCAACGGTGCATCATGGTTCTCCCGAATATATTTTACCATTCGCAGCAGACAGTGAAAATCCCGGATCGAATTTTGTTGAACAGACATGCATACAACTAACCAGTCCGCCGCTGTCATTGCCGTAACACTTAAAAAACTGTAAGAAGACGGCGAATCAATTATAATATAGTCGTAAGCGCCTTCAACATCCTTTAAAAAAAAGCGCAGAATTTTTTCATTTCCAGAATTTTGGGCAAGTTTCATGGCAACCTGAAACAAATTAAACCCTGCGGGCATTATCTCCAAACTATTGGTCCGGGTTTTTACGATAGCATCTTTAACATTTGACCGACCGGACAAAACCGATGTGATATCATTCTTATAATCCAAATCTTTGATGCCGCACCATTGTGTTGAGCATGCCTGAGGATCACAGTCGATTACCAAGGTCCTTTTACCAAACAAAGCTAATGATGTGGCAAGATTTACGGCTGTAATGCTTTTGCCGGTTCCGCCCTTTTGGCCGGCAATTGTAATTATATTAGTCATAATCCCTTACCTTTAGCACGATTATCTAAAAATTAAGTCCTCTAATTACTATATTTACAACATAAAGCCCAATGTAATATGTATCGTTTATTGAAATAGTAGAGTGAATATATCATAATGTAAAATATTATCAAACCATAAACAGGAGATTAAGGATACAATCACCGGTTTTCAGATCAATCTAAAACCATGATAAATAAATTATGGACGAATTAACCCAAAATTACATTGACTATCTCATTATTGAAAAAGGGTTATCAGATAACAGCCTTATGTCTTATTCATCTGATCTGGCACAATTCATAAGCTTTCTTGAAAAAAATAAGATTGATGATTTAGATAAGGTGGATTCAACTATTATTCTGGCCTGGTTGATAGATCTTGATCAAAGAGGACTTACCGCCAAATCCAGGGCCAGGCACATAATTACCATCCGCGGTTTATATAAATTTTTACTTGCTGAAAAAAAGGTGACCCATAGCCCGGTAAAAAATATAGATATTCCTAAAACAGGCCTTGCCCTTCCTAAAATTATGAGCGTCAAAGATATGGATAGGCTTCTTGAAGCTCCGGATATAAGAAAGCCCATGGGAATGCGAAACTCGTCAATGATGGAAATCATGTATGGCGCAGGTTTGAGAGTGTCGGAACTTATCGTTTTGCGTCTCCAGGACATTAACCTTGATGCAAACTTTGTCAGGGTCATGGGAAAAGGCTCAAAAGAACGTGTCGTCCCCATTGGATCAAAGGCAAGCTCTATTACACAAAAATGGATAAAAATTGGAAGAGTCTCCCATTTAAAAAAAATATCAAGTCCTTATCTCTTTGTTGCGCGGGCGGGAAAACCAATGACCCGTCAGTCTTTCTGGAAAATCATTAAAAAATACGCTCTCATGGCAAATATATCAAAAAATGTTACACCGCATACATTAAGACATTCTTTTGCAACTCATCTGCTTGAAGGCGGGGCTGATTTAAGGTCGGTTCAAACCATGCTCGGTCACTCAGACATATCAACCACTCAGATTTATACCCATATTTCGCGGGAGTACCTGGTCAAGATGCATCAGCAATATCACCCGAGAAATTGATTAACGATTTAATTTTCGTAGATTATACTTTTTAAAAAAGTAATCTTTTCTTGACAAAGAATGTATAACGGTTACAATATCAACATACGAAACTCAGAAAAATTTACTATACTTAGTAAACTCTTTAGACACAGCAGACTCAACACACTCAGCAAACAGAGTTAGCAAAGTAAACACATTTACAAAAGGAGAAAAAAATGAAAAAATTTTATTTATTTTTAGTTGTAGTAATTGCCATTTTTGTATCTGGTTGTTTAGGGGGCACTGAAGCTTCCCTTGTGGAAAGAGGATTTCAGCAAATTCTTGACGATGAACTGGTTGCTGCAGAAGCAAGTTTTGATGAAGTATTAAGATTAAACCCTGATAATGCCTATGCTCTTTTGAACCTTGGTGTGGTTTATGAAAATACCAATCGTATTGAAAAGGCAAAAGAGATGTACAATAAGGTTATTCAAAGAAACGGGAACGAACGAGCCGGGAAAAGTAACGAAAATGAAGAATAGGGAAAGCTTCTTGTTCAGATTGCAAAAAATAATCTTGCCGCTTTATAAAGTTAAATCCTTTTAATAAAAAGGTTATAATAAATTAATCATTGGGGAAGACAGACTGTAATGAAAGATATCAGGCTTGTCCTCCCCTTTTTTTTTCAGATTTGGTGTCTCCTAAAACCTGATATAATCTATCAATGACATCTGTCCCTAAATTAATATATTTTTTAAAGTCCCATTTCTGTATGCTTTAAAAAATGTCTTATCCAATTGCCCGAACAAATATTACAAACCGCTCGTTGCCTTTTGTTTTTTGCCCTATTTTTACATTTCTGCCAGATTATTTTTATTAAAGTCACTGTTGTAGATAAAAAAATTAAAAACCGTCTGTATTGATTCTGCAAGCTCATCTATGGTAATAAAGATGGCTGTCTTAGAAATACAGGATAAAACGCTTTTTACTTAATTTTACAGGGAAATCAAGATGCCTGACGAAACACTAAATCCGCTAAATGAACTTCTCATGCAGGTGAACACACCAGTTTATGCTGTTCAGGCAGATGACGACAATATCAACTTTATTGCTGAAAATAATGACTTTTTCCTTACAGCCGACAAAAAAAACACTGAAGATTACATCAAAGCATATGTCCCTGCTGTCCGGCTTGCAAACCTTGGTGCCGAAGGATTTAAAAAACGGCACAATTTGATTTACCCATATATAGCAGGTGCCATGGCCAATGGAATTAGCTCTGCTGATATGGTAAAAACCATGGCTGAAAATGGGATGATTGGTTTTTTTGGAGCCGGCGGCCTTTCCATTAATGAAATTGAAGATAACATTATTGATTTGAAAACCAGCCTGAACGATAAGCCCTTTGGATTTAACCTGATCCACTCCCTGGGGGATCCGGAACATGAAATGGCAACTGTCAACCTTTATTTGAAGCATGGCATCAAATTAATAAGTGCAGCTGCTTTCATGCGCATGACCCCTGCCCTTGTATATTATCGATTGAAAGGCATTTTTCAAAATAGCGATGGAAAGGTTGTCACGCCCAATAACATCATTGCAAAGGTATCAAGAATTGAAATTGCCCGTCAGTTTTTCTCACCTCCACCGATAAAAATAGTCAACCTCCTCCTGGAAAACAAATTAATAACACAAGAGGAGGCCCATTTATCCTCCCATATTCCCATGGCTCAGGATCTTACAGCTGAAGCAGATTCGGGCGGACATACTGACAACCGTCCGGCACTGGCTTTACTGCCCACCATGCTCTCATTAAAAAATGAGTTCATGGAAACCTTTGCCTATAGCGACCCTCTGTGTGTAGGTATTGCCGGAGGTATTGCCACCCCGGAATCCACTGCGGCCGCCTTTGGAATGGGAGCGGATTATATTCTGACGGGTTCTGTCAATCAGTCCTGTGTTGAAGCCGGAATTTGTGAAGATGTAAAAAAACTGCTTTGCCAGGCCGAGCAGGCAGATGTTGCAATGGCCCCTGCTGCAGATATGTTTGAAATCGGTGCCAAGGTCCAGGTATTAAAGCGGGGAACCCTTTTCCCTGTAAGGGCTGATAAGTTGTATAAACTTTATCGCTCCCACAACAGTTTTGATGACATCAATGAAAAATTACAAAAAGAAATCCAGGAAAAAATTCTGCAGAAAGGATTTGAGGAGGCCTGGATATCCACAAAAGATTTTTTTATTAAATCCGGAAACATAAAAGAGGTGGAAAGAGCCCAAAAAAATCCAAAACATAAAATGGCCCTTGTTTTCAGATCTTATTTGGGACTTTCTTCCAAATGGGCCATTCAGGGTAATTTAGAAAAAAAAATGGACTTCCAGATCTGGTGCGGTCCTGCCATTGGGGCGTTTAATCAATGGGCCAAAGGTAGTTTTCTTGAAACTTACGAAAACCGGAAAACTGCTGAAATTGCTTTAAACCTCATGTTTGGAGCCTGTGTATGCATCAGGGCATCTATTTTAAGAACCCAAGGCATCCAATTGCCCATGGGGGCAGGTGTGTTCAGGCCCATGAGACAAAGTAATTTGTTATCTTTTCTTTAAACTCCCTTTTTGTGTAAAACTTTTGTCAAAAACCGACCATTTACCGGATTTAAAAGATTCAAAATAGTATGTAATTGCTATGAAATCCGTGGACAAATCGCCTGAAAAACGCAGTGTTGCAATCGTAGGTATGGGATGTATATTCCCAAAATCATGCAATTTAAAAGAATATTGGCATCTTCTATCCAATGGAATCGATGCCATTGTTGATATACCTGAGGACACCCACTGGAAATTAAAAGATTATTTTGATCAGGATCCAACCAAGGCGGATCACACCTATTGCAAACGCGGCGGTTTCCTGCCACCTGTCTCTTTTGACCCTTCTTTTTATGGTATTCCACCCAACAATATTGAGGCAACAGACACGTCCCAGCTTTTAGGACTTGAAGTTGCCAGGATGGCTTTGGAAGATGCAGGATACCCCTTGGACCATCCTGATCTCCAGCAAAAAAAAGTTAATGTGATTTTAGGGGTAACCGGAACCCAGGAATTGGTAATTCCCCTGGGAGCAAGGCTTGGACATCCCATCTGGAAAAAAGCCCTGGAGGATTCCGGAATCAGCGACGAAAAAAAGGATGAAATCATTCAACGGATACAGGGAGATTATGTCCCCTGGCAGGAGAACTCTTTTCCAGGTCTTCTTGGTAACGTTGTAGCCGGCAGAATTGCAAATCGCTTGAACCTTTCCGGCACAAACACGGTGGCAGATGCTGCCTGTGCAAGCTCACTTGCCGCGATTCATACGGCTGTAATGGAACTTGTTTCCGGCAAATGCGATATGTCTATTACCGGCGGTGTAGACACATTGAACGATATTTTCATGCATATGTGTTTTTCAAAAACCGGGGTTCTGTCACCCGAAAGTGATGCAAGACCCTTTTCCAAAGAGGCTGATGGAACTGTCCTGGGTGAGGGTATCGGCATGCTGGTATTAAAACGGCTTGAAGATGCCCGGAAAAATAATGACAGGATTTATGCCGTCATCAAAGGTATTGGCACTTCAAGTGACGGCAAAACCTCTGCCATTTATGCCCCTGAATCAAAAGGACAGCTTAAAGCGCTAAAAGAAGCTTACCAGCAGGCCAATATTATGCCCGCAAGTGTTGGACTGATTGAAGCCCATGGAACCGGAACCCGGGTGGGCGATAAAGTTGAATTCATGGCTCTGAAAAAATGTTTTGATGAAAATACCTCAAACAATCAAACAGCCATTGGATCTGTCAAATCAATGATCGGACACACCAAGGCGGCTGCCGGTGCTGCAGGGATTATAAAATCTGCCCTGTCCTTATACAACAAAGTCATACCCCCGACTTTAAAAGCGCTGGAACCTGACCCTGAACTGGGTATTAACGATTCCTCATTTTATCTGAATTCTGAATCTAAACCGTGGATACCAGCCCAAACTTGCCCGGAAAGAAGATCAGGCGTCAGTGCTTTTGGATTTGGCGGTAGTAATTTCCATGTTGTTTTAGAAGAATACAAGCCTCAAAAATCCCATGTGTCCTGGGACGGCTCCATACAAATTTTTGCATTTTCAGACCAAACAAGCAATAAGCTTTCAGATAAAATTAATATCGTCAAAAATATATTTCATCAGGCAAAGGATGACCAGGATCTTTCCTGTGAAATTGACTTTCAGGCTTATGAATCAAGACAAGCCTTCTCAAGCAGTCACCCGTTCAGGTTATTGTTGGTTCATAAAAAAGACGATGATATTCAAAAAAACTTATCCATGGCTTTGGAACATATTGATAATGGAAAATCTTATTCTCATATATATTTTTCCCAAGGCCTAAAAAATGGAAAACTGGGATTTTTATTTCCCGGCCAGGGAAGCCAGTATATCGGCATGGGAAAAGATCTTGCCATGGTTTTCCCTGAAGCCATAGAAACGTTGGAAACGGCCGCCGATATTTTCACAAGGGATAACCAGTCATCCCAGTTAAAATCCTTACAGGACTATATTTTCCCTTTACCCCAACATGTGCAGACCAAATCTGAGTCCCGGGAAAATCTGCAAAGAACAGACATTGCCCAGCCTGCCATTGGATTTGTATCTCTTGCCATGATCAAGGTGCTAAAAAGGTTTGGTATCACACCTGATTCAACCTGCGGCCATAGTTTTGGCGAATTATCAGCCCTTAGTTCAGCCGGATGGATCAACGAAAAATCTTTTCTGCAGCTATCTTCGGCCCGGGGAAGGCATATGGCAAAAGCGGGCTCCATGGAACAGGACTCCGGCAGTATGCTTGCCGTTCAAGCACCATTAAAAGAGATTGAAGCCCTGATCAAACAAGAAAAACTTGATGTCATTCTTGCTAATAAAAACAGCCACACCCAGGGTGTTTTATCCGGATCAACCAAAGAGATTCTTTTGGCAAAAAAAATCTTTAAGCAAAAAAAGATAAGGGCTTTTAAACTTCCTGTTGCCGCTGCATTTCACAGCAAACTTGTAAAAGCTGCTGCAAGCCCTTTTAAAAAATCGGTATCAACAAAAACAATTTCACCCACTTCCATTGATGTGCTTTCAAATACAACGGGTAAATTGTATGTCAGAAAAGAATCAGACATTAAACATCTGCTTGGAAATCAACTGGCAAACCCAGTTAATTTTGTTGACAATATTGAAGCCATGTTTGAAAACAATGTCTCCACTTTTATCGAGGTCGGTCCCAAGGCTGTTCTAACGGGTCTGACCAAATCAATATTAAAAGATGCACCGGTTACAGCCATTTCCCTTGATTCATCATCCGGGAAAAAGTCTGGTATTGATGATCTTGCCCACACCTTGTGCATGATCGCTTCAAAGGGATTTGAGATTGATCTTACACAGTGGGAAGATACGCCTAAAAAACCTGAACCGAAAAAAATGAGGGTACCACTTTCAGGTGCCAACCCCAAACCGAAAAAAAGATTTGAAATTCCCAAATCGGACCTCAAACCACCTCAGATAAAAAACCCAAAAAAAGATTTGGAATCATCACAAACAAAACAACCAAACAAAAACAGGTCAGTTTTTAAAGGATCTGATATGACCGATCAAATGACAGACAAGCCAAACCAAAAGTTAAACGAAACCGGCAATATAACTCCACCGGCATTGAAAGCAATGGAAATGGTTCAAAAGGGTCTTGAAGCCATGCAACAGCTTCAGTCACAGACGGCCCGGGCCCATGAAAAATTTTTAGAGACCCAGGCCCAGGCCAGTAAAACCTTGGCAAGCATGATGGAACAAACCCGTAACCTTGCCTTTAATCCTTCCAATTCACAACCATCCATTGCACAATCATCAAATGCCCCTTCAACCCATGCACCCTCAGCAATGGGAGAAAGCCCTGAACCCTTTTTAAATACCGATCGTCAGGAAAAAGATGATACCCCTGTTGCTCGATCCGCTTCCGATGACGCTTTGGCCCAGACTAAAAAGCCGGAAAAAACCACATCACAACCTATTGAAAAAACCACTGCTTCAGAACCAGAAATTAATATGCTGGATGATGAAATAGAACCCATTCTTTTTGAAATTATTAGCCGGTTGACAGGATTTCCCGTTGAAATGCTGGAAATAGATATGGATATTGAGTCTGATCTTGGCATTGATTCAATAAAAAAAGTAGAAATCATTTCAGAGCTTGAGAAACATATCCCCTCCTGCCAGGGGTTAACCAGTGATAATATGGGATCTGTTAGAACCCTCAAAGACATCTGTTTTTCAATACAAGAACCAAAATCAGCTTTTAAAGAAGCACCTGTATACGAAACACCTTCCCCTAAAGCTGCAACCACCAAAGGCCCGGAAAACATTAATAGCCTGGTTTCAAGTGTCCTTATCAATACCATCAGTGAATTAACGGGATTTCCCGTTGAAATGCTGGAGCCTTCCATGAATCTTGAATCCGACCTGGGTATTGATTCTATTAAACGAGTGGAAATTCTCTCAAAATTAGAGCAGGAACTGGATCATGTTGAGACGATTTCTTCCGACGATATTGGAACGTTGAAAACCATTGAAGAGATCATTGCCTATCTTTCAAAGGATGTTCCCAAGCCGGTTATCGTATCTGAAGAAAAACAACCTGTGTCTGAAACCAAGTCAAAAAAAAAAACTCTGCCCGTCCAGGTAAAAAACTGATCCGCCAGGTCGTTTCTCTTAAGGAATATCCAACCAATCAGATCAGATTTTATAATGGTGCCAGAATTGAGCTGCCTGCAAAAAAGAAAGTCTACATTACAAAAGACAGCTCAAAGCTAGATGCCCTATTTAAAACAGAGTTTGAAAAATCAGGAATTCATGCAGACCTGATTGATATCAGTAATGGGGATATTCCTGAGTTGCCTGATGCTGCAGGGATCGTTATTTTACCTGATGCTTTCCAAAAAAACAGACATGACACTGCCTTAAGTTTTTTAAAATCAGCCTTTTTGCTGATAAAAAAGAATGCGGGTTATCTTATGGATTCCGCCTCATCAAAAGGGGCATTTATATCAACCGTTTCTTTTCTGGGAGGCAGGTTTGGGTTTACAAAAAACACATTTGAAACAGATCCGTATTATGGGGGTCTTGCCGGTCTTGCAAAAACAGCCGGCCTTGAATGGAAAAATATTTTATGCAGGGCTTTGGATATGCCCGACACCATAGAAAAATGCCATGAAAATGCAGAAGCAGCCGTGGCCTTAATGATGACCCAAGGTGCTGTTGAAATGGGTCTGGATGGTGACTCCTGTACTATTCCAGCACTGGTTGACCAAAACCTGAACAAAACAAGTTTGGAGCTTAACACCAGTGACGTTGTAGTCATCACAGGCGGTGCTAAAGGTGTCACAGCAGCATGTGCCATAGAGATGGCAAAAAGATATTCACCGGTTATTGTTCTTATAGGAAGATCAGAAAAACCATCTTTTGAACCGGAATGGGCAAAAGATATTCATGATCCGGGAATTCTCAAAAAAGCCATACTCACCCATGAATTTAAGGATCAGACCCCAAAACCGGCTGATATTCAAAACATATATCAAAACATTCTGTCCAACAGGGCAATTAAGAAAAATATACAATTAATGACGCAACATGGCTCAAAGGTTAAATATTTTTCAGCCGATATCAGAAATTCGAATGATATCCATGTTGTTTTTGAGTCTGTTCGAAAAGAGTTCAAACACATAAGTGCAGTCATCCACGGTGCAGGTGTCCTTGAAGACAAGCTTATCATTGACAAGCAAATGGATCAATTTAGCAAAGTCATTGAAACAAAAGTGAAGGGGCTTGAAAATCTTTTGTCTGCAACCCAAAAAGACAGGCTTAAATATTTTGTTTTATTTTCCTCTATTGCCGCCAGGATGGGTAATCAAGGACAATGTGACTATTCAATGGCAAATGAAGTTTTAAATAAAACCGCCCAAAAGCTTTGTTTTGAAAATTCAGACTGTAAATATTTGTCCATTAACTGGGGCCCTTGGGAAGGCGGTATGGTGGATGACTCTTTAAAAAAGGAATTCTTAAAAAAAGGAATTGATCTCATTCCTTTAGAGGATGGCGCCAAACAATTATTATCGGAAATGGGGAACATTAGTGAAACTGACCCTGAGGTCATTATAGGTGCACAAATCCTAACAAAGGAAAAATTAAAGAAACCACGACTTTCAAAGGCAATGACAGTGAACTTAGGGCTTAAATCAACCCCTGTTTTAGCTGACCACAGGATCGCGGGAGAACCGGTTGTTCCTTTTGCCCTATTAATGGAATACCATGCCCATGCATCAGAGCGAAACAATCCCGGCCTTTTATTTGCCGGAATGGACAATATGAGGCTTTTAAAGGGAATTAAGCCCGGGCAGAAAGAAATGGATATCCATGTTAATATTGGAAAATGCACTCCAGACAAAAGTAAGTTTAATACAAAGAGCACTATTACATCAAATGCGTATACCCATTCAAAATGTACCATTATTTTAAAAGACCGGTTGCCAAACCCACCGGTTTTATCTAAAGCGGCTTTCATGGACTTAAAACCCTTTTCAAAAACCATACAGCAGGCCTATGACGATATTCTTTTCCATGGCAAAAAACTACAGGGGATACAATCCATAAACGGATTTTCAAAAAAGGGCATTGAGGTAGTCACCTGCCTTTCCCCTGAACCCGCTAAATGGTTTAAAAAACCCCTTCGTTCAAAATGGACTATAGAACCCATGATGCTGGACGCGGCTTTCCAGGCGGCCATCCTTTGGTCGCATAAAAGAAAAGGACAGGTATGCTTACCCAGTTTTGTAGCAAATTTAAGGTTGTATTCGTCTTTTAAAGCCTTAAAGAAAAATATCAGAATTCTCTTTACGGTGAATGAAGAAACCAAAAATAAAATAAAAGGGTATTTCACCTTTTTAAATGAAGATAATATTGTTGTAGCAAGCATCACCGGTTTTGAGGCGATTACTGACCCCTCTTTAAATGACAAATTTAAAAATAAACCGCTTTTTTCAAAACAATCCATTCTTGCCTTTGCCCAGGGAAAACCGTCCCAAGCTTTTGGTGAAAAGTATATCATGTTTGATAAAGGACGGGAAATTGCCCGACTTCCCAGACCGCCGTACTTTTTCATGGACCAGGTGCTTAAGGCGGATCATCCCCAGTGGCAAATGAAACCGGGAGGATGGATTGAAACCCAATATACGGTTCCGGAGGATGCATGGTACTTTAGGGCAAACAGATCCGCCAGCCTGCCATTTTGCATTCTGCTTGAAATCGCACTCCAACCCTGCGGATGGCTTGCAGCCTTTGCAGGTTCCGCCCTTGAAAGTGACGACAGATTGTATTTTAGAAATCTTGGCGGTCAGGCGGAATTAGTGGAACCCCTGTCAAATAATTGTGGTCTCCTCACAATAAAATGCAGGATGACCGATGTATCCAAAGCCGGAAATATGATCATTCAAAATTTTGATATGAACGTATTAAATGAAGGAAAAAGCGTCTATAAAGGCACGACACATTTTGGGTTTTTTACAAAACAAGCCCTTTCAAATCAAATTGGAATCAGGGATGGCCGTTTTGATAAATATATATTACCCCAAAAAGATGGTGATGCCTTCAAATCTATTCAATTTAAAAATGATGCTCCCTTGTCTCCTGAAGACAAACATGACGATGCAAATTCAGGTATGCCTTCAAAAGCATTGCGAATGATTGATGAGGTTGAAATGTTGAGCTTTGATGGAGGCATATATGAAAAAGGGTATGTGAAAGCCAGGAAAAAGGTTGATCCATCAGAATGGTTTTTCAATGCCCATTTTTATCAGGACCCGGTTTGTCCCGGTTCTTTGGGCGTAGAATCTTTTATCCAGATGATCCGGTTCTTTTTATCTGAGAAATTTGATATCCCAATGGACAGCTATGAACCCCGAATGTCGTCCAAACAAAATCACGAATGGATATACAGGGGCCAGATCATACCGTCAAATAAAAATATAGAGCTCCATGCACACATTAAAAAAATCTCAAGTAAAAATGATGATTACTCTATCCTGGCTGACGGTGCCCTGGTTGTTGACGGTATTTGTATTTATGAAATGATCGATTTTGGTCTTGACATCAATAAAACATATCAGACGAATGTTGGATTAGCAAAGAAACAGATCTCTGAAAAAAAATAACAACTTATTTGTTTAAAGCGTTAGAGCTAAAATTCTTTTTACCAATCCAAAAAGCCCTGCCATTTGTAAAGACTATTCAGGAATTTTTTAATCCATAGATCCCCTATTACGATTCATGGGATTGTTAGTCAGTGTCTTTGCTTTGGATTTTCTGGATCTGATTCTTTGTAAAATAGATTGAATCCCAAAAAAAATCAGTGTGCTGATCCCTGCTGAGATGATGCACGAGATGGTCCAGATCGCTGGTGAACCGTAATCCGTGAATCGGAGCCCTTTATAGGGAATAGGTCCAGATACTTCATTAACCTCCACTCCTAAGAGCAAAGCGATGCCGACCCATATAATAACAAAAACAGTCATGAACAATGTTAAAAGTATCGCCACACCCAAAAATTTCGCTTTGTCCAAGAAAATCTTTGACAGTCCGACAACCAAATTCCATAGACCTTCTGAAAAGGTGACATTCATAATGGTGAGCTCTTTTTAAATAGATAGATACGAAATGCTACAATTTTTTTCTGTTGACCATGTAAAAAATCGAATTCAATTAAATCGATATCAAAAAAAAAAAGGATATACAACGATATTTTTAAAATAGGAAAACCAAATGCTCAACATAAAAAGACAAAAACATACAAACTGGTCTTCCGTGATTGAGATGGGATTGTGATGTTACCAGCTGATTGATTTTCCTGATGTTGGGAGTAGAACGATTGTGCAAATACAAAAAACCCTGACCATTGTAAGAACGATCAGGGCTTTTTAAAAAATTAATCTGGCAGCGTTCTACTCTCCCACACAGTCTCCCAT
>CAYVZG010000064.1:0-27123 GCA_964455805.1 uncultured Desulfobacula sp.
CAACATCGTCCCCTCCCCACACGGCGAGAACTGGAATAGAAATGGTTTTCAGTATTTTTCCGGAAACGGTTTCCTTCATCTCCACCCGGATCTCATCTACAAGCGCATCCTGTTCAAAATAGAAATATCCCCTCAGGCGTCCTGATCCTTTCGGGTACAAAGGAGATGGGTGGGCGATAAACCCGCTCGTTTTCCTGCCATTCGTGTAAGGTCTGGCCCAAATCTGTACAGGGTTTTCAGAGGGGAGCCGGTAGGAAATGTTGATGTTGAGCTGTTGTTTGTGTCTGAGGCTGGCAGGAAGGGCCGGTGAGGTTGACTCGATACTCAAATGGGCCTGATCAGAGGCCATCGCAGTTGAGCTGACCAGGAACAGACTCATCATTAGCACAAAGTGCTTCATACCTCCTTTGCCGGACCAGTCCTGTGAGCTCTTGATCGTCATGTGTTTTTTCCTATTGGAACCTGAATAGGTAACAGTCAATGAGAATAGGCTATATCCCAAGATGAATACTGCAGTAAGCAGAATCGTGGAGTCATCAGACGTCTTAATGGCAAATGGAATAAGAACGGTGGTGAAAAATAAAATCGAAGATAAAAAGAGAATGACATAAACTATTTTTTTAGCCATTATGAAACTCCAATGAATTATTTGATCCATGCGCTTGTTACCCCTTTATTATATGTCATCTAAAAATCTATACAATGAAAAACAACATTTTTGGCGGTTTTTTCAAAAGTTTCCGGAATAAAGACTCATCTGAATATGCCATCAGAATCTGATTTTAATAAAAAGACAAATTATTTTGTCGCGCAAACTACATAGCATCCCATAGGTGCTGCAAGGCTGTCACCGTCAAGATAATCCGGGATTGACTTGCGGATTGCCTGGAACATTTCTTTGCGTTTTGTTTCTTCTAAAGCCAGGATATCGTTCACAAAAGGTGATGCGAAAAAACTCCCAAACAAAAATTCCTCCAAAGGCGAATAGCGCATTTGTATATTGACGGGTTGAATTTTAATATTTTTGAACCTGGCACTCTCTAACAGTGTTCTCAATACAACTGAATCGCTTAAATTATAAGCGGATGAAAGTATGGATGCAGCTTCAGGGTTAACATAAGCCTCAAGGATTTTTTGAAGTTCATAATAAAAAGGAGAAAACTCTATTGAGCGCCAAACACTAAAAACGATACGGCCTTTATTTACAAGTACACGATGAATTTCATTAAGCGCACAGGATCGATCAGGGAAATATTGCAATCCTTGCTGACAGAGCAACACGTCAAACGTATCGTTGGAAAAGGGTAAGGCTGTTACATCCGCTTGCTTCCATTCAATGGTTGCGGCATTTAGGGCACTTATTTCGCGGGCTTTCTCCAAAGCAATCTCATTCACATCCACGCCTGTAATATGGACAGAATCACCCAGCGATTTATATGCACAGCGGGCAACAATGCCTGTACCGCATCCTAAATCAAGTATTTTCTCCCCCTGTCTTAAACCCGCTCTATCTATAATATCCTGCGCCCATGCATTACCAAAAGCCGGGGCAATATATTTTTCATAAGCGTCAGGGCCTCCTTTGCACAATTGCCAACCACTTTTTTTCACACCTGACCTCCTTTCTTTCAGGGCAATCGCCGCGAATCGGCAAAGAGACGTTTTTTGCATCGGATGGAATAGCCTTTTTAGGTGTTTTCCATTTACATCTACACGTGAATATTTAAATTCAGTTGACCATCTTTTTTCAACCCGTCCAAACGTTCTCTCAGCTGAACCCAATACCTGTGGTTTTTTGAAAATACGGCTTGTTCAACCTGCTCTGCCAAATTGGGGAATTGTTTGTTTAGAACCGCCTGAATGTTTAACCAGTTTTGTCCTGACCGGTCATTAATACTAAGGCCATATATCCAGATGACATCGGCATAAGCCCGGAGCATATCAACCAATTGAGTCACTTCAGTGATATAAGGAATCACCGGACACAGCAACGCTCCGGTCTTCACCCCTGCATTTTTCAATTGATGAAGCGCTTCAATTCTTTTCTCAGTGTCCATGGTATTGACTTCAAACAGCCCGCGTGTTTTATTATCACGGAATGCCACTGAAACGCTTATTGCAGCGTCTTTCATCTTTTTAAAAATATCGATATCACGAATGACCAAATCAGACTTTGTGAGAATACTTGCGGAAAATCCTTTTTGTAACAAAAGCTCTAAAACCTTTCGGGTCTGGTGGTATTCAGCCTCACAGGGCTGGTAAGGATCGGTATGATACCCCATATAAATAGTTTGGGGGGATATTGTGTCAAGTTCGTCTCTTAGCTGACCTGCGATATCTTTGTGTATACGGATTTCCTTTGACCAATCTGTTTCAGCCTGGGGCAGGACATAACAGTAATTGCAATAATGTTCACACCCGATGTAGGTATCAACCTGATAATTAAAATTTTTCAATTCGCATGAACAGAGAATCGGCCTGTTTGTGCACTCATATATTTCCATAATGTTATAATCCTTTTAATATGGAGGAAGTGATAAATTTTTATCTATAATTGAGAACCTTTTGTTATCAATTTGCCGGCAAGAAAAGTCATATCCACCTTAATTTCCTTCAGTTTATTTTTGTCTATGGTTAAGGGGTTCTTATCCACAACAACTAGGTCGGCAAATTTTCCAAGTTCAATTGACCCTTTAACATCTTCTTCAAAAGCGGATACAGCAGCATTTATGGTATACATTTCAAGGCCTTGATATACATCAACCGCTTCACTGGGCTGCCATCTTTTTCTGTTCACAATGGCATCAATGCCGTGGAATACGCTTGCCGAATCTCCGCTGTATGTGCATGGTACGTCCGAGCTCCCGGTAATATTAACCCCATAATCCAGACAGGTCCTCCATGCATGGCACAGAGAGGTTCTTTTCCGCCCCAGCCGGTATTCTATTAAAGGATAATCCGTAGCGGTTTGAATCGGTTGAATATTAATGGAAAGCCCCAGCCGGGCAATTCTCTCATACTGCCCATGATTGCCGACCTGGCAGTGAACAATACGGTGCCGGAGGTCTTTATCACTATCAATTGTCACATCTTCATAACATTTGATTACCTGCTCAAGGGAACCATCCCCGATGCTATGCAAACAGACTTGCATATCATTTTCATGAGCCGTTTTCACCATATCTTTGAGTTCATCATCCTCATACAGGTACATACCCTTTTGACCGGGCTCATCTAAGTATTCTTCCAGCAGGGCAGCGGTCCGTGCGCCAATGGTTCCGTCGGTCCATAGTTTCATGGGGCCCATCCTGAAGAAATCATTGCCGTGGCCGGTACGAAGGGGCTGCTTCAAAAATGTCAGAAGATCATTTTTTCTGGGTAAAGAAACTTTCTGATAAATCCTGACAGGCATTTTATTTTCTATTGTCAATTGCCTGTAGGCTTCATGTATGTCGTCAAGGTTTCCCGAATAACCCAGATCATACGAATCCTCCGTATGAATCGAGGTAATACCGAATCTGGACAACTCACGTCCACCGGTTTGAACGGCCCGTTTCAAATCTTCAATTTTCCTGAAACTGGATATCTGTTTTTTAAACCATTCAAGAGATGCTTCGCGTATGATCCCATTGGGACGCCCGTTCTCATACTTATCAAAACTGCCGCCACGGACAAAGGTATGCTCATCAATACCGGCCAGCTTAAGTGCAAGATCATTTGCTATGCCTATATGGCCATCGGTTCTTAATAACAAAATGGGATGGCGTTTTGATATCATATTCATGACATCTGTTGTTGGAAATTCTTTTTGATCGGAAAATTCGTTCTGATTAAATCCGCGCCCTAAAACCCAGTCTCCCTCTTGTACCTGATTGACATCAATATATTTTTTACACGTATCCACAAGATCCATATGGGATTTTATATTGAACAAATCAATTGATTCATATGAGAACCCAAAACCAAGCAAATGGGTATGGGTGTCAATGAAGCCCGGCAAAAGGGTTTTTCCCTTCAAGTCAATAATGTGGGTCATTTTATTGGTCAGGGCCATTATTTCCTGATTTGTTCCCACTCCGATGATCATGTCATTTTTTACGGCAAGCGCTTCTTTGATCACCCTGTCTTTCATGGTGATGATATTTCCATTAATAAACCCTAACGTTGCCTGCATTTTTTTCCCCTTATTATATTCTACTCTTCCAAGCTTAACCGGTCACGGATCCATTCGGTAACATTATTTTAATCGTATCTACCCCTGACCCGAAGAGAAATCATATCTAAAATCACAGACAGGATCTCACTTCATGACGGTCTGTTTCCGGTTCAGGTTAACCTTTAGATTGAACCCTTCAATCAATGAATTGGATCAGTATATGTGTTAGCGGAAACATGACCTGGAATCAAAAAAGTGACTACAATAAAAACCGGTATAACCCAATATCTCATTTTCAGCCCTCTGATGCTTAATATAACGTGACATTAAACTAATATACTTGATTTATATTTTTTATTTTGTCAACTAAGGCAGGTTATATAAAGTAAAATGATCAACTAGCTTGCGCAGCTATTTTCAGCGGCTTGTTGAGGTAATATTGTCATCCGGCAGGGGTCAAAGGCAGACTTGACCCCCGCCCGCCTTTCCAGGCGATTTATTATATTGATTATCGTTTATTTAACCGCTTTTCTATTTGTCGTTTTTCCCAGTCCGGACCAAAAAAATTGAAAACTTCAAAAACGTTTAAACCGTGAAATAATACACCTATACCCCAGCCAAGAGCCGGCCAAATGACCCAATAATAATGTGGTGATTTGAGAATATTTACGATACACAGACAGAAAATTACAATGGCATATTTTATTAAATGACTATAGAATCCCTTAATATCTCGAACATACATGATTGCTTTTTCTTCTTTAGTGGACAGTGTTGCTTTTTTTGTCATGTCAGCCCCCATTGATAAATCGGAAACATCAATCTCAAAGACAGCGGCAAGAGCGTTGAGGGTTTCCAAACTCGGTTTATGCCCTCTTTCTATACGCTGGATAGTCCGTACGCTTAAATTGCATAACTCTGCCAATTGCTCTTGTGACCAGCCTTTTTCCAGTCGAAATTTACGAACGATCATAAGTTTCCTTAATGTTTAAAGTTGATATGTCATACTCAACTTACAATTATCAATGAAGTGGTGATATGACCACGACATTTATACGACATATGGATGACACTCGCATGACAATCGCAGCGGGTCAGCAACGGGCAGGGTATCAAGCCTGTTTTGACAATCCACCAAGGTTCCATATTTTTTCTGCCTTTGATCCAAGGTACCAGAAGCTGACGGCAAGTATGGCAAAAAAGATGGCTTTATGTGTGTTATCCCAAAAGTATTCAAAAAAGCGCGTATACAAATTGATAAATAAAAATGTGATGCCAAAGCCTCTTGTCATGCCATCATCTTTTTTAACGCCGTGATAAATTGAAACAGCGGCTGCCACTCCAAATAACAATGACCAGTGGAACAATTGGATTTGTTTGATTTTTTCCCATTCATTCATATCGCCATAATTACCAAAGATTGACATGATCCAAAGTGCAATAAATAGATTGAGCAACCCGATTGCTCTGGTAGATCTTGAGAAGTCTTGGCGAAGATGCCACCTATTGAAGGAAAAACTGGAGGCTGTCAGGACGAGTCCGAACAGAACAAAACGAAGGGGATAATTCATGCCAAGGTAATAAGCCCCCCAGCCAGACATATAACCTGTTTCCGTACCCATCCAACTGCCGATTGAAAGTAATGAAAAAATCCAGACGAGCTTGGAAGGGAACCACAAACCGAGAATGCCGTATATGATTGCCGCAAGTAGAATGAGCAGAGAATAATGGCCACTCCCCGTATCTATTTGTCTACCTAGAAATGCGATGGATGTTGCCGTGGCCAGAACGCCAAGAAAAAATATGGCTTCGTTGCTAAATATTTTTGTGGGGTGTTTGCTTTTTCTTTTAATGCCGTAATAATAAATAAAACCAGCACTTATGGCGGAAAATATGCATTTAAACATTTCAGGGGCATTAAAAAGTTTCGCTATCAATTCTCTTAAGAATTCATCTGCGATAAGTGCACCCACTGAAATTACAATACAAATAATCGAAACCCAAAAAGAATATTTAGCCAGCCTTTTCCAGTCGAGACCGATAACCTCATAGCTTTCCAGAAGCATCCGTCCCTGTTCTTGAGAAAGAACATTTTCCTGGGTCCATTCCTCTATGGCTGACCGTACTATCTTTGCTTTTTTCTTGGTTAATCTCATATGTTTTTGCCTTTAACGGTTGAATTCAATCACTACCCACCGAAGGGATGGGAGCAGAGAAAGCCGAAGCCGTCCTTGCCGTCCGTTGCACCAATGCTTTGTCATCTCAAACGTTTAGATTAAAACCTAAATCAACCTCTGTTCCGGATTGCCCGCCACGAAGACCCCAATTTTCAAGACGGGGTTCATGAAGCACGATAATAGCATCATTGTCCTGATATTTCATCTTTTTTAGTTTAGAAAATACAAGTTTGTATAAGGTTTTCTTTGAGTCAGATGACCGACCTGGAAAAATAACGATTTCAATAATGGTGTATTTATTGGAACGATCATCTGGTATGTCGAAATTATCCTTGTCAAATTCATATACTCTTTGCAGCCTGTCATCTTCAGGGATTTTAAAGGCCTCAACCAAGGATGAGTGGACAAGATCCAATAATTGTTTTTTTTCAGATGTTGATCTGCCTTTTAATAAACTTATTTTAACTAATGGCATTCTGTTTTCCTTTTACGCGTCTCAATTATAAATTCAAAACAAATCTGCGGTGTGCCAATGCAGATGGTTTTATGCTTTCAGTCATTTTCAATTTTCATTCAAAAGGTAAAATATATCAAGGGATAGGTGCTAAGAAAGTTTACTTCTGCTTTTGCCCCATTTTTTCCTGAAATAACTTCATTTTCCTTCCGGCTATTTTATAGGCTTGTTTTAGGTACTGATTCAACATTTCATGGCTCATATGCGGAGTAAAATAGTTGTCAAAAGATTTATAGCCGACGCTTCCCCAGTCAATGTTCTCTTTTTGCTCGGCTGACATGTCATCATAAAATGCAGTTCCCGGCAAAGGAATATAATTGTTGATATCGAAAATATCTGCGGCAAGGCTTTCCATAAGAGATAGTGTGGATTCCAGATCCTGCCGGGTTTCCTGGGGGAGTCCGACAAGAACAGAAACAATGGATGTCAACCCGCTTTGGGCAACCATTTCACTTGTTTCAATAATGCCTTTTAAGGTTGTGCGTTTATTGATCGAGGCTAGAATATCCTGACTGCCTGATTCAAGTCCAAAGTAAAGCGCCGCACAACCGGCCTGTTTTAATTTTTCAATCAACTGCAGATCAAGATTATCATAACGGGCCGTGCAATGCCATTTGAACTCAAGGCCTTCTTCTATCAACCGGTCGCAGAATTGAACGGCGTATGATCGGTCATAGGTAAAGGTCCCGTCAATAATATCCACCCCGCTTGGGTTGCGGGTTTTTATGAGATGTTTGATTTCGTTGATAACGTGATCAATACTTCGACGCCTGACACGGTTGTTCCACAGTCTCCGGTCTGAACAGAAGCTGCAGTTATAGGGACATCCCCTTGCCGTTCCAATCATATGGCGACTGTATTTTTTAAAATCACAATCAATTATCAAATCCAGTGCTGCAAAGGGCAGGTCATCCAGATTTTTTATCAGTGGGCCTGGCGGATTATGCAGAACCTGATGCTCTTTCCTGTAATAAATTCCAGGTATGTTTTCAGGTTTAACCGGCCTGTTTTTCAAATTTTTCACCAGTGCAGTCAGGGCCAATTCCCCTTCTCCCGATACAACGTAATCAATATCAGGATTTTCCAAAACATCTACCGGGCTGAAGCTGGGATGATGCCCTCCAACAATGACGGTCGTCTCCGGATGTGTCATTTTTATGATTTTTGCGGCCTGATTGACTGAATTCTGGCAGGGTGTTAAATAGGTGATGCCCACTGCCAACGGATTATATTCTTCTATGTACCGGCCAAGCTTTTTCCATATTTCATGGTTGTCATCTGAGACAGCTGCCTTATACTCAGTCTGTCCTTTTGCATATTTTTCAACATCAAAATCCCAAAGTTGTGAGGGTCCGTAATCCAAGAGAAGATCACAGGTCAGGACACCGCATTCCAATCCATTTTCACGTAAAAATCCAGCAAGACTGACAAGACTTGAGACATAGCCGGATTCGGCAACAACTCCTTTAAGACTTTTATACGGTGGATCAATGAGTAAAATGTCCATAGAATCTCCTTTCAAGATTAAATGCCATATCTTCCCGGGGAAATAATGTGGCAAGGGTCAAGGGTAGACTTTAATTGTTTAAGGGTTTTTATCTTTCCCTGATCGTGGTAAACGGTTGCATCCATGTTCAGGATACTTGACCGATAGGTCTGGATGGCGTGTCGCTCAAAATTTTGTTTCAGCTCATGGTAAAGGTCGTGGGCTTTCTTTGTCTCCCCCTTGTTGTTAATGTTAAAACTGATACTTAAAATGCCCACAATTCGATCCGGTTTTACCAGTGTAAAGGTGATCGGCAATTCAAAGCCGTAGGAGTTGAATAAGGATTCACTGATAGAGACCACTTTTCTTGTAATCTCACCATTGGCAGAAAAGGTAGGGGCAAACCAGATGAGCCCGAGATCATTTTTGGAATGGATACGCCAATATATATTTTCCTTTGGCTCATCTGAAGGGATTCCTTTCATAAGGTCGTGGGCAATACGGTAAGACTCAAGCCCTTCACGAATATTTTGAATCCCGTTAAACCGGTCAAAAAAATGATATGACAGGAAACGGGTTATCCGTCTTATTTTTTTATCAGTAAAAAAACGGATCCTGGCATATGAGCTGAGCCGTTTTTTAAGTAATTTTTTTTTGGCAATAATCTCCTGTTTGGAACCATACAATGCCCCCAGTCCAGACCAGAGACCTATTTTGACCAAGAGGGATGTCATCAATTGCTGAGCCATTTCATTGGAAATCGTCTGGTTACGGAATTGCTCCGGGCATTTTTTTGTTGATATCAGCGCACGTGTGGCGTTTGTTATATGCAAAAGGCTGTTCAGAACGCCCTGTCTTCTCAATTCACTGATGTCAGTAATCAGTCTTTCCAGATCTTTATCTGTTTTCAGGCTTAGAACAAACGACTCGTAATGCTCTGGAATGGGGACAAGTTCGATTTGCATGGCAATTACGATTCCAAAATTCGACTGGACAAATAACCCGCTGATATCCGGCCCCAGTCCCGGAAAAGTGCCAGTGTTAATAATTTGACCGTTCCCCAGTACAATCGTTAGGTTACTGATAAGGTTCCGGTGATCACCTTTCGGGGTATGGCCAAATCCGCCTTCCAGAGTGTTCCCGACGATACTTGCGGTATTACCGGCAGCAGTGGCATCCATCCAGAAATTTGCTTTTTTTTCCTGGAGGAAATCGTAAAGTTGTTTCTGGCTGACCCCGGGTTCAATGGTCACATATCCATGTATGTCATCAAATTCAAGGATGCGGTTCATTTTTTCAAGACTGACAAGGATCTGGTAATCCTTAACCGGGGATTTGTCCCCATAGCCGATGTTCTCACCCCGGCTTACAGGGTACAAAGGGGTTTGATATGTATTGGCGATACGGATAATGTTCTGAACATCATTTGGAGAGCACGGATAGATACAGCCGGCTATTTTTTTTGGCACCCCCAGACTGTTTTTTGATAATTGGGCCAGTGTGTCTGAATCTGATATAACGTTTTCAGAACCGATTAGGGTTTTGATTTCATCCAGTGCAGCGGCAATATGGGTTTTCATAAGCCTTTACTCAAATGAATTATAGATTAGTAAGGCATTCCAGTTCGTTTGGTGCCAATATCCTGAAATTTTCATCTTGAATATCAATCCACCTGTTATTGATCCATTTCTCAGTTATCTGATTCATATCGTTCATCCAGATACCACACTGACGGGCCAACCATTTCTGGTTGACCGATTTTTCCCCCGAGTTGGATGCATCCAGCATAATCCTTGCCAGCAATTCGGAATTTGATGTCATGGGCTTGTTTTCGATATTTCTCCTTAGGCGGGCGGTAACAATTTTCAGGATTTGATTTGCGGTGTCGGGATTGGATACCAGTTCATTGTAAAATATTTTTTGATTTAATACCATCAGGTCCAATTCATTTGAGTGACATACCACCGTTGTGGTTCGCCGCTTGCCGTCGATCAAGGATAATTCTCCGAAAATCTGGCCCCGGCCGAACAACAGGTGGTTATGATTTTCATCAAGGGCCTGGCTTTCCGTGGACCAACCCGTAACTACCCTGGCAGATCCGCGCATTACCAGAAAGGCATGACGACCTTTTTCACCTGCTTTTATAATAACCTCTTCATTCTTATATATCCGTCTTTCATCTGAATTTTGAATGATCGGGGCTATGGGATCTTCAAATGTTTCCCTTGTCCCGGGTTTCAAATTATCAAGGTCTATATGGATCGGTATCATGGGAACTTTCAGGTGGCCTGAAAAAAACTGGTCACCAACAGCTTTGGCACCGACTACTTTTTCCAGCAGGGGCAGAATTGGCGGATGAATGGTGGAAATAATATGACGGTTTTTATTTATTCGGATTTTTCGGGTTGCGGTTTTAAACATTCCAATCACCAGACCCGGATGATGCCGGTAGCCTTTGAGAGAACCCAGCCATCCCACACAGGCGCATTTTCCCTCAAGGGATTTGATGTATGAGGAGAAATCATAATGATCAAATGATGGCAGACCCACCGGGCTGTCATATGAAATTCGCAACGTAGCTATGGGTATATCTTTTTCAAAAGCAAGAATACTTTCTGAGTCGTGAAAGGAATCAAATCTGTCAAAAACCCGTTTTTCCTGAGTGTCAAACCGGGCTTCTTCTTCAACAAATACCTTGTGGCGTAACTGGTAAACCTGATCCTTTTCAGATGAACTGACTGCTTTGATAATACGAATCGGCATAATGACACCTATTGAAAATTGGGAATAAAAAAAATATAAATCGAAAAATTATATGGTTGACCTTAACAAAGAGACTCCATGAATTCAAGCCGTATCTTAAATATTCATGGGAAGGGTTTTTAGCCATTATATACAAGTGGTAAATCTTTGAGAAATCCATTATTCACTGCTGCGGATCAGCAGAAAAAAGTAAGATGCATGAGCAGAGCTTTCTGCTACCGGTGCATGCAGTCGTTATGTCAAATTCATAAATTGTTTTTATATTTCTGGTACTCCTTTTGGGCCTGTCTTACTGTCTTTGGAGAAAAAAGATCTTTAATGCGAATTGGCATCGGCTGCTTTACAATTTTGCCTGCCAACAGATCTGTTGAGGAATATTTTGCAATTTCATCGCGTACATTGATTGTCGCTGTTTCACTATACTGGTGCCAATGATTCAGGTAGATAATACCTTTTTTGAGGTCGATGACATTTGAATATTCCGTATTCCCATGAGCGCCTTCAACGTGGACCGCGTCAAGGATGTTCTGAAAGTAGCTCACCAAAAGGTCTTTTTCGTTTTTGATTTTCTCCAGTAGCTCAATGGTTTTTTCGTATCGTTGACAGGGATAGGAGAAGAACAACAGCTTCAGAAAGACGGATACCTTACCGCCAAAGGTGTTCTTAGGATTGGATCGATTAAAATTCGTCGCTGCAAGATAAGTGTCTTGCCGGGATTTTCTGGTAAAGGCAAGCCCGCCGTCTTTTCCGGCACTGATGACGACAGCATCGCCTGTAGCATCTGCCAATAGCACCTGCCATCCGAGCGAGGTCCCCCAATTATAATTTTTAGCCATGGTTATGGCCTCTTTTACGGTGGCACATTTTTGCTGGATATTCATCATAATATTACCCCCAGCAGGAAGTTCGGGGGAGGGGTTCAACGGCACTTTTGGCAGTGCAGCGTAATCGAATGCAAGGCCTTTGTCGTTAACACCGCCTTGTGGAGAAATGCCTTTCAGACCACGTAAACGGATATCTTCTTTTGAGCGATGGCCAAGGTATATGCCGCCATTTTTTCCTTTTCCCGGAAGCCTTACCCAGTAAAAGGTATTTTCAAACACATAATCCTCATTATTGCCGAATAGTACCGTGTTACCGTGGGAAGCGGTGAAAATTGTGCATGATCCAAGATCATCCTTTTGATCAGAGGTAATCGCCGCGCCATAATGATTAAGCCATGGGCTGGTGTGAAAGTCTGTTGGCAATAAAATCCAGATGATTGCAGCAACCAAAATACCTGCTGATAATATGGCGGACAAGAAGGTAAAAAATACTTTCTTACCGTTTATATTCATCCGTATCATTGGGTCACCATGGCATTAGGATTTATAACAACATGCTCTTTTTTGTGGAATTTCTCTGAGTATGCAAAATCGCAGCGCCCGTGTCAACTTGACTTTTCAGATGGCACGGTTATTTGCGGTCAGCTGCAAAAGCTTGGTTATACGATAATACAAGATGTGGGATTTAAGCCATTAGTTCAAAGTTACAAATGAGCCGTTATATAAAATTGCACGTGCTCTCAGAGTTGCACATGCATCATATTGTAAAAACGAAAGAGACCCACGATTTTAATTTGCCAGATCTGCTTCCTGGTAAAATCATTCCTGGTGGGCACTTTCGAAAGCATTGGATATTCTTCAACGATTTTGATAGTATCTACCCACTTTCGAAGACCGGAAGCTCTTTTCAGATGCCACTTAATTAGTTCTGATGAGTCTGTTTCGCTATTCTTCATAATTTTCTTAATTTCCTTGTTTGACCCCCATGCGGGTAACCATGACATCGAATCAAAGATAACATGGGATGAAGGATACGTTTCGGCAAGCTTGCGAAACAGGATTTCAACCTCCCGGGCATTGAAGTACATGAGGACTCCGGCAGCCATGAACAGAATGGAACGGTCCCTTGTCCATTCGGATATGTCATCAATCCAGGTAAAATCGAAAATGGATTTAGCAATCGTCATCTCTCGTTCTAAGTCAGGAATTAGTTCTTCCCGAATAAGCTTCTGCCGCATGGCAACGACATCTGGAAGGTCAATATTGATCCATAGAACATTCCCATCGTCGACCCGCTGACACGTGGTGTCCAGACCCGCTCCAATATTTACGACAACCGCTCTGCTATTATTGGCAAGAAATGTTTTAATGATGTTGTCGAAGTTGTAAGCACGGATAGCCCATACACCCTGATGATCCGCCATATGCCCCTCCTCAATCTGAGTGAAATCATAGTCAATGCTTTTGACTATATTCTTGGCATAGATGTCATATACGATGGGATTGTTCTTCTCTGTCTCTTTAGCTCTTGCCCACAGAGGCAGCATCAGCGTCTCCTGAACTGGACCCAGGTTGATTTTCATATTCTGATTGCTCATATTATCTCCATGCATAAGAAATGATTTGGGCTGTTTTTTATATTTATGGTTTGATATTTATGGGAGTTCCTACCTCGACAGTTACCCAAATTTCATCCATTTTATCATTTTTTACTGCTATATATCCCTCAGTCCAGTTAAATAACTGTGCGACAAAACCGAACCATTCATATCCATTTTTTTTAACATTTACAGTTTATCCATAGTAGGTTTATTGTATGATTTACAAATGGCAATCCATCGCAAAAACAAATCAAAATAGACTGATATAGAATTGATACTTTTATTATATTCAGGTTTCAAGAAAAAAAACAGGGGAATTCAAAATATTGTACAAGCCATTTTTGTAGCAGAGCTCGATTCCTATTTCCGGCAGGAGGAGGTCTCTGCAAATGGCAACTATGGAAAAAACAGGAAGATCCTTATCTTACCAATGCCGGGATAATGTATTTATTCAACATTTCAAATGGTGCCATTGACTTGGGCTTGTCAAAATAATTACCACCCGTAAAGACAGCCACCGCTTCTATCTTTGGAAATACAAAAATATACTGCCCGCCATAGCCCCAGGCAAAAAATGATTTCATTTCGGTTCTATTTTTTTTGTTAAAAAATGTTCTTGTCCACCATTGATATCCGTATCCAAAGCTTGGCAGATGAATGTGTTCTTTTGTCGACTCATTAATCCATTTCTCCGATATGATTCTTTTGCCTTTCCATACACCTCCTGAAAGAAATAGGTGCCCGAATTTTGCCATATCCCGGGGCCGCATCAGAAGCCCGCCGCCGGTTTGCAATGTCCCGTTCGGATACCGAACCCATATATAATCAGAAACATCAAGCAGACCAAAAAGATACTTTTCTGCAAATGTTTCTGCAGTATATGATGTGGCCCTTCTGATAATTTCCCCTAATATTATGGAAATGCCGCTGTTATATCGAAACCTTTCGCCAGGCCAGTTTTGTATCGGTCTTTCTAGAACATACTTAATAGGATCGTTACTGTTATTCATAAGCATATGACTGTTTTTCGGGTTGGAATATGAATAGGTTGTCTCGTCCCAATTAAATCCTCCTGTCATCGTGAGCAGGTGTTTCAGATTTATTTTATTCTTATATTTTCCAATGTCTGCATACTCTTCAAAATAATTTAAAAATGGGTCGTGCAAATCCGCAATATGTCCTTGATCCACAGCAATCCCAATTAAAGCAGACGTAACGCTCTTGGTATCAGAGTGAATAACATGCTTTGTGTTCCGGTCGAATGAATAAAAGTATTCTTCAATAATAAGTTTTCCTTTTTCTACGACCAATACACTGTGGATACGCTTGTATTTCTCAATTAATATGGCTTCCACCATGTTTTTGATTCTGGACTCATCAATATCCAAAGCCTTTAATGATGAGGTTTCCCATCCATCATTCATTTTTTGAGGCGCATTGTATCTATATCTGAATTGTTGATTGCCCTGAGGATCAAAGCGTGGTTTCCGGTAATATTGGGATTCCTGGCCGGCCCGGGTGAATACTAGTGGAATACGGGCATCCTGTGTTTTAAACTGACCTTTTATAGTATTGCCATGGTTCTTGAGCTGCCCGGTGAATGTCCCATGAAATGATGCGACTTTTAAAACGAGTTGGCCGTTATTAACCTCGATATGTTCGACAGGGATATCTATGAGCCCGCTTTTTACTTCATCAACAGTGGCAGACAACCCACTGGATTTTTCCTCAGATATGTTTAAAAAATACCTTGAACTGCCTAGTGGGGACTGCATGGTTGTTTCCCAGGAACCAAGGTAATTATTTTCACTTTTTGCAAAACAGGTATTTAAACCGATAACGAAAAACGAACCGAATAAAATAATATAAAAGGTTAGGTTAGAACTTCTTTTATTTATAACATCACATGTCATTAATTTTCCTTTTTTGGAGAATGATAAAAATATCTTATCTTATTTTAAACCATTTATAGCAGGGTTGATCCTGTTTTTTGGGTGAGGAACACATTTAAAGCGGGGTCAGGCGTCGCTGTAGTTTTCGGGATGAAATTGTCTTTCAACAAGTTCTATTAGTATGTGTAATACCTTAATATGCAACTCTTGAACCCTATCTGCAAATTGTCCGCCAGGAGTGCAAATAAAAACATCAGAAATACGTTTCAAATCTGAGTTGCCCCTGCCGGTTAAAGAAATGACTTTGATACCTGTTGAATGAGCGAATTTTGCAGCATTGAGTATGGTTTTGCTTTTACCACTTGTACTAAGAGCAATAAGCGTATCCCCGGCTTTGCCATGGGCTTCTAAATACCTTGAAAAAACAAAATCATATCCAAAATCATTAGCCACACAGGTCAAATGGCCTGGGTCATTAATGGCCATTGCAGGATAGGCTTTTCGATCTTTTCGATAACGCCCTGTCAACTCTTCTGCAAAATGCATGGCATCACACATTGATCCGCCGTTTCCACAAGAAAAGACTCGATGACCTGATTCCAGGGATTCAATGATTATTTTCGCTGCAGATTCAATTTCAAATAAGGTGGCTTCATTGGAAATAAGATTGTCTAATGCATGTTGTGCTTCCTTTAAACTGAGGGTAATATTCTTAATCATAATCTGTATATTCCTTTAGAAATAAACTGCCCGGGCTAAGAGGCAAATTGATGGTTAATGATATGCGTGTTTGATTATTGATGTTAACTTGCCATGTTCAACTATTCCCCTGGCAATTGTATGTATCAAGGGATTAAATTTCAGGTTTATTATACAACTCCAGACGCTGATCCAATGTTCCCGTATGCAATTCGAAAAGGTGATTATCATAATCATAGAAGTAGATCGATCGACTTTCTTCCTTAAAACGGCTACGGTCTTCTAAAAGTTCCAGACCCATGTTGCGAATTCGATTCAGGTATACATCAACGTCTGAGTCGGCAATTTTAAAAGCAATATGATTATAAGTCTTATTTGGAATGGATTCACCCTCCATGATTGCCACCCACAACTCACCAATTAAAAAGAACTTCTCTTTTGAAATGGAATATTCTTTTCCGTTGCTGGAATAGACTTCTTTTGCATCAAATATGTTCTTGAGCAAATTGGACATGCGTTGGAGGTCGCTAACCATGAAGGTGATATGACTTATACCCTTTACCATTTTTTAAATTTAACGAACCCGTAACCGGACGGACAGGCGTTTTGGTATACCTGCGTTAATCCGTTAGCTGGAATTATTAAAGTAAAAATCAAGGCGATCTATACCTTTATATTGGCTTTCATTAAAAGACATCCTCCGTCATGCGGCATCAATTCATGTGCGGCCAGATTAATCCGGTCAATGACTTCAAATCCATTTCTTTTATACACACGCTGTGCTTTGGCATTATCCTTGAAAACCAGCAGACACAAAGAATCATAGCCTTCCTTAACGGCTTTGATTTTTGTCTGCTCAATCAGGGTGCTGCCGATTCCTTTGCTTCTGGAATCTTCTTTAACACATATTGCGTCAAGAAAATAGCTGTCCTTGACCGGTGCTGAGAAAAAATCTTTGAAGTGATTGATCCGGTCTCTGGGGAAAAAGCGTTTCATCTCTTTTGTAATTTCATGGTATTTACCCGGGAACGAAAGAGACATCCCAATAATGGTTTCCTGATACTCAGCAATGATGGCACTTCTGTAAGAATGCGGGTAGCGGTCATTCTCCAGGTTTGAAGCCACAATCTGTACAGGGGACATACCTGGGATCAGATCGTGGAAAAGAAATTCTATGGCACCATCTGAAGCAATATTATCTAACCTTGCAATGTGGGGACTATCTTCTTTCCTTCCTTTACGATAAATAACTTTCATTTTTCCTTTCTTTATTAGTAATTGAAGGGTTGAGTTCAGGGCCACATACTGTAAGGAGAGGGGGGCAAGGAGCAGCGCTTTTTGCTGCCTGGGTGCATTTGCCTTGTCAGCCGTTTATAACCGATATGTTTCACCAACATCCAATGGCTCCACCCTGATAGATGTTTCGTCCTCTACCATTTTCTTGAATTCATCCGCTTTGGACTCAAAACGATGCATGGGAACAACAACTTTTGGATGAATTCTTTTTGCTGCCTTCACTGCATCAGAAAGATCCATTGTAAAACCTCTGCCACCAATAGGGAGCAGGGCGACATCAATACTCTCAAGATGCTCAATTTCCGGAACTAAATCCGTATCGCCTGCATGATATATTTTTTTACCTTCGATGCTTATTATGTATCCAAGTCCAACCCCCTTTTTGTGCATCAGTTTTGCATTTTCTGGTTTCTTTTTGTTATATGCATCTATTGTTGTTATTCTTATGTTATCTATCTCTATTATCATTCCCGGCTTCACTACCGTGATTTTGCTGCCGAGCTCTTTGGTGCATTGCTTTGTCGCTATAATTCTTGTTTTATCCGTCTTGAGTCTATTAATTGTTACTTTTTTACAATGGTCTTTGTGGTGGTGAGTAACCAAGATTATATCTGCTTTTTCCAGTTCCCCTGGCAAACCATCAATGGGGTCAGGCCATTTTGAATATTCGATGGTTTTTGGATAGTGGGTGAAATTGGTTCTCAAATATGCAGGGTCAATGTAAATAACATGGCTTTTAGATTTTATCTGGATCCATGATGGTGGAAACCATCTTATATTGATAGATTGCTTCATGCTTTCTGCTCTTTTTAAGGTTAGTTTCTGCCCTTCAGTGTATAAAATACGTTAATGTATTCAAAAATACAACTTTAGCTTTATGCCTGGTCTCATGGTGTGGCCATAGACCTCTCCAACTCACCGTATGTGTTGACATTCATTTATAAATAATCGCATACTCCCCACATGGAAACCGTATGGATAATTGGTGGTGGCCGGTTTGGGCTGCGAGCCGTAAAGTATTTGTTAAAACAAGATAAGGCATATCAGGTCGTGCTTGTGGATCAGGATCAAAAAAAGCTGGATCAGGCCAGGGAACTGGATTGTAGGACAGAATTGTCCGATGGCATTGCCTATTTGAATACCCATTTAAAATCCGGGAATCTGCCGTCCTGGATTGTGCCGGCGCTACCGGTTCATCTGGCCTGGGAATGGTGCCGGATGCAATTGGGCCGGACGATATTAACCCCTTTGAACATTCCTTCTGGAATAGATGGACTGCTGCCCAATCCCATGCGGGGGCCGGAGGGCAATATCTATGTGAGCCATGCCGATTTTATCTGTCCTGCCCATTGTAATGAACCCCCTGATATCTGCACAGTCACTAAACAACCGCATAAAACGGAGATGTTTAAGTTGCTTTCCCAATTGAGTTTTAAAGATTTTTCTTCCCTGGTTATTCAAAGTCACCAGCTGGGACCCGGGGTCGGGGGCTATGGTCCCGGTGCTCTTTTTTTATTGATGGAAAGAATAGAAATGCAAAAAGATCCCATTCTCCTAAGCACTGCATGCCGCTGCCACGCAGTGATTACCGGGTTTAACCGGAAGGGGTAAATGTCCTTTAATTAAAGGGGGAATACAGGCTTTGATCAAAACCATTACGGGTAGTGAAAGTGGGAATTTCAGAAATTGCAGGACAAATATTCCACAAGACCTGTCAAATCTTTACTCCATGGAACATTGTCTTCTGAAAACCGTTCCCCCCGGCCATAAAATAGAGAGTTACAGTATTGTGCGGCTTTAAGATCGGTACTAGCGTCCCCCACCATCAGCACCGTTGATGCATCCAGCCTGTTTTCAGAGATAATCTGCTCCAGAAGGTACTGCTTTTCAGGCGGTGTCCCATGAATGCCTTTAAAATAGGGTGCAAGCCCCTTTTGAATGAGAATATCCTGAAGCTCTTTTTCAGGTGTTCCAGACGCAACGAACATGGGCAGTCTGCCGGACAATAGATCCAGACTTTCTTTTGCACCGGCCACCATGGGAGAATCCAGGACGGCATCAATACAAAGCTGTGTAAAACGGTCACACAGCGTATCCATCATTTCATCAGATAAAGGGGTTTTAATCACTTCACGGTAAAACCACTCAAATTTTTTAATTCTGCTGATCCCTCCGTGTTCCCTGTGATAGTCCATCAGCTGATCCTTTGCCTTTTGCCCGAATCCCTCCACGGTCAGCCCGAATGCCTCTGTTTTGACTGCATTACTTTCAATCAGAACCCCATCACAATCAAAAACCACGGCCGATATTTTCTGTTTTTCCACTATCCGGTTCCTTTTTACAAGTTCTGTCAACTCATTGATTTAAAGCTTCACGGATCTGAGCACCAATGATCCCGTGAATATATGAAATAAATAGTTCAGCGTTATAATTTTGAAATTTGGAGAACCAGGACATGACCAGACCACTGAATGAAGCAGAGATGGCTTGCGCAAGAATCGTCAAAGGGATACGGCAGTCCTCATCTGAATACATTTGACGCAACCAATTCTCCACGGTTATTGTCAGTTGCCCGTTAATCCGGGTTACCAGGTAGTCCAGATCATTGCCCAGTTTATAGCTCAATGAAAAGGGATTTCTGCCCAGTCGTTTATATTTATCAAGAAAGGATACCCACACAAAAGGCGGTTCTGATTGTATCCAGTTTTTGAGGGACAACTGAGCATTGAACAAATGGTCAAACATGTCTTTGTGAATCTCCACAAGGACATCAGCTTTTGACTGGTAATGCCTGTAAAAGGTACTTCTGCCGACATCCGCGGCCTGGGTAATCTGGTTTACCGTAATTTCCGGGTAGTTATTTTCATGGATGAGTTCGAGCAGGGCCTGTTTGATGGCAGTCCGCGTTCTATTTGCGACACGTTCGCCTCTATTCATATGGTCTCCAAGATCATTTCATTAAATATGTTCATTGATAGACAAAACCATATTTTTGTCTCTTGATCAATTATTTTTTCATCATTATGATTCCTTGCAACGATAATTTTTACTATTTTCGGGGAACTTGAGGATGTTAAATACGATTAGGACGACACTAAATTTTTTTGGCTCAGCAATTCGCAGACAATTCTCAATAAGATCTAAAGACGACTCAATTGAAGGTGTATTAAATTACATGAATTACAGCGATACACTAAGCTCGTCAGGTCAGCCAACAAAGCGTCAGTTCTCTTTGATTCGAAAAGCTGGGTATACAACTATCATCAATCTTGCTCCCTATGACAGGATAGAAGCGCCGTTAAAAAATGAAAAACGCATTGTTACAGACCTGGGGATGGAATATGTCCATATCCCGGTTGATTTTTTCAATCCGACCGCAGCGAATTTTAAACAATTTATAAACACGATAAACAAGGCATCAGGACAGAAAACATGGGTTCATTGCGCTGCCAATGCCCGTGCATCATCGTTTATATATAGATATCGCTGTAGTGTCCTTGGCATTGATGAACAGGTTGCCATTTGGGATCTTAGAGAAATATGGGAACCGTTCGGGGTATGGAAAAAGTTTCTATCTTATAACAGAGTTACAGCTGAATACAGTTAACCTTTTCAACATCTGCGGTTTATTCGTCAGAAATATCATTCCTGCTCAGATCTCGGCTTCCATCAGTTCCCTGAGCATGGCGAGGCCGCGCTCGTAGTCTCTACCCACCATGTACGACATCTTCTTTTTCAGAAAAAAAAGGAATATGGGGAGGGTCCCTTCCATGGACCAGCTCACCCATGTGGCTTGACCTTCCTGACCGAATTCGAAGGTTGCCTTGGACTGGCTCTTCCAAGGCTTGACAAAGAAGAGCTCGTAGTCGAGCCTTTGACCAGGAATCACTTCTGCTAGTTTCATGTGTCCTGAACCGATTTTCTTCCCGTCCCAGGACTGCTTGTGACCGGGTTTTCCGGGCGCGCCCTCGATCTCCACTGGGCACTCGGGTTCCTGGCTCAGCCAGGGTGACCAGCTTGGCCATGTATTGAAGTCAGAAACCAAGTCGAAGACCGCGTTTGTTGGTTTGTCGATTACGATGGAACGCTGAACCGTGAATGGTATGGACAACATATAAATCCCTCCTTTCCTGTGAAGCCCCTGAGCGACAGCCACCCCGAAACAAAACCCCATTCATGTCCTCTAATCAATTAATTATGTGGTTTTGTTTATCCTTCAAATTTTTTGTCACCAGACTTTTTCCAATTGTATATCCTGCAGCGATGGAGGTCAAATGCAGCATGTTCAAAGTTATAGCTAAATAATTTTCCTGAGCTATATAACTAAACTTCATTGACCACAAACCGGTTAAACCGAGCTTAACACCTCAAGCAGGTATTCTGCCCACTTTAGATTTTCATCGTTAAACTCAGCCTCTTCTTTGATATATTTGATGACTTGGGGAACAATGTGAATCTCTTTTGCGACATCTGCCACGTATTGGGCAGATGCCATGCCTCTCAGGAATACACAGTTCAGGCTTGTCCGTACCAGAATATCAATTTCCAGCTCACCGTGTTCATAAAGTATTTTCCACCAAAGAACATCAGGTGGGTTGGATCCGTTCGTGAACATGACGGCAAGTCCTGCCATGGCATATTTTCCAGGATCTTTCCCTTTTTTCAGCATATAGAAGACATAGTTCCACAGTTTGGCGCGTGTGGCCAGATTGTTCGAACCGGCCCAGAATGAGTCTGAACGGTCAAGCCGGTTAAGTTCCCAGAACAAGTCTGTCAGGATACTTACCAGCCGGTTTTGCAAATCCGGGTCGTCACCAGCATATGCCGATGATATCTCGGCTGGGGATTGCAGAATATTATCCCAATACTGCTCAGGAGTAATTCTTCCCTGCACATAGTCATATTTGAAGTCGTGATCTATCATAAGTAATAAGGGTAATTATGAATAAAACAGTTGAAAGCCTTGTGGATTGTGGTACTTTTAGTTAATAAATGATGATCTGAACTGCAAAGGAATCCATATATGGATGAAAGTATAAATTTTAAAGAATTCCAAATGTTATATGTTGCCTCTTGTGGCGAAGGTATTAATGCATTTAACCTGGTGGAATCTACACTTGTCCAATTCCCGGAAAATGGGATAACCGTTGTAAAAGTACCCCATATCCGGACCGAAAACCAGATAGATGAGCTCATAGAGAAAGTCAAGAGCATTGAAAGCCTGATTGTCCATACCATCGTAAACCAGGATTTAAGGCAATATCTGACCCGGAAAGGAATTGAAAACAGTATTGTGACAATTGATCTCATGGGACCGGTACTTTCAAAAATACAAACGTTTTTAAATCAGACACCTTTGCAGAGACCAGGGCTTTACCGGGAAATGAACCAGATCGATCTGCAGCAGGTTTCTGCCATTGATTTTGCCCTGGCCCATGACGACGGGCTCAACCCGGATACATTGTCCCAGGCGGAAATCATCCTGCTGGGATTATCACGGGCAGGTAAGACCCCGCTATCCATGTATCTTTCCGTCAAAGGCTGGAAAGTGGCCAACATCCCTTTGGTCCCGGGAATGTCCATGCCGGATTCCCTTAAAACAGTGGATCGGAGGAGAATTATTGCATTATACATCAATACAGACCAGTTACTGGCACACAGAAAGCTGCGTCGTGAAAGCCTGGGTGCCAATGACTTTTATTCCTATTCCTCCAGAAAAGACATTGAACAGGAAATCCAATATGCAAAAAAATATTTTGTCACAAACGGGTTCTCCATGATCGATGTCAGCAATAAACCCATTGAAACCAGTGCAGAAGAAATCATGGAAATGATCACCCGGAGGTTCAAATCCCAGGCTCATATCCTATGACCCTTCCGTTGTGGTTTTAATTGTACTTTATGGCAGACTGGGCTGCAGCCAGCCGTGCAATGGGTACCCGGTAGGGGGAACATGACACATAAGTCAGTCCGGCTTTATGGCAGAACTCAACTGATGCCGGATCACCGCCGTGCTCACCACAGATCCCCAGTTTTATATCCGGCCGGGTTTTACGGCCCCGTTCAACAGATATTTCAATTAAGGAACCCACACCTTCCTGGTCCAGTGTTTCAAAAGGATCGGAAACAAGAATGGCATTGTCGATGTAATCGTTCATAAATGAGCCGATGTCATCCCTGGAAAACCCGAATGACATCTGGGTCAGGTCGTTGGTGCCAAATGAGAAAAACTGAGCTGTTCTGGCCATTTTATCAGCGGCAAGTGCTGCTCTCGGGATCTCAATCATTGTACCGAACTGATAGGGAATGGCTTCCACATTCATACCCTTGGTCACCTCATCATAAACCGTGTCTGCGATCTGTTTAACAAATTCCAGCTCTTTTTCATTGCAGGTCACAGGCACCATGATTTCCGGCAATGGATTTTTGCCGTTTTTTATCAGATCTGCACTGGCCTCAAGAATCGCCCTGATCTGCATCTGGGTAATCTCCGGAAAGGTAACCCCTAACCGGACACCCCTGTGACCAATCATGGGATTGGACTCATGGAGCATTTCCCCTCTTTTAATCACCTCTTCAAGATCAATGTTGAGGGCTGCGGCCAGTTCCCGCTGATTTTCCCTTGACTGGGGGATGAATTCATGGAGCGGCGGATCAAGAAGACGAAGGGTAACCGGCAGGCCATTCATTACATCAAGGGTATGACCAATTTCAGTTTTTACATAGGGGAAAAGCTCATCCAGCGCTTGCTGCCGTTCATCCAGGGTTTTACTCAAAATCATTTTACGAAGCAAAAACAATGGCTTTTCTGAATTTGCACCATAGAACATATGCTCGGTTCTAAAAAGGCCGATCCCTTCAGCACCGAATTCAATTGCTTTTCCGGCATCTTCAGGTGTGTCGGCATTGGTGCGGACTTTCATGGTCCGGTACTTGTCTGCTATGGCCATAAATTTTTTAAATCTGGGGTTCTCAGAGGCATCTTTCATTTTCAGCTGCCCTTCATAAACCACTCCTTTGGTTCCGTTCAAGGTTATAAAATCACCCTCGTTCAGGGTGTGGGTTCCAACCCTCAGGCATTTATTTTGAAAGTCGATATGGATAGCACCGGCACCGACGATACAGCATTTTCCCCATCCCCTGGCCACCAGTGCGGCATGACTGGTCATCCCGCCCCGGGCAGTCAGTATGGCCTGGGCTGCCCGCATGCCTTCAATGTCTTCCGGGTTGGTTTCTTCCCGAACCAGGATGACATCTTTGTCTAACTTTGCCCATTTTACAGCATCTTCAGAAGAAAAGACAATCTGACCGAATGCACCACCAGGTCCTGCAGGCAGTCCTTCCGCAATCTTGACAGCTGTCTTTTCATGATCCGGATCCACTATTGGGTGTAGCAGGTCATCCAGATTTTTAGGCGGAATCCGGCAGACAAGCGTTTTCTCATCAATCATGCCTTCGTCCAGCATATCCATGGCCATGTTCAGCGCGGCCGTGGCTGTCCTTTTACCTGTCCGGCACTGGAGCATATATAGGATGCCTTCCTGAATGGTAAATTCAATGTCCTGCATCTCTTTGTAATGGTTTTCAAGCATATTGCGTATATCAAACAGCTGCCGGTAGATTTCAGGCATGCTTTCTTCAAGCGATTCCAGGTGCTGGTTTTGAGGGTTTTTGGTATCGTTATTCAGGGGGTTTGGAGTACGAATGCCGGCAACGACGTCTTCTCCCTGGGCATTGATGAGCCATTCACCATAAAATTTATTGGCTCCGGTGGCCGGATCACGTGTAAACGCGACACCGGTTGCAGAGGTCTCACCCATGTTGCCGAATACCATACTCTGCACATTGACGGCTGTCCCCCAGTTATCTGGAATATGTTCAATCCGTCGATAGGAAACCGCCCGTTTGCCGTTCCAACTTTTAAAAACAGCGCCTATAGCCCCAAGCAACTGGGCCTGGGGATCATCTGGAAATTCAGCATCCAGATAGTCTTTGATTTTATTTTTAAACCGTTCACAAAGGACTTTTAAATTCTCCACCACGATGTCGGTATCATTTTCATACCCCTTATCGTTTTTAAGATTGTTCATCATCATCTCAAGGTGGAGACGAATCCCCAGCCCGTCTTCAGGTTCAATCTGCTCGGCTTTTTCTATAACAACATCAGCGTACATCATGATCAGGCGGCGGTAGGCATCATAGACAAACCATTCATTTCCGGTTTTCTTAATCAGTCCGGGAATGGTGGTGGAGCATAACCCGACGTTAAGTATGGTTTCCATCATGCCGGGCATGGAACTTCTGGCACCGGAACGGCAGGAGACGAGAAGGGGGTTGACAGGATCACCGAAAGTCATGTCCATTTGCGCTTCAATGGCTGCCATGGCTGATTTCAGCCCTGTTAATAGGCCCTGGGGCAGTTTCAAACCCTGTTTAAAATAATCATTACAGCATTCGGTTGAAATCGTAAATCCCGACGGAACAGGAAGACCCATCTTTGCCATTTCAGCAAGGTTAGCGCCTTTGCCTCCCAGAAGATTGTTTTGTGAAGTATCTCCATCGGTTTGATCAGGTCCGAATTGATAGATATATTTTTTCATTAAAAACTCCAGAAAAATGTTGATTAAAACTTTTTTGCCGGCTTCGGTGGTAAAATCAAATCCTATTTTTATCCCGAAGACTTGCTTCAATGCCGTGCTAAATTAATAAAAATAGAAATTTGAGACTAATGAAAAATGAAAATCAAGTCAAGATGATTTGTAAGAAAATTTCTTACAAAAACAGATCTGATTACTTAACTCCCATGTGCCGCATGGAAAATCAACGGTTTGTTGAACTTTTTTATAAAAAATGGTTTGATTAAATTTTTCCCTGTTAGGGAGATACCCGTTTGTTCAACAAGAGTTTCTTGTTGATGTTGTTAAGATTGATCCATCATGGTACATTTGATTATTGTTTAAAAAAACACGGAAACAATATGCGAATCGCTATTATTTCAGATATTCATGGTAATATTGAGGCCTTTACAACGGTTCTGAAAGATATTGAATTACAGACCCTGGATAAGATTATTTCCCTGGGAGATAATATTGGATATGGTGCTGATTCCGAGGCCGTTGTTCAACAGGTTATCGCAAGCAACATCTCTTCAATTCTGGGGAATCATGAGCTGGCTTGTGTAAATAAAAAAGTGTATAAATGGTATATCGGAGATGTGAAAAAATCTTTAGATAACACCCTGTCTAAATTGTCATCATCATCTATTGACTATTTAAAGGGATTGGCAGTCAATCTTTCCAAGTATCAAGCGTTTTTTGTACATGGATTCTGGCCGGATTCTGTTCGACATTATCTTTATCAGATTCCCAGCTTTGAATTGCTCGATGTATTTAAAAAATTAAAGGAATCTGTCTGTTTTTTAGGGCATACTCACAAATTAAGCCTGGTATTTCCTGAAGATGGGGATATTCAAATTCAGTCATTGAATCCGGGTATGATCCCGCTTGAAAAAGATAAAAAATATATGATTAATGTTGGCAGTGTCGGCCAGCCGCGTGACGGTGACCCAAGAGCCAAATATGTGATCTGGGATACAAAAGAGCATTGTCTGGAAATTCGGTATGTAAATTATGACAATAAAACAGCTGCACAAAAGATTCTGAACGCAGGCCTGCCGCTCAAATATGCGCAGGCAGTGGATCAGGATATAAAATTA
>CAYVZG010000065.1:0-26159 GCA_964455805.1 uncultured Desulfobacula sp.
GTAATTTAAACACTATCAAGTCGCAGCTAAAGTATGATTTTTTTGAAATAAAATTGAAACCCAGTATCTATAAAAAAGATGATGCCCCACTGCCAGGTATGGGAAAAAACGATATATTGGACATTTCCAGCATGCCGTAATCAGGTGAGGTTGTTTTCACAGCTTAGGTGCCGGACGTTGGCGGTTCCACAAAAACCCTCCTGAATCCTTCTTGAAGGGAAATGGCATTTTCAGGGCAGAACCGGGCACAGACCCCGCATCCAATACAGGATTTCTCCTGTCTGACCGCATAACCGTTGTCTGCTATGACAATGGCATCTGTAGGGCAAAACTCAACACAGGTACCACAACCGTTGCAGGTATCTGATTCAATAACACTAAGGTGATAAGTGGAGTTAATCATGGGCAGGGTACCGTTCCGCCACAGGTTGAATGTATCACAGCAGTCTTTGCAGCAGTTGCAGATACTGGTTTCAAAACTTGACTCCCTGGATCCGGGGTGAAATGCCTTGTGTATGAGCCCTGCATTTTCAGCTTCTTTCATAATATCCCGGGCTTGTTTTCTGGTGATCGGTTTTGCAAAGCCCTGGGCAATGGTATGCCGTGCTGATTTGCCAAAGGTAAAACAATTCAATGTAGGGGCATCTGAGCTACAGCCGTCACCCAACAAGCTTTTCCTCTGTCTGCAAAAACAATATCCCACGGCAATATCATCGAATTTGTCAATGATGTCTTTTACGGTTTGACTGGGCAGCACCCTGTCTTCGGTAGTATTCAGGGTTTTATCTATTTTAATGACCTTAATTTTGCTTCCACCTTCGGTGTGCTGGAACGGAATGGTTCGGTCCAGGGCAGGCGCTTTGGCAAGATAGGGTGACAGCTCCTTGTAATTTTTTTGAACACTGACCCTTAATTCCTCAAGAAGGGCCTCAAATAGCTTTGCAAGTATGCGGTCTTCATCACTTCCGGAAAGAGCTGTCATGAACTTGTATTCCATGAGACCGATCATAACAAGCGGCAAAAGCCTGTAAATCATTGTGCCCTTTGAGTTCGGCTGATTGAATATCAGTCCTTGCCGTGCCAGCCCGGATGCCAGGGTTTCAATTTGAGTTTGGTTAAAACCGCTTGAGACCTCAAGCTGTTCCGGGGTCTGGGATGAGGCATTATTGAAGGCGCAGATAAAATTAAGCTCTTGTTCTGATTTAACAACACGTTTTATAATATTAACAGCTGTATCACTTGCTTTAAATGGAACCATTCCCTGCTTGCAGATAACTTGGGTGGCTTTTAGGTATTTTTCATCCAACAAATGTTGATTTGTCATTTTATCATCCTCGCGGGCTTTGTTACGGGTTTACTAATTTCTGATTTTAGCTCGCATTGTACTATCAGAAGGCATTTTTGCAAGCTAAAAAAAGGTTTATTGTTTTTTTGACTTTACACTTTGGCTGGCAAAGGTTAGTACAGGATGCAGAAAAATTATAAGGATTCAGGAGAATAAAAATGATAGATCCCATTGATGATAATGCCAATGAAAATAAAGGTGAAAATGAAGAAGAAAAGAGCTTTGCAGAACTTTTTGAGTCATTTGATACAAAAATCAGCCATGAACTGAACCAGGGAGATAAAGTCGAGGGTGAGATTATCTCCATTGGTGATAAGAGTATTTATATTGATACCGGAACTAAAAGTGACGGTGTTGTTGGAAAAGAAGAGCTTTTAGATGAAAACGGTGAATTTTTGTATAAGATTGGAGATAAAGTCAGTCTGTATGTTGTCTCTTTAAGTGAAAGTGAAATCATATTGTCCAAAGCACTATCCGGTGCAGGAAAAGCAACCATGTTAAATGATGCCTCCCGTAATGGAACACCGGTTGAAGGCAAAATCACCGGTGTGATTAAAGGCGGGTTCAGTGTAGACATCATGGGAAAAAGAGCTTTTTGTCCTGTCAGTCAAATTGATGTTAAGTATGTGGAAAACCAGGAAGAATATGTGGGGAAAACGCATCACTTTTTAATTACACGGTTTGAAGAGGGTGGCAGGAATATTGTTGTCTCCAGGCGGGATTTATTGAATGAAGAGATAAAGGAAAAATCAAAGGCTTACTTTGAAAAGACCAAAGAAGGAGATATCGTACAGGGTATCGTCACAAAATTGATGTCCTATGGTGCATTTGTTGAGTTGATCCCCGGGGTTGAGGGAATGCTGCATATATCAGAATTGTCATGGTCTCGTATTGAAAATGCAAAAGAGATAGTTAAACCGGGGGATGTTGTGACTGTGAAGATTTTGAAGATAGAACCCTCATCGCAATCAGATACCTTTAAAATTTCCCTGTCCATGAAACAAACATCATCAAATCCCTGGGATAGTATGGAGAATACGTTTAATACGGGAGATCAGGTATCGGGCAAAGTTGTGAGGCTGACATCCTTTGGCGCATTTGTGGAAATTATGCCCGGTGTGGACGGACTGGTTCATATCAGCGAGATGAGTCATACAAAAAGAGTGCTCAGGCCCGATGATGTGGTTCAGACCGGAGACAGAGTTCAGGTGGTTATAAAATCCATCGATATGGACAGCAAGAGAGTTTCGTTGAGTATTAAGGATGCCTTAGGCGATCCATGGACAGGTGCTTCAGCTAAATATGAAATTAATTCAATCGTGGAAGGGCATCTTGAAAAAAGAGAAAAATTCGGTCTTTTCATCACCCTTGAACCGGGTGTGACAGGATTGATGCCTTCCTCCAATATAAGCAAGGCTGCAAACGCTTCTGATTTTGAAAAATTAAAACCTGGAAGTCGGGTCACGGTTATGATTCAGGAGGTTGATGAAGAAAAAAGAAGACTTACACTAACATCGCCTGATCAAAAAGAGGGTGATAATTGGAAACAATTTGCCAACAGCAAAAAATCAACGCCCATTGGAACAATGGAAAGCGTGTTCCTGGAGGCCATGAAAAAGAAAAAATAATAATAATGATGAAGTACCTATATTCAGAGATTATCCCCCGGCAACGGGTGGGAAGAGGATAACGGTGTCATTGCAGGATAATTCTGTTTTTGAATCACTGTAACGACCATTGACCAGTAAAACATGCTCAACCGTGTCCGGAATTTTGAGGACCTCCAGAACCGCCCGGGCCTTCATATTGGGGTACCAGGGCAGGGAAAACTCTTTCCCGCCCCGGGTGTATTTCCGCAGGGTGGAAAAGAGTTTTATGGTGATGTGATCAGTCAATGCCTAACTCCGAGAGTTTCTCAGGAAGGGGAATACCGTCATTTGACCAGCCCCTGAGAGCATAATAGTCGTCCAGCATGTCTTCCAGGTGGCAGACGGATCCCTTGGAACCACCGTCGGGCAGAGGATCTTTGGTCATCCTGGGCGGAAGAGAATCGTCTTTTCTGGAAAAACCCGCATTGACAAGAAACTGGCGTTCGGCAGTGGAAATCCGTTCGCCGGCCTGTGTCAGTTCTTCAAGGGTATAGTTTGCACCTGTGGCGGTATTGATCAGTTCAAGGATTCTAGTGGGAAGGATTTCCAGCTCCAGGTTGCCCAGGTTTCTGACCGAATAAAATACACAGAGCCCAGCAGCATCAATGATACAGAAAAAATCCTGCCAGAGTTTGACCAGATTTGCTTTGCCCTTCCATTCCAGACGGTCAATAGTGGTTGGTACCCCTAACAATTCAAAATAGGCTGGGTCACCCCTCATGTGGGAACCGCCTATGGGAGAAGTAGCATAGGCAAGACCCATGCCCTGGGAACCTCTTGGGTCATAGCCGGGAAATTCCTGTTTTTTTGATACCATGGCAAGTTCCGGATGATTGAATTTTTGTGCCATTCGATAACTGCCCTGGGCAAGAACGTCCCCGAATCCTTGACGGAAAGCGGTTTGTTTTGTTAATTCAACAAGGGCTTTGGCATCTCCCCATTTAAGCGTGCGGCCCACCTCTTTTTTTGTGAGGCAACCCATGTCGTAGAGTTCCATGGCGCAGGCAATGGTGGCCCCCATGGTTATGGTATCCATGCCGTATTCGTTACACAGGTAATTGGCCTTGGTCACGGCGGCCAGATTGTCAATCATGCAGTTGGCACCCATGGCATAAACGGTTTCATATTCAGGTCCCTCGCCTTCACCCTCAAAGCCTTTTACTTCTACTTTGGTTTTTCTGCCGCAGCCGATGGGACAGGAAAAGCAGGCCGAGTTTTTGACCAGATATTTTTCTGTCAGGGTTTCCCCATGGATGTTTTCCCAGTTGTCAAAGGTCCCCTGCTGCCAGTTTTTGGTGGGCAAAACGCCATAATTCTGTGTGGCCATTATGGTTACGGCTGTTCCGTGGAGACGCAGTGGCGGAGGATTTTCCCTGGCCGCTTTACGAAAGGTGTCGTTAAATTTTTTGTTGACGGTTTTAAACCCTTGTTCATCGGCCAGTTGAGTTTTCTGATCCCCATTAACCACAACAGCCTTCAGGTTCTTTGCCCCCATGACCGCACCCACACCTGACCGGCCTGCTGCCCGGTCTTTGTCGTTCATAACCGAGGCAAAGAGGACTCCATTTTCACCGGCAGGTCCAATACAGGCGACCTTGGCGGTTTCATGTGTTTCAGCCAAAAGAGCATCTGTGGTGTCGTGGGTGGTTTTCCCCCAGAGATGCCCGGCAGGCTTCAGGCAGGCTTTATTGTTTTCTATGATCAGGTAAACGGGTTTGTCCGCCTTTCCCGTAAAGATTACAGCATCAAATCCTGTCTGCTTAAAAGCAGCCGGAAATTTTCCACCCGAATTTGAGCAGGTAATGGCGCCGGTGAGAGGGGATTTTGTCATGATCATGTACCGGGCTCCTGTGGGGGCTTTTGTGCCTGTGAGAGGACCGGTTGCCATGATTAACATATTTTCCGGCGATAAAGGATCGCACAGGGGGTTAAGTTCCTGGTTCATCAGATAAATGCCAAGCCCCCTGCCGCCGATATAGTCCCTGGCAGCTTTTGGATCCAAGGGATCCACAATTATTTTTCCTGTACTCAGATTGACTCTGAGAAGCTTTCCTCTCCATCCGAACATTACCGGGCCTCCCTTGACTCTTAACTATTGTAAACTATTATTATCTCCATGAATTTCAAATTTCCTTTATCATATGTAAATATAAATGCAAATGAAATTATAAAGGTGGTTTTTAAACAGACGAAGATAGATTCGATACAGGTAAATGACTGAGTTGCTCTGAATTAATCCGTTTTCTAATTTCAAGAATATTTTTGAATAAAATCGCCAATTTGTTTAATGGCCCTTCTCCCCTCGCCAAGATATTTGGCAAAATAGTGCCAAACATGAAACATGTTTTTCCAGATTTTTAATTGGACTTGGACACCAAATGATTTTAAGTTTTTCGCAAGTATCTTTGAGTCGTCAATTAAAATTTCATTTTCCCCTACCTGAATAAGGACTGGAGAAATGTTTGAAAAGTCATTGTTAATAGGTGATATCATTGGCAGTGACAAATCCAGATGAGTATACAGGCGAGCAGTTTTTTTTAAAATATATTGACTGAGCATGGGGTCTTTACCCTGGTTTTTAATATGAGATTTATTTTTGCATTCCAAATCAACCCATGGTGAGATAAAGACCGAGCACGAGGGTATTGGGAGGCTATCTGTCAGAACCTGCGATAAAAGGGCAAGGCCTAGACCGGCACCTGCAGAATCTGCAACAATGCTTATTTTGTGGGAAATCAAAAAATTTTTCGCCAGCCATTGATACACGGTTTTTACATCCCGAAGTCCTTTTGGAAAGGGGTGCTCAGGGGCCAGCCGGTAGTTGAAAAGCAATACTTTTGTGCTGGAAGCTAGGGCAATTCGCGATGCAAGATCCCTGTGGGAAATTATGGAACCGGCAATATATCCACCGCCATGAATGTACATGATGATTCGTTTTTTACTACACTTTAAGGGTGAAACCCACAACGCTTCAATGTTATTGATTTGAAAGGGATCAATTTTGACGGATTTGTCTGGTTTAAAAGCCAGGGCAGATGTTTCAAGAAGATTTCTATAGGCTTTTATACCGATTGATTCAAAGGTTGGTTGTGATTTTAAATATTTAAAAATAACCGACAAATTATGTGATGTTTTTTGGCTCATAAAAAACCTTGTTGTTTATCTGTTTAAAAACAGGTATCACAGTTTGACGTGAAACCAAATATTTTTTATGGGAAATATATGAAAACCGCTGGAAAACTTTTTATAACTGATTTTGACAGAACTTTATTAAAAGATGATAGGACCATTTCACAAGAAGACATTAAAACCCTTGAATTCATCAGGCAGAAAAAAATTTTTACCGGTATTGCCACGGGCAGGTCTGTATACTCTTTTAACAAGGCTTTAAAAGATATTGGTTTGCCTGATAATCGGTTTCCTATTGATTATGTCATGTTTTCAACCGGTGCCGGTATAATGGAATTTCAAGGGGGTAAAATTATATATCAAAAAGCAATCCCCGCACCGGGTATTAGAAAAATAACCGACTATTTGGATCATGGAAAATTTGACTACATGGTACACAAATCCATACCTGATACCCATTGTTTTTTTTATAAGTCAAATGGGGAAGGCAATTCAGATTTTTATCATAGGATTGCCCTATATAAAGAATATGCATTACCGATGGAAAAAGGGCATTTCCCCAAAGATCCCGCCACTGAGGTCCTGGCGATTTTAAAAGACCCGGTAGATATGGATACACTTGGCAGAATAAAAAAGGATTTATCAGATTTCAGCGTTATTCACGCAACCTCTCCCCTTGACCATAAATCATCATGGATAGAGATTTTTCACAAAGATGTTTCTAAGAGCAGTGCGGCTTCCTGGCTTGCTAAAAGACTTTGCTTAAACCGCAAAAATGTTCTGTCAGTGGGAAATGATTATAATGACCAGGACCTTCTGTCCTGGTCAGGAAAAGGGTTTGTCGTAAACAATGCGCCCGACAGTCTGAAGCGTTCTTTTGAAACAGTGCGTTCAAATAACCGTTGCGGGGTATCAGAAGCAATTGCAAAGGCCGGTTGGATAATATAACCGTTAAAGATCCAAAATTAATTGTTTCATATCCCTTACGGCCTGCTCCATACCTGTTAAAACCGATCTTGCGACAATACTATGTCCAATACTGAATTCGTTTATCTCAGAAAGTCCCTTAAACGCCTTGACAGAATGATAGCAAATACCGTGGCCAGCGTTTACTTCCAGTTTTAATTTGTTTCCAATTTTGGCAGCATCGACTATTTTTGAAAATTCTTTTTGCTTTTTTACCGGAGTTGTTGCATCGCAAAAAGCACCTGTATGGATTTCGATCATATCAGCATCAATTTTATGGGCAATTTTTATCTGGTCAAGAGAAGGGTCAATAAAAATACAGACGTCAATACCGGCGTTTTTTAAAGTTGAGACGGTTTCCCTGGCATGGTCTTCATGGGTAATGAGATCAAGCCCCCCTTCCGTACTTATCTCCTCTTTTGTTTCCGGAACTAGTGTGACACAGTCAGGCTTGATATCCATAGCAATCCCTACCATTTCACTTGTAGCTGCCATCTCAAGTATGAGCTTGGTTTGTACAATTTTTCTTAATAGCCTCACATCTCTTTCATTAATGTGTCGCCGGTCGCCTCTTAAATGAACCACAATTCCGTCCGCCCCTGCTGTTTCGGCTGCAATGGCAGCGGCAACCGGTTCAGGATATGTGACGCCGCGGGCTTGTCTTAAAGTTGCCACATGATCTACATTTACAGCGAGTTGAGCCATTTTATTTTACCTCCATATTTTAAAATACATTCAAGTCTTTATTCGGTTCGAGCTTTCTTAATAACTCAAGGCTTTTTTTCTCCATTTTTCTGGCATCAGACGGACCTGCTTCATGATCAAACCCCATTAAATGCAGTATGCCATGGATGAGAAGCTGGGACATTCTTTCCACAAGGGTTATTTTTACGTCAGCCGCTTCTTTTTGAGCAGTCTCACATGAAATGACGATATCTCCCAGAAGACCGGGTGTTATCTCTGAAAACTCGCCCTCCTGCATTGGAAATGCCAAAACATTTGTGGGCTTGTCGATTTTTCTGAATCTCTTGTTGAGTTTTTGGATTTGATTATTGTCCGTAATTACCACGGATATTTCATGGTCATCACAACCCAAGGCGTTTAAGATCTGTTTTGTCCTTTGGCGGATGGTGTCCGTTGGTATGTTCTCTTTTTGCTGATTGTCGATCAGTACCTTTAGATGTTCCATTTTTTTCTTTTTTTTTGTCCTGAGATTTGTCCGGGTATTCTATCCTGGAGTGATAAATACTGGTTAAAATATTATTAAAACTTTTTGCAATCTGGTGAAGATCTTTCAGGGTTAATTCACATTCCTCCAATTGTCCGTCTGCAAAGATATCGTTAATCAGTTCTTTTACTCTTCCCTGGATTCTAGCAGGTGTCGGGCGTTCCAGTGCACGAACAGCGGCTTCAACAACATCTGCCAGCATGACAATACCGGCTTCCCTGGTCTGGGGTTTGGGTCCCGGATATCTGAAATTTTCTTCTATTACGGTATCATTGCCATTGTCTAAACTCTTTTGGTAAAAATACTTAATCAGAGATGTACCGTGGTGTTGAATAATACCTTCTATGATTTCAGCTCCCAGTTTATATTTTTTTGCCAGCTCAACTCCATTTTTGACGTGCCCTATCAAAACCAGAGCAGACATGGACGGAGAGAGCTTGTCATGTCTGTTTTTACCATCCACCTGATTTTCAATAAAATATAATTTTTTATCCAGTTTTCCAATATCATGGTAATATCCCATTACTTTGGCCTTAAGACTGCTGGCATCTATTGCAGATGCAGCTGCTTCGGCCAAAGTGGCAACAATAACACTGTGGTTATAGGTTCCTGGAGCTTCAATCATAAGCTTTTTAATTAAGGGCTGATCTAGATTTGAAAATTCCAGCAGTTTTGAATCTGTAGTATAGTCAAAGATAAATTCAATTAACGGTGCAAATCCAATGGTCAGGGTAGCGGAAAAAAGGCCGCCGCAAAACGCCATTGCCACTTCTTTTGCGATGATGATCAAATCCGGTTGGGCAAGGGAATAAAATCCAATGGAAAGGGCTAACATCCCGTTGAAAATAGCCAGTTTGAAACCGGCCATGATAAAGCTTTTTCTTACCTGCCTCTCTTTGATCCAAAAAGCTGCCGTAATACTGGATAAAAAGAAAAAAACAAAAACCTCAAAATTGCCCGAGAATACAAGACTTGTCAAAATTGAGAGAATAAGGGTGAAAAAGACAGCAATATCAAATCCCAAAAACAGGCAAGTAAGCATGGCAGCCGAAGGGATGGGAATGATCATGAAAAAAGACAGAGAGGAAATATCCCATGTGGCATCAGGGTTTGCTGACTGTGCAATAAAGGTTGATGCCTTAGCAAAGATCAAATAAAGGACAAGCCCCAAAGCCAGAAATAGAATGTGTTTATTATGTGCAACCCTTAACCTTTTATGATCTTTTAAAAACAGGAGATAAATAACCAGGATGGCGGAAAAAGTAATAAGAGCGACCCCTGTGCTGGAAATAATAATATTTTTTTCCTCTACCTGCTCCTGGAGCGCTAAAAGCTTTACCAATTTAACGTTATCAACCCGTTCGCCTTCCCTTAAAATCATCTCCCCAGTTTTAATCTGGTATAAAATAGGTTTGATTTGAGCTTCAGCTTCCTGAATTCTTTTTTCGGTTTCATTTTTGTTTAAGGTAATATTGGGTTGCAATAATCTTTGGCATAGATCAACGATCAGATTGGAAAGATTATAGTTGATTCCTTTTAAAAGAGGCTGGCCCTCAATCCGTACCATTGTTTTTGCCTGGTCCGGGCCGTAAAAAATTTTTAAATTATTGACTGTTCGTTCTTCTTTGGAACCAATGGTTCTAAGGATAATTCCCTTATGGGTTTCCTTTAACAAAATCTCCTTGTTGGCCACAATTCCGTTTGTAAGGATTTTTCCAATAATGGTTTTAATTTTTTGAGCCATGTCAGAAGAGAATTGATCCTTGTATAGAATAGAATAGGCTCCCTTGCTGATTTCAATTCCCAGTTTTTCCTCAAATGCCGATTTGGTATCCAGAACAATGGCAAATGTCGGGTCTGGTTCAGGTGTTTCCCCATCTTCCTTTTTAAACAGCTGTCTTGCGATTTTCATGGCAGCATCAATATTGGAAGAGATTTCCTTTAAAAGGTTGGCATCAAAGTCATAAATATTTTTAACTGACTCTTTAACCTCGTCCTTTTTAATTCTTGTGGCTTTTTTATCTTCAACAAAGAAATTTTTAGGTGCTTTGATATCCCTTTTTGCAACATCCCCGATATCATAGGAATATGACGTTTGATTCTGTTTAGGATGATGCGTAAATGTAAACAAGGCAGTTATAACAATAAGCATCAGCCACAACACATAAGGTGTTGTCAGAAGAAATTCTTTGGCCTGTTTAATATTATTTTCGGGTTTGTTTTTTTTCATATGCATCAATAATGCGAGCTACAAGTTTATGGCGGACAACATCGTCTTTTGAAAAATTAATAAATGTAATCCCTTTTATTTTATTCAATATTTTTTTTATTTCAATGAGTCCAGACTGTCTGCCGGACGGGAGATCTATCTGAGTGATATCTCCTGTGACAATGGCTTTTGATCCATAGCCAATCCGTGTTAAAAACATTTTCATTTGTTCCGAAGTGGTATTTTGTGCCTCATCCAGAATAATAAAAGCATTGTTCAGCGTTCTTCCCCGCATGAAGGCAAGAGGGGCGATTTCAATAATTTCCTGTTCCATGAGTGTTTTTGCTTTTTCAAAATCCATCATGTCATAAAGTGCGTCATATAATGGCCGCAGGTACGGATTGATCTTCTGGGCAAGGTCTCCGGGTAAAAATCCCAATGCTTCTCCCGCTTCAACAGCAGGCCTAGTCAAAATAATTCTTTTCACATCGCCTTTTGAGAACGCAGCCATTGCCATGGCCATGGCAAGATATGTTTTCCCTGTACCGGCCGGACCAATGGAAATAAGAATATCGTTATTTTGAATGGCATGGACATAGTTTTGCTGGGAAGGATTGCGCGGGGTGATGGTTTTATTTCGAACGGTTTTAAATACGGTTGTTGAAAATATTTCCTTTAATTGGGAGTTTTTGTCCTTTTTTATTGTATTGATTGCCGCATCAATATCGGCTTCACCAAAAGAGAAATTGCTTTCTAATATGTGATAAAGCTGGCTGATCAGTTTTTCAGCAAGATTTACATCCTGAGTATCGCCGTTAATCAATAACGCGTTTCCCCTGGTGCTTATCTTTACTTTAAACGCCTCACAAATTTTGTCCAGATTGTGATTGTGATAACCAAACAACTCCCGGACAAGGGTAAGGTTTTGAAACGTCATATTTTTCATGGACTATAGGGTGCATTTTATTTGTTTAAAGGTCAATAAAAATCTTGACTCAAAAACGGGTTAATTGGTATTGAAAAGTCACTTTTAATCAAATCAAAAAGGGAAACTATGAACACTTTTGATATCGCAATAATGGTTATAATATCGTTTTGTCTGATACGAGGAATATTTAACGGTCTTATCGGAGAGGTGTCTGGAATCATAGGTGTTTTTGCAGGATTTTACGGTGCCTCTACATATTACCCTTTGATTACCGTCTATATTGAAAAATTCATTAAAAGCCCTGAAACCATAAATCTTGCAGCTTTTTTTATCTTATTTTGTTCTATTTTTATCTTTGTTAATCTTATTTCTCTTTTAATTCGTAAATTTTTAAAACTGGTGTTTTTAGGATGGGTTGACAGGTCTCTTGGCCTTGTATTCGGTGCCGGCAAAGGTATGCTGGTTGTTTCTGTCCTTTTTATCATGATCACGACATTTTTGCCAAAGGGATCAAATATGCTAACTGATTCAAAATTTTCTCCCTGGGTGGCAAAAGTATCCAAGACGATGACTATACTAGTTTCTAAAAATACCAGAAAAGATTTTTTAAAACAGCTGGAAGGATTTCAAAAAAATTGGAAAATTTAGAGAAGCTGCTTAAGATTATCCGAAAACTGAGAAGTGAACAAGGGTGTGCCTGGGATAGGAAACAGACACCTGAAAGCATGTGGAAATGTCTTGCTGAAGAAACATATGAATTAGAAGAGGCTATATCTAAACATGATTTGCAGCATGTGTGCGAGGAGTTAGGAGATGTTTTATTCCAATTGATGTTTATTTTAGAAATTTTTCAGGAAACAAAAGCCTTTTCTCTATCAGACGTTATTAACCAGGTCGCCGTAAAAATGATTCGGCGTCATCCCCATGTTTATGCAGATGCCCATGTGACTGATGAGGATGAACTGACACGGCAATGGGATGCCATTAAGGATATAGAAAACAAGGGAAATAGAATATCTGTGTTGGATGCTGTTCCCAAAGGGATGCCTTCCCTGATTCGGGCATTAAAAGTATCCAAATGTGCTGTAAAAGAAGGATTTGACTGGGACAATATCCATGACGTACTGGATACGGTAAAGGACGAAATCAATGAATTCGAAACCGCTTTAAATAGTGGTGATCAAAATGAGGCAGCCATGGAATTCGGAGATATATTGTTTACCCTTGTTAACGTGGCAAGGGTTGCCAAGTTTCATCCGGAAACAGCTTTATCAATGTCCACTGCCAAATTTGAAGGCAGATTCAGACTGATGGAAAAAGATTTGAAGAAAAATGAGGTCAGACTCAAGGACCTTTCAAAACATCAGAAGGAAAAGGCCTGGACCCGGGCTAAAAAAAACCATGGAAACTTAAATAAAGATTGATGTTTGCCTGTTAAAGTACTGCATCTTTTAAAATACAATGCAGGATCAATTCTCAGACACTTCTCTGGCTATCTCTATCATACGGTTAACAACAAATTTTGAGTCTTCCACAGGCAGGGTATGGGTCGTCCTTTCATTGTTTTCATCGATTTTGGTATAGGTGAATTGATTTTTATTTTTAGAAAAAGACATTTTTTCTTTGGTTCTTTTATCAGTCGGGCATAAACTTTGAGTGTAGTCTTTTTTCCTGGGTTTTTCCGTAATAATCCGTGTTAAAATATTTGAAACAACTTTACTAATAACTGCCTGGCGCTTCCCTTCAGCTGGATTGTCAATGTCATCAGCATCATTTTCAAAAGATTTTTTGTTGTTATCTGTATTCCCAAGGCTGAGTTGCCGTGAATAAACTTTCAGGATATTTCTTATTTGGTACAAGGGTATTTGCATATAATTTTCTCCTTAAATATAAATTACCCGTTTGAGAAAATTAAGTCATCAGTTTTTTTATTAATCGTCAAAATCGCCCTCCGGGCCTTTGTCCATTGGTATATTTAATGCTTTGTTAATTATTTTTTCTTTTGTCCAATCATTTTTGGATTCTATTTTATCTGTTTTGCATCCCGGGTCACAGGATTGGCTTTTTAAGATTTCCTCAATGACGAATCCGGCTGTATCATCTGTGTTGAATACCCGGGTTAGAAGCCCGTAAACAAACTCTTCAACACCTTTTGCCATCCGATCCCGGATGTCTTGGGGCTGGGCCAGCAATTTGCTTTCAAAGGGCTTATTGAGTTTTTTTACGTTTCCTCCGGTTAAATGGTTTGTTTCTGCATATGACATCATATCTTCCCACATCTTTTCTGTCACCCCTTGGCCTTGTTTTTTGATGAAATTACCATTGTCAAGAATGGCATTCCCGTAATCATTAACCTTAAGTCCCCAGGATATCATTTGCAGGGCAGTGGCAACATTGGCTTTGGTTGTCCTGGTCTCTGCGGCGATCTTTCTAAGTCTTTCAGAATTGTTGCCTGATGTCCCGTGCTGGGCACCGGAAACTTTATATTTGGAAAGGGCATCATGGATTTGAGTGGTCAGTTCAACATTGATACCTGTATCGCTTGTTTCAATGCCATGGGTTGTCCCGTTATTTAGGGCAATCCAGTTGGGGAAAATGTCATGGGCGTTCAGCCCCTGAATAAGAAAAAGTGCTTCCTGGTCGGTGGAAAGACCTAATTTGCCTTTGATTTCACCAACTTCTGTTTCAAGTCCGGCCCAGTTTGGTATGTAGGGAGACAATTCAATATTTGCAAGAAGGTTCTGGTCATCGGGCATATGGGAAGCATCAACGGCAATGGAGGTAATGCCTGCATCAAATAAAGATACAATTTCTGTTTTAGCCGGTTCTATATCTTCTGGTTTTTTAATACCGAAATGATCGGCATGGATAGCAACGGGAATGGTAATGCCGAGCTCGTTCATGAGGGCATCGGTAATCCTGGCAATATTCCACAAATTCACCGCACAATATGCATTTGTGCCGCCTTCAGATCTGGCAATTTCAATTATAATGGCTGCATTGGCCCTCTGAGCCGCCGCCAGGGCGCCCCTGATCACAAAAGAGTTCCGCCCGTTGGCCGCAATGGTCATGGCCTTTGTTTTGAGCAACATGGCCTGGTCTATATATTTGCCACTGACAAGGAGCGCTTTGGAGTTGGGAAAGAGTTTTTTTATATTTGGAGGTCTGCCTAGGTCAAGTGCGGTTTCGAAGTCTGACGAGTAGTTAAAAGGTTCTGTCATATCAACCTCCCAAGTCTGTGTGGTTTAGATTAAAATAATGCATATTTTTTACACGAAATTATTTTAAAATCAAGAAATATTGAATAATGAATAACAATTCATAAATAAATTGTCGATATAAAATGAGAATTAATTTTCAATATTGAAACTCTAATTTAAATATAACTATCTGTAAGAAAAGATAAAATTAACTAATTCTATAAAACATGTAATAATTATTAACTGCTTGACTTTTATAAAAATCTTTTGTTAAATAATGAATCTTTGTTCATTATATTAAGGAAGGATGATAATAGTTTGCAGAAGATTAAATCAGAATTGCAGAAGAACAAATCGGAAAAATATAATAAAATATTAAATAGTGCAGGTGCAGTGTTTGCTGAATATGGGTTTTATAAAGCAACGATATCACAAATAGCAACAAAGGCGGGAGTGGCTGATGGAACCCTTTACCTGTATTTTAAAAATAAAGATGATATCCTTTACCAGTTTATCAATTTTAAAACCCATGTGGTGTTTAAAAAAATGCATGCGGCCGTTGAAAAGGGTAATAATGCAGAAGAAAAATTGAGACATTTGATCAGATGCCATCTTGAAGAATTTCAAAATGATAAAAACATGGCAACTATTTTTCAATCAGAAGTAAGATACTTAAGAGATATTGAATCTCAAATTAAAGACATATCAAAGATGTATCTTGACCTGTTGTCAGATATTATTGAGCAGGGGCAGATTGAAGGCTCCATTCGGCAGGACCTTTTTGTTGGTCTTGTCAAGCGGTTTATTCTAGGAGCTGTGGAAGGTGTTATCAGAACCTGGGTAACTGCTGACGGTCGATATGATCTGGTCTCGTTGGCAGATCCTCTGGTGGACCTTTATCTGACTGGTGTTAAAGGGAAATAAACGCCATATAGTGTTTGAACGGTCAAAATTAGTTGAATAAGGCTTTTTACTTGACGTGTACGGTCATGTTTATTAAAGCTTTTTAGTTCGTATTCAAAAGGTTGAGAAATATTTGGGAGGTAAAGAAGCATGACTTCAATAATCGGTCCGGCAAGTTTTAAATTTTTCGGGATATTCCCCGCTGCAATATTATCATTTATTTTGCCTATCATTGGGATAGGATTGTTCGCCTATATTATGGTCAGGCGTATAGCACCGCTTGTAAAATCAAATCCAGATAACAGATTGGATCAACTGGGCAAGCGCTTTAAGAATCTTGTTCTCATCTGGCTTGCGCAGATAAGGCAGCCAAGATACATGCTTGCAGGCGTGCTTCATATCGCTATTTTTGCAGGGTTTCTCATCTTGTCCATCCGTTCTATTTCACTTGTAATTATCGGCTTTTCAGATGGATTTGTATTGCCGGGATTTGGCGGTTTTTTTGGTGATATTTATAATTTTATAAAAGATTACGCGGCGACTATCGTCCTTGTTGCCTGTATCATAGCAGCCGTCAGAAGAGGCATTTTTAAGCCCAAACGCTATTCCGTTCCTGAAAAATATGGCAAAGACCATACGGCAGAAGCTGTATTTGTATTGGGCATTATAGCAACCTTGATGATTTCAGAAAGTGTTTTTGAGGCCTCTGAACTTGCTTATGAATTTCAGCATACCGGTCAAGAACATTTTCTGGCCCCTTTGTCTCTGGTCTGGATGTTTAAGGCGATACTTTTGTCTGCGCCTCAAACTGTGCTTCAGGGACTTCATATTTTCACCTATTTTGTTCATGATCTGACGTTTTTCTTTTTCTTGTGCTTTTTACCCCTGGGAAAACATTTTCATGTAATTACATCTGTTTTTAATGTCTTTTTTATGAGGGTTTCAAAAGGTAACATAAAACCGGTAATGCACGGTGTATCCGATGACAAACTGGATGACCTTGAATCTTTTGGTGTAAAAATACTTGAAGATTTCACCTGGAAGCATATGCTGGATTTTTACTCCTGTGCCGATTGCGGCAGGTGTTCTGATCATTGTCCCGCAAATGCAGCCGGACGTCCTTTGTCACCCCGGTTTATTACCATTAAGGCAAGAGACCTCATGTTTAAAAATTATCCACTTTCCGGTGAAATTTATAAAAGCGCTATTTTGGTGGAAGATATTTATACGGAAGACGAAATCTGGTCTTGTACGACCTGCGGCGCCTGTGAAGAAGAATGCCCCTTAGGGATTGAATATATTGATAAAATGGTGGATTTGCGACGGGGCATGGTGGATGAAGGCATGGTTCCGCAATCCTTGCAAAAACCTTTGAAAGCCCTTGAAAAAAGGGGTAACCCTTACGGGAAAATGGAGAAGAAGCGAGCAGACTGGGCAAAGGATAAAGAATTCAAAGTCAATTATCAGGTTAAAAATCTTGCCAAGGATAAGGCAGATACGCTTTATTTTGTAGATAGTATCACATCCTATGATGATGATATGCAGGACATTGCAAGAAATACATCCATCATATTAAAAAAAGCAGATGTTGATTTTGGTATAATGGGTAAAAAGGAAAGGGACAGCGGAAACGAGGTCTTGCGTTTCGGAGAAGAAATGTTATACCAGGACTTAAAAGATCGCAATGCGGACGCCATTTTGCAAACCGGTGCAAAGCAGATTGTGACAGCAGATCCCCATGCGTATAATGCATTGAAAAATGACTATGACAACCTTTTACCTGTTAAACACATCAGCCAGATAGTTGCCCAGAAAATTGCTTCTGGAGTTCTTGATTTGAAATCCTGTCAGAATCCCGAAAAGGTTTATGTCTATCATGACCCATGCTATCTTGGGAGGCATAATGGTATTTATGAAGATCCCCGTAAAGCCATGGATGCCATTGACGGGTTAACAAGGGTAGAACTTGAAAAGAGCCGTGATAGATCCTTTTGCTGTGGCGGTGGCGGTTTGATGCTTTTTTATGAACCTGAAGAAGAGACACGAATGGGTGTTTTAAGAGTCAATATGGCTGCTGAGGCAGGAGCGACAACCATTGTAACTGCATGCCCCTTTTGCCTGGTTAACATCCAGGATGCGATAAAGGTCGCCGGAAAAGAGGGTGAAATGGAGGCTTTGGATTTTACAAAGCTTATTGAGCAGCACCTATATTAAAATAAATTGGTTGCAGGTTAATGATTGATAAATTTGTGACAGATAATTGATTTAAAGGAGGCAGTAATGGAGATTTTGGTATGTGTCAAGAGAGTGCCCGATACAGCTGAGAATGAATTTGAACTCAACAGTGCAGGAAATGATCTTGATCGTGATGATTTGGTTTATTCAGTCAATGAATGGGATAATTATGCAGTTGAAGAAGCCATTCAGATTGTTGATAAAGTCGGTGGAAGTGTGACGGTTATAACGGTGGGTGATGATGAATCAGAAGAGGTGTTAAGACGGGAGATGGCAATGGGTGCCAATAATGGAATCCTGCTTTCTGATGATGCATTTGAAGGATCTGATGGGAAAGCCATTGCTGCAATTCTAAAGGCAGAAACCCAAAAAGGCAGTTATGACCTGATTCTTTCGGGTGCCCAGGCAGATGAAGGAGCGGGTCAGATCGGCGGAATGCTGGCTGCAATGCTGGACTACCCCTATGCATCCCTGGTGAATAAAATTGAAGTTGGAGATGGGAAAATAATCGTGGGCAGGGAGATTGAGGGTGGAAACCAGGAAATGAATGAACTGCAACTGCCTTGTGTCCTTTCTATCCAGACAGGTATTAATGAACCCCGGTATGTGGGCATCAGAGGAATCAGAAAGGTTGCCAGTGTGGATATCCCGGTTAAAGGTGCCGGAGATCTTGATATTGATACGGCAAGTGTCGGTGAAGCCGGTGCAAAAACCAAAAGAGTTGATTATTATGTCCCTGATATGGGCGACGGTGCTGAGATGTTGGAAGGCTCAACAGACGAGATTATTGAAAAGCTGATTGAGAAGCTTAAAGCTAAAGGAGGGCTTTGATCATGACACAGATTTTTGCATATATCCCATTTAATAACGGCGTGGCTGAAGATATTGCTCAGGAATATCCAACAGCTGCCAGCAAAATTGATGAGGGTGCTTCCGTAACAGCTGTTGTAACCGGATCAGGTGCGGATCTTGATAAAGTGGCCAATGATATGACATCGATTTATTCTGAAGTGATAAAAATAGATAATGCCGATCTTGCCTATCCCAATGCAGACATTGTTAGAAAAGCATTGGAAAACACCATTCCTTCGGATGCTGTTTTCCTTATTGCCCACAACACCTTTGGAATGGACCTGGCTCCTGGTTTGTCAATTAAAATGGATTCAGCTTATGCCGCAGATGTAGTTGATTTTGAGGGGATAGACGGAACCACTCTGAAAGCGAACAGGCAAGAGCTAGGCGGGGCCGTCAGCACCCATGTCACCGTTGACATATCTTCCGGTGCCGTTATAACGATACGGCCGGGATCTTTTGCTCCCCTTGAAGAAGGCGCAGCAGGAGGAGCCGTAGTTGATAGATCAGGTGATGCCGGGGATCTTTCCGCAAAAAGAAAATTCCTTGAAATTGTTGCAGCAGAAGTAGGTGATGTTGATATCACCAAATCTGACGTGCTTGTTTCTGTTGGCCGCGGTATTGAAGATGAGGATAATATTGAAATTGCTGAGGAACTTGCTGAAGCCATGGATGCGGTGGTTTCCTGCTCAAGACCGATTGTGGATGCCAAGTGGCTTGAGAAATCACGCCAGGTTGGAACATCCGGCCAGACAGTTAAACCAAAAGTTTATATGGCCATGGGAATTTCAGGCTCTTTCCAGCATCTGGGAGGTGTTAAGGGTAATCCATTTATCGTTGCGGTGAACAAGAATCCAAAAGCACCAATCTTCCAGGTAGCAGATGTGGGTATTGTTGAAGATATCCTTGACTTTATGCCCGAGCTCACAGAAGCGATTAACGATCTTTAAAATTTAATAAAGATATTTTTTAAAAAAGGAGCCTGAAAATGCGATCAGGCTCCTTTTTTATTTTTTTCCATCTCTTTTCTAAAAATATTGTTTCATCATCAGATAATTGTATTTTAAAAAGAAATGTTTTCAGGATCGTTTTTTTTGGTGTTATTTTTTGAATATTATTGTATTCAAAAAAAGGACTAACAGATTAAAAATGAATAGGTTATAATAATTTGTTTATTAACCAAAACAGCAATGACTTCTTAAGGAATAATTTTAATAATGAAACATAGGCGATTGGTATTGGTAATCTTGTTATCGGCCGTGACAATTATTTTTTCATTGCCTGGCCTGTCTTACTCGTCAGAAGACAAAGTGGCAGGCGAAGTAAAAGACGGGTACCGTATTTTAAATGTCGAAAAGGCCCAGGACAATCAAAAATTTACCGTATTTCGTGGTGATTATATAAAGTTTAAGCTGCCAAAAGAATTCAGTGAAGCAGTGGCTTATTTCCCCACACTAAAAGAAAAAAAACGCATTACTCACGACCTTAAAACAAGTCCTTATTTTAAGATGAAAACCATTGGTATTCAACCCTTTGAGATCAATTCAATCAGAGGGCAGATCAGTGTAATAGAATATGAGCAGTCAAGTTACAAGGCATTGTCGTCTGAGGATGCAGATGAGTATATAAAAACTTACAATCCGTTTATCCTGGATGTAAGGACAAGGGGCGAATATGCCTTGGGGCATCTTGAAAATGCTGCTTTAATACCAGTACAGGAATTACAGAGACGTATCATTGAACTTGATATTTATAAAAATAATACCATACTGATTTATTGTGCCAGTGGAAACAGGAGTACTATTGCTTCAAAAATATTAATAGATTCAGGTTTTAATAAGATTCTTAACCTTAGACATGGTATAAAAGATTGGGCAAACAAAAAATATCCCATTGTTCGGTAACCAGAAAAAGGAAGTAGAAATGACCTATTCAGTAAAATTTTTACCACATAATACCAGCGCCGAAGTTGATAATCATACAAGTTTGATCAGAGCAGCAATGGAGGCCGGGGTACACATAAACGCATCCTGCGGAGGAAACGGTGTCTGTGGCAAGTGCAGAGTATTGATCGAACAGGGAAGCGTTGAAGGGGGTATATCAGAACACCTTTCCCTTGAAGACCAGGAAAGAGGCTATCGGCTGGCCTGTCTTTCCGATGTCACTTCCGATCTAGTGGTGAGAATTCCGGTGGAGTCGGAGGTTGATACCAGTCGTTTAAATATAAATGCGGGCAGCCGGCACACGGCAAAAGTGTTGTATTCAAATATTGACGAGCTCAGGCAGGACGGGTTGTTTATTCCACCTGTGGAAAAAATTTATCTTGAACTTGATCCTGCAACTGCAGAGGATAATCAGGCTGATATGACAAGAATTATCCATCATCTCCGCATGAAACATGATGAACATCGTCTTACAATGGATTTGAATCTTATCAGAAAAATTCCTGATGTTATCAGACAGGGGAATTTCAAGGTTACCGCAACCATTGTCAGACCCGTAAGAAAAGATGGTAAAAATGAAATTATAAACATTGAAGCATTTGACACTAGTGACAGGAATTTTGCCATTGCTGTGGATATAGGGACAACCACCGTTTATGGTCAGGCTCTAGATCTACACACGGGCGAGGTTCTTTCTGAACATGGAGAATTCAACAGTCAGATCAGTTATGGTGAAGATGTTATTTCAAGAATTATTTTTTCAGAAAAGGATGACGGACTTGAAATTCTTCATCAAAAAGTGATTGATAACATCAATACCATTATTGAGAAGATTCTCAAAAAGGCAAATATCGGCAGACATGAGGTGACAACTATTACCCTTGCCGGCAACTCCACCATGACCCAGCTGCTATTGAAAATAAATCCCAGTTACATCCGGCGCGACCCCTATGTGCCTGCATCAATCATGTATCCGCCTTTCCATGCAAAACAGATTGATATAGATCTGGCAGACCATACCATTGCGTTGATCTATCCAGGCGTTTCAAGCTATGTCGGCGGCGATATTATTGCCGGTGTTATGGCTTCGGGAATGTACAGAACAAGTGATCTTACATTGTATATGGATATTGGAACAAATGCTGAAATCGTCATCGGACATAAAGATTGGATGGTCTGTACGGCCGCATCTGCAGGGCCTGCTTTTGAGGGTGGTGGCGTTAAATTCGGAATGCGGGCAACCAAAGGAGCCATAGAGGATTTTTCCATAAATCCTGTAACCTTTGAACCCATGATAATAACTGTCGGAAATAAAAAAGCAAAGGGGATATGCGGATCTGGTATGATTACCCTTGCAGCAAAACTTCTGGAAGCAGGGGTCATAGATTCCCGGGGGAAATTTAACCAAAACCTTGATACACCAAGAATACGCCAGACAGACGATATTTGGGAATATGTTATCGTGTACAAGGAAAACACCCAGATAGAAAGGGATATTACCATAACAGAACCTGATCTAGACAATTTGATCAGGGCCAAAGGAGCCATGTACAGTGCTGCATTGACCCTGCTTGAAGAAATCGGATTGACGATTAATGATATTGAAAAGATTATTCTGGCCGGCGGATTTGGCAGTTATGTTGAGCTTGAAAGCGCCATCACAATTGGCCTGCTCCCGGAAATGGATCCTGAAAAAGTAACTTACCTGGGTAATGGTTCACTTCTGGGTTGCAAAATAAATTCCTTAACCAATGCACTTCGGCGTGATGTGGCAAACGTTGTAAATATGATGACCAATTTTGAACTGGCAGCAACCCCATCATATATGGACCATTATATGGGCTCATTATTTTTACCCCATACAGAACTTAATTATTTCCCCAAAGTAAAAGCGCGTCTGGAGACGATTCGCAAATGAAAACCCAAAAAGGGTTTGTTCAAACGATTGAAGTTGAACCGCCGAGTCTAACCAATAATACCGCAGATGCCCAAAGACTGGAAAAATGTCTTTTAAATGAGTTGAGTACGGATTCCATCCGGATTCCCCTGGTCGTTCTGAAAAAATTGCCTTCAAATTTGAGATCTTGGGAGTTTAAGGCAAAGGCGGTACTTTTCAAAGACCGGTGCTCCTGGATACTTATAGATCTTCTTAATCCAAATTCTGAAAATAGAGTACTTGGCGTGGCCGTTGATATAGGTACCACACGGATTGTGATATCCCTGATTGATCTTGAGACAGGATTTGAGATAGGCCAGAAAGGTTTTGATAACCCACAGGCAGGGATTGGTCCTGATGTTCTTGCAAGAATCCATTATTCCAATCAGAACAACAATGAAACCAGAGGACTGGAAGAACTCACCCGGCTTGTTATTGACGCTGTAAACATTAATATGTCCAAATTGTGTAAAGAAAATGGATGTCAAAAAGAGGATGTTTATATTATTACCGGCGCCGGCAACACTGCCATGACCCATTTGTTTTTGGGATTAGAATCTATCGAGATCATAAAAGAACCCTATATACCATGTGTGAATATCCCGGATACCCAGTCTGCGGCAAACCTAAACCTTGATATCAATGAAAATGGTGTTGTGTTTTTATTTCCCAATATCGGATCCTATTTTGGGGGAGACTTAATTGCCGGGATTCTTTTCTCAGGTCTGGATCAAAAAAAAGAACCATGTATTATGGTTGATGTGGGCACCAATGCAGAAATCGTAGTGGGAAATTGCGATTGGCTCATCGCCTGTGCCGGTGCGGCAGGGCCTGCGCTGGAGGGCGGGGTAAGCAAAATGGGTATGACGGCAAGACCAGGGGTTATCGACAAGGTGTGGATTGACCCTGATTCAAAGGATATTAAGATTCATACCATTGATGAATTGAGTCCTGTGGGAATATGTGGTTCCGGAATGATCGATCTTGTTGCCCATCTGTTTTTATCAAAACGCATTGATATCAGGGGGAAATTTTCTAAACAGAACTGCGGTCAGCTCTTGTTTGAAAAAGACGGGATGAATTATTTTATTCTTGTGGATAAAAATCATTCCGGTACAGGAAAAGCCATCAGTTTAAGCCAGGCAGACTTAAATTCTTTGACAAGTTCCAAGGCTGCCATGTATACCATCCTTGAGGTGATCGTAAAAAATACAGCCGGACTAGAATTTGAAGAACTGGAAAAATTTTATGTGGCAGGCACCTTTGGGTCATTCATCGACCCTGTTTCTGCCATATCCATAGGCATGCTGCCTGATATGCCCCTTAAAAATTTTGAGGTCCTTGGAAACAGTTCTCTTGGCGGGGCAATACAATTGCTTAAAAATCCGGATGCCTTTGAAAGAATTATAAAGATCCGCCAATCCATAACCTATATTGAACTCAACGTTAACCAGGAATTTATGAACATGTTTTCAGGGGCAAAATTCTATCCCCACACAGAAGTGGCACGGTTTCCCTCACTGAAAAATAACATTTGAAAAAGAGATGATTGGTGATTTTATTCGTGTAAAATCCAATGGATCTGTTCTGCATAGAAGAAAATTAAGGGAAATAAATGTGACGCATCTTGCAAACTCTGTTGCCTTGTTCCCTCAGAATGTACATGATTTTTTACGCCGGACATTCGTTTAGTCTAATCCCTTTCAATTCTCACTTCACGTCGAAAATAAGCAGTGGATCTTTTTGGAATGTTATTTGGCAAAACACAAAAATGGTTGGTCATCTTTAAAAAAAAGGGTTTTAAAGGATAGTCCACAGGTCATTTTGAATCATGAACTGTCCATCCAATAACCTGCTGGCTGGATAATTTTACTAAATTAAAAAATACAATGCAAAGTTGGCTTTTAACAGGTATTGAGGTCCATATAGTGGAATCAAAAATTCAAAACGAAAACGAGTCATATTCTATATATTGGGGTTATCAAATTTTGTATTACCTGAGTCTTTGAAATGCTAGTCCACCCTGAAACGAGGTAGTATAAAAGGGTTTATAAATAGACATATCTGTCATCCTGGATTTACTCCTTCCGACTTTCAGTTTACAATAATTTAGACATTCAATGTTCTGGGATAAATAAGCAACTTTGAAGTGCAAAAAATTAAACAGAACAATAATACTTTTTAGATCCTGATACTTTTTGCGATTTTTTAAAAAGTGATTATATTTTTAAGAAATGGTTGTTTATTTAAATATTTTATGAAAAATGAACGAAACTTTTACATATAAAATTGACAAATATGACAAAATCAATTCTGTAAGCGGAAATTGGGAGAGTTTTGCAAATTCGAATGGATGGGATAGTGAAATTGCTCCAAAATCGGTAACGGGCCGATATTTGTGGGATTTTATCCAAGGTAATGAAACTCAGCATTTATATGATGAGCTTTTTAAAAAAGTACGTAATGGGGGAATATTAGGCCCAATACCTTTTCGATGTGATTCTCCCAGTGAAAGAAGATATTTGGAACTGACACTTAAGCCATTATCAGACAATGCTATTGAAATTCAGAGCACGATAATTCGAACAGAGAGCCGAGACACTTTAAATATGTTGGCTGAAGATGAATGCTTGTCTAACCAATTTTTAAGAATCTGCAGCATGTGTAAAAAAATTGATATTGACAAAAATCGATGGGTTGAATTGGAAGAAGGTCTTGCATATCTTAGACTTTTTGAAAAGCAAGAAGTTCCATGCCTGACTCATGGTATCTGCCCGAATTGTTATGATATCGCGATGTCCAAATTAAATTGATTTTTTTTGAAATAATCTGAGTGATTTGCAACCTCATTTTTTTGATAAAGATGGGGGTAACTGCGCCAAGAAATCCGACACAGTGATTGCTTACAAACAGGTTCTTCCAGTTTCAAAACCCTTATAACCTTGTTTTTGTTATCGAGATGCTCTTGGTACCCAAATTGATCGATCGATGGCTCTCTCTTTTAAATCCACGCACTTCTGGTATTAAACTTGACCATCTGTTCTTTCAAAAAGGAAGGCACTGGCAGAAGTAATACACACCATTATAGGTAAGGCTCTATGCGTTCGATTGTTGACATAGCCAACAGTTTTTTAAACCTGTAGTCATTCAAGTTAATTATGTAAAAAATATCTATAGACAAATTCATAAAACTGCAAGTACTGGAGAGGTCACCAAGTTCTTCTGCCAAATCTAAAAAACAGGAGTCGAGGCGGAAATTATTATCGGTAAATTTTAGCTTGACTTCATAATGGTTAGGATGGTACTGATTCATTAAAACTACAAAACTAGTTTTATAGTTTATAAATATTAATTAGGTGAAAATATGTCAGAGGCAAAATCAAAAAAAATGTTTGCTTGCAAATGCTCCTTAGAAGAGTGCCAAGATATTGTAAAAGAAGTTAATAATGAGTTTGTTATTCTTACCGATGCTGATGAGATACAGCAGCGGGCTCAAATGTTTAAAGGGCTAGGCCACGAAGTCCGGTTACGCATTCTAGGCCTATTAGCGGCCCAAGAGTTGTGTGCCTGTGATATTGTTGCAGCGCTGGAAAGTGCTACTTCTACAATTGTCCACCACTTACGAATTTTAACGGA
>CAYVZG010000066.1:0-26109 GCA_964455805.1 uncultured Desulfobacula sp.
TTAATTTAGAAACGTCCAGGCGTTTTTGGGGTGTCCCGTCCGGTTTAAGGGCATCAAAATCAATTTTTCCCTTAAAGCCGACTATACCCTTTATCAGCTGGGCAAGTTCTTTAATGGTGATATCTTTTCCTGAACCGATATTAAAAAGCGGATTGTTTTTATATGTTTGATCGGTAAACTCTTTTTGCATGATAAAAAGACTGGCATCTGCCAGATCATCAACGTACAAAAATTCTCTTTTGGGTGAGCCTGTCCCCCATACGATGACCGATTCTGCATTGTTTTGTATGGCTTCGTGGAATTTTCTAATCAAAGCCGGCAGCACATGGGAGGTTTCAAGGTTAAAATTATCGTTGGGCCCATAAAGGTTGGTGGGCATTATGGGAATAAATTTTGTTCCATATTGCCGGTTATATGACCAGCACATCTCTATACCGGCTATTTTGGCCACGGCATAGGCAGAATTGGTGGGTTCCAAAGGACCAGTCATAAGGTATTCTTCTTTCATGGGCTGGGGGCAATGTTTGGGATAAATACAGGATGAGCCCAAAAAAAGCAGCTTTTTTACACGGTGAACATAAGACTGGTGAATGATATTGTTCTGGATCATGAGATTCTGGTAGATGAAATCAGCTGGATAGGTATTGTTGGCTAAGATTCCCCCTACTTTTGCCGCAGCAAGGAAAATATATCTCGGCATTTTTTTTTTAAAATATGCTGATACAGCATCGCTGTCCATCAGTTCAAGCTCTGAGTGACTTGGTGCAAGCAGGTTGGTAAACCCTTTTTTTGTAAGATGACGAAGGATGGCCGAACCCACAAGGCCCCTGGACCCGGCAATAAATATGTTATCTGTTTTTTCCATTTTTATTTGTATCCCGGTTATTTGTACCTAAATCATATGGATTTGAAAAACCTGAACCCCTTGTAACACGAGTGTTTTCAAAAAGACGGTTTTCCTCTAATTTATCCTGTTTAACTATTCGCTGTGGTTAAACGTGCTGAACCCATGACTCTGACACAAGTGATCTTTTTTCGCTTCCACAAGATCCTGCCTGACCATTTCCGTAACAAGCTCCTGAAAGCTTATTTTAGCTTCCCATCCCAGTTTTTGTTTTGCTTTTGACGGATCACCCAACAGGGTCTCCACTTCTGTGGGCCGGAAATAACGCGGATCTACAGCAACAATGGAATTCCCGGTTTTTTTGTCAACACCCTTTTCATCAACGCCCTTGCCTTTCCATATGATGTCTATTTTAAGTTTTTTGGCAGCAATGTTGACAAAGTCCCTTACAGAATATTGTTTTCCTGTGGCAATGACGAAATCTTCAGGATGGTCCTGCTGGAGCATGAGCCACTGCATTCTTACATAGTCTTTTGCATGACCCCAGTCTCTTTTTGCATCCAGGTTTCCCAAGAAAAGACAGTCCTGTAGTCCCAGGCTGATTCTGGCCAGGGCCCTTGTGATTTTGCGGGTTACAAAGGTTTCCCCGCGAAGAGGGGATTCGTGGTTGAATAAAATGCCGTTACAGGCATAGACATTATATGCTTCCCTGTAGTTCACTGTTATCCAGTAGGCATAGAGTTTGGCGACCCCGTAAGGGCTTCTGGGATAAAACGGTGTTTCTTCGGTTTGAGGGGTCTGCTGGGTTTTGCCAAACAGTTCTGAAGTGGATGCCTGGTAAAATCGTGATTTATTTTCAAGGCCCAGCAGCCGTATCCCTTCCAGGAGGCGCAGGGTGCCAAGGGCATCGGTATCGGCAGTGTACTCAGGGGATTCAAAGGATACAGCCACGTGACTTTGGGCTGCCAGATTGTAAACCTCGTCAGGCTGTACCTGTTGAAGTATCCGGATGAGATTGGTTGAATCTGTCAGATCGCCATAGTGAAGTATAAGCTTTCTGTCTGTTTCGTGGGGATCCTGATACAGGTGATCAATCCGGTCCGTGTTAAAAAGAGAGGATCTTCTTTTAATCCCATGGACTTCATATCCCTTCTCCAGTAAGAACTCAGCAAGATATGCCCCATCCTGGCCAGTAATACCGGTTATCAATGCTGTTTTCATAAATTTAGGCCTCATGTAGTTACATTTGAAAAATATTTACTAAGCGTGGTTTCTTAAATATAGCTCCGCACCGTTAGTTACATGTCTTTATCCCCTGAATAGTGATCGTAAACTGAAAGTAATAGTAGCAATAAGTATGCCGCGGTTTGTATGCTATAAATTTCCCTTTTAATAAATTGAATATGTTGATCAATTTTATTATTGGAAATCCATAGTTATATTTTATTCTGCTGCATTTTCGTGGGCCTGGGAAAGCCTTTTTATAATATAATTCATGTCATCCTTGTCATATTCGTAAAGGTCAAAACAATATCCGTCTTCGCCCAGCAGGCCTTCTGGAATCAACTCTCCTGTATTATCAGGATCAGTGATCATATCTTTATAAAAGCAGACAGACAGCCATCTATCATTTGGATCATCGTCAATCACATCAACCATGGCATAAAGAGAGCGATTTTTTTGACTATTGTGCCTGGGGCGTAAAGAATAGCTTATTTTTGGCCGGGCATTGAATTCAAGAGTGGTATCTTCAAGGGTTTTAAGGTGCTCGTAAATTTGGGTAAAGGCTAATTTTGTTTTTGTCGGGGTATCTTTCCAAGCGGTAATAAATTCGTCAAGTGCGCTCATTTTTTATTCCCTTATATGTTTTAAAAGGTGTCCAAGTTCCGGAAAAATCAAGGCATTGCATGCAAGTTTGCAGGCTTTGATGCTGCCGGGCATACAAAATACCACAGCGTTTTTAATGATTCCGGCGGTGGCCCGGGAGAGAATAGCGGCTGAATCGATCTCTTCAAAGCTTAATAAAGCGAAAAGGGTGCCAAAGGCCGTGAGTTCTTTTTCAAACAGGGGTTTTACAGCTTCAATGGTTACATCTTTCGGGCTGATGCCTGTACCCCCTGTCATGATGATGGCATCCGGACTAATTTTTTCAGTAACATGCAGGGTCAATTCCTTTATGGTTTCAATATCATCGGTAACTGTCTGATGGATAACCACTTCATGCCCTTCTTTTTTTGCCTGTTTTTTTATCCATTTGCCGGATTTATCATCGGCCAGCCCCCTTGTGGTTGAAACCGAAATCACCGCGATTTTAATATCGTCCGGTACGTTATCTTTGTGTAATAGTGTGCTCATATCTCAATCCTGTTCTATGTAAACCCCGTCTTCTTTGTCATGTTCAGCCACGAGTACGTTTATCATATCGTTATGTTCTGTGCTGACTGATAATCCTTTGTAATCAGCCTGGATGGGAAGTTCCCTGTGTTCTCTGTCTATCAGGATGGCAAGCTCAATGCGGGAAGGCCTTCCAAAATCCATTAATGCATCCATGGCAGCCCTAATGGTTCTGCCGGTAAACAGCACATCATCCACAAGTATAATGTCAATGTCGTCAACGCTGAAAGGGATATTGGACGGCCTTACAATAGGTTGATGACTGATTTTTGTCCAGTCGTCCCTGTACATATTAATATCCATGCTTCCAACAGGAAGGGTTACATGTTCTATTTCCCGGATCTTGGTTGCTAATCTTTTGGCAAGAAAATCCCCCCGTGTCTGGATTCCAACAAGGGCAAGGTTTCTTGTCCCTTTGTGTTTTTCTATGATTTCGTGGGACATTCTTGTGATGATCCGTTTGAAATCCTCATCGGTCAGGATGGTTTTTTTCTTTTTCATAAGACAGCTGCCCCTTGATTTATTATAGCCTTAGAATCTTTATCATCTTTTTTTATAGCGGGCAACACCTTGATTTTAAGTTTGACTTGCTATAATCAGTGTATGATTAAAATTTATAATTTTTCAGGATAGGTTGGAATGAAATTTGACTGTACGGGTGTGATTCTGGCAGGGGGAAAAAACAGCAGACTGCCGGGTGGGAAAAAAGCGTTCCGAAAGGTAGGCGACCAGATGATCCTTGAAATCATTTATGAATTATTCTCAAGCCTGTTTAAAGAGGTTATCATAGTGGTAAACGAACCCAAAGAGTTTGCAGGATGGGATATGACCCTGGTGACAGATATTATTCCATCGAAGTGTGCTCTTGCAGGTCTTCATGCAGGACTTTTTTATGCAACAAATCCACATGTCTATGTGACGGCCTGTGATACGCCCTTTGTCAAACGCTCGGTGGTGGAATACATCGTGGGTAGCATAAAGCCGGGTTATGATGTGACTATACCGAGAACCGATGACGGGCTTGAGCCATTGTATGCCGCATATTCAAAAGAGTGTATCCCTTTAATAGAAAAAAATCTTGAAAATGGTATATACATGATTAAAAAATTTTTCAGGAAAAAGAAGGTTTTGGAAATTCCAGTGGATAAATTGAAATTGCTGGATCCTGAAATGCAGTTTATTTTCAATGTGAATACACCAAAAGATCTTGAAAAAGCGAAAAAAATTATACATCAACAGAAAAATAAGTTACAGGATAATAAATAACAATTCGGCCAAAACCCCTTCTTTGGTCAAAGGATAAAAGATGGGTTGAGATCCGTGTATTTATCCGGAGAATTTAAAGTTTTTTGCGGCGCATCAAAAAAGGAAACAAAAATGGATATAAATATCTTAGTGGGTCAGATAAAACAGCACCCTGATTTTCATAAGGCCGGTATGATTTTATGTCATAATGGTGTTGTCAGGTCCTCATCCAGAGAAGGCGAAAAGGTCACTGGCCTCGAAGTGGTTGTTGATCATAAAAGGCTGAATGAGATTATAAAAGAACAGAAAAAAAGACCGGGAATTATTGAAATACTTATCCATATCAATGAAGGGCAAACCCTTGCCGTTGGGGATGATGTGATGTTTCTTGCCGTAGCCGGGGATATCCGGGAGAATGTCATAGAAACATTAACCCACACCTTGAATCTGGTTAAGGCGGAGGTGACCAGCAAAACTCAGCATTTTGCATAAAGGTCATCAGTTTTTATATTGTCTTTGGAAATAATCCTGGTGTTTGATGGAAATTAGAAGGTATTGATAATTGGTTGGCATGAAATGAAAATGATAAAAGAGGGTGGGGCAAATGACCGATTTTACACATCTTGATAAAAATGGCCGTGTTAGAATGGTGGATGTGGGAGATAAAACCCGGACAAAAAGGGTTGCTGCTGTTGCAGGCAAAATTTTTATGGAATCCAAAACCCTGGCCAGGATTATGGATGAAAAAGTTAAAAAAGGGAATGTGCTTGAAACTGCAAGAATTGCAGGGATCATGGCAGCGAAGCGGACGTCGGAACTGATTCCCATGTGTCATCCGCTCAATATCAGTCACGCCAGGGTGGATTTTTCTTTTGACGTTAAAAACTCTGCTATTGACATTGAGGCAGAAGTGTCATTGACCGGGAAAACCGGTGTGGAAATGGAAGCCTTGACAGCAGTTTCAGTCGCGGCTTTAACCATATATGACATGTGCAAATCATATGACCGTGCCATGAGAATATCTGATATATATCTGAAATCCAAATCTGGGGGTAAAAGCGGAACATATATTTCAAAATAATATTGCCACCCTTGAAAATCTGGCATATCTGGGAATCGGTTTTTTTGTGGGGGTTGTTGTCTGCAGTATTCTTGCAAGATCCGGGGTATTATTTTTTTCGAAAAAACTGAAAACCTTGTCCCATGAAGCGCTGTTTGATAATTCCACCAGATTTATGGCACTTGCTGATAAATATTTTTCCACCTATGTGAAAGAGGCTAAAAAAGATTTTGATATCAAGGGGAATGATATTTTAAGAACCATTGATCCTGTTAAGAAGACGCTTGATAAATATGAGGCCCATCTCAATATCATGGAAAAAGACAGGCAAAAGGCCTTTGGCTCCATTTCTGAAAAACTTCTGGAAATGGGAAAAAACCAGACCCTTATACATATTGAAACCGGAAACCTTGTCAAAGCATTAAGAGTTCCCCATGTCAGGGGGCGGTGGGGGGAAATTACCCTGAAGCGGGTAGCAGAGCTTGCCGGTATGACAGAACACTGTGATTTTCATGAACAGATGTCATCCGGGACCCGAAAAGGGTCTGTCCGTCCGGATATGGTGGTCACTCTGCCGGAAAACCGAAAAATTATTATTGATTCAAAGGTCCCTTTAATGGCTTATCTGGATGCACTCGAAGCTTCAGGTGAAATGGAAAAACAAGAGCGGATGAGAGATCATGGACGACAGGTTCTGAATCATATTACAAACCTGTCGTCAAAGAACTATTTTCAGCAGATTTCTCCTACTCCTGAATTTGTAGTGCTGTTCATCCCGGGGGAAAATTTTTTTTCTGCCGCCTTAACGGTTCATCCGGATTTAATTGAGAAGGGCATTGAAAAAGGGGTGATACTTGCGACTCCCACGACATTGATAGCACTTTTAAAGGCGGTTTCCTATTCCTGGAAACAAAAAAAGACCTATGAAAATGCTGAAGAGATCAGAAACCTTGGCGTGGAATTGTTTTCAAGGCTTTGCAGTATGACAGACAATATCAACCACCTTGGAAAAGATATTGAAAAATGCGCCGCAACCTATAACCGGACAGTAGGAGCAATGGAGACAAGGGTTATGTCCACTGCAAAAAAACTCAAAATGCTTGATGTCTCTTCGCAAACAATGGATGATTTGCAGAAGATCGAGGATTCAAAAACTATGAACAAAGAATTTAACAAGCGGCATAAGAATGACTCATAAAATTTTGAAAAAGTGCATCTGGTTTTTTGGGATAGTGACCCTGGTTTGGGTATTAAACAGCTGCTATCCCTGGATAAAAAAAGATACAATACTTTTTGGACCCTTGAAAAAACTTGATTTAAAAAATTATCCTTTATTTGCAGACAATATTGAATATCATCGTTTATCTGTTTCCATTGATAAAAGTATTTTGTATTTTAAAAAATTGCCTGAAAACAGAAAATTTCATTATGGAAAAGATATTTTCACTGCGAGACATTTGATTTTTTCTTTAGAAACCTTTAAGGCTTTTTTGGAAAACAGGCCCAGTGTAAAAGCATTAAATGCATTTATTAAATCAGGCTTTATTGTTTATGAAGCAACGGGAAATGAGGGCGGAAAAGTCCTTTTTACAGGCTATTTTGAGCCTGTTTTTCAAGGCGGGATAAAAAAGAGTGTTCATTTTCCATATCCGCTTTTTTCTAAACCAGAGGATTTGCTGGAAATTGAATTGTCTCAATTTTCTACAAAATATAAAGGTCACAAAAAGCTTGTGGCCAGGTTAAATGACTCAAACCGTCTGGTGCCGTATTATTCACGGAAACAAATTAACGCCATGAATAATTTTTATACTAAATCCAGGCCTGTGGTATGGCTTAAAAATCGAATAGACCGATTCTTTCTGGAAGTTCAGGGATCAGGAATAATTGATTTGGGTCAGGGTAATGTTTTAAGGGTTCACTATGCTGGAACCAACGGAAATGAATACCGGTCAATCGGACGATATCTTATTAGGAAAAATGAAATTTTAAAAGAAAATATGTCCATGCAGGCTATAAGAGTCTGGCTCGAGAAACATCCCGAAAGATTGGATGAGGTATTGCACCACAATAAGAGTTTTGTGTTTTTTAAAAAGGAAGAGGGTGGTCCCTATGGAAGCCTCGGCGTTGAAGTCACTGCAATGCGATCAATTGCAACCGACAGCAGATTATTTCCAAAGGGAGGGTTGTGTTTTTTGCAGACCCAGTTGCCTGATAAAAAAACCAGGCCTTCTTTAAAGGATTGGGAAAAGGCTTCTTTTTTTGCTTTGAATCAGGACACAGGTGGCGCAATCAAAGGACCTGCAAGGGCAGATATTTTTTGTGGGAATGGCGATTATGCCGAGTTTACAGCGGGTCATATGAATACATACGGGAAGCTGTTTTTTCTTGTCCTAAAGCCTTAGGAGAATCATATTTAAATCCAGTCCACATCGCCGGGTGCAAATTTTAAGAAAACCTTTTTACCCGGGTAAAGATCGAGTTGACCGATTTTGTCCGGTGAAAGCTTTAAGGTAAAGGAAAGATCTTGAATGGATATACTCGCCATGATGGTTTTACTCTTTTTTTCCAGAAGCATAGAAGAAATTATACCGGCCAATTGATTGAAATGGCTTTTGCCGGCATGCTTTTCAAGATGGATGGACATATCTTTTTTTCTGATAATAGCAGTGCAAAGTGCTTTTGCAGGGGCTGACAGTGTAATGACCTGCCCATCACCCAGTTTTTTTTTCAGATTTTTTTTGCCTGATTTTTCAAAAGGACCTGTGATAATATTTTCAATGCCTGTGGAAAAGATATTGCCTTTAAAGATGGACAGCTGCTGATCACTAATGGAATACAGCCATTGCAGATCATGGCTGGCAATAACCAGAGTTGTCCCCCAGTTTTTTCTGGCATTTAAGGAGGCTTGTCGAATCAGGCTGGCGCTTTCAGTGTCAACGTTTGCAACAGGCTCATCAAGAAGCAGCACTTCAGGCTTCAAAATAAGTCTGGCTGCCATTGCAACCCTCTGTGCTTCCCCGCCTGATAGTTCGTTCCAAAATCGGCCGGCAAATTTTTGATAATCAAGCCCAACGTTTAAAAGGGCTTTGCTCACTTTTTGTTCAAGATCATTTTTTTCTTTTCTGATCTTTAACCCATATACAATATTTTCAAAAACAGTTCTTTTTAACAAATAGGGTTTCTGGGTCAGAAGCGTTATTTTTGATCGGATGGACAATGAAAACGGCAGCTCCATATTTCCATTATAAAAAATTTGTCCCATACTTGGCTTCTGGGCAAAAGCCAATAGCTTTAAAAGCGTACTTTTCCCGCTGCCGTTGGGACCAATAAGACCGGTGATGGATCCCTTTTCAATTTTAAGGTCATCAATATCCAGAACTTTTGTGCTTCCATAATAGTGTTGAACACTTTTTAAACGGTATGCGAGATGGTTTTTTGTCATTGTTTCCTTAAAAAAGAAAGTGATAGGTTTACAATAAACGCTATTATGATCAAAACAAGCCCCAGGGCAATACCGTCGGCAAACTGGCCCTTGTTTGTTTCAAGGGCAATGGCAGTTGTTATGGTCCGGGTATGGTATTTGATATTGCCGCCCACCATCATGGATATGCCAACCTCTGTTAGCACCCTGCCATAGGCGGTTACTGCCGCCGCAAGGATGCCATATCTCACCTCCCAAAGGCAGGTGGCAATAATATGACGTTTGCCTGCACCAAGGGTGATTATTGTGAGCTTGAGGTCTTGATCTATGTTTTCAATTGTCGAAGCTGTTATAGCCGCGACTATTGGGAAGGCCAGGATGGTCTGCCCGATGGCGATTCCCGTTAAAGTGAACAGAAGACCAAAGTCTCCCAAAGGCCCCTGCCGTGATATAAATGCATAAACGGCAAGACCAATGAAAACCGTTGGGAGGGCAAGCATGGTATCAAGAATTGTTCTTAAAAATTTTTTTCCTTTAAAGTCAAAATAGCCCAAAAAAAATCCACAGGGCAGACCGGCTCCAATGCTTAAAAACATGGAACCGGTGGATACTTTTAGAGTTGCCCAGACAGCAGTCCACGTGGCAGTATCACCGTTTACAAGAAGCTTAACGGCTTTGATAAAGCCTGCAACAATAAAATCCATAAATTCCTTTTGCTATTTTGCGTTTGGGATAAAAAGCTTTTGCCCGAGCAGTCTGAAGTTTTTTATCAGGTCCTGGGCATTTTGTGAAGCCATCCATTCAGAAAATTGTATTGCCAGGTCATATCTTGCAGAGGGACAATTTTTGGGGTCAAGGGTCAGGACGCTGTATTGATTTAAAAGGATGCTGTCACCCTCAACCAACACCTTTAATGGGGCATTACCGTTTTTCTGGGACTGATATTTGATATAGGTGCCCCTGTCTGTCATCGTGTATCCATTCCTTTCCTGCGCAACATTAATGGTGGAAAGCATACCCTGTCCCGTCTGAATATACCATTTTTCCTTGTCAGGTAATGATATGCCTGCATTTTTCCACAAAAGCATTTCTTTTTTGTTCGTTCCGGAATCATCCCCCCGGCTCATGAACATGGCCTGATTCAGTTTAATCGCTTTTAAGGCATCAGATATGCTTTTGTCTTTTATTTCTGCCGGATCATTTTCAGGCCCGATGATGACAAAGTCATTGTACATGACTTCTCTTCTCCCTTTTCCATATCCGCTGGTAATATATTTTTTTTCTGCAGGGGGGGCATGAACCAGTAGAACATCAACATCACAGTTTTGACCTAATTTTAATGCCTTGCCAGTTCCAGTGGCTGTCCATTTAAGGGAAATGCCGGTTTGTTTTTCAAAATAGGGGATAAGGTAATCTAACAGGCCTGTGTTATCAGTACTGGTTGTAGTGGCCATCATTAAATTTTTGTTTTGGGCCTGAACACCGATGGTAAGGCTCATTGTAATGATTAGTGCTAACATAAAAATAAAATATTTTAATCTGTTCATTTCCAACTCTCCAATAAATATTCAAATTCTGCTTCAAAGATTAGGGTCGAAATATGTTAATATTAGAGAAGAGTCAACAAGATAAGTTCAAATTTTAAGAAAAAATGAAAATACTTACCAATACGAACCAATAGTCACAAATACTATTATCGGTCTTTGAGAAAGAGCTTATGGTATTCATCCTTTATGAGATGTTTTTTTAATTTATCATTAATAAATTTATATATTTCTTGAAGTTCCGAATCAGACAGCCTTGGAAGAATTGTCTTTAAAAAAGAGTCTTCGGAAAATTTTTGAAGATAAAACATGATGGTTTCTTCATCTGTTTCCCGGGTAAGGCCAAAAGCCCCCAGACCTTTGTATTCTTGAATAAAATTGTGAGTGTCTTTTTTCATATCGGTGTATCCTTTAACCAAACAACCGGGTTGCATTTTCTCCCAAAATTTGTTTTTTTTGAAGGGAGGTAATATTGGCTTCATCCATATCTTTATAATACCTTCCAGGGGTCAATAAGGGGAAATCAGTGCCGAAAAGAACCTTGTCTATCACATCAGCTGCAATGGCAAGGTCATAAATTTGTGAATCATATAAAAACGGTGACGCGGCAGTGTCATACCAAATATTTTTTAAGATGTCTTTAGCCTGTTTTTTCATGACATTATAAAAAAATATCCCACCACCCCAATGGGCCAATATGATCTTATTGTCTGGAAAGGTTTTGGCCAGCGCGTATATTTGTTCAAGGGTAATAGGCGTTTTGCCGGGATATTTGTGGCCAACAGGTTCATTGGTGTGGATCATGCAGGGCAGGTCCCCTTTTTCTCTTAAAACCGCCATGACAGGATCAAGGGATGTCAAAGCTGCCCGGTCAACACCGGAAAGGTAAAAGGCCAGCTCACCAGCACCGCAAAGGCCTGCATTAATACATCTACTGGTTTCTTTGGCGGCTCCATCCCAGAAGGCATCAAAACAGGCAAGTCCCTTTATTCTGCCGGGATATTGTTGTACCAATTCAATGATAAGGTCGTTGTTTTGTTTTGTAAGATCAGGGGTTCGCCAGGGGAAACCGCAAATAATCGATGTATCAACCCTGTACTTGTCCATTGATTTTAACAGGTCGTCAATATTGCAGATGGCGGCTTTTGGTGAATTGTAAAGGAGCTTGAACTCCGGTTCGCTGTCAAAGAATCTGGACCGGTTCTGTTTTATTTTTTCCGGGAAAATATGGGCGTGTGTATCAATAATCATTTATATCATCCTAAATGCCAGAGAGAAAATGTGTCATTTTTAAATAAGCGGTAATCAATTAATTGACATCAGGGTATTTCAGACCATCTATTATTTAATAATGAGGTTAAAATGATCCCCTGCCTTTTTGTGATTTTTTAATATCACATATGTTTTCAAAATTTTTTGCTGTCTGTTCACGCATTAATAACTTTAGGTTAGTTATTGTAAAATATCCTAGGGCAATATATATAATAGTTTACTTAGGCAGACAAGGGATTAAAAATAGTCCGGCTCATATTTTAATCCACGAAAAATTGAGAAACCTATGATAAAATACGGAATGTAATTCTTTGATTTAATTTTATCCTGGCATTATACAGGATTTATAACACCGTGTATGTTTAAGGAAGTTTAAGGCTTTTTAAGATGATAAATAAAGGACCCCAATGAAATATTATCCCATATATCTTGATATTAAAGGTAAGAATTGCCTTATTGTGGGAGGCGGGCCCGTCGGTATTAGAAAGGCTGCGACACTTGAAAGATGTGGTGCAAAGGTAAGAATAATCAGTGAAACGTTTTTAACCGGGATTGATGAATTAAAAAAAACAGGTATTTGTTTTGTAAAAAAAAAATATGAAAAACAAGAAATGAAGGGGATGTTCCTTGTTTTTGCTGCGACCAATAACGCAGATTTAAACCAAGAGATAAAAAAAGATGCCCTGGAATTGGGTATCCTTTGTAACATAGCAGATTCACTTGATAATAGTGATTTTTTGCTTCCTTCGACAGTGGAAAGGGGCAACCTTGTTATTGCTGTTTCAACATCTGGATCAAGTCCGGCAATGGCAAAAAAAATCAGGCAGGACCTTGGGTTTCAGTTCGGACCGGAATATGCAACATTTTTGCAGCTTATGGAGAATATACGCAAAAGATTTTTGTTATCGGACAATGACCCGGATGAAAATAAAAAAATCTTTTATGATTTGATTGATAAGGGCCTTCTTGAGTTTATCAAAGCAAAAGATGAAAAATCAATTAACCGAGTTTTGCGTGAAGTTCTTGGAAAAGGATTTTTATATCAAGATCTTGTTTTTTTAAGGAGTGATGAATGAATCTTCAAACGGCCCAAATGGTTCTGCAGATAGCAACCGCAATCTATTTTGCCAGCATGGCTGGATATATATCTTTTTTGTTCAATCAAAAGAAAATCTATCAGAAAACAGCCTTTTGTTTGATTTCAACAGCCATTGCATTTCATTTTATGAGTATGATGATATACACAATTGCAACAGGTCATGTACCCATACAGAATTTATCCCAGAGTTTATCTGTTGCAGCATTTTTTTTGGGTGGCATGTTTTTATTTTTTCAATACAAATTTGACCTCAAAATTTTAGGCGTGTTTGCCTCAACATTGTTGTTTTTAATTATGATGGCCGTATTGCTCATTCCTGGTGCACCTGTTGAGAAAAACGAAATATTCAAAGGGTTTTGGTTTTATTCCCACATTATTTTGGTATTTATGGGTGAAGCAGCCCTTGCTCTGGCATGTGGGACCGGGATTTTATATCTGCTGCAGGAAAAAGGGATTAAAACAAAAAGCCCTGGCTTCTTTTTTAAACGCCTGCCGTCATTGGATCTTTTGGATAATGTTAGTTATACTTGCCTAACCACAGGATTTGCCCTTCTTACCATTGGACTTGTGACAGGATTTATATATGCAAAAACAATATGGGGAAGATTCTGGTCCTGGGATCCCAAGGAGATTTTTTCTGTGGGAAGCTGGGTGGTGTACGCAGCTTTACTGCACTTACGCCTTTATTCCGGGTGGCAGGGCAGAAAATCCGCCATAATGACCATTGTTGGTTTTTTGATCCTCATATTTGCATTTCTCGGGGTAAATATGCTGTTGGGTGGTCATCACCAGGCCTTTACAAAATAGTGAAAGAAAATAATAAAGACAGAAAAATGCCAAAAATTATATTAATCGGCCTAAACCACAAAACCGCACCGGTTGACCTCAGGGAAAAATTGTCTTTTTCAGGTGAGGAGACAATAGCGGCACTTGAATTATTAAAGCAGGACAAAGATATCAAGGAGAGTCTTATCTTTTCCACCTGCAACCGGACAGAATTTTTATATATCCCGGAAACAGGTGAAAAGGTTGATAAGCTCATTGAGTTTATTTCAACCCAAAAGAAAATAGACATTTCTGAATTTAAAGGTTCTTTATATGTCCATGAGGATGATAAGGCCATACTTCATTTGTTCAGGGTTGCCTCAAGCCTGGATTCAATGGTGGTGGGTGAACCCCAGATTTTGGGCCAGGTCAAAGAAGCATACCGGAATGCGGTTTCATGCAATGCCTCTGGGGTATTATTAAACCGGTTGATGCATAAAACCTTTAATATTGCCAAAAAAGTCAGAAAAGAAACAGGGATAGGGGATAATGCAGTATCCATCAGCTATGCAGCCATCGAGCTTGCCAATAAAATTTTTTCAGACTTATCCCAAAGAAGCGTTATGCTGCTGGGAGCAGGAGAAATGGCGGAACTGGCAGTGGAGCATCTGTTATCAAACAATGTAAAGCAAATTATAGTTGCAAATCGAACTTTTAAAAAGGCAGTGGACCTTGCCGACAAGTTTAATGGACAGGCTGTAAAGTTTGAAGAAAGAGTAGATATATTAAAGGATGTTGATATCATCATCAGTTCAACCGGTGCAACAGATTATGTGTTGACTCAGAAACAGGTCAAACAGGCAATGAAAAAAAGGCATCACAATACACTTTTTTTTATTGACATTGCCGTACCAAGAGACATTGACCCCCAAATTAACACGGTTTCCAATGCCTATGTTTATGATATCGATGATTTGAAGAATATTGTGGAATCCAATATTGAACAGCGGGGTAAAGAAACGATAAAGGCAGAAAGATACATTGAGGAGGCAGTGGTAAAATTTCGCATTTGGCTGGAGAGTCTTGCCATTGTTCCCACAATTAAAGCTTTAAATAATAAAATATCCAGCATTGTGGACATTGAATGTAAAAAAACCCTTGCACATCTGAGACACCTTTCCCAGGAAGATATTGATGCCATCAAACGAATGACCCAATCCATAGCTCGCCGAACCATTCACGATCCCATCCTTTTTTTAAGAAATACCGGTGAACACAGAGATGATTCCCTTTATCTCAATGTCACACACCAATTATTTAATATAGATTTGCCCGAGGAAGATTAAGTAAAAATACCGATGATAATTTAAGCATTAACCAATCACATCTGACTTGAATTCTGCTAATTAATTCTTTACATCTTTTTTAATTTTGGTATAATATCATTTTCGGATGTTCTTGTAATTTAAGATAAAGGGCAAATACAATGAAAAAAAAAGATTTGGAATTTTTTAAAAATCTTTTGAATGAAAGGCTCAAGGAGCTCCTTTCCCATGCTGACAGCACTGTAAACGGTATGACCAAGCCAAAAGAAAATTTTGCCGATCCAACGGATAGAGCCTCCCATGAATCGGACAGAAGTTTTGAGCTTCGTATCAGAGATCGTGAACACAAATTGATTAAAAAGATAAAAAAAGCGCTTGTGCGTATAGAAAATGAAACCTTTGGAATTTGTGAGGTTTGTGAAGAAGATATTTCCCTTAAGCGGATTAAGGCAAGACCTGTCACAACCCAATGCATTGAATGTAAAACACGTGAAGAGGATATGGAGAAGGCTCTCGGGATTTAGCCTGCTCAAAATATTTCATTGATTGATCTTCATGTACATTCCAAGGCTTCAGACGGGTCACTTGCTCCTTTGGAAATTATGACCCTGGCCAAAAAGCTTGGAATCAGTGCTATTTCCATTACAGATCATGATACCATAGAAGGGGTTAAGGAAATATTAAAACATCCTTTACCTCCTTCTCCTGAATTTATTTCCGGGGTTGAAATGAGTTGTCAGCCGCCAACCGATTTCTCTGAGGTTGGAAGTATACATCTATTGGGGTATGGGTTCAGTATATATGATAAAAACCTTAATGCCATTTTGGATGATGCAAAAAAAGCCCGGGCCCAAAGAAATCCAAAAATCATTGAAAGATTAAATAGACTTGGATTAAAAATCACCATTCAAGAAGTTGAGAACCATTTCGGAGCAGATCAGACCGGTCGTCCCCACATAGCAGAACTCATAAAGGAAAAAGGATATGTCAATACGTTTAAAGAAGCATTTGACAAGTATCTTGGAAAAGGCAAGCCTGCTTATGTGAATAAATATAAGGTGTCCTGCCGTCAGGCAATTCAAACGATTCGCCAGGCCGGCGGAATTGCCGTTCTCGCCCACCCGGGTCTGCTGCACTTTAAAAAAAGCCATCAGCTGGAAGCTTTTATTGATGCCCTGATAAAAGACGGGCTTGGCGGAATCGAAGTCTTTTATACCGATCATGATGAGCCAGAAACATCATTTTATAAAGAACTTGCAAACCAGAAAAAGCTCATTATGACAGGTGGTTCGGATTTCCATGGATCTTTTAATAAAGGTGTTCAGCTGGGTTCAGGTAAAGACAACCTGGATATAGAGTATTCTGTATTTAAAGCATTGTCACTTGGCCTGGATGAAATTAAAGGAAAGAGGAATCAATTAAGTATCCTTGAAAATAATATAGGGTATTCTTTTAAGAATAAGTCATTATTAAATGATGCCCTGTGTCACCGATCGTTTCTAAATGAAAATCAGGCGTCCTGCCACAGTGATAATGAGCGTCTTGAGTTTTTGGGAGATGCCGTGCTTGGGTTATGCATCGGCCATCTGCTCATGGACAAAAGCCCATCAAAAAATGAAGGAGAACTTTCAAAGTTAAGGGCAAAACTTGTCAGTGAACCCGCTCTTGCTGATATGGCACGGCTTATTGATCTTGGCAGGTTTGTCAGGCTTGGAAAAGGAGAAACCTTTTCCCGGGGTTTTGATAAAAACTCCATATTGTCAGATGCCTATGAGGCTGTCATTGCAGCTGTTTATCTGGATGCCGGGTTTGAAACGACATACCATCTGATAAATGATCTATTCAAAAAGAGTTTTGAAAAAAATTTTTCAAATGAAAAAATCATAGATTATAAAAGTATGTTGCAGGAATTTGTTCAGGAACATGGTGAGACAACACCTCAATATGAAGTCCTCAATGAAATCGGCCCTGACCATGATAAAACATTTGAAATCAGTTTAAATATTTTAGATATTCATACCAGGGGTCTTGGGAAAACAAAAAAATCAGCTGAGCAGGATTCCGCGAAAAAAGCGTTAGAGTTGTTAAAAAATATAACCTTCTGATAATCTGATTATAGGTTCCAATGGCCCAGGCAAAAAAACCCCTTATTATTCCGGTATTTATTCCCCATTCCGGGTGCCCTCATCAGTGTGCGTTCTGCAATCAATCTATTATTACCGATCATGCATCAACGCTGCCGGATAAAAAAAATATTCAAAATATTGTAAAACAGTATTTACAATATAAAGGAAAGCGGGACAGGGTTGAACTTGCATTTTTCGGGGGAAATTTTTTAGGGATAGCGCCAGATAAGATGATTCAGTTGCTTGAAATGGTTCAGCCTTATATCACGGAAAAAAAAATTGATGGCATCCGGTTTTCAACACGGCCGGATACTATTAACACAATAACACTTGATCGTATAGAGCCCTATCATATATCTGGTATTGAACTGGGTGTCCAGTCAATGGATAATAGGGTTCTGCTGAAATCAAAAAGGGGTCATACAAGTATTGATACGATAAACGCCATCCGTATTTTAAAGAAGTATCCATTTGAAATTGGTGTCCAGGTTATGGTTGGTTTGCCAGGTGATACAGAAACTACATTATTTGAAAGTACAAAAAAACTGGCCCGCCTGGCACCCGATTTTGCAAGAATTTATCCGTTAATGGTATTAAAAGGAAGTCTTTTGGAACAATGGTACCGCCGGGGTGAATATACGCCCTTGAGCCTTGAAAACAGTATCGCTCTTGTAACAAAAATGGTTGGTATTTTTAAGGCGGCCGATGTCAGGGTGATTCGCATGGGGTTACAGGCTTCGGACCTGATGGAAGATGAATCAATGGTGCTTGCCGGCCCCTGGCATCCCGCTTTTGGCCATCTTGTTTTTTCTCAGATCTTCTATGATCTTGCCTGTAATAAGATAGAACAATACAAAAGAGGGTTAACATCCAGGACACTTTTTTTGAGTGTTCATCCAAATTCAGAATCACGATTGAGAGGCAATAAAAATATCAATTTAAAAAAATTGAAAAAACAGTATTCAGAATTTAATTTTTCAATCCGTTTGGATAAAAAGATCCCGCAACATCGGATAAAAATTAGTGGGGAATGAATATAATTTTTAAATGCCTTTTTTGTAAAGTTCTTCAGAAGCGGAAGCTGTATTCGGTTTTGGTGTATGTTCCTTTGGCAGGGTGCCTTCCTTAAAACATTCAAATATTGTCTTTTCAGATTCTTCTATGGGAAGCAGACCGGTTTTAGCGTCAATTTTGGCAAAAACAATGCCTTCGGGAACCTTAAATGTTTTAGCTGGTTTTCCTTCTAGCACATTTTTCATAAATTCAAGCCATATCGGGCTTGCTGTTCTTGAACCGTTCTCCCCTTTCCCTAGAGGCGCTTCCTGATCAAGCCCGACCCAGACGCCAGTGGTGTATTGGGGGGTATATCCTAAAAACCATGCATCAAATAGTTTGTTGGTTGTTCCTGTTTTGCCTGCCACAGGTCGTTTGAGTGCTTTCACCCGCCATCCTGTACCTGATTTTACAACGCTTTCCATTATATTCGTCATTATATATGCTGTTGTCATATCAATGACTTTTTTCCGTATCAATTTGGAGGTTTCTAAAAGATTACCGTCTCGGTCAAAAATTTTTGTTATAAATACAGGTTCTATAAGATAGCCCAGGTTTGAAAAAACAGAATAGGCATTGACCAGTTCAAGCAGCGAAAGCCCGGATGATCCCAGAGCAATCGATAAGTTCTGGCTGATATCCGATTGAATACCGAGTCTTCGCGCATAATCGATAATATAGTCTGTACCCAGATCCTGAAGGATTTTAATGGTGACTATATTTCTTGACTTTACAAGGGCTTTTCGGAAAAGCGTGGGACCAAAAAATTTTTCTTTAGAATTTTTAGGTTTCCAGATATGATCCCGCTCAGTGTCTTTGTAGACAACAGGAGAATCCATGATCATGCTGGCAACCGTGTATCCCTTATCAAGTGCAGCCGCATATATAATGGGTTTAAAAGCGCTTCCTGGTTGTCGTCTGGACTGATATGCGCGGTTAAACTGGCTGTTTTTGAAACCGCGTCCGCCAATCATCGCTTTTACATGGCCTGTCTCGGCTTCGATACTGAGTAAAGCTGACTGTGCAACAGGTTCCTGTTCCAGGGAAAATTCTATTTTCGTGTCCACACCGGCTTCTTCAAGTACTTTCACCAGGATGATATCCCCGGGTTTAAACACCTGGGATGGTTTTTTGATTTTAACCTGATAATGGGCGATTTCATGATCAGGTTTTCGGGCCCAGGTAATGGTTTTAAGTTTGATAATGCCATGGAAATTTCCCACTCGGACAAGGGTAATACCAGTCTTATCATCCAGGCTTAATACCACTCCTTCATAAATATTACCTTTATTCAAAGCGGCTGTACCGATTTTTTCCGTAACCTTGGTACAAAAATCTTCTATTTGAAGATCTGGGATATTTTTTAAAGGACCCCGATACCCCGTGCGCCGGTCAAGCTCAATCAAACCCTTGTTTACAGCTTTCCTCCCCATTTTCTGGAGTTCAATATTGACGGCTGTATGGATTTGTAACCCTTGATTATAAAGGGCATCTTTTCCATATTTTTTTTCTACATATCGCCTGACATGTTCCGTATAATAGGGGACTCTTTCAATAAACCAGTTTTTTCTCGGTTTTATATCCAGTTTGAGATCAATGGCTTCTGTGGCTTCAAGATTTGTGATAATACCTTCTTCCTTCATCCGGTTCAAAACATAAATCTGACGCTGCTTGGCCCGATCGGGAAACCTGAAGGGGGAGTACCTGCTGGGAGCCTGAGGCAGACCTGCAAGCATTGAGCATTCCGACAGGTTAAGGTCTTTTGTATGCTTGCCAAAATAATTTTCAGATGCCGACTCGACGCCATATGCGCCGTGACCCAGGTATATCTGATTCAGGTAAAGAAAAAGGATCTCATCTTTAGTGAATTTTTTTTCAATCCGGTATGCAAGGATGGCTTCTTTAATTTTTCTTTTATAGGTTCGTTCCGGGGTCAGTAAAAATGATTTGGTCACCTGTTGTGTGATTGTGGACCCTCCCTGAACAATCGTGCCTGCCTTGAAATTTTTTAAAGAGGCTCTCATTATGGAGATGATATCAATACCCGGGTGTTCCCTGAACCTTGAGTCCTCTGCTGATACAAAAGCATTGATAAGGTCTTTTGGCATTTCAGAAAGCGGAATGACGATCCGTCTTTCTTCGTAAAATTCTCCGATCTTTCTCCCATCATCTGAAAAGACACTGGTAACTGTGTCTGGACGGTAATCATTCAAGGTGTTTATTTTCGGCAGATCCTGGCTAAGATAATAATAAAGTCCGGCCACACCTGCACAGCCAAGAAGCGTTAAAAGAAAAAATGAAATAAAAAACCATTTAAAAAGGGAACGGATAAGACTTTTTTCCTTTTTTTTCCTTCTTTTCTTCAGTACATAAGATTTACTTTTTCGTTTTGTCATAACACCCTGAAACATGATTCAAAATTAATAATTTTGTTTATAAAGTTCTTATCAGATAAGTCCTGGGATGGCAATACTAATAGAATTCCAAATTGTGATTGACCGGATTTATACATGATTTAATTATAAAAATTTGGGAAAGATGGTGTCTCAATGTGCCGACGATGGTTATTTTATAAAATTTGACTTTTTTAACCATATTGGGTATTTAATTAGGTTTTAAATTGAAACCCTAATGGAATTGTTGCATGTCATGATAGAACTTGATTTTGAAAAAACCAAAGGATTGATTCCTGCCATTGCCCAGGATTATAAGACCAATGATGTCCTGATGCTGGCATATATGAATAAACAAGCCTTTGAACAAACCTTGAAAACAGGGAAGGCAACCTATTACAGCCGGTCAAGAAATGCATTATGGAAAAAAGGGGAAACATCAGGCCATGTGCAGCTTGTAAAGGAAATTCTGGTTGATTGTGATAATGACACAATCCTTTTAAAGGTAGATCAGATAGGTGACGCAGCTTGTCACAAAGGATATAAAAGCTGTTTTTTTTCAAAAGTCGTTGGAAATGAATTAAACGTAATAGGAACACAAATTTTTGATCCAAAAGAGGTATATAAATAATGGAAAAAATATTAAAATTAGGGATTCCAAAAGGAAGCCTTCAGAATGCAACCATAAATCTTTTTAAACGTTCCGGGTGGAAGATAAATATTGAAGGCAGAAGTTATTTTCCTGATATTAACGATGATACCATTGAATGCGCATTGTGCCGTGCCCAGGAAATGTCGATAAACGTTGAAAGCGGCATCATTGATGTTGGCCTTACCGGACTTGACTGGGTTGCCGAACATGAGTCCGATGTCCATGTGGTAACAGATCTTATCTATTCCAAAGTCAGTGCACGTCCTGCAAGATGGGTGATTGCCGTTGCAAATGACTCTCCGATAAAAACGCTTGAGGACTTGACAGGAAAAACGATTTCCACGGAACTTTTAAAGTTTACAAAACGGTTTTTTAAGGACAGGAATATTGACGTAAACGTAAAATTTTCCTGGGGAGCCACAGAGGCAAAGATTGTCTCAGGACTTGCAGATGCCATCGTGGAGATCACGGAAACGGAAAGCACAATAAGAGCCCACAATTTAAGGGTGATTCATGAAGTCATGGAAACCAATACCCAGTTGATTGCCAATAAGAAAGCCTGGGAAAATCCTGCGAAAAGAGAAAAAATAGAACAAATAGCCCTGCTGTTACAGGCCGCTCTGGTAGCCGATAAACTGGTGGGGATAAAAATGAATGTGCCTGAAAATAAAATTGCAAAGGTTGTATCTCTACTGCCAAGCCTTAATGCACCCACAATTGCATCCCTTTATCAATCTGACTGGTATTCCGTGGAAACAATTATCGATACGGGTCTGGTCAGGGATTTGATTCCCCAGTTGATGAAAGCCGGGGCAGAAGGAATTATTGAATATCCCTTAAACAAGGTGCTTTAAATGAAACCTGCCAAAAGATGTGACAAGATAACGCCTTTCATTGTTATGGAGATTTTGGAAAAGATTCATAAAATGGAAGCCTCTGGTATTGACGTCATCCATATGGAGATTGGGGAGCCGGATTTTAATGTGCCAGAGTGTGTTAATAATGTCAGCATAGAGGCTTTTTGTAAAAATGAGACACACTATACCCACAGTCTTGGTGATATCAGGTTGCGGGAAGCCATCAGCGAATATCATAGAAAAACCTATAACACTGAAATCGATCCGGGTCAGGTCATTGTCACTTCCGGAACGTCACCTGCCATGCTCCTTTTGTTTTCAGCCCTTGTAAATCCCGGGGATGAGATCATTATTTCCGATCCACATTATGCCTGCTACGCAAACTTTGTCAATTATGTTCAGGGCGTTCCGGTTACCGTCCCGGTGTTTGAAAAGGAAGGGTTTGTCTATACTCCTGAAGCAATAGAAGAGAAAATTACACATAAAACCCGGGGAATATTCATCAATTCCCCATCCAACCCCACCGGGAATGTCATACCCAAAAAAAGGATGCAGCAGATTGTTGATATTGCTGATGCAAACAACCTTTACATTATTTCAGATGAAATCTATCACGGACTCGTGTATGAAGGGCAGGAGCACTCCATCTATGAATTTACTGACAAGGCATTTGTATTAAATGGATTTTCAAAACTTTTTGCAATGACAGGCCTGCGTCTTGGCTATTTAATAGCTCCGTTGGAATTTGTCAGGGCGTTACAGATCCTGCAACAGAATTTTTTCATATGTGCAAATTCGGTTGTACAGCTTGCCGGTGCAGCTGCTTTAAAAGATGCGCACAAAGAAACAAAACTAATGAAAGAAACGTACAATAAACGCCGTATTTATGTCATCGAAAGATTAAAACAGATGGGACTTGGGATTACCATTGAACCAACAGGTGCCTTTTATGTGTTTGCCAATGCAAAACATATCTCCAATGATTCATATGCCCTTGCCTTCGATATTCTGGAGAAAGCTCATGTGGGCGTCACTCCCGGTATTGACTTCGGGGAAAACGGAGAGGGTTACCTGCGGTTTTCCTATGCAAATTCAATGGAGAATTTGAAAAAAGGTCTTGACCGAATTCAGGGATATATAACAGATTTATCATGAAAATTCAGACAGTGGAGTTTATTAAAAGTGCTGTAAAACCATCCCAGTATCCTGGGTATGGAATTCCGGAAATCGCATTTGCGGGTCGATCCAATGTGGGTAAATCTTCTTTGATCAATACATTGATCCTAAGAAAAGATATGGTGAAAACAAGTTCAAAACCGGGATGCACACAGCTGATCAATTTTTTTCTTGTTAACGAAAATTTATCTTTTGTGGATCTTCCAGGGTATGGTTATGCAAAGGTATCCAAAAAAGTCAGGTCCCAGTGGCAGCCAATGGTTAATCTTTACCTTTCCAGCCGCCAGAACCTTTTAGGTTTGATTTTACTGATGGATATTCGCAGGGACCCCAAAAAAGAAGAATTTGATATGATGGACTGGCTGGAAGATAATGAAATACCATATTTGCTGGTTTTGACAAAATCTGATAAATTGTCAAAAACAAAACAGAAAAAAAGACTTTTATCCATTTGTTCCCAAGTGAATCAGGATGAAAAAAATGTGATTGTTTTTTCAAGCAAGACAAAAAAAGGCAGAGATATCATTTTAGGTGAAATTGAGAATTTAACTGGCGAATATAATGAATCATAAAAATGAGAATGACTTTCGATCCGGATTTGTGGGAATCATCGGTGCACCCAATGCAGGAAAATCCACCCTGTTAAATCAGGTGCTGGGCCAGAAAATTTCAATCACTTCTAAAAAACCCCAGACCACCCGGGATAGAATCCTGGGTATTATTAACCGGCCAGCATCACAGATTATTTTAGTTGATACACCCGGTGTCCATAATAGTAAAACCCTGTTAAACAAGAGAATTGTTGCCCAGGCCATGCTGGCCATGGAAGACGTGGATGTGATTCTTTTTATGGTGGATGCCTCATCCAGAAATTATTCAGCAGAGAAATTGATCCTGTCACAATTGAAAAAAACATCTAAACCAATTATTCTTGCCATGAATAAAATAGATCTGGTTAAAAAAGATCAGATTTACAAGCTTGTTGAGGAATTTAAACATGTGCATCACTTTAAAGCCATTGTTCCGATTTCAGCTAAAAATAATATCCAGGTAAAAAACATAATTGAAGAGATCGAAGGATCTTTGCTTAAAGGCCCGCGGTTGTTTCCTGAAGATACATTCACAGATGTATCGGAAAAATTTATGGTTAAAGAAATTATCCGAGAAAAAGTTTTCAGATTAACCGGGATGGAGATTCCCTATTCAAGCGCTGTAACCGTGGATGCTTTTGATGTGGAAAAAAAGCTGATAGTCATACATGCCAGCATTCATGTCATAAGAGATTCTCAAAAGGGTATTATCATCGGGAAAAAAGGGTCCATGCTGTCACAAATCGGAACAAAAGCAAGAAAAGACATTGAGCAGATGACCGGGCAAAAGGTGTTGTTAAAGTTATTTGTAAAGGTGACAAAAAACTGGACCGATAATAGAAGACATCTGGATGAATTTGGCTACTAAAATATGGGACAATTTTCTACTCCTTCAGAGGAATCATTTTTAAAAAAAGAACGGGACAAGGCAAGAAAACTTCGATCCGGTCAATGGTGGAAGCGCAAGCGCGCTTCAGGAATATGTCAGTATTGTAAACAAAAATTTTTACCAAAAGAACTTACCATGGATCATATCATTCCTCTATCCCGAGGTGGAAGATCTGAAAAATTTAATCTTGCGCCGTGTTGTAAAGAGTGCAATACCAAAAAAAAACATCTCCTTCCCTGGGAATGGGAAGAGTATATGTCTTCCATAAGAAAATGAACCTTATGGAAGGATTAATGATCGAGGGTTTTTTTAAATTAAAATCAGTTTATTTTTTATTGCAGAGTCTGTGAATCGTCTGTGCATGCCATTCTCCACGTCCTGAGAATGTGGGTTGACCCAGCTCAACCAAACGGCTGGCAACCATGTCAAACGTGTCACCTTTTGCTCTCATGCTGTGGATGATATCCATGACAGCCTCTCGGCTGAGCAGTTTTTTGTCTGCCGGAGCTGCCTGTTTAGCCACGACTTTTTTTCTTCTTCGTCTGACTACCGGTTTTTTAGGTTTGGCAGGTTCAACAGCTTGTTCGGGCGGTGCAATATTTTTATCCGGTTCACCTATTTCAGACTCAGGTTTTTCATGAGATGCATAAAGAGGTTTAAAGGTTTTTTGTAGGGTTTTTTGTTTTTCAGGTTCTGTTTGTTGTCTGGGAGCGATATTCAGGTGATCTACAATTTTTTCAATGGCAATGGCCTGTCTTTCTATCAGATCTGCTGTCCTTTCCTGGATGGTGATCAGATAATCCTGGTTTTTGGCCAGGCCTTCAACATGGTTGTTTAAGTTCTCGATTGCTTCCGCCAGAAGAGAGGTGGTTGAAACATCATCATTTTGAGACTGGTTCCCTGTTTGATAATGGGGGGAGGGTCTTTTTATGGCCTGGTTTCTATGATTCTGATATCCGCCATAGGAATGAAATCGTGGGGTACTGGTATAATGATAAGAATTATCAGAGTTTTTTCGTGTTTTTGGTGTGCGTGTTTTTTCAACCTGACCATTGCGAAGGCTTTGTAGAAAATCGTTCATTTAGTTCATATCCTCCTTAGGATAATTTAATAATAATAAATTCGTATTATTATACTTTACAAAAGTACTTGAATTTTTTAACCAATTGATTTTTAAAGAAAGCTTTGAAACATTCTTTAATCGTCAGCTAATATTTCAATGTCCTATTTATCCTTGTTTTTCAGACCCTTGTCAAGCTTTTTTTACGATTTACCAAATGGCGACACAGGTGCGGTTTTTCGCAGTTTTATTCGTTTGAAACAAGAGATCCTTTATGATAAAATTTAAAAATTAACCCTAACGTTTTAAAAAATTATTGAAAAAGTACTCAGTTTTCAAGCTGC
>CAYVZG010000067.1:0-25174 GCA_964455805.1 uncultured Desulfobacula sp.
GTGTCGGGAAGCAAGAGGTAAAATTCCAGTTTAAAAAATATTAAAATTTATAGCGGCTGGAGAAGATTACTGGCTATAATCAGGGCCCAAAATTCCCCTCAAAAAACACCGGACGTATAGACATAGCCAACACCGCAGCACAATGCATGTCAGTTGATTTTTATTTTATTGATTGACAATATTTTTATCTATAGGCAGACTTATTCCCACATAATATGAACGGCAAATCTAAAGGCGACTTTATGACCACACCTTTTGAGAAACTTGAACAGCTTTTCTATGATAGAACAGAACTGTCAAAAAAAGATCTTCTTTCCTTATTTGATGCTGCTGGAATACCAACGGGAATTTGCTGGCGTACAGTTTACAAAATAATTTTTGATACCAAACTTTATAAAAATTTAAATCAAAATTTAAAAATAACCGGATCACAACTTGAACCTATTATGAAACAAGCGTTAAAAAATGTCAGGGAGGGAGTTTATACAGAGAAATCACTTTTATCTTTGATTAAAAATTTAAACGTGGTCTCTTTATCAGTTTACGATACCCAGTTAAATGGCCTTTTAAACGAGTTGAATTTTTTAACAAGTGAATTTAAATCGATAAGTAATGAGAGCCAGGAAAAGGTAAAAATTCTTGAATCAGAAACTGTAACAGTGGTCGAATCAAATTCCCCGCTTGAAGATAAGATCAAATTGATCAAACTTAAATTTAAAGAAACGATTTCCGCGTTTAAGAAAGATTTGGTAAGACTGGATCAGATGAGCCATAGAGATCATCTCACGGGCCTTTATAACAGACGTTTTTTTGATGAACAATTAGAAAAAGAAATTTCTCGGTCCTTAAAAGAAAAATACTGGGTTAATGTTTTATTGATTGATATTGATGATTTCAAACTGTTCAATGATAGATTTGGGCATCCGATTGGTGATCAAGCCTTGAAAACAATTGCCAAACACATCCGGGATGTTTGTAAAGAGCACTCGAACAAGACAGGAATTGATTTTTTTCCTACCCGATATGGCGGAGAAGAGTTTGCAGTCATTCTGCCATATATTCACAAACAAGAAGCGTTGGATATTGCACAATTAATTCGGACAAAAATCAGCAGTTATGTATTTGTCATTAGGAGTTTTGAGGGAAAAATTAAACATAAAAATCTGAAACAAACTGTCAGTATTGGGGTTGGCACGCTTAATCATCGGTACAATTTAAAGGAGGGGATAAAGAAAATTGTCCGAGAGGCAGATCAGATGATGTATGAGGCTAAAAAGTCAGGGAAAAATTGTATAAAAACCTCAACAGAATCAATTCAATATTTCACAAATTAGTATATAAACTTGCCGTTTGGACTTTTCCAAATACCGCATATGGTATAGACAAACTTTCTATTCTCAGATTTGAAATTCAAATATAAGAGAAAAATTAAAACCAGATGAACCAATTCGTTGTTAAATTGGAGATAAAAGTGACTTGTCTTGGACTCTCTGTCTTTATACCGGACTCATTTATACAATAGTCTAATTCAAAAATAATGAACACGCCAGTATTGCGAACAGGACACCGGCCACATCTGCGGTTAAGGCGGCCGCAAGGGCATGCCGGATTTTTCTGATTTGAACGGCTCCAAAGTACACGGCCATTACATAAAATGTGGTTTCTGTCGATCCCTGCAGGGTGGAAACCAGAAGCCCGGTATAACTGTCCGGCCCGATTGCCGGATCATTAATAATAGATGCAAGAATGGCATAGGCACCGGATCCGGAAAGTGGTCTCATTAAAGCCATGGGCAATGCCTCTGCAGGAAGACCAAAACTTGCCGTAATACTTGAAAGAGCCGTTACAATAACCTGTAATGCACCGCTGGCCTTTAGCATACCCACTGCGACAAGAATGGCGACCATATAAGGAATAATCCGCAATGCGACTTGAAATCCTTCTTTAGCCCCTTCGATAAAAACCTCATAAATCTGAACCTTTTTAACCATGCCAAACCCTAAAAATCCCACCATTAAACCGGGCAGTATCCAGGGAGATACGGACCGTCCGAAAAGGATTGCCATCGGAATCAGGGAAGCAAGCATTCCAAGTGCCAAAATAGACACCCAGATGGGATATCCTTTAGATGCATCTTTTAGTTCATCATCTGTGGAATTCTCTCTATTTTCCTTTGAATGATCTTTTTTTGCTTTTGCTTTTTTTTGTGAAAAAAAACCTTGATAAAGCTTTGACGCAATTATGGCAACACTGGTTGAGCCGATTGTCGCAAGGAGTGTAGTTGGTAAAATAGCTGCCGGATCAATTGAACCTGCAGCTGCTCTCAGGGCAATCACCCCTGTGGGCAAAAGTGTTACTGAAGATGTGTTTATTGCCATGAAAAGGGCCATGGCGTTGGTGGCCTCTCCTTTCACGGGATTGAGTCTGTTCAACTCCTGCATTGCCCGTATGCCAAAAGGGGTGGCTGCATTACCCAGTCCCAATGCATTGGCAGCAAGGTTTAATATCATAGCACCCATGGCCGGATGATCCGCCGGTACTTCAGGGAACAGCCTTACCATTATCGGGCTGATCAACTTTGCCAGAATGGTAAGCATTCCGCCAGCTTCAGCCACTTTCATTAATCCAAGAAAAAGTGCCATTACGCCAACAAGACCTATGGCAAGTTCGACAGCAGCGCCGGCAGAATCTATCATTGCCTTTGAAAGGATCTCCATGGGCATCTGGCCTGCCTGGCCCGGAACAAAAATAATCTGTTGCCATCCCGCGTAAGCAAAAGCCAAAAAAACAATAATGATAAATATTTTATTCATTTCACCTTCTAATTATGTCCATTAGTAGTTGTTTCTCACGCTTAGCATAAGTTTGCATTTCTGAACAGCGCAATTTGTATGATGTTGGCAAGCGTCTCTCATGCGGCCTGTTTTATTTTTAAACAAAATCTTTGATTGTTTTAATTTCAAAAACGCTATAGGCCGGTGTTTCATAGGGGTGAACTTCCAGTAATCTGCTCAGCACTGATTGTATGTATATATCCTGAACAAGCATTTCAACTCTGAATTCGGGCACCTGCTCTATTCTGTTTTTATCCCCGACAAAGGGTCTGCTGCCAGGTTTCGGCCTGAATTGGCCCATTCCATCTGTCTCCCAGGAACATGAATCATAGTTGCCTAATTTCCCAGCCCCTTCTTTGAAAAGAGCTGTTTTGACCTTTTCAAGGTGTGATTCAGGAACAAAAAAACATAATTGGTACATTGATTTTCCTTTCAATTATTCTGGATGGAAAAAATTTTCAATTTTTTGGCACACCTCTTTGACCTGTTGCCTGAACCATCTATGCATTTTGTCATTATCCCGGCGGCGGTGCCACACCTGGATGAAGGGAAAGGTTTTGATTTGGGTCGGTAGTTCAAAAAGCGTGACATCAATGATTTGCGCCATTACCTTAGCGCCCATTTCAGGCATGATGAGTATGAGATCACTTTTTTCAACAATGAGAGGGGCAACCAGAAAATAGGGCTCACGTACGCTGATGTTGTTTAAAGGGTTCACTCCTAAAGACTTGTAGAGTTCATCTTTTCTCTGGGTATTTGCAGTGACGGCAATATAAGCATGGGGCCAGCGGTTCATTTGATTTTTCTTGTCCTGTTGTTTTAAGATGGGATGCCCTGAACGAACCACGCCGATATAGCGATCATCAAATATGGTTTCATATCTGAAGTTTTCAAATGGTTTATATCCGCCAAAGGCAAGATCAATAAGTCCGAGTTTAAGATCATGTTCCAGATGACCTGATATGGGATTGCATTCAATGGCACAATTGGGAGCCTTAACCGACATTTTTTCAATCAACCGCGGTAGGATTATGCCTGCTCCATAATCACTTGCCGCAATACGGAAAGTTGCGGTTTCAACAGCCGGGTTAAATCCTTCTTCTCCGGTCAGGTCTTTAATTTGGCCGATGATGCGGTTTAAAGGGCTTTTGAGTTCTTCAGCCATTGCTGTTGGAGTCATCCCGTTTTTTACTTTTATCAGCAATGGATCATTGAAAAAGGTCCGCAGCCTGCCAAGGGCGTGACTGACGGCAGACTGGCTCAAGGCAAGCCGTGAAGCTGTCCGGCTAACATTTTGTTCTTCCAGCAGTACCTGAAGCGTTTTTAAAAGATTTAAATCCAGATTTTGAATATCCATTTCGTGCATAACCTTTATGAATATATATCATTTGATAAATAATCTAATTTTTACTATTTTTATCTTACTTTGTAAATAATCAATGATTACAGGGTGAAAAAAAAGGAGATATTATGAGCGGGTACCTTAAGCGGGATTGGGAAACCTTTCCGACCCACCAACTCAAACGGGTGGAAAAGCCGACCACAACAATTATTGAAAATCAGATCAAAAGAGCCAGCGAACGCCAGGCCGGTTTCTGTAAAGCTGCGGCAGGAGATTATGGTGAAAGATTGCAAAAAGAGTTTCGAAGATTTGTTCCCAAGCATCCGATTTCAGGAGCCATAGCATGGATGAGAGATAATATGAGACCTTTCAGGGATGGGAACATGACAAAAAGTAAAGCGCCCCTCCCGGACAGTTCTGAAGCCATAACCCGTCATATCAAGGAAACAGCTTATTTTTTGCGCTCTGATGCTGTAGGTGTATGCGAACTACCGGCTTATGCGGTTTACAGCCATCAATTCAGTTTTAAGGATATGGATGCCGGGGAAAGACCCCTTGAGTTGGATCACACCCATGCCATTGCGGTTCTGATTGATCAGGATGATAGAACCAATCAGGCATTCAGCGGAAGCGACTGGATCAGCAATTCCATGAGCATGATGTCTTACGCCACCTCTGGATTTGTTGCGATAACACTGGCTGAGTATATCCGCCGCCTGGGCTATTCAGCCAAAGCCCACTACGCCCCTTATTATGATCTTATGGTGCCGCCAATACTTTTGATGGCGGGTTTAGGGGAAATGAGCCGAATGGGTGACACGGTATTACATCCTTTTATGGGACCCCGGTTCAAGGCTGCTGTGGTGACAACCGACCTGCCCATGATTCCGGATAAGCCCATTGATTTCGGACTTCAGGATTTTTGTTCCCAGTGTAAAAAATGTGCAAGGGAATGCCCCAGCGGCGCCATTAGCGATGGAGACAAAATCATGCATAACGGCTATGAAAAATGGCCTCTGGATGTTAAAAAATGTACCACCATGCGGGTTGGAAACCAACATGGCTCAGGTTGTGGTACCTGTGTAAAGGTTTGCCCATGGAGCAAACCCTACACCCCATTTCACCGGATGGTAAACTGGACCATGCGAAATATAAAATTTGCAAGGAGATTCGGCATCTGGGGGGATGATTTGCTGGGATACGGGAAGCCTGATAACAATAATAAATGGTGGTTAGACCTAGAAGATAAAAACGGTGACGGGAATTTAACGATCCCAAAATCAAATAATAAATGATGATATTGAAACTGGTCTAAAATGAAAAATATAAGTCAAAACCGCTTAAATGACCCTATTGATGATACTTTTTTGTCACAACTCATGCCTTTGTTTTTTCTGACCTCCATTTTTTTTCTAAATTTTAGCATCCGAATTATTATTTCACCTTTGCTGCCCACAATACTGTCTGACATGAATCTCACGGCCAAGCAGGCCGGATCTTTCTTTTTAATCTCTGCAACCGGGTACTTTATCTCATTATCTTGTTCCGGGTTTGTTTCATCGCAAATTAATCATAAAAAAACAATAGTGCTTTCAGCCATAGCATCGGGCATTGCTTTTTTAATTACGGGTTTGAGTCCAAATTTGTTGAGTATGCGGATGGGACTATTTATTGTAGGCATGGCAACCGGATTGTATCTTCCCAGCGGAATTGCAATGCTGACATCTTCTATAAACAGTCAGAACTGGGGAAAAGCGATCGGTGTTCATGAAATGGCTCCCAATCTTAGTTTTTTATTGGCACCGGTAATTTGTGAAGGATTGCTTTTATGGCTGTCATGGAGAAGCGTTCTCATGGTTGTGGGTGTGACTTCTATTTTATTAGGGCTCTCTTTTTTTAAATTCTTTGCCGGAAACGATTTTTCAGGTGAATCTCCCAGGCTCAAATCATTTTTACCCATAATGGCAATGCCGTCCTTCTGGATGATGATCATTCTGTTCAGTTTAGGAGTAGCCGGAGGCCTGGGAGTTTATTCTCTGCTCCCTTTATTTCTTTTCAATGAGCATGGCATGCTTCAATCCCAGGCAAATACATTAATTACCATGTCCAGAATATTGACATTACCCGCGGCATTGTTGATCGGATGGCTGTCTGATCATTTCGGGCTAAAACCGACACTTGCCCTAGTATTGTTGTTTACAGGCATATCAACCCTGTTCATAGGTGTGGCAACAGATCAATTTTTAAAAGTGATTATATTTTCTCAGCCCATATTCGCAGTGTGTTTTTTCCCTCCTGCTTTTGCCGCCTTATCAAATATCGGTTCAAAAGAAACCCGCAATATAGTTGTTTCTTTTGCAATACCAGTTGCTTTCCTGCTTGGAGGAGGGGTTGCGCCCAATGTGATAGGCCTTTTAGGGGAAAAAGGTTTTTTTTCAATGGGATTTATTGTTGCCGGCGGATTAATTATGTCAGGTGCTGTTATCCCCATTTTTCTCAGATTTCATAAAGATACGTAAGATAATTAATAAATACAATGAGTAACTTGTGTGCATAACTACAAACTCATTTTGAAAATTTTGTACGCTCAATATTAATGATTTTTCCCTCCATTATATGTTAACAATTTTTGGAAATTGCCTGCCCAAAATTGTTAAAAAGTTCCTGAAATTTGCCATAACCATTTTTTTAGAGACGATCTCTAACGGGAAATCAGGTGAGGCCTGATTTGATTTTAAGGAATGATAAGTCTATTCCAGGTGGCTGGCATTATTATTGCAAAAAATTTGTGCAGGGACATTAAGAATTTGTGATCTTGTCCCACTGCACAAACCATTACCAAATAATAAAAGGAGGTATAATCATATGATGTTCTTCACCATTCTTTTTATTATCATAATTGCTTTCATTCCTATGATTATAAGCTCAAGTCTGCTTGCAAAACTGCTTCTCGGAAGAGAACACATTTAGTCAGGTAATGAAAATTTTAATCCAAATGAAATACAAGGAAGTCATAAGACATAAAAAACGTGATCGCTTTTTTGAGAAAGCTCTTATTCACAGAAGATGATTTCATAACAAATTTTCCGAATTCAGAATAACATTCAGTTTAACTATCAGACGAACTTATATTTTTGGTTTAAGACTTTTTGACAAGCAGCAAGGTATTAAATGTCACTGAAAGGCTGCTCAAAAGCATAGCAGTTGCAGCGATAATTGGATTCAAAAGTCCGTATGCTGCAATGGGGATGCTGATGATATTGTATGCAAGGGCAAACAAAAGGTTTTGTTTTACTTTTCTATTCACCTGATTTGCAAGTATTAGAAAATCATGCACCTGGACCGGGGTTTCCCGCATAAGGGTAATGGCAGCCACACCTTCACCGGGGTTTAGACCGGAACGAACGGCTATTGCAATATTTGACCGGGCCATTGCCGGCGCATCGTTCACCCCGTCGCCCACCATGGCGATTTTTTTTCCGGATAGTTTGAGTTTATCAATAAAATCAGCCTTGTCATGGGGGAGCAATCCGCCATGGGTATGTTCAGCCGGGATTTGGATGAATGATCCCGCTGCAAGAGCCGATTTTTCTGCATCTCCAGAGACCAGATAACAGGCTATACCCATTTTTTCAAGACCTTTAACAAGATGTTTTGTTCCTTTTTTAATGGAATCTCCCAGGTGGACGGCGGCGATAATTTTATCATCCTCACTTAAAAAAATACTCGATATAACCTGTGCGTCTTGGCTGAAAGGTGATAGAAAAGGCGGCGCAGAACTCCTGTTTTTATTGACAAAATCCCTACTTCCAAAACAATATTTTTTATTTTGAAAACGGCAACTGATACCGTTGGAATGGTGCCTGACATTTTCAAGTGAAAGAGGCGATACCTGGTTGTCGATACCATAGGTTCTTATGGCATGGGCAATGTAATGTTTTGGCTCTTCTTCCATTGCATGAACAATCTGCCATGCTTTTTTTTCAGGGAAATCAGAAACCGTTTTCATACCCAGCACTTCAAGTTTGCCTGTTGTAAGTGTCCCGGTTTTGTCAAAAACAATGGCATCAAGACTCTCAATCCGTTCAAAGGCTTCAAAATCCCTTACCAGTATTCCCTTTTTACCTGCAGTAGCAACGCCGGCCACAAGTGCCAGAGGAATGGCTATGCCAAGGGCACAGGGACATGAAATCACAAGAACGGCAATCCCACGGTTAAATGCTTCATAGGATGGCAGGCCGTTTATCATCCAGAAAATAAATGTTAAAGTGGACAGTCCCATAACCAACGGTACAAAAAATTTTAAAAGATTCTCAAATCGTTGGGTTTGCACTGTTTTCCCTGAAAGGCTGTTTTCCATGATAGCGATCATTCTGCCAAGAATTGACTTTTCACCCACTTTAACGGCTTTTACCTGAATTTTTCCGGAAACGATCCGGGTGCCGCTTTTAACTTTGTCTTGAAAGGTGGCATTTACGGGTTTTACTTCCCCTGTGATGGATGACTCATCAATAACAGCACTGCCTTTTGTAACAATACCGTCACCAGCCAAAATTTCCCCCTGCTCAACCAGGAAAAGATCATCCTTGGATAATTGTTTAATAGAAACATAACGGCCGTTGGGAAATTGCGATGAACAGATCTTCACCTTTTGGGGAACCAGGGAAAAAAATCCCCACAAGCCTTCAGCAATTTTATTTTTTGCGGATTGTTCCAGCATTTTCCCGGTTAGAAGTAGCAAAATCAGCATGGAGGAGGCATCAAAGTAAAGATGGATACTTCCTTTGAAAAGATGAAAAAGGCTATAAAAATAGGTTGAGAAAGCACCTGTTGAAATCAGGGTTTCCATGCCGGGTCGTCCTGATTTTATACCATTTATTGCCCGTTTGTGTATGGGAAAACCCCCATAGAAAACAACAATGGAAGCCATAAGAAATACCGGCCATGCAAGCATCTGTACCGAGATCGAGGATAATTCAAGGAAAAAACCTGAATAAATAGACCAGCTCAGCATCATAACGTTCATGGTTAAAAACAGTGTGACAAAAAGACGTATGAACTCTTTCGTATTTTTTTGGGGCTTGTTGTCAAGGGATGTGCATGTATATCCAAGGTTTTCAATGAGATTAAAGATTTTTTCAGGGGATGTTTTTATGGGATTGTAACGGATGTTTCCCCTGTCGCTGGAAAAATTGCAGGAGGCTTTTATCACTCCTTTTGACCGGATGAGTGCATTTTCCAGGACCCATGCACAGGCAGGGCACCACATATTGTTAATTTGGAAATTGAGATCAAGAACGTTTTGGGAATCCGCATTAACATCTGGATCATCTCCAAAAGATCCACCTGGAAAATTACCAGACAAATCACCGGGGGAATTACTAAACCCGCCTCTGGTTGCAGCGCCACTGTTTCCTTGAATTGATTCCGGGCCGGCGGTCGATTCCTTTTTAGAGGTGTCCGGAATAACTCCTGCAGCAACACATTGTTGATAAAGCAATGTATCCTTGAAATCAGGTAATCCCTTTTTTTGATCTGAATGATACGGGTTAGATTCCACGACCCTATATTCCAAAAGCATGGTATAGACCATTTTGCACCCATTGCAGCAGAAAAGATTTTTTGACGGTTTGTTGGAAAATTTGACAGGAAGACCGCAAAGTTTGCACGGAATTGAAGTTTTCATTGTCTGCTTTGCTTACATGTATCAGGTTTCAAAATGTGATCAGATCTTTTCAAAGAGTTGATTTCTGTATTGATCTGATATACCGGATAACGGCGTAGCGGCTCTCAACTGACATGGAGCTTGCCAGGGCAGGCGTGTTTTTGCTTCCGTAACTAATGACGGTAAACAATTCTTTATCACTTAATTGGATGGCATTCTCACCGGTCAGGTCTGTCGGCAGGGGGAAAAAGCTCTGTCCCACAGTTCCAAGCCCGTCCAGATTGTTGCCGTGACAATGGGAACAAAACGATTGATATTCTTTTTCCCCTTTAGCAAGCATCGCCTGTTCAGAGCCTTTACCGGTTACTATAAAGGTATTTTTCAGTTTCTCTTTTACTAGGGCTTCACTTTCATGGAAGGTAATGGTTTGTTTGTCCATTATCAACAGCGGTTCCTCATGGGGACGAATAACCGGGGTTTGATTCATCCTTCCGATTTTCAAATTTGAATCGTAGAGGGTAATAACCGCATAAACACCAGTCAAAGCGATCAAGGCAAAAACTGCAAGAAATAAAACCTGTTTCATTTAGAAATCCTCCTCGCCGTTTACATGCTGGCCGGCTGGATTTTTTTCATATGCTGCATAGGGGGATTCTGAAGGGATGCTTTTAACAGGCCTGTAATCCCAGCTAGGCACTCCTTTATCCGATACCACAATAAAAGTGAAATATCCCACCCCGAGTATAAATGCGATCATGGCAATGATGTGAAGCCATGTGGATCGAAGCGTATCTTTAGCTTTTAATTCATTCATAAATTTATAATATTACCTCCGAAAACCCATAATACAAAATATAAAAAAGAGCCCATAGAAAAGTGCCGCCAATAATAAGGGAAACAATCAGCGGGAAAGGGCCTTCTGCTTTTCCAATACCATCTGGAAAATCTTGGGTTTTTTTAATGTTAAGGGCTTTTGATATGGGTCCTGAGGTGGGGATAAATGCCAGGGCTACGCCAAATAGAATTAAAAAAATTATGGCAACTATGAACAGGGCAAAAACATGTTGAAGGTTTAAAAGTTCAAAAAATCTCATTTAAAATTCCTCAATTTGGGGATTTTGTCCTCTATCCCAAAAAAAATTGGGCTAAGTAAAAAAAAGTGCATACACAACCAGAGCAAGGCTTGCCGCAATAGTGACAACGGCCAGTGAAAAAATAAAGTAGATCTCTAATTTTGCCTTGAGACAAGTTGTTTCACCCTGTGGTGGTACATCCTCCAGGGCCAGAAACCTTGCACGCTGCTGGTCTGTGAACTGATCGTTTTTCAGTGCCCATATAAATACGGCAGCTCCGATAAAAAGTCCTGTTAAAATATATGTCAGAAAAAATGGATAATACATTTGTGTGGCCTTTATTTATGTATTTGGTTTAAGGTTCATAGGCTGCGTCAATTCCTTTGGGCTCCATATTTGCGTCGATTTCATCAATAAAATATTTTGCAATATAGTTTCCCACATCCCATATTTTTTCAGATTCCAGTTCTCTTTTAAAGTAGGGCATTGCCGTTCCTGTAATACCATTCATTATCTGATAGTAGATAATTCCACCGCTTATCCCCCGGCCTTTTAAGATGGTAAAGTTCAGCGGCGGCGGGTAAATGTAGGGTTGGGCAGGCCCCATGCCGTCGCCCACCGGCCCGTGGCAGCCTAAACAAAAATCCTGGTATATCTTTTTACCCCTGGCAAGTCCTGCCTCACTGGCAGGGTAGGGTGTAGGAAGGATCCTCCAGCCTTCTGGTACATTTTTATGAAGCCAGGCTACATTTTCATTGACACCGGCCTGGTAGGCAGTAATAGATTTTTCTTTCCACAGCTCCTGTCTTTCCATTCTCATATCAGCATTCTTCATCCCGAGACCCTGGATGTACTGGATCAAGATGGTTATGTTTTCCTCATTTAAAAATTCAAAGGGTGGCATAATGGAAAGCGGCCGGGTAAATCGCGGGTTGATAAAGTGAGCCATATGCCAGTCATCCGGGTGTTCTCCGCCCTCCTGTGAAAGATCAGGGCCTGTTCTCTGAGAGCCCAGGAGTATGGGGTGATCATCCAGGTAATCTCCTGCCTGGGCGATTCTTTCTGCTCCCAAACCCCAATCCACAGCCCGTATAGACTGGGTGTGACAATAAACGCATCCATTGCTGATATAAAGGTTACGACCTTCTGCTTCCATGCTTGTCCTTTTCCTGAACAGGTCAGAAGGTATGGTTTTGCTGGTGTCGGCATAGGGAAGAATCACCACAACCATTACCACGGCAATTAGGATAAGAAGACTTCCGGCTACAATGGCCACTGGTGTCATTTTCATGGGTTTTCTCCGGGATTTAAGAACAGGGACCTGAAAATATTATAAAACCCTGCAACAGCGGCTAAAACAATCAACACGCCCAGGGAAGCCCTTACAATATTATATATGTGGATCTGGGGGAGCACCCGGTAGATGGTTTCTCCATTTAACCAGGCATTCCCCTGAATGAGCCCTGAAATTGTTAACACAATTGTAAATCCGGCAACTCCGATCAAGATCATCCAAAACTGGAGATCTGCCAGAAATCTGCTGTAAAGGGGTTTGCCCGTTATTCTCGGGATGGTGAAATAAAGTCCTCCAAGCGCAATCATTCCTGCAAATCCCAAAACACCGACATGGGCATGCCCCACAACCCAATGGCTGAAGTGGGTTACCCGCTGTACATCCGGCAGGGACATCATGGAACCCCGTATACTCACGATAAAATACATGATCGTCCCGGTAAAAACAAATTTACCCCCGATATCATCATGGATTAACCCAAGCTTCCCACGGGCCGTGTACCAGATATTGATGAGAAAGGCCATCACAGGAATTACCATGGCAACGCTGTCAACAATGGCAATCACTTTGAGCCAGGTGGGAACCGGCACCTGCAATAGATGGTGGGTCCCGATATGGGTATAAATGACAATCAAGGCCCAGAATCCTAAAAGAGAAAGCGTGTGGCTGTACAGCGGTGTTCTACAGACCTGTGGGATGATATAATAAACAGTTGCCGCAGACAGGGGGGTCAGCAAAAGTCCGAATACATTATGACCGTAAAACCAGAGTAGAATCGCATCGGGTATACCGCTTAAAGCTCCGGAATCAGGCTGCCAGATAACATTTCCCATACTATAGGTGCAGGCGGTAAGGATCACTGCCGCAAGGACATACCAAACAGATACATAAAGAATTTTTTCCTTCCTGTTTTTCACCGTCATGGCAAAATTAAAAAAAATCAGGCCAAAAACAAAGACAATGGCAATATCAATTGGCCAGATCATCTCTGCATATTCTCTTCCCTGTGTAAAGCCTGCGGCAAGGGTGACCATAAGAGCAACAAGGGCAATGTTCCACAAGCCCACAGTCAGTACTCCCAGCTTCTCACTATAAAGCTGGGTTCTCAATAATCGTGGAACAAAATAAAAGGCACTGGCAAGAAGACCCGGGGTAACAAATCCGAAAAGCACCAGGTTTATATGGATGGGACGAAGTCTTGAAAATAGAAGCCAGGCAATGTTGCCGGTTAAATCCGGTGCTACAAGTTCAATGGCTGCCACAAGTCCGGCCAGTGTTGCAACCATCATCCAGGCAGCACAGGTCAGGCAGAATCCTTTCGCTGTCAGGTAAGAGGCGTTGTCGGGTTGGGTGAGATTCTCTGGCAAAACTTTACACTCCTTTATTAATTGTGACAGGAAAGCCAGCAGTCCAGGTTGGCTTCTTCTTTTTTGTGACAGTTTATACAAAATCCCATTTTAAATTCATGGCGGATCAGACGGTCAGTACCCTTTACATCTCCGTGGCAGGTTTCACATTGGACTTGTTTTTTTATGTGGCGTTCATGGTTGAACATGACGTGTTCCGGTACATAAAAAACTTTTTTCCACGGTGTGGGAGTCCCCGTATCAAAGTAGTTATGTTCTTTTCTTATTTCCGGATGGTTTGGAATAATATATTCGTGACAAAAAAGACATTTTTCAACCGGCGGGATTCCCGGATGAGTGGACCGGTCTACATATGAATGACAGAACCGGCAATCAATTTTTTTGTTGCCCGCATGAAGCCTGTGGCTGAAAGCAATGGGTTGAATGGGGCCGGCATCCACATGGGGCATGATATAATAAAAATATGCAAGCAGAGATATTAAAATGATCAAGAAACTTAAAATCAACAATTGGATTTTATTTTCAATAATCTGAGCTGTAAATGTCTGAAAGTGAAAAATAAGAACCTGGGGTTTTCCTTTTGTTCCCACAAGAATCACCAGGAAGATAATGGTGAAAAGAGTTAGAGAAGTCAATATTATTTCCATTGAACCCCCTTTGCCGATTCTCCTTCAAGTACGTCGGGAAGTTGTCTGAAATAAAATAAAACAGCAAGGATTAAGAGGGCTAAAAATCCGAGAGTAATAATTATTTCACTTATGTTGATAGGGAAAATACCGGAATTATGACCCAGGTAGCTGGGACCTAAAAGCAGAAAATGTTCAATCCACAGGCCTGCCAGGACAAAGGTGCTCACAACGATCATGCATAGGGGCGATTCTTTTATCTTCCCGTTTAAAAGTATTATGAACGGCATAATAAAACAAATGATAAATACGATCCATGCCAGCCAACTCCAGGGAGCTGTCATGGTGCGTTCGATAATATAGGCTGTTTCTTCCGGGATATTTCCATACCAAATAACGACAAACTGCGAATAGAAAAAATCTCCCCATACGATGCTGAAACCAAAAAATAGAGTGCTCATGTCCCGCAGTTGAGAGGACGGAATTTTAAAAGAAAGGCTGGTTGTCAAATGGAGAATGCATGTCAATAGGATAATGGCACCGAATCCAGCGTATATTGCTTTAATGAAGGTGTAGGCACCAAACAGAGTGGAATACCAGTGTGGATCCATGCTCATGACCAGGTCAAACCCTGTCAGAGCAAAAACCATGGCAAATGCAAACATATACCACCCTGAAAAAATGGTCATCCGGTGTTTAATTATCTCAGAGGTCTGGGAACTTTTATTAAAATGCCTGAATAAAACCTGTTTCAGCCAGGTTTCATTTTTGGTGTTTAACAATCTAAATTTGAGCGAGTGATAAAGGTATGCAAATCCAAGGCAATAAAGAATCAGAAAAGCGATAAAATCACGGAAGAATAAAAAGGGAACATTGAGCCAGACATCTTTGCCGTGCAGGTCAATTCCCATCCATGTGAATACATGATTCTGTCCTAAGAAAAGGAGAATAAAAAGGATAAAGGAGACAGGGAAAAAAGCAGCAAACGACTCTGCTATAGCGGCAAACTTAAAACTCCATTTGGCTTTTGTAAAGTGCATGAGTGTGGAAAACAACAGTCCCCCTGCAGACAGGGCCGTAAAAAACAGAAAATTTGTCAGATAGACAAGCCACGCTTTTTCAGGATGAACATTTGCTGCAAAAAAAATGAAAAACAAAAATCCTGTACAGGCAACAACTAAAGGAATGACTAAACCGCTTTTTTTAAATATTATCAAAGGCTCCTTAAATTCCGTATCCGTGGGCGTCATTTGTTTTCCCTTTGTCCTTTTAAAGACCCTGCACGGTGAAGCAGGTCTTTAAGATCATCAACATTTTCCGGTTTTGAAGCAACTTCAACTCCATAAAGAGAACCTGAGCATTCCGGGTGATAATTTTTCTCATAGTTTTTTTGGGGTAATCCCACCTGGGTTATTACCCCAAGGACATTACCTAATACTGCAAATAAAATGGTGCATTCAAAGGCGATAACAAAAAATGGTATCCAGGAAACAATGGGTTTGCCGCTGACGATGAGATTCCACCTTGTTGCTGTGAATACGGCAAGTGAAAATCCGGAAAAAAATCCAATGATCCCACCAGCCAAGGTAAACCAGCCAATCTTGCTTTTTTTCCTGCCCAAAGCCTTAGCCAAAGATTCGCTGGGTATGGGACTGTGAACTTCGGTTACATCCCAGCCGTGTTTTTGAATTTTCTCAACAGCAGCCAGGGTTTCTTTCTGGCTTTTAAAAAGGCCGGTGACAATAATGGCATCCGTGCTCATGAATTACTCCGTTTTATGTATCATTTCTTTCATTTCAGTCATGGAAACCGACGGCAGGTGCTTGACAAAAAGTAAAAACAGAAAAAAGAAGAGGCAAAAGGCACCCACCATTATACCTCCCTCAACCCATGTGGGCCTGTAATGGCCCCAGGCATTTGGAATAAAATCATGGGCAACGCTGCCCACGATGATGACAAATCGTTCAAACCACATGCCGATATTAACGAAAATAGATATAACAAACAGCCAGATCACATGGGTTCTGCATTTTTTCAATAAAAACAAAAGAGGGATGATTGTGTTGCATATTACCATGATCCAGTATTCCGGAGCATAGTGACCAAATGCCCTCCACCTGAACGTTTCCATTTCAATGATATTCTGGCTGTACCAGCTGATAAAAACTTCTGTACCATAAGAAAATCCCACAATGATTCCTGTAAAAACAATCGTCTTTGCAATGTTTTCAAGCACATTCATTGTAATGAGTGATTCATACTTAAATATTTTTCTTAATGGGATGCTCAGGGTCAGGACCATGGCAAGTCCTGAATGAATGGCTCCGGCAACAAAGTAAGGTGCAAAAATGGTGGTGTGCCATCCCGGGGTCACACTTAGGGCAAAATCCCAGGATACGACGCTGTGAACGGATATCACCAGGGGAGTGGCAAGACCTGCAAAAAGCATATAGGCCCTTGTATAGTTCAGCCATTGCCCTGTTTTACCCGACCATCCAAGCGACAGTACTTTAAAAATTTTCTTCTTTACCCCATTTGATCGATCCCTGATAATGGCCAGATCCGGAATAAGTCCGGTATACCAGAAAAGACTGCTCACAGTGAGGTAGGTACTGATGGCAATGACATCAAAGATAAGGGGGGATTGAAAATTGGGCCATAATGTCCGCTGGTTAGGAATGGGCAGCATATAGTACACCAGCCAGACCCGGCCAAGGTGGATGAAAGGAAAAAGCCCTGCTATGCACACGGCAAATACGGTCATGGTTTCGGCAGCTCTGGCAATGGGGTTCCTCCATCCTGCGCGGAAAAGGAATAATATAGCGGAAATCAGGGTGCCGGAATGGGCAATCCCCACCCAGAAGACAAAGTTGATCAAATAAGTGCCCCAGTGGACCGGTGTGTTCATGCCGGCAACCCCAACACCCACAAAAATCTGGTAAATCCAGCAGGAAGCGCCAAAGATTACGCCTGCAAACAATAGTGCGATGGTGCACCAATAAATTTTGCCTGGACGACTTAGCGTGTTCAGGACCGTTGTATTAATCGTTTCAAAAGTCAACTGAGACATATGTATAAAACCCCTGCATAAATAATCATAACTTTTGTACCATTTTTTTAAGATAAATAACTGCAGGTTTGGTATTTAAATAACCTAAAACCTGGTAAGCCCTTGGACCACGGGCAAGGGTATTGATGGCAGCGTTTTTGTCCAGAAAATTACCGAACACAAGTGCATTGGCCGGACAGGTCTGTACACAGGCAGGCATCACCTCATTGTCTTTAATTTTCCGGTTCTCATTTTTGGCTTTATTATGGGCCTGTTTTATCCGCTGTACACAAAAAGAGCATTTTTCCATGACGCCCTTGCTTCTTGCCGATACTTCGGGGTTGAGTTGAAGGTTAAGGGGTTTGGGCCTATCCCAGTCAAACCAGTTAAATCTTCTTACTTTGTACGGGCAGTTCTGTGCACAGAACCGGGTGCCGATACATCGGTTGTAAACCTGGTTGTTAAGACCTTCTTCAGAGTGATGGGGGGCATAAACCGGACATACGGATTCACATGGAGCTGCATCGCAATGCTGACACATCATGGGAAGGAAAATCAGTTTTTCCTCTATGTTCTGATCCTGGTATCTTTCGATCCTCAGCCAGGCCATCTCCCGGCCTTTTGTGACCTGAGTTTTCCCCACTACGCCAATATTGTTTTCTGCATAACAGGCCGCAACACATGCACTGCAGCCCACACATCTGTCCAGGTCTACAATCATTCCCCACCGGTATTCGTCATGCTCATGGGGTGGGTAAATATCCCGCTTTTTATCGTAACCTTCCTGGGTGGGAAGGGTCAAAGGAAAGCTGTTCATGGTAAGCCCTTCTCCATGTTGTTCCCCTTTCCCGGGGTCTGAGTGACTGCCGCCTGAGTGACTTTTTTCCGGGTGGTCATCAATCGCAGACAGGGCAATTTTTCGTTTAAGCTGTGACCGGCTTCCATCTGTTCGGGGAAGCGCCTTTAGTGATCCTGTTTTTTTTATCGATGTGGGCGTGATCAAATAAGACAGGAAATCCGAGGACGTAATATCGCTTATTGGATTGCCGGACAATAGTGTTATAGGGCTGGTCCCAAATCCTTCTGCATAACGGCCATAACCATTGTGCCCCTGGCCTACTTGCATGACAATCAATCCTGTGACAACACCGTTGTAAGCATAAACAGGTGCGGCAATTGAACGATTCCCGGCTTCAATAGTAAGGATGTCTCCATGTTTGAACCCGTATTCCTCCAGGGTTGAAGGATTGACCATGAGCATGGTTTCCCAGGCAATACTGGATATGGGATCAGGTATTTCATTCAGCCATGACTTGTTTGCCCCTCTACCGTCATACAGGCGGATAGAGGGAACGGCCAGAAATTTCAACTCTTTTTTTTCATAGGGTATCATGGTTCCCAACGTCTGTTTGAGAGCCCTGAGTGAAGCCTTGTCAATGGACGCTTTAAAAAAATCGGGTTTTAGGACCTGGGATCTTTTTGTGAAAGGAAATAATCCACCTTTTTGAATCACTTGAATGAAATTAAGTTTGTTTTTTTCCTCCAGATTTGCATACAGGTAGTCTGCCATATATTGATAATAAGTATCAAATTCTTGATTGGAGTTTGTCAGTTTAAGAAAAACATCCCCTATGGAAGGCGCCTGGGATAATTTTCCCATGGCAGGCTGGAGAGTTGAAATACAAGTTGTGTTACTCTCATAGCAGTCCCAGGTCTCTAAAGGCAATTGAACAGGAAATACAAGATCTGCTTCTTTAGAGGTCTCATCCATAAAATTTGAGAAACCAATTTTGAATATGTCGTCACGATTAAAAATTTGAGTTAGATATTCATGGTTCGGAAATGTAAATAGGGGATTGGTATTGTAAAATAAAAAAAGGTCTGTACCGTCATTGGCAGTCGTTTTAAAAAAATCGGCCGTCTCTTTTGCGGTCATGACATTTTCCACCTGATGTCTTTTCTTAAAATCATATAAGGAAAGATCCTTGTCCAAAATCAGGTTGATTAAGGTCACTGCCATGTCCAGGGCAAAAGAAGAATCAGCATGGGTTGTGGCTGCGGATCCGAGAACCAAAGGACGATCAGATGCAAGCAGGGTTTGGGTCAAAAGGGTTTGATCCTCTGCTTCAACCCCGGTATTTTTTTGGATCGTTGTTTTATCATATCCGGCGACAATATTTTTCAATTCTTGTAAAAAGGTTTCAGGTAAATGAAAAATGGTTTTGTTTTTCAGAATCTGGTGAATAATACCCAGGGCCACAATATATTCCTTCCCGGCAGTGACAGGGATGAACTTATCTGCGTTGGCAGCTGTAAGAGACATGTAGGGTCCTGCATGGATGAACATCCCTTTTTTGCCATTTTTTGCGGCATGCATGGATTTAAATTTACCTATGTATTCAACAGGCGAAAGCCATGTCTCTATAAAATCTGCTCCAAAACTTAAAAGAAAATCAGCATTTTCCATTTTAAAAGAGGGGAGTATACTCTTTGAAAACAAGGTATTATGGGCTGCTTTTAATGAGTCGTGGGAAAATGGCTCATACATGGCTGCAGGGCTTGAATTATGATCTTTTAGAACATTTGAAAACAAGGTTGAAAGGGGCGCTGAATTGATACCCGTCAGCATTTTAATCTGGTTTTCCCCTTTTTCTGAAGATGTTTGTAATTTTTGTTTGAGAATATCAAAGGCCTGATTAAAAGAAATCGGTTTAAATGTGTCATTGGTTTTAAGCTGTGGTGTCATCATCCTGTCAGGATCATAAACAGATTGAAGGGCTGCCTGTCCACGGATGCACAGCCTGCCACGATTAATGGGATGAGATGGATTTCCCTCCAGCTTGATGACGCGCCCTTCACGGTTTTTAGCGATGATACCGCATCCTGCGGGACATTCCATGCATGTTGATGCATACCATTTTGCCTGGCCCGTGACAAAATCTTCTGGTGCAGTTACCAGGGAAAATATGTCTCTATCATTGTTAGACTGGCACCCATAAGCAATAGAAATGCCACCAAGTCCGGCTGTTTTTATAAAAGTCCGCCTGTCCATTTTACGCCCTTTTACCGCGATTGTAAGGAACCATTTTTAAATACTTATTGGGGACTTGTCTGTCCTTTGAATAATCTGTGTTTTGGTTTGAACAACAGGTTCGCATCATGTTTTGTCCCTTATTTTCTTGCCGAATGAATCACAGCTATACCATTTGTTAATTTTTTGAATTTTATATCCTTAAAACCGATTTTTTTTAGAATGAGGCTTAATTCCCCGGGCAGGGGAAATGCCCTTATGGACTCTGGAAATGCCGTGTAGGCTTCTTTTGAACCGGTGATAAGGCCACCTATTAAGGGCATCAGTCTGAATGAGTAAAAGTCGTAAAGGAATCTGAAAAAAGGGTTATCCGGTTTTGAGAATTCAAGACAGCACATGTGGCCTCCTTTTTTCAGCACCCGGAATATTTCTCTGGCGCCTGTTTCAAGATGGGTAATGTTTCGAATTCCAAATCCAATGGAAACAGCATCAAATGAATTATCAGGAAAGGATATGCATTCTGCATCACCTTGAACAAAAGTTACTCCCTTCAAGGATTTTGCCCCCCCCTGCTGGATCATTTTTCGGTTAATGTCATAAACAATGGAAACCCCTTTTTCTCCAGCTATGGATGCGGACAAACTGGCCATATCACCTGTTCCGCCGCATACATCAAGAATTTTGTCTTCCGGTTTTATATTAAGCGCAGCAATAGCTTTTCGTTTCCATAGGTAGTGGATTCCGCCGCTCAAAATGGTATTCATTATGTCGTACCGTGTGGCAATGGTATCAAAATGCAGATTAACACGGTCACGTTTATCGGATTCGGCGTAGGGAGTAAACCCGAATCTTGCTGTACGAGTGGCAGAGACATGTTTTTCAAGCTGCTCGAGTCGTTTTTCTCTATTATACCATTTATTAAGATTTAAGATCATTTTCTATTCCGGTTTCAATGGTTAATGAAGTGAAACGTTTTTTTTTATAACATTTGCAGCAGAAAATGATAATAACTTTTTTAAATAATCAACTATTTTTTTGACAATTACACCTATGATTTTCAACAAAGAGGGTTAGTTAAAAAAAGGACAAAACTGTCTCATGACACAAAAGATTTCTCAAACGCGGTAAATTGGAAATAAAGAAACAATTGTTTAAAGTATGCACAGGCACTATTTTTTTTACTTATGGCTGTCAACCGGCAAACAAAAAAATCCAATAATTATTTTTTATTCAAGAAGATAAATACTCACTCAAATAAGGGCAGCAGATCTTTAAAACCTTCTTTTTCAAGGTCTTCTTTTGGAATGAACCTCAAGGACGCCGAGTTGATGCAATATCTTAATCCACTTGGTTTAGGGCCGTCATCAAACAAATGCCCCAGATGTGAATCTGCTTTCTTGCTCCGGACCTCAATCCTTTTCATGAATAAACTGTTATCTTCTATCTCCTTCAGGGAATCCTTGGAGATGGGCTTGTTAAAGCTTGGCCATCCCGTGCCGGAATCAAATTTGTCCTGGGATGAAAACAAAGGTTCGTTGGAAATGATGTCCACATAAATACCTTGTTTTTTATTGTCCCAATATTCATTATCAAAGGGCGGTTCTGTCCCATCCTCCTGGGTCACCTTATATTGAAGAGGGGTCAACCTTTCTTTCAGGCTGACTTCAGAACTTATGCCTGAATCAAAAATATGCCCATTATTTTCCCAGTTTTTTTTAATAAAACGGTCCCTGCCCGATCCTGCCCTGTAAAATTTATAACGGAGAGGGTTTTTCTTATGATAATCCTGATGATACACTTCTGCATCATAAAATTTTTTAAATTTTAGAACCTTTGTTGCAACTGGATCATTAAAAACCTTTGAACGATTGATTGTTTCAATTGTTTTTAAAGCCTCTTTTTTTTGAGTGTCATTCCAAAAGAAAATGGCAAAACTATACTGGCTGCCCCTGTCAACAAAAGAACCGGAAAGATCAGTGGGGTCGATCTGCTGAAAGAAAATTTTAAGAAGGTCACGATAGCTAATGATATCTGGATCAAAGCTGACTTTTACCGCTTCATAATGACCGGTTGTGCCGGATGTGACCTGGTCATAGGTCGGGTTGACCACATGGCCTCCCGTGTATCCTGAAATAACATCAGAAACACCATCATATCCCTCAAAAGCAGACTCTATACACCAGAAACAACCGCCTGCAAAAATAGCCATTTCAAGGTTTTTATTATCCATGACAGTTCTCCTCTGGTTTGAACCAATAGCCGGGATAATCTGAATCAAAATGCCGGCAAAAATGGATAATACAATTATCCAATGGATTGTTTGTAATTTTTTCATGACATCACCTAATAAAATGCGTTACGTTACACAAATCAAATGGTGCATTTTCTATGCCATGATAAGGTGGTGACAGGGTTATGATAAGGCCAACGATAAAAATAACTTAAAGATTTTTTTCAACCGTGATAATGGCCAGAAGACCTGCATGAAGATTTTTAATGATGTCTGATTCTGAAATACCAAGTCTTTGCCGGTTGCTGATATCAAATACAGCATTTTGAATTTTCGTTTTTTCTCCTCTAGTTCCCCTGATCTGCAGGTTGTAGGCTCTAATGAGTTTTAGCAGGCTCTCTTTTTTTTTTTCAAGCTTTTCAAGTTGAATATGGACGCCTGCCCTCATGGCCGTACCAATGTTTGTGGGACAGGACGTAAGGTTTCCAAGCTTTTTGTCCCATGCAAAATCAAGATTTTGGTTTAATGCTGAAATGGCTTGGAAAAAACGATTATAAACGCCTGAAATGTCGGATGTTTTTTCGAGGCTAATGATTCTTAAATGATCTTCTTCATTTACCCATACCATCAATTTTCCATCAAAAGAATGATATACACCCCTGGATTTGGGAAAATCAGAATTGATTCCAGCAGCATCCTGGAACCGGTCCCCTTTTTGAAATCCCAAATATGTTATTTTATGCGGGCTAAAATTTTTTCCATCACGTTCTAATGAAAAATAATCTCCTTTTAGATTGCCTTTTAAACATCCCAGGGCAGTTAAAATATTTTTTTCAAGTTCACGGCGTTGGGATAAAGTCATGTGGCATGTAAAGTTGAATCCTTTTAGATTTCTGGCAGCTCTTATCCTTGTGGACTGAATATACTTTCCCTCAGGATCAAGATCAGGAAGGTCAAGCGCGGTGATATCTGATTTTTGTTTCAGGTTTTCAGGGCAACCGTGGTATTCGGAAATAACTGGATCAAAAATCATTGAAAAGGTCTCATATGACTGGGCATCTCCTGCGTAAATCCCAATCTCACTATCAGGATTCTTCAATCCGGAATTGATGGCCTTTGCCAAGGTAAACCCGGAATCTGTCTTTCTATTTTCAAGGGCGCACCAGACCTTCTGTGATAAATATTTTTTAACAAGACTATTAGCGGTTTTTGGAAAAACAAAAGCAGTCAAAAGGCGTCAACTCTCAAAGGATGACGCCTGGGATGAGATACCCCTTGCAAGCATTGTCTGAATTTTATCCAGGATAATGCAGTCCCTGTGACATCGGGGGAGTTGGGATTTGTTTTCACAAGCCAGACAAGGACTTTTGGTTAAGTACCCGATCTCGAAATCAAACAAATCTCTGTTAACGAAGGTTTCCATAATAAATTATTTTTTACTCTATAAGTTAAAAACTATTAATATCAATTATCGTTGGATTCGTCAATATCTGTTGCTGCATAACCCTTATGATTGCAGATAAATATCATCTCATTTTTCCATGTAAGTTCTCATGATTCACCCTTATTTGGATTACCTTAAACCTAATATATTAAAATAATGCTTTACAAATATTACATATCGAGTACTATGTAATATTTATAAGGCGTTGTCAGGTAATTAACAGGAGGGAATTTTGAGCACGTTTACACCATCGGAACTGTCTGAGAAAATAATTGAAAAAGCAAAATCATTAGGTGCATCCATTGCAGGGATTGCGGACATCGAATCGTTGAAGAATTCTCCTTCCCATGACATTTATCCCATCATTGGAATGAACCTTCAAAAACAATTCAAGAGCGCCAAAGATAATGAAGTAAATCAGGAAATTGCCTGGCCGGCTGATGCCATATCTGCACTGGTTATTGGGGTTGAGCATAACATAAAGGAACCGGAACTGGATTGGTGGGACGGTAAAGGAACACCTGGAAATCGTATTTTGATAAAAATTATTAAAGAGTTGTCTGATTGGATAGAGGCTACCTTTCACATGAAAACCTACAAGCCGCCATATTTTGTTGAGAAAGGCGGGGTTTTTTTAAAGGACGCCGCTGTGATGGCCGGTTTGGGATGTGTTGGAAATAACAACCTGGTCATCACACCTGAGTACGGCCCTCGAGTTCGGTTTCGCACCCTTTTAATGGATAAAGAGGTAAAAGCCACTGGTCCGGCAGAATATCATCCCTGTGATGATTGTGAGCAATATTGCCGGAAATCATGTCCTATTAACGCTTTTCAAAACTATGTATATTCACCTGATAAAATAGGGCAATCTATATTACCCGGGATTAACGGAACATATGACCGGGTTGTCTGTAATATGAAGATGGAGAAAGACATTGAGGACTCAGTTTTGAGGACCTCTAAATTAGATGACCAATATGAAGAGGTTCGCCTGGCTATTAATGATTTTGAAGAGGATGTTAAATTGCCTCTCGAAAACCATGTCCAATCAAACTATTGTGTTAAATATTGTAGAATGTGCGAACTGACCTGTCCGGTGGGAAAGTAATGTCTTTATATAAAGCTTATTCAGATTACTATAAAACGATCCGGTATTATACATAGGTACTTAAGGTATAAACTAGCAGGAGATATGCGGGAAATAAGGCATTTTTTTCGT
>CAYVZG010000068.1:0-24455 GCA_964455805.1 uncultured Desulfobacula sp.
CAGATATTTATTCCATTGAATCTCTTTTTAGATCTCACATAAGGTATGCGCAATCTAAATCCATGCAAAGCGACGCTTCTGTGTGGGGTATTCGAATCAATAAAGGCTTGGATGAATATTGGCTGTTTAATTCTGACACTGGACAATCGAGTAAATGGGACACCAACAGAAGACTTCCTCCTGGGGGGACGGCAAGCCCTGCAAATCTTAATCAGGATAGAATAAAGACCAGTCTAATGAAAGTGGATATCAAAGCACTTAAGGTTGGGAGCTCCCAAAAGTCACTACTGACAATCGTTTATGATGAATCGGGAGTGCCTTTTTGGACAGAAGCCGGAACCATGGTATTTTTAAATCCATTATCAGATACAAGTGGATTAAACCGGTTAACTTCAAATATTGTTATACGGTTAAAGGATAAATCAGGAAACAACAGATATATTAGAATTAATCAGGAAACAGGATTTCTACAATGAATAAAAATGGGTTCACTCTGATTGAAGTGATCATTTCTATTGTCATGATCAGCATCACAGGTATAATTATGGTCACATTTCTGGGGACTTCTTTCAAGCAAAGCGGGAAACCGCTGCAGATTTTGGGTGATAATTTATCCGTGTTAAAAGCCATAGAGACAGTTAACGCTGATTACAGGGCAAAATTGGATAAAAATCCTTCTCAATCCATCAGTTTCTATGTTGGCACTAATCTTGCATCTGTTATTCCTGGACTCACCGGTATTGCAGTAAAAGGAGAGTATATTGATTTTAGTGCCCCTGATGCCAATCGAAATGTAAATGAAATAACAGCAGGGGGGGCGACCATGTATGTTAAGGTTACTGCCACTAAAAATAACAGCAAACTGGTAACCATTTTGGGGAATTAATTTGAAATTAAATTTTTTAAAACCGCCTAATCAGAAAGGATTTTCTCTATTGGAGATGATTGCCGTACTTGTCATTTTGGGTTTTATTGGCATTGGGGCTGTCACCTTTATGATTTATGGAGTCGATGGTTTCATGCTTGCCAAAGCCAATAACGAGGTTTTTCAAAAAACCAGTATTGCCATGGGACGACTTTTCAATGAAACCAAACACCTTGATGAAATATATGCTTTTAATTCAAAATCAATTCGATACAGAAGAGACGGACAGGCATTTGGATTAGCTTTGGTGGGGAGAAATTTAAGAATATTAAGGGCCAACCAAATTCCGTCAGCAAACAATCTGGGATCCATTTTAATGGATAATGTCATCTCTTTTTCAATTAGTTTTAAGGATGTCAATGATAACAACTGGACCGTTCAATCAAATAACAGTCTAGACGGATTATTAAAAATAATCATCAGCATGAATGTTGCCATTGAAAATACGGCCAGAGTTTTTTCCATTGAAGTGAACCCTTATTACAATAACATGGTGAATGGACCAACAACTTAATATAAAGACGATAATGCTTTTAACAAAGGAAAATAAAAATGCATAACAAGATAAAAATATCAGAAACCGGTTCGATTTTGATAACTATCCTGGTAGTGCTTGTTTTTATGTCCCTGGGAGCAGGGGTTCTGCTCATGTTTAGCAGTTCAAACACCCAAGTTGCAGAGCATAGTATTGAACTTAGAGCTACAAAACTTGCAGAGGCCGGACTCAGATATGCAGCTGGTGAATATTTATCCGCCGGAAATTTGGCTGCCAAATTCAATCGTCTCGAAACGCTTCATGACGAACAGGTTACCTTAAAAAATAATAACGGGTCTTTTAAAATAAAAGTAAATCCCTATTGGTTTGTTTCATCGGCAAATTACACCAATGCAACAAAAATAACGCTCAAGGTACCTGGCAAATTTCCAGCAGGGTTTCAATCTGCTTTGCCTGCAGCAGGAATCGTAAAAATCAACAATGATTTTTATACCTATACTGGAGGTACTGCAACCCTGGGAAGCGGCCTGGCTCCTGATAAATTCACCATTACACTGAACAAAGGTGCCACTATTTCTCAAAACACAAGTGTTCATCTTTCCTTTGCACCGCCTAGTAATCAAACTATCACAAAAGGCGGGTCCTTAACCATCTCCTCATCAAACAACCCAAGAGATGCTTTTCCAAAAAGAAACGGAATATTCGAACTGTTTAGAGATGAAAAAGACCTGGTAGGAACATATAGATATAATGAAAGAAAACAAGGTTCGGTTATCCTTTCGGGTATAACAGCAATTGATAATAGTCCTTTGCCAGTTACCATCACATCATCTTCGCGTATTGTAATGGAGAAACAGGCTTTAATATCTTCTGACGGCGATTTGGGTTCCGGGATTGTTTCCTCAAATCAGGGAGCAGGCTTTAATATATACATGACAGATGAGATAATCATCCCTCAGAACAACCCTACCCCGCTGGATCTTGGGGGCAGCGGCCCTGGAAAGCAGGACGACTTTAATGATGAAAAAAAAGGAAAAACCCAGCTAACAAACTGGGAATTTAAACCAAATGACAAACTATCTGAAAGTAGAAAAAAAACCATCACCACCCACAAGGTTAAAACAGAATTCGGTGATAAGTGGACCAGCAGTAATTATGTAACATTTCAAAATTTTACAGGGGTGTCCCCAGACCAGGGTTATGTGGCTCAACTTGTGCCAAAAGACGATATTGATCCTGCTGCTAAGAATAAAAATTTATACGGCATTTGGGGAAATGCATCAGACAATATTTTTGTAACCGGCGCAGACGGGACCATTCTCCATTATGACGGTAAGGATCACAATGGAGTAAAATGGGTTAAAATGAAGAGTAATACGTCAAAAACCCTGAGAAGCATTTGGGGAACACCCAGCATATCAAGTGCATCAAACCCGGATAAAATAGTTGCTGTGGGAAACAGCGGTGAAATAGTGGAATACCAGAATAAAGCATGGAAAAAGGTTGTTAATCCCTATAATAAGTCTTGTTTCCCTTCCGGCAGCAACTTTTCAGGATTTGACCTCTATGGAGTATATGGTACCGGTTGGGACCACATAACCACCTATGGCGATTATGGAACAAGTCCCTATAAATGGTATGCCGGCAAGGGGTACACAGCTCTTAAATATTGCGGTTCTGCCCCGCCAAAATCCAGGAAAAAAAATTGGAAGTCTCATTACTGGCCTAGCGGAGTTCGGTGGAGACCCTATGATTACCGTGGCTGGATGTATCGGATGTTCCGTTCGAACTGGGAAACCAAATCCGGCTATAATACTCATATTTTCAGTGTAGGATACGACAGATCCAGAAACCAGGGGTTTATTTTTAAAGAACAACCCCCTCAGGGTTCGTATTACAAACGGGTTTCTTCCATACCATCCATCAACGGCATCTGGGGATCCTCCATCAACAATATTTATGTTGTTGGAAATAATGGCAAGATTGCACGTTCTACCCAAGGAACGAAATCCAACTCCTGGAAAATGGTTACAAGTCCCACCACAAAAAAACTCAATGGCATTTTCGGGGCATCAGATTCTTATATCTATGCTGCTGGAGACAACGGAACCATTGTTTACTATGGTGGTGCAATGTATAATTATAAATGGAAGCTGGTTCCAAATATAACCAATCAGACACTCAATTCGGTCTGGGGAAGCGACCGGACAGGCATTTATACGGTTGGAAACAATGGAACCATTATTTATCTTGGATATCCGGCTAAAAAAATTGGCGGGCATATTTTACCATTATCCAAGAATGCCGAATTTTCAAAGGAGTGGAAATCCACAAAAAAATACCTGAGTTATTCCATTCAGACTAAAACCGTATGGGGTAATAGCCTTAATTATGGCGCTTCAGGAATCGTTTTTAGATGGCATCAGCCGGTCAAAGGAAAATATGCCGGATATGGGGTTTCATTCATGCGATATGACTCAAGCTTAAACAGCTATAATGATATGATTCCTGATACGATCAAACCGGAATATCAAGGCGTTAAAGAAAAGCATGACAAACTGCTTCTGGTACTATGGGAACAATATGTCACTGGCACCGCAGAACAGAGAAGATGGCTGGCATACAAGGATATTACCCTGGATAGCAAGGTTGTTAAATCCTCCAACAAGACCCCGAGAGATCTTTCCACACTATTTGTCAGGGTTGACGAAAAAAAAGTGGACGGTGTTAAAACCAATGACATATCCATTTATTATGGCAATGCGTCTGCATCAAATCAATCCCTTGATAAAAAATATAATAATACTACACGCAATGAATATAACCCAACCTTTGGTACGGGATCAAATCAAATCAAATGGCCTGTTTTTGATCTTGATGACTGGACAAAATGCCCAAACGGCCCCAATAAAATTGCATGCGATATTGCAGACTCATTTACCCTTGTTGATAATGTCTCAGTTTCATCCAACCCGATACCCGGGGATTCCAACACAAAATATTGGGTGGTTAATCCGATGGCAGATATGACCATCTCCAAAAACAGTTTTTCAATAAGAGCAAGCCGGTTTACATCACCTGACGGGTTAACTTTTGGTACCCAGTCTGATCGTAGTGAAATCGGATTGCATGTTTTTGGTGATATTGGTGACTGGGGAACGCAAAAACTTGTCAGCTTTGCTGATTTTGCCGTGCAGCTGGGAGTAAAATCCAGCGGGGTAAACACAGAGAGCAGCTTTGGTAATTTATAATGGGAGAAAAATTGTGAACAAAATTATATCCATGATTAATGTGTGCTTAATCAATATCACTGTTCTGTTTTTCATAACACAAGGTGTGATTGCCGGAACATATGTTTATCAAAACAACCAGGGTGAAGAGGTTCATTATCTTCCCAAAGACTATGATCTAAAACCAAAAAAGCAAATGAAAAAAACCATCAAACCCAACAATAATTCTAAAGACAATAAACGTCAAAAAAATTTTCGGAAAGGCTATACCCTTCAAAACAATGCCCATGATAAGAAAGATAAAAAAAATGATGATTGATCCTTAACAAGGATTTTCATCCGATTGATTTTGAATCACACTATTTTAGGCTGACACTTCAAATATCTACTTTTATCAGATCTGCCCCTCTGAGATTTGCTCCTCTGAGATTTGCCCCTTTAAGATTTGCCCCGCCAAGATATGCCCCTCTTAAATTTGCGCCTATTAAATTTGCTCCCATTAGGTCTGCTTCTCTAAGATCTGCTTCTCTAAGATTTGTTCTTCTAAGATTTGATTTTATAAGATCTGCTTTTCTAAAGTCGGCTTTTTCAAAATCTGCTCCTTTAAGGTTTGCACCTCTTAAATTTGCATTAATTAGATTTGCCTCTGAAAAATTGGCACCGCTAAGATTTGCTTTTTCAATATTTGCGTCTGTTAGATCGGCTTTTTCAAAATCTGCTCCTTTAAGATATGCGCCACTAAAATTTGCATCTATAAGGTTTGCACTTCTAAAATTTGCCCCTCTAAGGTTTGTTTTTTCAAGATTCGCATCCCTCAGATTTGCCCCTCTAAGGTATGCGCCTCTGAGATCAGCACCCTTAAGGTTTGCACTTTTCAGATTTGCCCCACCTAGATAAGCACCTCTTAAATTTGCGCCTATTAAATTAGCAAGTTTCAACTGTGAATGCATAAACTTAGAATTCTCTAAAAAGGCCGTAAAAAAATCCTGTAAGACAAATATGTATTCAGACAAATCCAAAAAACCAAGAGATTTTAAAGCAAGGGTATTTTCTAAACTGGTTCGCGGACCTCTTAATCTTGATATCCATTCACTAAAAACCAGATTGGATTTGAGACTAAATTTGGTAACATTCCCGGTTATCATGGCAATGGCATTATGAACTGCCAGGAGGCACTCTTCTGCATTTTTGGCCAAATCAAGATGTTCTTTAAATCCCAGGTTTACATATTCAGGGGAAAATGAGAGGCCATTATTTATAGAATGAGATATCAGATCACAAATGGTTGACTGCCAGTCCTGAAGCACTTCAGGCTCCATTTGCTTGAATTCATTCTCCAAATATCGAATCAGGTCTGAATCCATGGGCGTTGGACAACAAAATGCTGTCCACTTCTCCAATGCCACACTGAGTGTCCAGCCCTCTTCTGAGTCAAAAAGATTGCGGTTGATTTGTAATTTGATCTGTCTTAAAAGTCTAAAAATCATCTGTGCGGTTAAATATTCACCATAACTTTTATGTGAAAATTCAAAGGTTGGATTTTTATCTTTACGGTCATGGCTTTGCTCAAAATAAAATGCGGTTAGCAGCCGATTCACAATGTATTGCGCATCGTCTTGAAATGATCCAAGGTATTTTTTAGCAATACTTGAAATAGTTGTTATTCTGCTGTCTCCATGCCACATGGTTATTGCAATTTCTTCTAAAATCCTTATAAATTGAATTTTCTTTAATTCATTCTTGTCTTTCCCGCTGTCTTTATATTGCTCTTTAAAAACGCTATCCATTAAATCTGCATAAATTTGATTCAATGACCAATTGGAATCCATCTTTAGCTGTCCCTTATCATAAATCACAGCAATCAGATAATTAAGAAGGGGCTGGACTGTAATTTCGTCTGGGATTCTGCTGGATAATTCTTCCGGCATTTGTTGGTAACCTTTGCCAGATACCTTACCATAATATTTCCACCAAAGGTCACGTTGATCCTGTTCAAGCAAATTGTCTGGGTCTTTATACCTCTCATGGTCTCCAATGTCGTATGGCAGTAGATGTGTAATTTGCTTTTCTCCCCGCAGCCTGTTTGCAACCGTTTGAATTGCAAGGGGACGTCCTGTTACGATCACTTGACATTGGTGTCCCTTCCCATTCCCGTCATGTATCCTTCTGATTACTTTATCAACAAAGGCATTGATCACTCCAGAAGCGGGTTTCCCATGAAGAGCAAGTTCATCCAAACCATCGAAAATAATTAATAAGCGGGAGTCACCATCAATATCTTCCAAGGGATTACCTAAAAGGAACCTGTTGCCATTGATATATTTTTCCATGGCATCCACAAGATTGCCGGCGGCGTCAAACCGGTGAAGTGGAATATAAAGTGTTGAAATATCAGTTTCACTGACGACCCTTTTCGCAAAAATCTTGACAAATGTAGATTTCCCTGAACCGGGTCCACCGCTTATGAATCGTGGCTCTGTTTTTGATGAAGAATTTTCAAGCCATTGTCTAAAATCTTTTTCAAGATCAAAAACAACTCTTTCAATATCATTGGAAGTTCCACTTGATCCAAACATTTCATTGGCGCTATCTTTTTTTGTCTCGCAATATGCTCTAAGGGGGACATATACTGTCTCAACACTAAAAAATTCTGCAAACATTTGGTCATTGACCTGTTTTTTTAGCCACTGATTATACAGCATCCATCCGCGTTCATCTTCATTGAAATTGATAAATGTCGTGTTGAAATGTTCTATTAAAACAAGATAATCTTCCGGGTTGGTTCTCCATTTTTCATTTAAGGCAAATACAAAAAATTCCGGCAGCCGGGTCGATATGCTCAGGGCATTATTTTCCTCCACTCCGAAATTTTTGAACCAGTCTACCAAAAGACCTTTAAGACGGATTAGAAATTTTGCCTCCTCAGGCTTTTCAAAAAGGCTGAGATTTACTGTAACTTCAATTTGTGAGAACCGATGATCAAATAACTCTGATATTTCATCATTTTTTTTTTCATCAAATGGATTTTTAAATTGACCCCGATATTCATATGTTAACCTTGAAATGGCAGAAATTAAAGACCGATAGACCAACACCCATGCCATTTCTTCAGGACCTTTTTTAAAACCTGAAATATTCAGGGTATCCAAGGCCGATTCCCCTATACGATCCCATCCATACAAGACCCTTTTAAAAGCCATCGTTATAATGTCTTTAAATAAATCCCTGGCTGAAATATGAATATTTTTGTTCCATTCAGAAACCGATTTAGTTACATTTATTTCATTCGGTACGGTTGGTTTGGTTTGATCACTCAATACAACGGCCCCCTGAATATCTATATGATTTAATGAAATTCAACCAACTATTGATAACCAAATGCCAATTAATTCGTATCAATGATCAATTTTGATGTAAAGTAATATTTGTTAGAATTATCGGTTTTATGAAGCGGGTGTTGGTATTTTGGTGGTTTCATTCTCGATATCACTCTATAAAACAACCTGACTCGATTGAGCCCAAGTCTATTAAACCAGTTTTACTTGGGAGATAATGAATCTTGCCCGCCTTTTCTCTTTTATTGAATCAAATGACAATATAGTCTATAATTCAAAGTCAAGACAAATTATAATGTGTTCCCCATACCTTGGCATCAATATTTATGCAATGATGGGCCTATTTATAATACGACAAAAAATATCGAGATGTATAATGTCTGAAAAACCGAGCTATAAAGAGCTAGAAAGACGAATTCAAGAACTAGAGCATTCTGAATTCGCATATAACCAGTCAAAGAAAATTCAACCCGAAGACAAGTTGAGTTATAGATCGCTTCTCCATAATATTCAGGCGGCAGTTGTCGTCCATGGTGCAGATACAAAAATTATCGCCAGTAATTCAACAGCACAAGAATTGTTAGGGTTGACAGAATATGAAATGCTTGGAAAAAAAGCTATTCATCCGGACTGGAAGTTCTTTAATGCTGATAATAAAAAACTACCCTTTGAATTATATCCTGTCAATCAAGTGCTGAACACGCGGCAGACATTGAGGGACAAAACTTTTGGCATATATCGCCCGAATATGCTTGATTCGGTGTGGGTTTTAGTAAACGCCGATCCTGTGTTTGACGAGACAAAAGAGATAAAACAGGTGATCGTAACATTTATGAATATCACCGATCGTAAACGGACAGAAGAAGCTTTGGAAGAGAGTAAAAAGCGACTTGCCGAAGCCCAACAATTGGCCAAATTCGGACACTATATCTTTGACATCCGTAACGATTGCTGGACAAGTTCGGATCAGTTAGACGATATTTTTGGAATTGATAATGAACGTAAAAAAACGATGGGAAGTTGGCTGCAAATAATCCATCCGGATCACATGGAAATGATGTCCAATTATTTGCAGGATAATATTTTAACTCAACATCAAAAATTTGATAAGGAATATAAAATATTTAATAGAAAGACCAGAAAGGAAATGTGGGTACATGGATTAGGAACCTTAAAATTTGATAAAAACAATCATCCGGTTGAAATGTTCGGCACAATTCAAGACATTACAGCGCGCAAACAAGCTGAGGAGATATTCAAAGAGCATCAGCAATTGTATAGAGCTCTATTTGAAAAAAATACATCCATCATATTGTTGATAGATCCAAAAACCGCCGACATTATTGATGCCAATCCTTCTGCATGTTTATTTTATGGCCATTCAAAAAAAACAATAACAAGTATGAAAATTTCAGATATAAATATCCTTACCAAAAAACAAGTTCAAATTGAAATGAATCTAGCGGAATCTGAACAACGTAACTATTTCAATTTCCGTCATATTCTCTCTGATGGCTCTATACGTGATGTAGAAGTCTACAGCGGCCCTATCAGCGTTGGCGGTAAACATCTGTTATGCTCTATCATTCACGACATTTCTGAACGTAAAACAAATGAAAAAGAACGAGAACGACTAATTAATGATCTTCAAAACGCTTTGGATGAAATAAAAACACTAAAAGGGATCGTCCCTATCTGTTCCAGTTGTAAAAAAATAAGAGATGACAAAGGGTATTGGAATTTACTTGAATCCTATATCGAAAAACACTCTGATGCGTCTTTTAGCCACAGCATATGTCCTGACTGTGCTAATGATTTATATGGCAACGAAGATTGGTATCATGGTACAAAAGGATATCCAAAAAAGAACAACTAATTCTGTTTAAAATGCATTTGTCCGGTTGAATTATGTATCTATAATTTTTCTCCCCTAATGTTGAATTTAAAGATCTGGACAATTATGAAAACGCTTTGTTTATTTTAAAAAAGTTAAAAACAGCTATTTGCCCAGAAAAATCATCTGTTTGATAAAAAAATCACTTATTATAGTATTTGTTCAAAATACCTGACCTTTCTAAAAAATTACCATACAGCGGGATAGCAATAATTTGGCTTATATCCATGCTGAAAACCTGGATGATGTTCTTATGGATCAGGGATTTGTTACAGCCCGGGACAGGCTTTTCCAGATGCAGCTGACTCGTCTTTTTTTACAGGGACGGATTTGTGAACTTGCAGGGATGGATTCCCCAGAACTTGTCAATCCCCATAGAAGAAAGGGTTTTGGAAAAACCCTGCTGGGTTCAGGGTCCCTGCCGGCAGGAGGATCTGGAGAAACCCTTAACAGAGGTTGGTGTGATCATGACAAACCTTTTGCAGTTACCCATTGTGCTGCTCTTCGCATGATTGCTGATCTTTCAGACACAGAAAAAGTTTTGGCCGTTCTTCCCGGTGGGGTTACAGGGAGAACATTTCATCCAGGTCAGAAAAATCAAATAGAGGCATTCATGTCAGGAGAAAAAATGTATTGGTGGTTCAGTGATGAAGCCATCAATCAAAACCAAGTATCATAACTGACACTAACGCCTTAAGATTTTTTAATTTTCTACCACAAGCTGAATAGGATAGTTTCTTTCTGAGCCATTTTATTTTATAAGGCCGGCTCTAAATACGGAATTTGTTTTCAAATATGCAGTAATGAAATGTTGAACCCAATAAGTATGTCAGCATAATATTTAAAGTATCGCAGCGATTCAATACCCGGGCTTAATCATCCCAACTATTATAGTGCACTATATTTTTAAGATGAGAATAGGTATCAAGATCCATGGAATCAAATGAGATACCCGTACCATTGTCTCCAGACCTGATGATGGTTCCCTTCATCTGCAATTCAATCTTATCTATCCCGCCGGTGAGATAAATCTTAATGGTGCATTTGGCCCCGCAAGGAAACATATTCTTTGAATTTATGAGCATCCCTTTCAGGCTTAAATCCCTTGAGTGTCCACTGAAATTTATTGCTGTCTCATCTGCTTCAAACAATATCTGGATTTTTGTTTGAAAACCGACTCTATCATGTTTACGTCTCTCATCTTTTTTGGAAGTTATCATGTTAGATCACTCCGATATTTTTCATTTCTTTGATTTAAATGATAATTTAAAATAGCATAATCCCACCCAAGGTTCAAATCGATTTTCCTGGTCCACGTTTTTAACAAAAATAATTTAAGTGGAAGTTGCCGGTTATTACAAGGCTCTCTAAATTGATCGGTATTGCCCATAATTATGAAAGTGGTCATAATCGATTGACTTTTTATCTTTTTTTTTAATAGAAATTATTAATTAATAATTTAATTTGTCTTACACTAGAATATACTGTACGGTATTATTATTGGAATCAACCGAAATAACAAGGAAATTTAAATAGTTTCAGGCTTTGGAAAAAGTGTAAACTATGTATGGTATCCGGCTGTCGCTACCAAAAACTCTTTACTTGTAAAAATGTGACCCCACATGGCTGGAAAAGAATGCAAAATTTAAAAAAACCACCATTAAAAATATATATCATTACTGTTGTCATTGTACTCATGGGTTTTTTCTTCTTTGGACAAGTGTTTGCAGCAGAAATTAAATTATCCTTATCTGACCTTCAGCTGACCCGGGAAGAGGCGGCCTGGTTGAAATCTAATACATCAATAAAAATCGGAGGCCCACGAGCATTCCCTCCTTTCCATTACTTTGATAATCAAGGACATCTAAAAGGAATATCAGCAGACTATATTTTTGCCATAATGAATAAGCTTGGTGTTAAATTGCTAGTTGAAAAAAATTTACCTTGGAGTGAGGTATTAGACAGAGCTAAATCGGGAAAAATTGATTTAATTCCCTGCATAGCAAAGACGGCAGACAGACAGGTTTATTTAAATTTTTCCACGCCATACCTTTCTTTTCCTTTGGTGATTTTGACCAATAAGGATGCTCCTTACATTGGGGGCATTGAAGATTTACACGGAAAAATACTGGCGGTTATGAAAAATAATGCTACTTTTATTTGGCTTGAAAGAGATAAAATTAAGTTTGATCCATACTTTGTAGAATCGCCACTTAATAAACTTGAATCTATATCTTTTGGAAAAGCAGATGCAGGAATTGAAAACCTTGCCGCTGCCAGTTATATTATACAAAAATATGGCCTTGTTAATGTAAAAATTGCAGCACCTACACCTTATGGTAATTACGATCTTCATATGGCTGTTAGAAAAGACCTTCCAGAATTATTGGGCATCATTAACAAAGTTATTCATCTGATAACACCTGAGCAACATATGCAAATCAGGAGCGAATGGCTATCAGTAAGATACGAGCATGGAATCAGTAAGGTTGATATATTAAAATGGATTATAGCCATCAGTATTTTTTCAATGACAATTATTGCGGTCGTCTTATTCTGGAATAGAACACTAAAAAAAGAAGTCTTAAAACGCCAAAAAAGTGAAGAAAAGTTTAGAACGGCTTTTAAAACAAGCCCAAATGCAATCACACTAACCAATATCGTGGATGGAAACTACATTGACGTTAACGATGGATTTACAAATATGATGGGATACGCCCAGGAAGATGTTATTGGAAAATCGTCGATTGCGCTTAATATCTGGAATAATCCAAACGATCGGGAGCGATTGGTTTCAGAGATTAGAAAGTACGGGCTTGTAGAAAATCTGGAAGCAGATTTTATAAGTAAAGATGGACAAATAAAAAAAGGGCTTATGTCAGCACGTATATTGGATATCGAAAACAAAGATATCCTTCTTGCCGTCACCGAGGACATTACAGAAAAAGTAAAAGTACAAAAAGATAAGATAAGCGCTCAAAAGATTGCTGCTGAACAGAAAAAATTGGCCTTGGTTGGTCAAATAGCCGGAAAACTCGCTCATGATTTCAATAATATTTTAGGCATTATAATGGGCAATACAGAACTTTCTCTTCTTGATTGTAAGGATGCAGAAACAAGACAGGTACTGGAATTAATATTTGAACAAACATTGCAAGGCAAAAATTTGACCAGAAATCTGGTTGCCTTTGCCAAAGATCAAGAACCTAAACAGGAATTTTTTAGAATCAGTGACAAAATCGATCTTGTTGTAAATCTTATGAAAAAAGATATAGGAGAGATTGATCTTATTAAAGAGAATAAGCCAGGTATACCAAAACTCCTCGCTGACCCTGGAATGATAGAACATGCACTTGTCAATCTTATTCAAAATTCAATTCATGCGGTAAGTAGAGTTGATCACCCCGTGATATTCATCAGAACATTTTGTAATAAAGACACGATATCCTTTGAAATTGAAGATAACGGATGTGGCATCCCAGATGAATATCTTGAGGCTATTTATGAACCGTCTTTTTCTTTAAAAGGAAGTAAGGATATTGCCGGTTCATATCAGTTTGATATCAAGGGAACCGGGTATGGAATGTCTAACGTAAAAAAATATATTAAACTGCATAAAGGTTCTATTTCAGTTAATTCAATTGTCGGCTCCGGTACTAAATTTACCATCAGTCTGCCTGTTTTCAAGGAGGAATTAACCAGTGAAGAAAAAATTGAATTGTTAGAAGAAATAATACAATTGGAAAGACATATCCTGCTCGTTGAAGACGAAAACGCTATCTCCAATGTGCAATACAGAGTATTAACAAACAAACCTTTTAATCATAAAGTTGATGTCGCTAATTCCGGGCAGATTGCCATGGATTTCATTGATAGAACTCAATATGACTTGATCAGTTTGGATTATGTTCTTCCAGGGAAAATTAATGGGATGGATGTATATAACCATATCAGAAAAACTGACAAATTTATTCCAATCCTGTTTATTTCTGGCAATTTCGAATTTTTAGAATCCATAAAAGAACTCAAACAAAAAGATGCAAATATTGATCATCTTTCAAAGCCCTGCCAGAATAAAGATTATGTCACCGGTATAAATAATTTACTGAAAAAAAGAATTGTCCCTCAGGAATAATTGCTGTGTTCTTCCGGTTGTGAGAAATTATCAACCTTTGCTCGTCCCCTTTTATCTGGTAACACAATATTAATTATAAACAATTACCGGATCTGTTATGATAATACCCATCAGCAGAAATATTTTTGGGTTGATGGTCTTTCTCAAAAATAAAACATCAAAGCTTTGAAAGACCTGATCAAAAGAGGTAAATTATTTTAAAATGTTTTTTTGGAGGGTCCCGGGAACTTGTTTCCTGTCACACTGCAGCCTGTTTTCATCATCGAAAAAAAAATCGCAGCCAGAATCGAGCTCTTTTTTCAGCGACTGCTTTGCACGGTGATAGCGAATTTTAGCAGTTGAAATTGTTATATTCAGTATTTTTGCTACTTCTTCATTTGATTTGTTTTCATAGTCTTTTAAAATAAGGACAGTTCTATAATCATCAGGGAGCCTGTCAATGAACTCGTGGACACAAGATCGCATTTGCTCTTTTATAAGCTTTTGATCAATTGAAGTTTTTTCCCCTCCTGTCCAAACATTATGGTCATGAAGGGTTGTGGAATGATCCTCGTTTTTGTTTTTATCCATAAATTTGTAGGACAAGGTCCTGGATTTATCAACTGCAGTGTTCGTTGCTATCCGGTACAACCAGTTGGAAACTTTTGAAGGATCCTTTAAAGCGCTTAAATTTTTATTGGCCTTGTCAAATACTTCCTGTGCCACATCTTCGGCATGATATGGGCCTATCAGCTTGATTAAATAAGAATGTATTTTAGGGAAATACGTTTTATATATTGCTTTAAATTTTTTCTCGTGCTGCATAAAAAACCTTTATTTTAAGGATAGAAAATTTTGCAATTAAATCAAATGCCAAAAACAAATATAAATCCTAAATAAATAAATTATTCATTTGGAATCCTAATAAAAGAATAAATCAAAATTTTAAAAAAAAATCAAATACGTAACCGTTTAGTTGAATTCTTCCTGCAATGATGAGGAAGAAGCCTGTAATCAGCTTTCAGATTTTAACTGGATAAAGTCGGCATAGTATATTTTCCAACCGGGTTTGCAGCCTCAAACGGAGGTTTTTAAAAACGGCTGTAATGCAATTGGCGGTGCTGACAGATGGATCGCAGAAGACATCCCCTGCCGGCATGTTAATTCACTATAATTCAATGTGTTGAACCCTGCTTGATTTTTGTGGCATATAGTACAAAAGGTTTATTGGAAAACACCTAGATTTCCTTTGTTGTGGAAGGGTTTATCCAACCTGTGGATCACAATAGTTATTGGAAAAGGAGCCTTGTTTGGTGCACCCTTTCTTTTTTTATGCCATGCCATTTTAAAGATTCCTATATTACTTTTAAAAAACAACAGTTTTTATTTTATCAGATCAAAGCAAAACGTTGTATTTTTGGATATTTTGAAGTATTTAATAATCCTAAATAAGCGGCATTCTTAATTCTGGACCTAAGCGTACAAAGGTTTCAAGAACATTTATATGTAAAATCTTTGAACATGCAGCTTGTTTATGCGTCACCAAATTCAAGAAAGATTTATGTGTTGTCAATGATACCTTTGGTGTCATATTTGCTGAATTTGTATTGTATCCAGTGGATCTGTTTTTAAGAAAGTTTTAATTTTTTGGAGATGACCATGACAAATGAAACCGTATTGTACCGCAGGGAAAAAGGCGTCGGAATTATTACCCTTAACCGTCCTCACCGTCTCAATGCCATTAATCTAGAATTACTCAAAGGGTTTATGGAACAACTTGCCAGGGCTAAAAATGATACAAAAGCCCGGGTGATTATACTCACAGGAGAAGGAAAGGCTTTTTGTGCGGGAGAAGACCTAAAAGAGACGGCTTCCGGCAAGAGTCTGGAACAGTGGATGGATGAGGCGGAAAGACTCCAGGAGGTTCAGCGGATGACCATGAAACTGGGTAAACCCATTATTGCGGCCATGCCTGGATATGCCCTGGGCGGCGGGTGCGAGTTTGCCATGGGATGTGACATTCGGATAGCATCTGAATCAGCAATAATGGGATTTCCTGAAACCACGGTGGGGATGACTGTCACCAATGCCGGTACCAAACTTTTGCCTCATCTTGTGGGGCTGGGTAAAGCCAAAGAACTCGTTTTGACAGGTGATTTCATTGATGCCTCCGAAGCCCTGAGGATCGGTCTGGTTAACAAGATAGTCGCCCCTGAAAACCTAATGGATGAATCAATGGCCATGGCCGAAAAAATTGCAAGCCGCTCACCCCTTGCCACAAATCTTTCAAAAACAGCTATTGATTTCGGAATGGAAGCCAGTTTTGATCAAATTATGGAGCTTGAAAAAAGCCATTTGCTTATCTGCTGTCAAAATGGATCAGAGTTTGTGGAAAAACGGCTCAAAGAGATGAATAAGCACTAACCAGTCAATATTTGAGCACGAGTATACATCACAGGAGAAAAAATGGATCAGATAATGTTTAATCCGGATATGGAATCCATATCTGCCTCAGACCTGAAAAAAATGGAAAAATCTCTTCTTCTTGAACAAATCGAGTATGTATACGGCAACAGTCAAATGTACCAGGACAAATTTGCCAGGGCCGGTATTACAAAAGATAAAATAAAAGATATTCAAGACCTTGAGCTGATGCCGTTTACCACCAAACAGGAACTCCGGGATTCCCAGAAAAGACTGGCCCCGTTTGGTGATTTTATAGCCGCCCCTTTTGAACGAATCAGCCGGGTTCACCGGACATCAGGTACCACCGGGAAATTTATTTATACTGCTTTAACAAAACAGGATTTAAACCTGACCCACAATTGCGGTGCACGGGCATTTTGGTCAAGCGGGCTACGCCCCTATCACCGGGTTATTCACTGTTTGAATTATTGCATGTGGATGGGCGGATATACCGATCATGCAAATCTGGAAACAACCGGAGCCACTGTCATTCCCTTTGGCGTCGGCAACTCCAAACAGTTGATCCAGGTCATAAAAGATGCTGGAATTAATGCCATCTCCTCAACCCCTTCCTACCCCAAATACCTGGAGAAAGTAGTTAAAGAAGAATTCAAAATGGAGCCCATCGAACTGGGACTGGAACTTGGATTATTTGGTGGAGAACCCGGACTTGAAAATGCTGTATACCGTGAACGGATTGAAACGACATGGGGAATGAAAGCTCAGAATGCTAATTATGGTGTTTCAGATGTGTTGTGCAATTTTGCTTCCGTCTGTCTGGATAATTACAAACTCCATTTTCTGGGTCAAGGCGCACTGCTTCTACAACTCATTGACCCGCTGACACTTAATGACATTCCGATAACACAAGGTGCTGTCGGTGAAATGGTCCTGACTCATTTAAAAAAAGAGGCCCAGCCTGTAATCAGATATCGGACATCAGACCTAATGGAAATCCTTGAAACTGATCCCTGTGAGTGCGGCAGGACTGGATTTCGTTTCAAAATAGTAGGCAGGGCCGATGACATGCTTCATGTTAAGGGCATTAATGTGTTCCCCAACGGAGTTGCCTTGGTTCTTCAACATTTAGTGCCTCAGGTTACCGGTGAATTTCAAATCCAGTTGAATCACCCGTCTCCCTATACCAGTCTTGATATTAAAGTAGAGCACGGGGTAAACATCACACCGGATAAAATGATGGAATTAAAATCAATAATAGAAACAAAAATTAAGGAGACCTTAAATTTCACTGCACGGGTCCAGTTGGTAAAACCCGACTCTATCCAACGGACAAAAATGGGTAAAGCAAGACGGGTGATCCGAAATTATTGATGTTTACCACTTGGACCTTACATGTATAATTTGTCCACGGGAGTATCTGTGATGACACATCAACGAGGTTTATACCGCATCAAATGTAATGGTTTTTTTCATATAATTTTATCTCACTCTACAATCATCTTCTCACTTGTTAAAAGTTTATCAGTGTAAACTCTCTGAAATTGTCAGCTGAGTAACATTGAAAAATTAGATGCTAAAGGAGGCTGAACATTTTTTTTTATTGCCACAATGAAAACACGATCCATCAGATGCGATTAACAAGGAGATAATCCATGTACTTACTTGTAAATGTATTGGAACAATCTGAACATCTATCTTCTATTCTTGAAGAATTTGCAAGATTGAACATAAAAGGTTCAACTATTATAAATAGTACTGGAATGGGACGAGTGCTCATGCAGATAGGTGCTGCAACCCCCGGCATTGAGGGGATTAAAGACACACTTAGTAAAATGGAACCTTCCAACAAAATGATTTTTACTGTTGTACGCGACAAGGATACAATCAATAAGGCCATTGAAATTGTCAAATCTCTTTGCGGAGATCTTAAAGAGCCTGGAAAAGGCATCTTGTTTACACTGCCCTTAGATTTTGTGGACGGTGTACCAGACTAACTCCACAAAAAAAACTGTGATTCAGGTGTGAACAGAATTCAATATTTTCTAATTTTGAAAATTAAGAATAAGATAATATGAAGATTATTTGCATTTAAAACCTATAGGAATCCATACGCCGTTATCACATTCGTGTATTTCTCCATCAAAGCAAATTTGGTCACCATGGCTATACCACAGCATATTGTATGTGCATTGCTTTTTTATTTTTTTATTATCATCTTGATCCAAGGAGGCGGAAGATTCCGGTGCTTTAAAAGTATCAACCATTTAATTTCTCCTTTTAAATGAAACTTGAAAAATCATTAAAAACCATACCTAATTAATTTGTAGCTGTTTTAAAGGGATTTGAAAAGGAAAATGATGTGTAATTATATTTACCAAACACCATCTTCCACAACAGAAATTAAGGATTTGATAGAAAAAATTTTTTTTTCTTGACTCTGTCATTACATGTTCATATTAGATCACTATTGACGTTATATTAACGCAAATATAAACAAATTAATATGAACGAATCAACAATCAACGAAAAACTTAAACGCTTGGAAAGAATTGATAAAGGCAATCGGGAACGCTCAAAACGCTATTTGGATAAAATTAAGGCAAGTGGTAAAAAGCAGATATCTGCTATTTTGAGTTCAGAAGCCTATGACGAATTATGCCGAAGACGTGAAAAAAGCATCCGGGACGGAAAACCATTATCCTATGGTTCTATTATTACCAGTGCCTTGTTTTCAGATGCCGATGATAAGGTTAACACTTCCAATAAAAGTGACATTAAAAAAAATATGACTAACAGTGACAATCTTAAACCTGGCCCATGGTAACTCTGTAACCCTCCCAAAAATGAGTACCATTGAAAAGCAGAGATTTCTGGCTTAAAAACCGAAAAGAAGAGAAGCGATTAAGAATTGTAAAATTTACCCAGGTGAAAAACTATTCTGCAGCATTATATATTTGGTCATAATGTCAGCATCGAAGCGTTGCGCCATGCCACTTAGAAATTGGAAACCCGCTATGAACAGGTTTGATTTTGAATTTGAAAACAAATTTCGACTATAAAAATATGACAGTTAAACAGACGTATTTACAGTGTCAAAAAAAATAAATCATAAATTTCTTTAATCACTTGTTGTTTCAATATAGGAGGCAATCATATCACGAGACTCGGTATCGATTTTCTTAAAACCGATTCTCAAGATAATATCGTCATCAAACCCGATTTTTTTTACCGTGCCGATGAACTCTTTTGTATTTCCCAAACCCAGTAGGGCGAATCGTAGCGTTACTTCTTCATCTCTTTTTATAAGAGTTATGTCCTCAAATTTATTGATATCTTTTGTCTTGAACCTGCACCCACCAATACTGATATCCGTAATCGTTCCTTGAACTTTATTGTCCTTATAATAAAAAGTGGCCGGCATTGAGCAAAACACCCTTGAAGAATTACGAAACTCAATTTTTTCAATCTGTGCCGGATAGGTTATAAATGTAATCTTGAATGGTTTTTCGAGCGACTCAATTACACTTGCATTAAATCTGTATACCTCACCTAAATGCTTGTATTTCAAAATAATCTGTCTTCCTTTGGTTACTGCGTATTCGTTTCCTAAAACTGCGGGTGTTTCGATAATCATATAAGCATCTGGTTTTAATCCAATGAGGTAACTTGGAAAATAGTCCTCCCTATCTTTGAACTGCAGAAAAAGATCAGAACCTATATCCAATTTCAGATGGACGCTTTGAATTTTTTTTATTTTTTTCTTCGTAGCCATCCGACAACCTCCTTGAATTTAGTAAGATAGAAACATGTTTTTGGGTCAATCAAAGTATAAAAATCCATTAAGGGTTGGAATATGCTCCCGGTCGGGTAAAGGGAACTATATTTTCAATGCCTGAATTACGATATATGAGCTCAGAACGTTACCAAAAGCCATTTTTTCATTTTACAGTTACCATAATTAAATGTGTAATTACTGATTTTTAAAAAAAAAATAAATTTAATTGGTTATGACTTGAGCAATAGTATCTTGTAATTCATTTAAGGTACAAGGTTTGGATAGAACCGCATCAAAATTCTCCTGATCTAGAAGCCATGGAGTTACCGACATGCCAATAACACGAGTGGGATCTTCATCGTTTTTAAGATTCTTGAGAACTTGATCATTAGAGATTTCCGGCATCTGGATGTCCGTAAGGATTAATTTGTAACCATTAGTTTTGTTTTTTTTCAACGCCTCTTCACCACTTTGAGCGGTATCAACAGTATAACCATTTCTGGTTAAGGAAGTTTTTAACATATCCAGAATTGGAAGTTCATCATCAATGACAAGAATAGATTTTTCCTGCGTTTTAGCAGCGCAAACATTTAAGAGCATAATCTTTTACCTTTCAGAATTAATTAATTATACCAGAAACAAGAAGCAATCTTTATGCCAAAAATATGGAAAATAAATTATGTCAATATTTCAATAAATTGGAAAATTGACATTAGTTGTTGTCAAAAATAGTACATAGATTTCCGACAAGAGCGTTAGGTCTTTGACAACATTTTCTTGAACTTTTTAATATAAACTGCCCCGTTTCACACATTGACCGTTTCTTTCAGAGACTGATATTTTTTTGACAAATATGATGTCAAGTTTTTGAATTCCATTAAATTATAAATTTATGGCCTGTTTATATTTCAAATGGAGCTATTATTCTGTCCTGGTTAAATCGGACTGATGAATGGTGGAGGCGGCGGGAGTTGAACCAACAGGCTCCTTTCAAATGCTACGTCCTTAAAGCACCTGAAAAGTAGCTGATAAACACCTGATAAACATTGGATAAAAAAAAGACAAACCAAACCACCCTACCCTGAGTTACACGAATTAAGGTAATTCTTGATCTGAACCTCAATTCGTATTACATTTGAAAAATAAATTTTTTATTGAAATCAACGTTTTTAAGATCATTTAATATGAAAAAACCAAAAAAATATTATGCCGTTGTAAAAGGTGTAAAACCAGGTATTTACACAGATTGGAATGATGCAAAAATCCATGTAATAGGTTTTTCAGGAGCTATCTATAAAAGTTTTAAAACCCACAAAGACGCTACTGATTTCATGAAAGATCCATTGGGTGAAAAAAAGACAGTAACACCCCAAAAAAGTATTGCTGACAACAAAGAACTTGAATCACCAGATTATATAATAGTCTATACTGATGGTGGATCTTTAGGAAATCCTGGGCCAGGAGGTTATGGCATAGTAATAGCTGGTAGAAAAAAAATATCGGGTGGGTTTCAACTAACAACAAACAATCGAATGGAATTAATAGCTGTAATTAAAACTCTTGAATACCTTTTGGAAAGCAATAAAAAGATTATAATCTATTCAGATTCAAGCTATGTCATCAATGGTATTAATAAGGGTTGGGCAAAAAACTGGAAGAAAAACAATTGGCTTAAATCAAACGGAGAGCCTGTTTCTAATCCTGATCTTTGGAAAGCTCTCTTAGAATTATCTGCTAAGGTTAAATTAGAGTTAAGAAAAGTCAAAGGCCATTCTGGAGATCCATTAAATGAGGAAGCCGATCAACTTGCTAAGGCAGGAGCAAGAGGTAAAGATCTTTATCAAGACACTGAATATTTAAAATCAATTCAATCAAAATTAGATTAGTAAATTCTTTTTTTCTTCACTAAATATCGCTGAGGTTTGGTTAGGACACTGTTCTTTATCATATCAGTATGCTGACTATAATATTCAACAGAAAAGAGCCGTACCTCATCTGATACGCTTTCCAAATTGGATAAAGTATCAAGGTTCAATTTAGTACCATCAAAATAAATCTCAAAAAATCTATCCTCATTATATCCATTGGATAAAAGGAGATCTAAAAGTATTCTACCTGAATACTTTTTTTTACTCAGTTCTCTTTCAAGTTCATCAACCCATTCTATTGGATTTACATGGTGAGTTGATAAAACTATATAAGGATGAGTTTTTGAGTTAAGCTCTTTTATTTCAAATTTTTTATTTTGCATTCAATACCCGGTAAAAGGTTTGGTTTATAACATCAAATATTTCATTTATCAAGGAGTTAGCCGTCTCTTTTGTATGGGTTAATCGTGTTAATTTAACGTTCTTACTATCTGTGTGAAATAGTGAATTCCTATGTTTCTGATATATAACATAAGCACTTTTTAGTGCATCGCACACAGCAGGATTTTTCAAATCGTCCATTAGAAACTGTTTTGGTTCATAATCTTTGGTTTCATCAAAGTAAGCACCAATTTTTCCAACAGATTTGTTATCTGTTGAAAATTTATTGAAAAGCATTCTGATATATCCTTCCAGTCCTCTCAAAGCCGGATAAATACAACAAGAATAATCCTCTAAGGATACATCAATTTTCATCAATGATAAGGCCGGAGTCATTACTTTTAGGATCTTTTCATCAATTTGATCATAAACACTAAATAATCGATCTTTTAACTCCCCTCTAACTTCATCAACATCAATATCAATTTTATATGTATCTGATTCCACTTCAACAACTTGATTAAAGTCAATAATTAACTCATTGATAAAAGATTTTGCTTCATTGAAAAGGTATAAAGGACGACCCTGAATCAATATTGTTTTATTGGAATATCTTGTAATTGTTATTTCATCTTTATAAATGCTGTGTAGTTTATAAATTACTATTTGATCATCTTTCTTATACGGTTCAATATCTTCTACAATAGAATCATCCTCACCAAAATATTCCATTAATAAATCGAAATCTGTTTGATCAATATTTTTATAAGAAATAACATTGCCTTTAGAATTACTTCTCTTACATTCTTCTATTAGATAATCAATAAACAGGTTAGATAAATCGTGATTTTTACCAATAGCACAGAATGATGTTGTTCCTCCCTTATTTAAAAATACAGAAATGGAAGCTTCAATCCCTTCTTTAAGAAAGGTTATGTTTCTTGAACCATTTTTATTTTGTTTAATTCTAATTGGTTTATCAATATGAAAGGAGTTTTCATTTGAAAGAACTTTAGCCAACTTTTCTTGATCTATATTTAAATTTTTGTAAGCCATTTGTCCTCTTGTTTTTTGATGGTAGCAAATTTATTTTTCTAATTTCCGAATATCCACAGCAATCTTTGACTCTTTTTGCTTCTTTTTATCAAAACTGTCTGCCAATGAAAAGGAGACTTTTAAACCAGGTTTAACAGTTCTTTTATTCATCTGGCAGTCTTTAATATTGAAATAATAGTCAATATTTTTATCATTATCTGTTATGAAACCAGCATACCCATTCTGCAATATAGTTTTTATAGTCCCATTAATACATCCCTCTAATTCTAATAAAGAGTTAGACCAATGTTCATATAAATCCTTGTATAATATTTTTGTATTTTTCTCTTTATCTGGTTCACCACCGATGGATTCTATGAATTGCTCTAATTCATCAGGAATCGACCAATCGTTTTCTTTTCTCAGATTATAAGCAAATTCAGAATGTCGTTTAGCTAAATTCATTTCATTTGTTTCATTATAAATTATTGCCATAAGAAAGAACAGTTCCCACTTGTATTCATTTTTCCCACCAGACAATGCACTTTTTACTGCATATTTTAAAGATTTTGCATATTCTTTCTTAATGTAAAAGACTTTTGCTATATCATAATATAAAAACCATTCCCTTTTAAATTTAAGGATAGAATGAAGTATCTCTAAGGCTTTTTGATCATATCCAGTCATCGATAACGAAACAGCAAGTCGCCTCTTAAACCAGATTTCATTGCTATAATGGAATTTTTTAATTGAATTTAATGCTTCTTGACATATTTTAGCACATTCTTGGTGTTTATTAAGCTTTTCCAAGGCTTTGGAATTGAATGCATAAAACCTTTCTCTTTCTGAGGCAATTTCGTGCACTTTCTTATCACTACCAGTGAAAGAAAAATCTTCGGTAGAAAGCTTTTCTGGATTAAGCTGTCAATCAGCATCCAAAATTGACCCCCTGTCAGCGTCCAATTTTGACCCCCC